>NZ_BCQB01000046.1 GCF_001544215.1 Enterococcus durans NBRC 100479 = LMG 10746
CCATCTTGATAGCTGATTTGATTATGTTCCTCTGGATAAAGAGTGTCTAACTCTAATACTTCTATCCCCCAAAGCTCCTTTAGCGGCTGTGGCACTCCACCAAGATATAACAGATCATTTTCATTGACCATACCAGTAAAGTAACTAGAAACTAGCGTACCACCAGTTGCCACATATTTGTTGAGTTTTTCCATTGTTGCACTTGTCATCATATAAAGCATTGGAGCGACGACCAATGAATATTCGGAAAAATCTTGGTCAGGAGTTAAGATATCGACAGGAATGTCTTGTTCCCAGAAATAGCGATAATGTTCTTGCAATGTCTGAGGGTAGCGTCTAGTTGGTCGTCCAAAGCCGCCACCGCGTTTCAATGCCCAATTGCTTTCCCAGTCAAAGAGAAGCGCAACCTTCTTTTTTCTTGTCGTTCCTTGAATTTCTCCAATTTTTTCCAAACGTGCTCCGTAATCAGCAACCTCTTTGAAAACACGGTTCTTCACAGAATTATCATGTCCCACCACGGCTCCATGAAATTTTTCTGAATTTCCACGAGATTGGCGCCATTGAAAATACAGCGTACTATCAGAGCCGTGAGCAAGTTGTTGCATCCCACTCAGTTGGTGAACACCAGGCTTCTTCGCTTTATTGAATTGATGCCAATTGACAAAGCTTGGCGTGCATTCCATGATTAAGAAAGGTTGTTTCTTCAATGACCAATATTGATCATGAACATAAGCCGATTTCATTGCTGTAGCAGCTAATGTCTCAAAATCGTTATTCCAATCAGGATAACTATCCCAGCTTACGATGTCTACATACCGAGCAAATTTACTGTAATCAATACCTTCTAATGGAATAAAATCTTGTGTAGCATGTCCTTCTGCCATAAAATTAGTTGTTATCGGGATATCCGGAGTTTGCTCACGGATCGGCTCACATTCATGCAAATAAAAATCAATAGTCATATCGGTAACAAATCGCTTCCAATCGAGGTCCATTCCATGTACTTTATGTTCACCTAATGGCGAAGGTGGTAAGACTTGTGACCAATCCGAGTAGTTATTCCCCCAAAAACTCATCCACCATGCATGGTTCAACGTTGCTAAGTCGCCATATTTTTTTTGCAACCATTTGCGCCAATTTTCCTGACAATAGCCACAAAAACATTCTCCAGAATATTCATTGGAAATGTGCCACATTGCTAACGCGGGATGTGATCCATAGCGTTTTGCCAACTGTTCATTGATTTGATGAACCTTTTTCCGATAGATTGGTGAGGAGTAGCAATGATTGTGGCGAAAACCATGCGTGTGTTTTTGTCCTTGGGCATTGGTTCGATTCACTTCAGGATATTTTTGGCTCAACCATTGAGGTCGTCCACCACTTGGTGTTGCCAAAATGACCTTACCGCCAATCGCTTGAATTTGATCGAAAATTTCATCCAACCACTCAAACCGATAGACACCTTCTTCTGGCTCTAGAGCACTCCAAGCAAAAACACCTAAAGTCACAGTATTAATATGTGCTTGCTGCATGTAGTCCAAATCATTTTTTAAAATTTCAGGATAGTCCAACCATTGATCTGGATTATAATCTCCACCATGCATAAAGTGTTGGTCAAAAAATTTATTCATCATCCGTCTGCTCCTTTTTTTCAGCTAATTGTAGATGATACACATAGGATTGGAAATCACCGGTTACTTGAGCAGTCCCAGGATTGACCCCATTAAACTGATATGGCTTGCGTAGCCCAATCTGTTTCAAAATTTGGCCAGAAACCTTTTCATCATTCGCCTGATATACTTGAGTTGGGTCGATGAATCTGAGCGGTAAAAAAGCTTCAGCTGTTGGATTTGCTTGTGCTAAAACTCTAAAAAAGCCAATCAATGCTTTCTCTTGTTGCGGATCATAAACTGCCCAAGCAACTTCATTCCCTTGTCCTATCGGCTGTACTTGATAAAAAATACCAAATGTCAATAATTGTCGATGTTGTTTATAAAAAGCAATCTGAGTCTGAATCGCTTGCTTTTCTTCAGAAGTTAGATTGAATAGATCCAATTCATATCCTAAAGGTCCAAACATCGCAACGTTTTGTCGAAATGTTAGTGATGTGATTCGCCCAACTTGATGGTTAGGAGTAGCAGAAACGTGATTGCTAAAGGAAGAAAGCGGATATCCCAGCAGAGTTCCAGTCTGAATCGACAAACGTTCCACGGCGTCACTATCATCACTCGGCCAAATCTGAGGACTATAAAATAGGATTCCCAAGTCATACCTTCCACCGCCACCTGCACAACCTTCAATCAAAAGCGTAGGAAACTCAGCTAATATTTTTTGATACAGTGCATACACTCCCAAGATATAACGATGATAAAATTCAGTCTGAGCAATCCCTTGTTCAGCTAAATATGGTGAATATGCTTCGGTGATATTCCGATTCATATCCCATTTGATATAGTCTAATTTTGTTTCAGCAATGATTTTTTTCATTGCGTGAAAAATCCCATCAACAACTGCCGGATTAGCAAAATCCAACACATATTGACCACGCCCTACTGAAATTCGTTCATAATGATGCTTGACTACCCACTCTGGATGCGCTTGATATAACTGACTATCAGGTGAGACCATCTCTGGTTCAAACCAGATTCCCAACTGCATCCCGATGTCATGGATTTTTTCAGCAAATCGACCAATGCCTTGAGGAAATTTTAGCGGATCAGCTATCCAATCTCCTAAAGAACTACGATCATCGTTTCTTTTTCCAAACCAGCCATCGTCTAGAACAAAACATTCCATTCCTAGAGAATGGCTTTCTTTTGCTAAGGCCAGTAATTTTTCTTCATCAAAATCAAAATAAGTTGCTTCCCAATTATTGAAGACGATTGGTCGGTCACGCTTTTGCCAGTAAGGTGAAATCACATGTTTTTCGACAAATCGAGCAGATTCTTGGCTCAAACCATTCAGTCCATTTTCGGTAAACGTAAAAAGACATTCAGGTGCTTCAAAATATGCTCCTTGGTCAAGGGTCCAAGTGAATTGCTCAGGATGAATCCCCAACATCAAACGAACATTGTCCCATTCATCCATTTCTACTTGCGCCAAAAAATTTCCTGAATAAATCAGATTAGCACCATAAACTCGCCCCACATCATTGGTAGCACATTTCTCTTTCAATGCCACAAAAGGATTATGTTGATGGCTAGAAGCCCCTTTTAACGAGCCAACACTGATTGTCCCCTGAGTAAGGGGTGTGGACTTTATATGACGCTCTTTTAACCAAGCACCGGATAAATGGAGCAACTCAAAATCTTGATTTCTCAACTCAAGCACACCACTTAGTAAGCGTTCTAATTTTCGTGGCTTGGCGTCTAAATTAATTATTTTTTGCTTTCTAGTAATCGTGCCTAGCCCGTTGAAAATAGTATAGGTGATGTGCATTTTCAAATTCCGTTCCGTATCGGCTAATTCGAAAACAATGCTTTGGCTTTCATCAGTCTTCGCAAAACTAGCTGGCTGGGCGAGATCACGTTCTTTCCCTTGAAAACAATGGGCTTGTATAAATTTAAAATCCACATATAAAGGTGTCGCTTCCTCAAAGATCGATACCGCACCTTCCCGAAAATCAGAGGTTCCATAGACTGGCAGTTCCTGAAAACGGTCTGCCAATGTAAACAAATTGTCCGTTTCAAAAAATTTCACTGTACCCGCTGATTTATTTTCTTTCTTGACTAGATAACTTTGATCAAAGGAAGCAAGTTTTCCTAGCGATGGACCAAAGTACACATGTCCTAATTGCTGATTCGGTAAAATCGACATCACATAACTAATTTTTTCATTATATAAATGAAATAAGGTGTCGTTAATAATTTCTATCATTGTTCTTCCTCAAATTTTCCTATTTTCTTGTTTCTACTTTTTGGCACAGCTCTTCGAGATAACGCATTCTTTTCTTGACGCCACGATTAAAAAAGAATTTGTAAAAAAGCGCGACTAGCATAAAACTGTATGCAGTCCGTTGCCGAGCGAAATGGCTTTGCTCCGAGTACGTGACCTGCAGCTTGCCATTTTTCTGACTCGTCACTTGGTAACGTTGATCAATGACGCCTTCTTCATGAACAGTGTTTATCCAAAGTTCATCGGCTGTGATTTTTTTGACAGTCATCACTGCTGGAACCAACTGTGGCGCTGATTTAGTTTGAATCATGGTTTCGATTTGACACCCTTCTCCAAAGGATGTGGTCAAGTGTTTTGCCAAAAAGAATTTTTCTTGTTCACCAAGTAGAATACTGAAAAAAGTCGAAGATGTTGTATCCATTTGGTAACTACAGGTCAATGTATCAGTTCTCATGTTAAGTCCTTTCTGAGTTTGCTTTGCAACGTTATTTTCACCCATGTTAACTTTAGCTTCATTGCTCAACAATAAGGCTGTTTAATCATGTGATGCAATTTCATCTTTCAAGTAACCACGGTCCATCACAATTAAAAACGGTACCCAAATCAGTGTCATTACTACCACGGTTACTAATTGTAAAATCGCGCCGGCAATCGATCCAGTCCCAAGCCAACCAGATAAGAAAACAGGTGTTGTCCATACAACAGTTGCTCCTATAGGGCGTGGAACCAATCCGCTAGCAATCGCAAAATAAGAAATAACGGTACTGACTAATGGTGCTAAAATCCACGGCACAAAAGCAATTGGATTCAAAACAATGGGTAGTCCAAAAGTCATTGGCTCAGAAACGTTGAACACAGATGGTGCGACAACTGTCCTCATCAGTTTTTTCATCCGAATCGAGCGTGCGATAAAGAAAGCCATCGTAATCGAGATTCCCAGTTGCATACCTTGATTCACAAAAACACCCATAAAAGTCGTATTGATGATGTGTGGTAGCTGTTCAGCTCCAGCTTTGTACGCTTCGTAGTTTTCAATTGCCAAAGCATTCATAATTGGATCGATTACGGCGTTGACAACAATAGTACCATGGATCCCAAACCACCAGAAAAATTGAGTGAACAATACAGCAAGTAAAACAGCTGGCAAGGTCCCGCCTAAGCCCATCAATGGTTTTTGTAAAATTTCATAGACAAAGTCAACCGCATTTCCCCAAGAAGTAAAGGTAAATAAATAGCGAATCAAGTTAAAAAGAAACAGAGGTGCAGCACCAGGAATGATTGCCATAAAAGATTCGGCGATCATCGGTGGTACAGAGTCTGGCATCTTGATGGTTGACCCTGAGGCACTGATTTTACAGTAGATCTGGGTTGCAATAATAGCCGTGATAATACCAACAAACATTCCTTCTGCCCCCAATTTGGACAAAGGAATCACAGTACCCATTTCATCCGAAGAGCCATAAGGCAAAAGCATCAAAAAGGAAGATAGAGAGATTGCTCCGGCAAATAATTTGGGCTGTCCGTATTTACCAGCAAGTTGATACCCAATACCAAAAACGACAAAAATTGCTGTGATACTCATCGTTGCATTCCCAATTGGTCCAAAAAAGTCATTTAAGAAAGTCATGAATCCTTCTGGGAGTTTCTCAGAGAGTCCAAAAGTAGCGGGAAGATTTTGAATAATAATCATAATTGATGCAAACATCGTTGCAGGAAAAGCAACCATAAACCCATCTCGAAGACTTAATAAATACTTATTATTGGCAATTATCTGAGCAAATGGCACCATCTTTTCGGCTAATTTATCAATAAACTTCATACTTGTTCTCCTTTATTTTTTAATTGTAAACGTTTACTGAAATCAGTATATCTGTTTAGTTAATGTTTACACAACCCCTAAATAAAAAAAGATCAGTCATTTGACTAATCTTTTCTCTCTCCAATGGATTCTCTAATAATCAACTCACTGCCACAAATAACTCTAACTGGCATAGTACGAATACCAAGAATCTTATTTTTAGCCAATTCCACGCTCATTTGTCCCATCTCCGCTGCTTTCATTTTTACCGAGGATAGAGCTGGTGTCATAAACTGTGCCATCTCAATATCATCAAAGCTGACTACAGAGATATCTTTAGGTATCGACAACCCTTCTTCAGTGAGCGCCTTATACACACCAACTGCCATGGGGTCACTAGCCACAATAATCGCTGTTGGCCGCGGGTTCATCCGTGCGATTTTTTTCCCAAAATTTAAACCAGTTTCAGGAGACCATTTTCCTTGCAACACTTGGATATACTTATCCAATTTATTCAGAAGCATCCATTTCTTATAATTTTCCGCCCGGATTTCTTGCTCGTCATAAACAACTTCTCCAGAGATCGTCACTCGACTAGCTACTCCACCGATAAAAGCAATATTTTCGTGTCCTTTAGCCTGCAAAATATCCAAAATTTGATGTGTCTTTTGTGGAAAATCAGTTTGGATAGAATCATACAATAGTTCTTCACTGTAATTATCTACCAAAATGAGTTTATCATTGTGCTGACTGATTTCCGCTAAGGCCTCAGCTGTCATTTCGCCAATGATAATTACCGCACCATACTTAGCCAATTGGCCCAAGTCTTTGTTTGATTCACGCATTGAAAAGACGCGAATCGTTTTTAATCGCCATTTTGCAGCTTCTTTTTCGATACCGGTACGAATCATCCTAAAGTAAGGATCATTTCCTTCTGATGCACTATCATGTCGAGTGATGATAGCAATCGTATTTTTGTCTCCAACTTCACGTGAACTTATTTGATTTTTCTCCTTAGAGTAATTCAACTGATTCGCGATCTCAATGACCCGTCTTCTGGTGTTCTCATTGATACTAAACGTCTCATCATTATTTAGGATTCTGGAAACACTTGCTACGGAGACTCCCGCTAGCTTTGCAATATCTCTCATACTTGCCATACTCGCACCTCGTCTGTTTACTGTTTACTAAACTTACTTTTAAGCATAGGCAATATCCCATAGACTGTCAACTATAATTTTTCAAATAAAAAAAATGTCATTCGATCGATGTGTAGAAAGAGTAAGTGCACAATCATATCCTATCCTCAACGCCACTTAAATCTACTAAGTACAAGGCTAATTGTCGAAGTGCCCAATTATTTCTCGCTTAAGCTTTGTTTCGATTTTTGCTCTAAACACAAGACTTTTTTCTAAGTATTTTCTTGTATACAAAATACTGATCAATCCACTCTAGCACACTAAAAATCAGTAATTTCTACCTAAAATCCAAAAAAGCAATCCAGTTCTTACTCTGAATTGCTTCGCTGTGTTCGTATTAAGCTTTACGTGTTAGTAAGGCGACTAATTCCACGTGATACGTTTGTGGGAATAGATCGACTGGTTGGATTTTCTCAACTTGGTAGCCTGCATCAGCAAATAGTTTTGCGTCTCTTGCAAAGGTTGCTGGGTTGCATGAAATATAAACGATTTTTTCTGGTTCCATCGCAATTGCTGATTCGATAAAACGGCCATCTAATCCTTTTCTTGGTGGGTCAACAACAATGACAGACGGAGTAATCCCTTTGTCTTGCCATTTTTTCATGACAGTTTCTGCCTTACCGACTTCATAATGTGCGTTTTCAACTTTATTGGTCAACGCATTGAACTGAGCGTCTTCGATTGCTTCAGGGATCATTTCCATACCATAGACTTTTTTCACACGGTCTGCTAAAGATAAACCGATCGTACCGATTCCTGAGTAAGCATCCACGACTACATCTTGTTCATTCAAGTCTGCAAAATCAATAGCATTCTGGTACAATTTCTCAGTCTGCTCTGTATTTACTTGATAAAATGATTTTGAAGAGATACGGTACGTTTTTCCTAGTAGCTGGTCTTCAATATAACTTCTACCATATAAAACTTTTTCTTTATCTCCCAAAATAACATTCGTTTTCTCTTCATTGATATTTTGGATCACTGAAACAACTTCTGGTAATTCTTCATGGATCACCTCTGCAATTTCTTTTCCTTTAAAGAATTTTTCTTTGCGTGTCACAAGTACAACCATCATCTCATGAGAATAATGTCCTCTTCGGATGATGATATGACGGATTTGACCTTCATTTTTTGCTTCATTGTAGCCTCGTACTTGGAAACGTTGCAATATTTCTCGCACCGCAATGATTGCTTGGTCGATTGCAGGGTCTTGGATGTAAAAATCATCGATTTCAATAAGTTCATGGCTATTCTTTTTATAGAAACCTGTTGCTAAACGTCCATCGATTCTTCTTACTGGGATTTGGGCTTTATTTCGATAAGCGACTGGATTTTCCATACCAATTGTCGGTAAAATCTCTACTTCTGGCATTTTGGCAATTTTAGTCATTACATTTTGGATTTGCTTTTGTTTGAATTGAAGTTGTTGTTCATACTTTAAATGCGCTAACGGAGCAATTCCCGTGCGCAACAATCGGTTATCTTCTAAAGGTTGACGATCAGAAGATTCTTTTAGCCAATTCATTACCTTTGCATAACCGAATTTATTTCCAGTTTTTACTACAAGGATCTCTACTTGTTCGCCAGGAAGTGCGTTTTCAATAAAAAGTGGATACCCATCTACTTTGGCTACACCCAATCCTTCGTAACTTAAATCAATGATGTCAACGGTGTAACGTTCATTTTTTTTAACAGTTTGTTCTTTCATGATTAACTCCTTTATGAGGTACAGTGCTTGTACAGCTTTAAATTAAGAAGACACAGTATAAAATAGCTTTCATACGCTGTCTTTATCTTCTGTTCAAGTCATTAGTCTCTGAAACATGCGTTCAGGTCGTGACAAAAATCTTTAGTCCTAAGTAGAAAGAAATGAGCGTGGGACAAAAGTAAGAAACACTTTTGTCTCACTCTTTAAAAACGAATAAACGGTGGGAGCAGAAGCAACTCCTTCTTAAATAAGCCGAAATTCACAAAATTTTGAAAAGCAATTTTCGTTAATTTCTTATTTCTCGGAGTTAACCACTTCTGTCCCAGTCTCATTGTTGATTCGTTTCTCGACAACGAAATCGTACTTTCTACCTTATTGATATTAACATACCACAGTTTTGTTGATTTTTCACAATAAAGAGGTATTATCCCAAGTATTCGTGTATTTCATCATATTTAAGTAAGATCAATCGTACTTTTTTCAGAAATAAGCCGGATCATCTCGAAAATATCGCAAGCTATTTTCGGGATGATCCGGCTTATTTTATCAAACTGATTACTTCTTTTCCCTCTTTTGAACTATTTTTCATTATCCGCGATTTTGCCATCGCCGTCAATGTCTTCATCAGTTAAGCGTTCCACTTCTTTGACGAATTCTTTTCCTACTTCATCTAATACTTCTTCATCCGTTCCAGTGATCGCTTCATCTGGGATCTGATCAGTATTTGCGTAAAATTCGATGTGTTGGTGTAGATTCTGGAAGTGCATTGGCGCATTACCGCCGTATTCGCCATCTAAGTTGATCATCACAGGACGATTGACGTCATCTTCGGTTTCCACAAACAGACTGCTAGTCTTTGTGTAAATGACACGTGGATCGTCTACATGGCGTCCACCATTCAACATCAACGCAGCGATATGCAGGATCTCAAAAATGTTGGCTGTTTTGACGATGATCAATGAAAATTTACCATCATCTAATTTGGCATCTGGAGAAATTTTTTCAAAACCACCTACAGAGTTCGTTAAACCAAGGAAGAACATCGAGGCATTGCCAATATATTCTCCTTCGTCATACTTCAGGCGCATCTTGATTGGTTTTACTCTCGGCAGCATTTCTGCGCCTTTGGCAAGGTAAGCAAGATAGCCGAAGATACTTTTCAGTTCTGAAGGAACTTCATAGGTTAGTTCTGTCAGATAACCTCCGGCAGCAATATTGATAAAATAGCTGTCATCTGTATGACCGATATCCATTTTAACCGTTTGATTCTTTTTGATTACCTCAGCCGCTGCTTTGATGTTGTCACGCGGAATTTTTAATGCCCGTGCGTAGTCATTTGTTGTACCAGCAGGAATAATGGCCATTTTTGGTCGTTGCGCCAGTGATGCAATACCATTTACAACTTCATTGATCGTTCCGTCGCCGCCTGCTGCTACGATCAGGTCAAAACCTGCCTTTGCTGCTCTTGTCGCTTCATTTTTCGCTGAGTTTTCTTCTGGTGTCGTGGCATATGCACTTGCTTCATAGCCAGACTCCTCCAAAGCTTGGAGGATATCGGCTAGATTTTTTTTCAATAGTTCTTTTCCAGAGGTGGGATTATAAATCACTCGAGCTTTTTTCATCATTTACCTCTAGCGTTTTGCTAATTCTTCTTTAAGCAATTTATTGACAATACCAGGATTAGCTTGTCCTTTCGTTGCTTTCATAATTTGTCCAACTAAAAATCCAACTGCGCGGTCTTTCCCATTTTTAAAGTCATCAACGGATTGTTGATTGTTGTCTAAAATTTCATTGATGATCGGCAAAAGTTTTGCTGGATCAGATAGTTGTACCCAACCATTTTTCTCAACTACTTCTTGTGCATCTCCACCATCCGTGATCAACTCGCGGAAGACTTTTTTCGCGATTTTTGAACTGATTGTGCCATCAGCGATCAAGCGGATCATCCCTGAAAGATTTTCAGGTGTTAATTTTGTTTGGGCCAATTCAAGTTTTTCACTATTCAAGTATGCAGAAACTTCTCCCATCAACCAGTTAGAAGCTTGTTTTGCATCTGCGCCATTTGCTAATGTTTCTTCAAAGAAATCTGACATTTCTTTTGATAAAGTCAAGACCATCGCATCATATTCAGGTAATCCTAACTCTTGGATATATCGTTGGCGACGAGAAGCTGGCATTTCTGGTAGGCTTGCTTTCACTTTTTGGATCCATTCATCATCGATCACGAATTTTGGAATATCAGGTTCTGGGAAGTAACGGTAGTCACTTGATCCTTCTTTGACACGCATCAAAATCGTTTTGTTTGTTGTTTCATCAAAACGGCGTGTTTCTTGTTGGATCTCGCCGCCTGATAATAAGACTTTTGCTTGACGTTTTTCTTCAAACGCTAGTCCTTTTTTAACAAAAGAAAGAGAGTTCAAGTTTTTCAATTCTGCTTTTGTACCAAATTCTTCTTGACCATATGGGCGTAAAGAAATATTGGCATCACAACGCATTGACCCTTCTTCCATCTTCACATCACTGACTTCAGTAAATTGGATGATTGAACGTAGTGCTTCTAAATAAGCATAAGCTTCTTCAGGTGAGCGCATGTCTGCTTCAGAAACGATTTCGATCAGTGGCGTTCCTTGACGGTTCAAGTCAACATAGGAGTACCCACCGATTCCATGCATATTTTTTCCTGCATCTTCTTCTAGATGGACACGTTCGATACGGATTTTCTTTTTCTTGCCTTCTACTTCGATTTCGATCCAGCCATCATGTCCAATTGGTTGATCAAATTGAGAAATTTGGTACGCTTTGGGATTGTCTGGATAGAAATAGTTTTTACGGTCAAAATGAGTATCTTTTGAGATTTCACAGTTTAATGCAAGCGCTGCTTTCATCCCAAATTCTAACGCAGCTTTATTCATGACTGGCAATACCCCAGGATACCCCCAGTCGATCACATTTGTATTACTGTTTGGTTCAGCGCCGAAGTGAGCTGGTGCTGGAGAGAAGATTTTTGAGTTTGTCTTCAACTCAACGTGGACTTCAAGCCCGATGACTGTTTCAAAATTCATTAGTCTTTCCCTCCTAAGATTGTTGGTTTTTGATTTTTGAATTCTGTTGCTTGTTCAAAAGCATATGCTGCTTGATACATTGTTTTTTCATCAAAATAGTTCCCGATGATCTGTAAACCAACTGGCATGTTTTCAGATAATCCTGCAGGAACTGACATTCCTGGAAGACCTGCCAAATTGACTGGGATAGTCAAGATATCACTCATATACATCATGATCGGATCATTGATATTTTCACCGATTCCGAAAGCTACGGTTGGTGAAGCTGGGCCGATGATCAAGTCATAGTCAGCAAAAACTTTCTCGAAGTCTTGTTTGATCAACGTGCGGACTTGTCCGGCTTTCTTGAAGTAAGCGTCATAATAACCTGCACTCAATGAGAATGTTCCTAACATGATACGACGTTTAACTTCTTCACCGAATCCTTCTGTACGTGAGTTTACATATACATCTTCAAGATTTTTTACATTTTCTGAACGATAGCCATAGCGGATACCGTCAAAACGTTGCAAGTTTGAGCTTGCTTCTGATGAAGCGATGATATAATACACAGCTACACCATATTTTGAATGTGGTAAGCTGACTTCTTCAACCGTTGCACCTAGGGAACGGAACGTATCCGCTGCTTTAAGGATTGCTTCTTTCACACCAGGAGCAACACCTTCACCAAGATATTCTTTAGGTAATGCGATCTTCATGCCTTTGATGTCACCTGTCAATCCCTCTGCGAAGTTAGGCACAGACACACCTGATGAAGTACCATCTTTTTCGTCATACCCACTGATAGCTGTCAAAGCTAACGCATTGTCTTTGACTGTACGGGTCATTGGTCCGATTTGGTCAAGAGAAGATGCGAAGGCAATCAAACCAAAACGGGAAACACGTCCATATGTTGGTTTCATCCCGACGATTCCGTTAAATGATGCAGGTTGGCGAATACTTCCGCCAGTGTCACTACCTAAAGAAACTGGGATTTGACCAGCTGCTACAGCCGCAGCTGAGCCACCTGATGATCCACCAGGAACTTTTGTGTGATCCCATGCATTTTTCGTTTTCTTGAAGTAAGATGTTTCTGTACTACCGCCCATAGCAAATTCATCCATGTTCAATTTGCCGACTGGGATCATGTCTGCTTGGTAAACTTTATCCATTACTGTGGCATCATAGATTGGATCGAAATTGAATAAGATTTTTGAAGCAGCCGTAGTCAATAGGTCTTTTGTAACGATATTGTCTTTGATACCGATCGGAATACCTGCTAATACGTTACTTTCATCGATTCCTTTTTCATCAAGCGCTTTGGCAATCGCCATTGCTTTTTCTTCATTCAAGGTAATGAACGCATCGATTTCTGGTTCTGTTTCTTTGATACGGTCAAATGTTGCTTTTGTTAGATCTTGTGCAGTGATTTCTTTAGATACAAGCATTGCATGCAATTCTTCTAAAGAGTGCTCATACAATTTTGTCATTATGCGCCAGCCTCCCCATTTTCAATAATTGCTGGCACTTTAATAAAGCCATCTTCTTTTTCTGGTACATTTCTCATTAATTCGTCGCGATTCCAACCTGAATTTGCTCGGTCTTGACGCATAACGTTTACAGTTTCAACCACATTTGATGTAAATGGAACACCTTCAGTGTCTACTTCTTCTAGCAATTCCACCATATCAATGATTTTTCCTAATTGGTCGGTAAAACTTGCAAGTTCTTCATCTGCGAACGCAAGTTTTGCTAATTTGGCAACGTGTTTCACTTGTTCTTCACTGATCGCCATACTACCCCTTCTTTCTACACGAGTTAAAAACTTTGCTCTCTATTTTAACATAAGAGTTTGTTATCTGAAATTGTTTCTTGAAATTTATCTGAAAAAAGTTGGACTTCACTCTGGATTTGTCCGACTTTCAGATAACGCCTCTGCCATTTCTTCTTCTGTCCAAACGTCGATCCCTAATTCTTGTGCTTTCGTCAGTTTGCTTCCAGCCTCTTCACCAGCCACGACGATATCTGTTTTTTTCGAGACACTTCCGGTTACTTTTCCGCCTAGATTCTCGATCGTCTCTTTTGCTTCTTCTCGAGTGAATCGCGTCAGTTTACCAGTTAACACAACTGTTTTGTCTTTAAATGGTGAATCGATCGTTGTGATTTGTGCTGGACGAATCCCTTTGTAGTCAAAATTGACTCCCGCTTGTTTCAGTTCAGCTAATAGATCATGGACCTCTTCATTACTAAAGTAGGTAACTACGCTGTCTGCGATGATATCACCAATCGTATCTAAAGAAATGATCGTTTCAAAATCGCTTTTGCTCAAGCTCTCCAAATCACCGAAATGTTCTGCTAAGATTTTTGCAGCTTTTGCGCCTACATGACGGATTCCTAGCCCAAAGATCAAGCGTTCCACTGAATTTTCTTTACTGTTGTCGATTGCAGTTAAAATATTGTTTGCGGATTTTTCTTTGATTTTATCCAAAGTCAATAATTGTTCTTCGGTCAAGTTATAGAGATCAGCTACATCAGACACCAATTTTTTGTCGTACATTTGTGCTAAAACTCTTGGTCCTAGTCCATCGATATTCATTGCATTACGAGAGACAAAATGATTGAGTCCTTCTTTTATTTGAGCCGGACATTTCGGATTGATACACCGCAAAGCGACTTCTTCATCTAAATGCACGAGCTCACTTTGACAGACTGGACAATGTGATGGTAACGGATACTCTTCACTGTCATCTGGTCGCTTCTCAAATACTACCTGAGCGACTTCTGGAATAATATCGCCAGCTTTGTAGATTTGAACGGTATCGTTCAAGCGGATGTCCTTCATTTTGATGTAATCGCCATTGTGCAGACTTGCTCGACTGACTGTCGTACCAGCCACACGGACAGGAGTCATGATCGCAGTAGGTGTGACAACGCCGGTGCGTCCTACTGTCCATTCGATTGCTTCGATTTTGGTTTCTACCTCTTCAGGTGGAAATTTGTACGCTGCGGCCCAACGCGGTGCTTTTACAGTAAATCCTAATTGATCTTGCAAAGCAAAATCGTTGACTTTGATGACGATACCATCGATCTCATAAGGAAGATCTACCCGTTTTTCATGGTATTCTTCGATAAATGACCATACATCCTCAATCGAATGGCACAAGCGTTTTTCCTGATTGATGTGGAAGCCGATTTTGTCTAATTCTTCTAGCGCTTCATACTGGGTCTTTGCTTTCATTGGACCAAAATCTGCTACTGTGTACAAAAAGGTATCCAGATTTCTTTTAGCTGTTATTTTAGAATCAAGCTGTCGCAAAGAACCTGCAGCTGCATTACGTGGATTTGCAAAGATATCTTGCCCTTCAACTTCCCTCGATTTGTTCAATTGAATAAATGACTTTTTCGGCATAAAGCATTCGCCACGGACTTCGATACTGATCTGATTTTTTAGTTCCAAAGGTACGGATCGCACTGTCTTCAGATTTTCAGTGATGTTCTCGCCGACAGTTCCATCTCCTCGTGTAGCACCTCTGACAAATTCACCATTTTCATAGCGCAAAGAAACAGACAGCCCATCGATCTTCAATTCACAACAATAATCAACTGGATGCCCAATCGCTTTTTGGACACGCTGATCAAAAGCAAAGAGTTCTTCTTTACTAAATACATCGTTCAAACTATACAATGGAATATCGTGAGTGACTTTTTCGAATCCTGTAAGGACCTTCCCTCCTACGCGTTGCGTAGGAGAATCTGATGTGATCAAATCGGGATACTGTTCTTCAATTGCCACTAATTGCGCATATGCTTTGTCATACACGTAATCTTCGACTGTTGGTTTATCTTCGACATAATACTGTTTAGACCACTGACTTAATTGGGTTCTCAACTCCTCCGCTCTTTTAGCGGCTTCGTCTATCGTCATTTCGTGTTCCATTTTCTTTCCTCCACTCAAGCTTTTTCAATTGGTGCAAAAGCAGCTAATAATCGTTTGACTCCTTGACTAGGAAATGCCACGTCTAGTTCTAGATCCTTTGCAGTACCGCTCACTCTTACGACTGTGCCAGCTCCCCATTTTTTATGTTTCACCTTATCTCCTGCTTTCCAATCATTACTTTCTCCGCCTGTAGTTGCTTTTGATGACACGACTGTTGTAGCAGGCTGCTTGTAGATTGGCGTAGCTGCTTTTGATGCAAAAGGTGTGCTTTTTTTCGGTGTAGGCCGCATTCCTTGAATGTCCAATAACTCTTGATCGATTTCTTCGACAAAACGAGAAGGGCGGTTATACTGTGTTCTACCATATAAAGTCCTTGAGAAGGCATTTGTTAGGTACAGTGATTCTTCTGCCCTAGTGATTCCAACATACGCAAGTCGGCGCTCTTCTTCAAGTTCACTTTCTTCCATTAGTGCTCTTGATAGGGGGAAGACCCCTTCTTCTAGACCAATCAAAAAGACTACTGGAAATTCTAGGCCTTTAGCTGCATGTAGTGTCATCAAGGTAACTTGGGTAGTTTCTTCTTCTAAGTTATCGATATCTGACACTAAGGCTAGATCATTTAAGAAGACGGTCAGCTTTTCATCTGGTGCGTCAGCATCTTCTTCATTTTGTTTTTCAAACTGTTTGTCAAACTCTTGTGTAACGGTTAAGAATTCTTCCAAGTTTTCTAATCTTGCTTGCGATTCTAACGTATTTTGGATCTTTAAATCTTCTAGATACCCGCTGCGCTCTAGGATTTCTTTCGTCAATTCAGTTACTGTCAGATAAGGCAACATTTGCGTCACTTCACTGATCATTTCACCGAATGCGCCCAATTGCTGTCCTGCTTTGCCGCTAATATTGGCTAAATCAACATTTTGAGCCGCTTCTAGCAGTGGCCACTGGTGCATCGTCGCAAAATTTCTTAGTTTCTCGATCGAACCTGGTCCGATTCCTCGTTTAGGCGAATTCACGATTCGTTCAAAACTGATGGAATCTTGCGGATTGGCAATCACATTCAAATACGCTAAAATATCTTTGATTTCTTTTCGGTCATAGAACTTATGCCCTCCGACCATCTTATAAGGGATATTGGCTTTGAGAAGCGTTTCTTCCATTACACGGGATTGGGCATTCGTTCGATATAAAATTGCAAAATCACCATAATCTCGTTGATTTTCTCTTATTTCTTCTTGCATACGGTCAATGATGAATCGTGTTTCATCTCTTTCATTATCTGCACGATAGTAAGTGATTTTATTTCCTTCACGATTTTCTGTCCAAAGATTCTTTGGTTTACGGTTACTGTTATTTTCGATGACTTGATTCGCTGCACTTAAAATATTCTTTGTAGAGCGATAGTTTTGTTCTAACAAAATAACACTCGCATCTGGATAGTCTTTCTCAAAATCCAAGATGTTTTGCATATCTGCTCCACGCCAACCGTAAATACTTTGATCCGCATCACCTACAACACATAAGTTTCGGAATCTTTTCGCTAGTAGATTCACTAATGTATATTGGGCATGGTTCGTATCTTGGTATTCATCGACATGGATATAATGGAATTTATTTTGGTAATAAGTCAATGAATCTGGATGTTCTTCAAACAATCGGATCGTATTCATGATCAAATCATCAAAGTCCATACATTGATTGTATTGTAGTTCTTTTTGGTAAGCCGCATAACACTTTGCTGCGATTTCTTCATAATAACTTCCTTGCATTTTTGCAAAGTCTTGTGGCGTTTGCAGACTATTTTTGGCTTGTGATACGGTCCCAAGGATACTTCTTGGATCATACTTTTTAGGATCGATATTCAATTCCTTTAAAATACGTTTCATCAGTGAAAGCTGTTCTGACGAATCGATGATCGTAAAATTACGATTGTAGCCGATAAAATCGACATCTCTTCTTAAAATACGCACACACATTGAGTGAAAAGTCGAGACCCAGACATCTTCTCCTCCGTGTTCTAAAATTTTATTGACCCGTTCTTTCATCTCTTTGGCTGCTTTGTTGGTAAAAGTAATCGCAAGGATGTTCCATGGATTTACTTCTTTTTCTTCAATTAAATACGCAATCCGATGGGTCAACACTCGCGTTTTTCCACTTCCTGCGCCAGCCATCAATAGTAATGGCCCTTCCGTGTGAAGAACCGCTTCTTTTTGACGAGGGTTCATCCCGTTCAATAATTCCGTCTTGGATGACATTAACAACATCCTTTCTTTTATCAATCTTCTAAATTATAGCATTTTCCGGCTCTTCCTTAAAGAAAATGTTCGCCACCTAAATATGCTGAAAATTAGACTAGTCTTACATAAATAGATGAAAAGAAATTTTTTTCTTTCATTTAATCTTGTAAAATCATTCATTTCGCGATAAATTAAGTTGAAGCGAGGCGTTAAGATGGAAAAAAAAGCAACAATAAAAAAAATTGATAAAACACAACTTTATTTTATTTTAAAAGGGATTGTAGTGGGGTTGTTTACTGGTATCGTCGTCAGTCTTTTTCGGTTGGCCATTGAAAAATTAGGCATACTCACGCAACACTTCTATGAATTGACACAAAGGGAACCGATTTACTTGATCCTTGGTGCAGTCGTAAGCATCATTGTTGCATTACTGGTAGGGTTATTGATTAAAAGTGATCCTGATATCAAAGGTAGTGGGATTCCTCAAGTCGAAGGTCAATTGCAAGGTGAACTAACGATTTCCTGGTTTTCTGTTTTATGGAAGAAATTTGTTGGCGGGATACTTTCTGTTGGTTCTGGTTTATTCTTAGGTAGAGAAGGCCCTTCTATACAGTTAGGTGCAGTGGTTGGCCAAGGAACAAGTCAACTCTTCCGAAGTGTCTCCTCCGAACAGAAGATTCTGATTTCTAGTGGTGCAAGTGCGGGTCTTGCAGCTGCATTCAACGCACCGATTGCTGGTCTGTTATTCGTTCTAGAAGAAATCCATCATTCTTTTTCTCCATTAGTCTGGTTGACTTCATTTGCATCAGCGGTAACGGCAAATTTTGTTTCTCTTTATTTTTTTGGGCTTAAACCAGTTTTATCTCTAGGAGAATTACCTTCTTTGCCTTTAAAATATTACGGTTCTCTGATTGTTTTAGGAATCTTTTTAGGCGTATTGGGTTTTGTCTATCAACAGGTACTACTCAGCTTGCCCCGGATGTATGAAAAAGTACCTTTGCCTTCTTATTGGCATGGACTCGTTCCATTCTTACTTATTTTACCGATTGGCTATTTTTGGCCGACGATCTTAGGTGGCGGAAATCAAATCATTATCTCATTAGGTCATTCATCTTTACCTTTGATGATGATTTTTGGACTGTTTATCCTTCGATTTGTTTTTTCAATGGTCTCTTACGGTGCCAGTCTGCCTGGAGGAATATTTTTACCGATCCTCACTTTAGGCGCTTTATTAGGGAGTATTTACGGAACTATCTTGGTGCACACATTTGGAATGGACCCTATTTATATCAAAGATTTCATCGTTATTGCAATGGCTGGCTATTTTGCAGCGATCGGTAAAGCTCCGTTGACTGCCGTCATCTTGGTAACCGAGATGGTTGGCTCCTTGAATCATCTGATGCCCCTTGGCTTAGTGGCTCTAGTCGCTTATATCATCAATGACCTATTAGGCGGAAATCCGATTTATGAATCGTTGCTTGAACGTTTGCTTGCTCATAAACATCCTCCATTCCTAAAGGGGAAAACAACCTTTGAGTTTCCTATCACAGCAGAAAGCTTACTAGATGGCTTGATGGTTCGTGATTTCAATTGGCCACAGGACATGTTGCTTGTTTCGATCATTCGAGGAAAAAACGAACTATTGACCCACGGAGATACGATCATGCAAATGGGAGATATTTTAGTCATTTTGACAGATGAATCACATCTTTCTTCAGTCAAAAAAGAAATTGCTAAGCGTTCGTATCATCCTACACTGAAACAATCTTTTTAAAATAAGTAATCAGGATAGAATCGATCAGTTTGAAAAGAGCAGAAGATCTTGACTATTGCTTCTTAAACTTTTTAAGCTCTCGGTTTATCCTTCGAAAAACGTAGTTGAAAAAAAGGTCAAGACAAAAGTCGTTTAGGTTTGAGAAATTGGAGAGAGAGGTTGGGACAGAAGGAGTTGTTTCTGCTCCCACCGTTTATTCGTTTTTAAAGAATGGGACAAAAGTGTTTCTTACTTTTGTCCCACGTTTTTTATGGTTCTTTAAGGTTCCATCCACGAAAGGGCATCCAATTGTAACGTCATCGTAAAGACTGGATAACTTTTCGACACCGAATTCGAAGTCAATGTGCCACCATATCCAAAAGTCGTTGCAGACGGATAATTAGTCAATCCATCTGTAGTCAATTTTCCTTCCCTATTTGCTAAAGTAAATAAGTGGATGGGGCTACCAAAATTGATTAGTGTGCCGTTTGAAATCAGGGTCTCATCTGTTGTTGCTGTGGGTGATGTCAGAGTCAAAGCAGAGATATCAGCAATCGACTCGTTATTTGTTTGAACAAAATTGGTGATCGAAACATCTACCGGACAACTGGAATTATTCGTAATATTATAAGTTGGCGATTGGATCTTTTTTTGACCATTGACATTATAGAAAATCGTCGCAGTATCCACCGTCACATTGAGCCAATCTTCACTGTTTTCGTTGATTTCTTCCATCCGTTCACGGTCTACTCCCAATGATCCATTCACTTCGATATCCGCATGTTCTTTCTCGTTTATTTCTTCCGCTTGAGTGATCATCGGCACCGTGCCTCCGATAAAACTGCCCACTAATAATAAACGAATCAACAGTCTTTTCATCCACTTATCCTCCCTATTCGATCGTTAATTTGACTCCTGCGGCAACTTGTCCTTTTTTTTCTTTCGTAATCGGATCATAGAGACTAAACAATGCAACAGATGGATACTCCCCTTTTTTCAACTTTTGTTCCAAAGTCACTTCTTTTACTTCATAACCAGGTTCAATTGCTCCAGAAGTATAAATAAGTCGGTCGGTTGTTTTCTCCCGAATCTCCACATTGATAGGGTAACTATTTTTGCTTGGGTTTTTGATCTTCAAATCTCCTTTTAACGTTTGTTCACAGAATTTTGCTTCTGGCGAGATAACCAAATTGAATTTGCTTTTATCCAGTGCCAATTGCGCAAGTTTTGTCATTTCTTTATCAGATATTTTTTGCGCATCTTTTTGTTCAGGTAAAAACTCACCGCTTACAACAGCCACTTTTTCTGTTTTTCCTTGAACATGATGTTGAGAAATGAACCAAGTAACAGCCAGTAGAATTGTGACGAACAAAATACCGACAACGTGCTGCTTGCGATTATTTTTCAACCTTTCCATCATAATTGTCCTCCTCACTATACAATGAACAACGTGGCAATCTCATACTTTCCAATATACTTGAATTTAGACGTGCTTATATACTAAAGATAACG
>NZ_BCQB01000047.1 GCF_001544215.1 Enterococcus durans NBRC 100479 = LMG 10746
ACCTGAACTAGTTACTCATAGGAAAAACACATCTTGAATCGAGTACATAGTAAACATCAAAAAGTGGTTTCCTTGGCGGTGAAAACCATTTTTATAATAATACAATGTTATTTATCGGGTTTTCAAAACCAGTCCACCAGTACATATCGAAATAATAGTTTACAGATTTCGTCAAACGAATAGCTAATGTGCGCTTTCTTACCACTCTGTTTGAAACTTAAACTTATACCGTTTTTATTGATTTATCTTATCAAAATTTTTTACAGTTTCCTTCATCGTACTATGCAGTGTAGCTTTTCTCATTTCAAGTAAACAAAATGTATCCGTTATCAAAAAATCGACTCAAACAGAGGAGAAAATCAAAATGGAGGTTAATATGATAAAAGTCGCAATTTGTGATGATATCCCTGAAATAACAGGCACTGTTGAAAAAATGCTAGAAATATATAATACAACTTTATTCGATATATCAGTTTTTTTTAGTGCAGATACCCTGATCTCATCCTTGCAAAAACATAAGTATGATTTTTTTATCTTAGATATTGAACTGCCTTTATCTTCAGGAATAACCATCGCCAAAATTATCAGACAATCTGATTCGAAAGTACCAATTATTTTTCTCACAAACTTTGCTGAATATATGGAAGATGTTTTTCAAGTTCAAACATTCGATTACATTCTCAAACCTGTAACCAAAGAAAAGTTTTTCCCGATTCTTGAAAAAGTTATTACCTATCTCGATTTGGATGACAACGATTTTTTATTCACGTACAAACGAACCACGTATAAATTGAGATTCACAGATATAATCTGTTTTGAAAAGCAAAAACGAACTGTAATTATCTACTCAAGGGAGCACAAATACCAAGTAATCATGTCAACCTCCGAATTACTAGAAAAGTTAAATGATAATTTTGTTCAAGTTCATACTTCTTTCATTGTTAATGTGAACTTTATCAAAGAAATTGGCGCTAATTATATTCTTTTGTCTGAAACGTCAGAGTTAATTGAACTACCCATCAGTAGAAAATTTCGAACCACTGCAAGAGATCAAATCATCACGAAAATGAGGCGTAAACTATGATCGATATGACTATTAGACTATTCAGTTTCCTCGTCTATGCTTTTCTCCTGAGTTTCTTTTTTTCTAGTTGGTCTGTTTCTACTAAAATGTCAATATTACATATACTTATTTTAATAGGGCTAACTGGAATTGTTGCGCTAACTGCGTATCTTTTACCTTCTAAAATTAATCCTTTTATATACATTATCGTTACGCTAATTGCAATGAGTACGATTGCAACTCACTATGAGGTACCAGTTAAAGATATGTTTTTCTGGATCGTTATTTTACTTGCGACTAATTTTATCAGCGAAGCTCTGGCTTTAGCAATTTTTCGATTACTCATGTCAGCACACTATTCCTCTCAGAATATAATATTTACCATTGCCACAACCAGCATTTCGATGATTATAGAAGTCTTAATGATATTAGCACTCAAGTTAGTATTTTTCAGTACTTACATATATCTGGAATCCTTGAAAATTCCAGTGATTCTAGCATTAACCTCCATACCAATCGTCTCCATTATTGTCCTATTTAGCTTTTTAATGGTAAATATTAACATTTCCAGTCACTCAACCCATTCTGTATTAGTAATTGCTACTGGTGTATTATACGTGAATCTATGCATACTGTATCTTTACAGCCGTTTAACGAAGCATTTACGACAAATAAATCAGATAACACTACAAAATAAGTCGCTCGCTTTTGAAATAAAATATATCGCTGAATTAAAAAAGATACAAAATCAACTCATTGCAATGCGCCACGACTTAAAAAATCAGTTCATTGTAATACTCGGTATGCTAGAAGAAAACCGTACTGCAGAGGCAAAAGAATATCTTTTAAAGTCGACTGATAGTTTAGAGAAACAACAGAAGTTTTATACACGTGATGCTGTCCTAAATTATCTACTAAATGACAAAAGTAAATTAGCGAAGAAAGCGAAGATCAAATTTGATATCAAGGTGTTACTAGCAGAACAAATAAATGTAGATAATGATATATTGGCTATTCTAATCGGTAATCTCATCGATAACGCATTGGAAGCATCTATCCGACTGAAACATAATGATCACGCAAACATCTCATTAATCATTAAACAGTTTGAAAATAAATTATTAATTGATATTGAAAATATTTACAATCCTGATGAACTGATTAATCGGCGTGATCGAATAGCCTATGGGGTAGGAACAAATAATGTTAAAAGAATTGTGAACAGCTACAATGGACTTTATAAGCAATGGACAGAAGGAAATAAATACTTTGTTAGCATCCTATTGTTTAATATCACAAAACATAAAGTGGGACAAAACTAACCTTTTTCAGTAACATATTCCAATTTTTAGGCATCTTGATGTTAAAAAAATAGTAATGCTCTACCAGTAAATCATTAATTGATAAATCAAAAATACTGTCAGATTGTATGAAAACTGAACCAATGTGTCGCAGAAATATAGTGCGCGTTGACCTATTCAAAACTAAATCATCAATTTTTATCTCGTCATTATCGGGAACAAGCAAGGCACAAATACTTTTTAGTAAAGTTGTTTTCCCTACACCATTTGGCCCAATCAATCCATAGATTCAATTATTTTCAAAACTCAGATATCAATTCGTAAAATCGGTCTATCATTAATTGACTTAATCATATTATTAATAGTAGATTGTGCCAAATGACGCTTACCTCCTTTTTGACAACGCCAATAAAGACAACGTGAACGCTACTGCTGTCCAAGTCAGCAAAATAAATAAATTGAAATAAGAAAAATCCCCAAGATGAAATAATGTTGCTCTAATCAAATTACTAGTTGGAACAAATGGAAGAAAGTCATAGATCGATGCAAGCCAATTTGGTATTCTATCAACCGGATATGTGATTGGTGAGAATAATAATCCACCAATCATAATAATCTGTGTTGCTAAAGCCATAGTGTTGGCAGAGAGCCAATATGCCAGAGAAAAGCCAATCAACACCATTGTAATTTGTGCCAAGACTATTACAGCAATACTGATTGGTGAGAGATATAGGTGTACACGAAAACGAATGACAGCCGCTATACACGACATAACCACTCCAGGTATAGATGCAAGGCTCCAAATAATCACGTCAGCCAATATGATTTCTATTCTAGAAACAGGAAGCGACTTTTGATAGGCTACAATCCCATCTTGTTTGGCTGTCCCAACAATTTGTGCTGCCAATACACAACCAACAGCAATAATACCAATAGTAATCGCACCTGAGGATAAGTATAAAGTGCTATCGTTATTCATATTAGGCATTAATAAAGCTAATCCATATACAATGGCCAATGCTAAAACGGCTTGAGTGATACTAAAAGTTGGTAAAAGAACTTTATGTCTGATCAAGCTCCACCAAATTAATCCAAAAAATTTACGTATTTTCATTTTTGGAGAAACATTTGCTAAATGGTCGTTATTCATTTCCATCGGTAAGTCCTCCGTATATAGTGTTTAACGATGCTGGTGTTAGGCTGTAGTGTCTAATTTCATTTCTACCCATTCTTCCATACAACCAAGTTATTGCATTTGCAATTTCGTCTGCTCCTAAAAACAGTTCATACTGAAAGTCCTCACTGGTTACAATAGTATTTGCCTGTGGGAATTCTTCCTTTTTAAACTTACGCTTTGTACTAATGGTCAAGATAGCAGAACTTAATAAGTCATTAGTTAGTATATCGGTACTTTCGTCTTTAACTAATTGACCATGATCCAAAAGCAAATACCGATCAGTATATTGGTCCACTTCAAGTAAATTATGTGTAACAACAATTACAATATAATTCTGTTGAGTCAATTTTCTCAAGTATTGCCAAATCAGCTTTCTTCTTACTGGATCAACATCATTTGTTGGTTCATCGAATAATAGAATAGGTGAAGGTGCGACGACTGTCATTGCAAATGAGGTCAAGCGTTGCAATCCACCAGATAATTTTTCCCCCGATATATCAGCCCAATCATTGATTTTTAATGAATCGATTACTTCCGCGACTTCTTCTTTCAGCACGTTCCCATAGCTACCACGTATTCTAGCAATGGCTTCAATTGATTGCCGTAGTGATACACCTGCTAATGGTGCATGTAATTGTGGCATCATCGAAATCATCCTTCTAGCAAGGGCAGGTTCTTGAGTAAATGAATGTCCTGCAAAAGTTATTGATCCTTTATTGGGTCGCACTATTCCCATTATTTGATTTAGCAAAGTAGTTTTTCCAGCACCATTATGCCCAGTTAAAGCCGTTATTTTTCCTGGAATGAACTGTGTTGAGATATTGTCATTAGCAATTATTTTGTTATTATTAAATGTTTTTGTAATTGAATTAATGCTTAAATTGAAATCCAAATGTCCAGTCTTCCTTTCTTTTTGCTTAGATAACCAATTGATAAATACGGATACATAGTGGAACTAACCATCCTGCTATGAGCAATAGTGTGACAAAATTACCTAAAATTTTTATAACAATAGAATACCAAATGTTGCTATTTTTAAGGTCTTGATGTAAAAATGGCTTATCGAATAGTAAGGCCAGTAATAATTGTCCGTCAGTTCGTTTGTGTATTCTAAACTGCCATAAAATTCTAATCCATAGAATAGAGCAAGCTGCCGATATGAACCAAGTACGAGTAATCAAACTTAATCCAGAAAATATAGCCAGTTCTGATAGATCAGCAATTATACCTGCACTAACAGCTGTAATCCTTCCTAATACCGTCCAAGTCCAAATATGTGAAAGAGGAACTTTGGCAACTGCAATTTTTGCTGATAAATGTATCGATTTCCAAGATGGATTACTTTGACCGAATAATAAATGCATGATTTCATGGATTATGGTTGTCAAAAGCGTAAATAAAATGATAAAAATAATAATTGATACAGGATTTATCGACCGATTGATTAATTTATCACCAGTTGGTATTCCTAGTTTTAAGGTTACGTAACAAATAAACAGCAACGAACTAACACCTAAAATCCATGCACCATATCTTGTAATTACCCATAACTTAGACTGACTTTCAGAAATCGGATCAGGAAGTGCTGTATTATCTAACTTTAAAAATCCAGCATCTTTCATAATATCCATAAAACTGCTATTCTCTTTGAGTAGATCCAGATTATTAGTTATTAACAAGTTATATGTTTTTTTGTCAACAACAATTGGTTCGTGTTTCCCAGTTAATAGAATCCAAGTATTACCACGGAGTTTTCTTCCTGAAATTGAATTCAATTCTCCGAAATTACTCATAGTCAGTTGCCTTCTCTTCATAGTACTTGAAGATTTCCCAATCATCGACTTTCCCATTTCCGCAAGTAGGACATTCATCTCTAAATCGTAGCCATGTATGATGTGTAAATGATGACCCGTCCTCATAGTTGATCTCAAATTGTGTACCTAAACTTTGCGGTTTTGCATAATACGTCAATACGCGTACTACTTCATCTACAATTGATGAAACCAGTTGAAACATACCAGGACCATATGCAATAGAAGGTGGATCAAAATTTATCTTTCGGAAACCAACAAACTGATCTAAAAATTTAGGATCATTCTTACTAAAATTTAAATTTAAACAGTCAAAACATCTAGCAACATATGGAATAACTGTATATATACGCCCTCTGCTAACTTGAGAAGCACCAAAAACACACGGAATATTTGCATCAACAATCATTTTATTAACAACTCGGTGAATGACAAATGGTGGTTCATCAATTGCACAAATCACAATATCAACTCCCTCAATATATTCAAGTGTGTCAGAGGGATTTTTAATTTTTTGATTATGAACTTCAATCTCAACATCTGAATTCATTTCATTGATTGCTTGTTTAGCAACCTCTGTTTTTAACTTACCTACATCGGCCTCTCGAAATAAGAATTGTCGTCCTAAATTACTTAATTCCACACAATCATAATCAATGATAATAATTTTCTTGGGACCTAGTCCCGCCAAAAGTGTTAGTATATTTGATCCCCCACCACCTAGCCCTAATAGTAAAATGGTACTTTCATGAATCTTTCTTTGTACTTCGAAACGATTACCACCAGTACCGATAAACCGACTAAAATAACTTATATTCGGCAAGTAGCGCTCTTCATCAGTTTCCTCAGGCAGTGTTTCTTCCAATACACCTTGCTCGTCTAATAGATTGATTCCAGATAGGATGTCATCTTTTGTTAACTCAGGAAATTCTACTTTCACTGCTCTAACCACCTCATCAATCAGTTGTCCATTCAGTTTAGTTGCCAAACTGAATAACTGTCCATCAGGATCACCAAACTCTACAGTGATACCCAGCTGTGCCCCTACGCGAAAACATCGATCATCAAGACGATATACCGGATAAATAGGTTTAATACGTGGACGTATGTAATTCATAACAATCTCCTTTACTTATTATTGATAAAAATTAGCGAGATCATCTTTTAGACAATCTCGCCAATAAACAATTTTGTAGGTATTTAGATAATAATCCACCTTGCAGTTGCATCAACTTTATCCGCTTTGCGTACAGTGACGTTCTTCATGATATTCATCCCCTCTAGCAAAGAATCTTAAAAAGGAATCTTTGTTCCCTAACCAATGGTATTTTTCTGTTAAGAGATTCTCTCAAGCTTTGATACATTTGTACCATATCATAAATATTTATCATTTATGTCAACTGTCACAATCAACCATTTCGATGTAATAAACGTCACAATTCTAGTTGAATTAGCAATAAAAATACCAATTTCCAAATATTAGATTTTCGTCTACTTTTTAGTCTTTCAATGAATGTTGGACAAAGAAAGTTCCCGAAGCTCAAATGCATGATCCAAACACACAAAAAAAACAGACCCCACCGTAGTGAAGTCTGCTAAACCTTGATTGCTCAATGTTTTTATTATTCCGCAGCGTTTGCGTCTTTGAGACCGTATTTTTTGTTGAAACGGTCCACACGTCCGTCTGCTTGTGTGAATTTTTGACGTCCAGTATAGAATGGATGTGAGTCAGAAGTTACTTCGACACGGATGACTGGGTATGTATTACCGTCTTCCCATTCAACTGTTTCTTGTGAAGATTTTGTTGATCCTGACAAGAATTTGAAACCAGTTGTTGAATCCATGAACACTACTGGATGGTAATCTGGATGGATGTTTTCTTTCATGCTTTTTTCGCTCCTTTGCCCTGACCCATTTGCTGAATCAGAGTTGATTTGTCGATATACAACAGTAACATCTTAACATGTTTCTTATAAGGTTGCAATTATCTTTTTAGATTTCTTGTTTGATTTTTTTTACTGAAAGATACATCTTGAAATTCTTTGAAGAATTGCTGATTATTCTTAGTTTTTCGTAAAAAACGAATCAATTGTTCTGTGTATTCTAAAGAATCACCAGTCATATTTTTTCGAAGTTTCCAGATTTCTTCTAGTTGTTCGCTTGGCATCAATAGTTCTTCTTTACGAGTACCAGATTTCTTGATGTCGATGGCTGGGAAGATCCGGCGTTCCGACAAGTCACGAGAAAGTTGCAATTCTAAATTACCTGTTCCTTTGAATTCTTCATAGATGACATCGTCCATACGACTACCGGTATCAACTAAGGCGGTTGCGAGAATCGTCAGGCTGCCACCTTCTTCGATGTTTCTAGCTGCGCCAAAGAATTTCTTTGGTTTGTATAAAGCTGCTGGATCGATCCCACCGCTTAGTGTACGGCCACTAGGAGGTACGACTAAATTGTAGGCACGAGCCAAACGCGTGATACTATCCATCAAGATGACCACATCGCGCTTGTCTTCTACTAGACGCATCGCACGTTCTAAGACTAATTCAGAAACTCTTGTATGATTTTGTGGTTGCAAGTCAAATGTGGAAGAAACAACATCTCCTTTGACACTGCGTTCTAAATCCGTCACTTCTTCTGGTCGTTCATCGATCAATAGAACGATCAATTCGACTTCTGGATGGTTTTCTGTAATCCCATTAGCAATTTCTTTTAAGACGGATGTTTTTCCAGCTTTTGGAGGAGCTACGATCAGTCCACGTTGACCGAACCCTACTGGAGAAAATATATCGATCATTCTAGTAGAAAGGCGTTGTGGCGTTGTTTCTAATCGAAGTTGTTCTTGTGGATAAAGAGGTGTCAACGCTGGAAAATGAGGCCGTTCTTTTGCTTCTTCCGGATCTTTTCCATTAACGCTTTCAACGTGCATCAATCCATAATAACGTTCAGATTCTTTTGGCGGACGTGCTTTACCAGCAACTTTATCCCCATTTCGCAAGCTGAATCGTCTGATCTGTGAGGCAGAGATATAGATATCTTCTACACTCGGTCCATAATTGATGGGACGCAAGAAGCCATACCCATCTTGACCGACGATATCTAATATCCCTTCCATGTAATAAAATCCTTGCTCTTCTGCTTGTGCACGAATGACTGCTAAGGATAACTCCTTTTTGTTCATCTTACTATAATAAGGAATTTTAAATTCTTTTGCGTAATTATATACTTCTTTCAGCGTCTTATTTTCGAGCTCTGCCATCGTTAAATAATCACTCATTCAGCTTCCACTTCCTCCACCATTTGAATTTCAGCACCTAATGCTGTCAATTTTTCAATTATATGATCATATCCACGTAAAATATACTCTACGTTATAAATCGTTGTTGTTCCTTCAGCAAGTAAACCTGCAATGACTAAACATGCACCTGCTCGAAGGTCAGAAGCAACTACTTCAGCACCGTGCAATTTATTTGGTCCGTTTGTAATGATCAAATTTCCTTCAACGGAGATATCAGCTCCCATTCGAGCTAATTCCGGCACATGATTTACTCGTTTTGCGTAAATGGTATCTGTGATTTCAGATGTCCCTTTTGTCATTAATAAGAGTGGCGTAAGTGGTTGTTGCAGATCTGTAGCAAACCCAGGATAAGGATAGGTCATGATGTTGGCTGCTTTCAAGTTTTTCGATGGAAAGACTTCGATCTCATCTTCACTGATCGTCATGTTCACACCGATTTCCTGAAGTTTTGCAATAAAACTTTCTAAATGTTCATAGATGACGTTTTTGACTTTGATCCCGTTGCCCACCGCTGCTGCTAGGGCAAGATAGGTGCCTGCTTCGATCCGATCAGGAATCATAAAATGACGACACCCATGAAGTTGTTCCACTCCTTCGATCCGTATCACGTCGGTTCCTGCACCACGGACTTTTGCGCCCATATTATTCAGTAGAGTTGCGACATCGATGATTTCTGGTTCACGTGCAGCATTTTCGATCACTGTTTGACCTTTTGCTTTAACTGCTGCAAGCATCACGTTGATCGTAGCTCCGACTGATACAACATCCATAAAGATGCGATTGCCTTTTAATGACTGTTTATCTGTTCGTAAATACATCGCACCATGCTCATTACTAACTGAGGCACCTAAAGCTTCAAATCCTTTTACGTGTAGATCGATTGGTCGAGGACCTAAATAGCAGCCACCAGGAAGACCTACGACTGCTTCCCCAAACTTTCCGAGCAATGTACCCATAAAATAGTAAGAAGCGCGTAAACTATTGATTTTCCCACTTGGCATGGGTACTGAAACGATTTCTCGGGGATCGATTTCTAAAACATTTTGTGAAAAATGGACTTTTGCGCCCATGATCTCTAAAATCTCGATTAACGAATGAACATCTTGAATATCAGGTACACCTTCTAGAATAACTGGAGAATCTGCTAAAATAGCTGCTGGAATCAACGCAACTGCGCTATTTTTTGCACCACTGATCGTTACTTCACCAGTAAGCGGGCGATTTCCATTGATTATGATTTTTTTCATTGATTTCCACCTTGTAATTGTTCAAATTTATTGCATATGCTTGTATTTTATCATAGATGAAAAAAAGAAACGAGTTTCGTTGATTTGATTTAATAAAAGAGTGTGAATTTATGAGTGTGGGACAAAAGTAAGAAACACTTTTGTCCCATTCATTAAAACGAATAAACGGTGGGAGCAGAAGCAACTCCTTCTTAAATAAGCCGAAATCCACAAAAATTTGAAAAGCAATTTTCGTTGATTTCTTTTTATTTCTCGGAGTTAAACACTTCTGTCCCAGCCTCTCCTAGCTACTCATTTGATTCATTCTCCAAAACAAAAAAACCGCAAAACGGGAAACCCCATTTTGCGGTATTCTTAATTTTTTTGAAATTAAGCTTTGTTAGCTGAACCGAACCAGTCGATATGAGCTTCTGCATCTTTGATGATTGCAGCTTTACCTGGTGCTAATAATTTACGAGGGTCAAATCCTTTACCTTCGCGGTCTTTACCAGCTTCGATATATTCACGAGTAGCAGCAGCAAATGATAATTGGAATTCAGTGTTAACATTTACTTTTGAGATACCCATTGAGATAGCTTTTTCGATTTGGTCTTGAGGAATACCTGATCCACCATGTAATACTAAAGGCATATCTGGACCTACAGCATCAGCAATTGCTTGTAAATGATCAAATGCTAATCCTTTCCAGTTTTCAGGATATTGTCCGTGGATGTTACCGATACCGCATGCTAAGTAATCGATACCTGTAGCAACCATTTGTTTACATTCTTCGATATCTGCTAATTCGCCGTTACCGATGATTCCATCTTCTTCGCCGCCGATTGAACCAACTTCACATTCTACAGAGATTCCTTTTGCATGTGCTTTTTCAACAACGTCTTTAGCTAATTTCAAGTTTTCTTCAAATGGTAGATGAGAACCGTCGAACATAACTGAAGTATAGCCTAATTCGATACATTCTAAAGCAGCTTCGTAGTCACCGTGGTCTAAGTGGATTGCAACTGGAACAGTGATGTTCATTGTTTCAACTAAATCAGTGATCAAATCTTTACAGATTTTGTAACCACCCATGTATTTAGCTGCACCCATTGAAGTTTGGATAAGTACTGGTGCTTGTTTAGCTTCAGCTGCTTCAAGGATTGCTTGAGTCCATTCTAAGTTGTTTGTGTTGAATCCGCCGACAGCGTAACCGCCTTTACGAGCAGCTTTTAAAAATTCAGCTCCTGATACTACTGGCATAATAAATTCCTCCTAATTTTTGTAAAACTAAATTTGTTAAGACTATTCTTAACCAACGAACCTATTTTACCAAACATTTCGGTAGTTTTCTACTAAAATCACCGAAAATGAAAATTTTCAAGAAGTTTTTTGTAAAAAATAAGACTTCTACTCGTTATAAATGTGAAAAACTGGTTTATCCATCCACTCTTTTGAGGTAATCAATAACAAAATATAAAAAGGGCGGAACAGAAGTATTTTACTTCGATAAATAAACAAAAATTCACGAAATTTACTTTTTAAAATTTTTATGAATCCCGGCTTATTTGTGAAGAAGTTGCTTCTGATCCCACCGCTTGTTCATCTGTAGAACGAATGTGGGACAAATCTAAAAAACAGTTTTTCTGCAGACTTTAATTTCGAATTGATGGTGTCCGAAAGTCAGGTTTTTCGGAAATTAAAAAAAACGAACAATACAAAAAACGTATTGTTCGTTTTTCTCTACAATTTCTCAAACCTAAACAACTTTTGTCTTGACCTCGTTCATTACGCTTTCTAATAAGCTTTGTTATTTTCCTTCACGTTCAGATAACGCAGCGCCAACAAATGCTTTGATCAGTTTTTGTGGACGGTTTGGACGAGAAATCAATTCTGGATGGAATTGGCAACCCACAAAGAATTTTTTATCTGTCAATTCTACGATTTCAACCAACCGATTGTCTGGTGATACCCCTGAGAATACCAAGCCGTTTTCTTCGAATAGTTGACGATATTTATTGTTGAATTCATAACGATGACGGTGACGTTCTTGAACAACATCTTCTCCATCATAGGCTGTCGCTGTTGTTGTTCCTTTTTTGATCTTGCATGGGTAAAGGCCTAAACGTAGTGTTCCACCAAGGTTTTCGATGTTTTCTTGGTCTGCCATCAAGTCGATGATGTTATTGGCTGTATCTGGAGTTGTTTCAGCAGAGGCTGCATCTTCTAACCCAACTACATTACGGGCAAATTCCACACATGCCATTTGCATTCCTAAGCAGATACCTAAAAATGGCACATCATTTTCACGGGCATAGCGGATAGCTTCGATCTTACCTTCAAGACCGCGATCGCCAAATCCGCCAGGAACTAGGATTCCATCAGCATCCTTCAAACGTTCCTCTACATTTTCTCTTGTTAGATCTTGTGATTTGATCCAGTCCAATTCGATATCAGCATCAAACGCAAAACCAGAATGTTTCAATGCTTCCACTACAGAAATGTAGGCATCTGGAAGTTCAACGTATTTTCCTACTAATGCAATACGCACTTTTTTCTTCAGATTCAATACTTTTTCTTCTAATTCTTTCCATTCAGTCATATCTGCTTCTGGTGTGTCTAATTTCAAGTGTTCGCAAACGATACGATCCATGCCTTGTTTTTGTAAAAGCAATGGGATCGAATAAAGTGTATCTACATCTGGAGATTCAATGACTGCTTCTGGTTCGACATCACAAAATTGTGCCAATTTATTTTTCACGTTTTGTGAAACTGGTTGTTCTGTACGTACAACTAAGATATTTGGTTGGATACCTAGACCACGAAGTTCTTTTACACTGTGTTGTGTAGGTTTTGTCTTCATTTCACCGGCAGCTTTTAAGTAAGGAATAAGGGTTGTATGGACGTACATCACATTGTCCGCACCGACATCTGCTTTCATTTGACGTAGTGCTTCTAAGAATGGTAGAGATTCGATATCGCCAACGGTCCCACCTACTTCAGTGATAATGACATCTGAATCCGTCATTTTTGCTGCGCGCATGATTTTTTCTTTGATCTCATTCGTGATATGTGGAATAACCTGTACTGTTGCTCCAAGATATTCCCCTTTACGCTCTTTACGAAGTACTTCAGAATAAATTTTTCCTGTGGTAACATTGGAGTATTTGTTCAAATTGATATCGATAAAACGTTCATAGTGACCCAAGTCCAAGTCAGTTTCTGCTCCATCATCTGTTACGAATACTTCCCCATGTTGATATGGGCTCATTGTCCCTGGGTCCACGTTGATGTATGGATCAAATTTTTGGATAGTTACCTTTAAGCCACGATTTTTCAACAAACGACCTAATGAAGCCGCAACGATTCCTTTACCAATCGATGAAACTACGCCGCCCGTTACAAAAATGTATTTTGTCATAAGTTCAAAAACTCCTTCTTGTTTTATCTGCAGGAAAAGTCTCAGAAAATAAACAAAGCTCCCTATTCTAACTAGAATAGGGAGCCAAAATTTCTGCAAACTTCTGACCCTTTAAAAGGGTGCCCAAGGTGTATGATACATTCAGAATTATTGAAAGTCAAGTACTCATTTCCATTCAATACGTTTTCATTTTGATTTTATTTTTTCTAACGATTGCTGTGAGGCCACTTATGCAAATCCGTTTTTCAATAGCTACCCTCAAAAAAACGAGTAAAATAGCAAAGAAAGAAGCGTCAGTTTTACCCTACGCTTCTTTCTTTCCTGTTTTTAGTACAATTCTAAATATTGTTCTCTTTCCCATTCTGAAACGGTTTGTCTGAATGCAGCCCATTCTAAACGTTTGGCTTCTACAAAGTTTGCGAAGATATGTTGGCCTAATGCGTCGATCATTACTTCGTCTTTACGTAATTCTTTGATAGCATTGTGGATAGTTGATGGTAAATCTAAAATATGTGCTTCTGCACGTTCGTCTTCATCCATTACATAGATATTGCGGTCAACTGCAGCTGGAGGAGTGATTTCATTGCGGATACCATCTAAACCGGCTTGAAGTAAAACAGCCATTGCTAAGTAAGGATTAGCAGAAGGATCTACTGAACGCAATTCTAAACGTGTAGCTAAGCCACGTGATTCTGGAACACGGACTAGTGGTGAACGGTTGCGTCCACTCCAAGCAACATATACAGGTGCTTCATAGCCAGGAACTAAACGTTTGTATGAGTTCACTGTTGGGTTACATACAGCTGTATATGCGCGAGCGTGTTTCAATAAGCCACCTAAGAAATGGTATGCTGTTTGGCTAAGCTCTAAATCGCCGTCTTTATCGTAGAAAGCATTGCCTTCTTCATTGAATAAAGACATGTTGCAGTGCATACCTGAACCATTGATACCGAATAGTGGCTTAGGCATAAAGGTTGCATGTAATCCGTGTTTGCGAGCGATTGTTTTTACGACTAATTTGAATGTTTGGATATTGTCACAGGCGTCTACAACATCAGCATATTTAAAGTCGATTTCATGTTGTCCAGGAGCAACTTCATGGTGAGAAGCTTCTACTTCAAATCCTAAGCTTTCTAGTTCCAATACGATATCACGACGGCAGTTTTCACCTAAATCTGTAGGAGCGAAATCGAAATAACCACCTTTATCGTTTAAAGTAGTTGTAATGTCTCCATCTTCGTCTAATTTGAATAAGAAGAATTCTGGTTCTGGTCCTAAGTTGAAAGAGGTAAATCCAAGGTTACGCATATCTTTTAGTGAACGTTTCAAGTTTCCACGTGGGTCCCCTGCAAATGGTGTGCCGTCTGGATTATAGATATCACAGATCAAACGAGCAACTTTTCCATGATCACTTTCCCAAGGGAAGATCATCCAAGTTGAAAGATCAGGATACAAATACATATCACTTTCTTCGATACGTACAAATCCTTCAATAGAAGAACCATCAAACATCATTTTGTTTTCTATAACTTTGTCAATTTGGCTAACTGGTACTTCTACGTTTTTGATTGTTCCTAAAATATCAGTGAACATCAATCTTAAAAAGCGAACATTCTCCTCTTCGATGATTCGTTTAATTTCCTCGCCTGTTATCTGTTTCTTTACCATGATATCCCTCTTCCTTATTTTGTCTATTTCATTCAGTCAAAAAATTGTCTCTGCATTCCTTGTGACTGATAATGCCCTGTTTTGCTTAATCCGCCCTGCGCCAAGATCTCATCACGAAAAATTTGGCGAACGTCATGGTCAGTCAGTGGCTTCTTACTTTTTTCTTCCTGTTTTTTCGCTTGAGCCATTTCATACACTCGCTTGATCCCAGCCATATTCAGCCCATCAGAAAGATAATCTTTGATTTCTAACAATATATCAATGTCATTCAATGAATACATACGGCGATTTCCTTCGCTTCTTTCAGGATGAACAAAATCTTGTTCTTCGTAGTAGCGAATTTGTCGCGCGGATAAATCAGTTAATTTCATCACTGTACCAATTGGAAATACTGACATTGATCGGCGCAATTCCTTTTCTCCCATCAGACGTCCCCTTTCGTTTCATAAGTTGTGTAAAGTATACCAATCACTAAAAAGCTTGTCAACCGTATATGTTACATTTTCTAACATAGAACTTCGATTTTTTTATAAAAAAACACAGATATCTTTTTTTCGATATCTGTGTCCTTATTGATATAATAAATAGAAATAAATAAATAACTTTAATTTATTACATTTTTAGCCATTTTGATGTTTTTTTAGCAAAACCTCTTACTTCGTAGCTATTTTGCGCTTCAATAAAGTGTTCACTCAATACAAGAGTTTGTCGACGTAACGCACTCAATTTCTGACCCTCGTCACTTGCAACAAGTAGTGTGTAAGGTTCTAGCAATTCCATCAGCTGGCGTTTGATCCCAGCAATCAATTGGTCCTTGCCTTCCACACTTTGAGCAGAGATCAATACATTCGGGAATAGTGTAGGCGTAAAGAGAGCGGGGTCGATCTGATCCGCTTTATTATATACCGTCAATACAGGCATTTCGTTCATTTTTAATTCTTCCATCAACTGTAATACAGTTTGTTCTTGTAACGTTCGATCTGGCGAACTTGCATCTACCACGTGTAACAATAGATCCATGTTTTGACTTTCTTCTAGTGTGGAATGAAAAGCATCGATCAGCTGCGTAGGCAAATCCTGAATGAATCCAACTGTATCTGTCACAGTGATTTCAAACCCTTCAGCGAACCGCCATTTTTTAGTTAATGGGTCCAGCGTCGCAAACAATTGGTCTTTAGAATACGTATCTGCTTGTGTGAGAAGATTTAATATCGTTGATTTCCCAGCATTTGTATAGCCGATCAAACCAATCTGAAAAACCTCACTCGTCTGACGTTTTTGTCTGCTTCTTTCCCGATGCGCTTCTACTGCCTTCAATTCACGCTTGACTCCTAGAATTTTGTTCCGGATGTGACGGCGATCTGTTTCCAGTTTTGTTTCCCCTGGTCCTCTTGTTCCAATTCCGCCTCCAAGTCTTGACATCGACTTTCCTTGACCAGCTAAACGTGGCAAAAGATATTCTAATTGTGCCAGCTCGACCTGCAGCTTGCCTTCTTTCGAGCGTGCTCGCATCGCAAAAATATCTAGGATCAATTGTACCCGATCAATGACAGGAAGACCGACTGCTTCACCTACTAATTGACTTTGTCTAGGAGTCATTTCATGATTGAAGATGATGAGGTCTGCTTCGTAAGCATCTGCTTGTTGGATCAATTCTTGCAGCTTCCCTTTTCCAATGATCGTTTGCCGATCTACTTGTGGTCTTTTTTGTGTCAATGTGAATACCACTTTCCCAGAAGCTGTCATGGTCAGCTTACTTAACTCAGTCATTGATTCTTCAAAATAGCGTTGATTTTCTTCTGTTTCAACGCCCACGATGATGACTTTTTCCTGTCCATTTTCCATCTATTTTTCCTCCAGCCACTTTTTGATCACTCGCTTGATCTCTTCTTGTTGCTTTGGCTGTTCTAACAAGTCAAACCATTGCGCTTTTAGCCGATTACGAAACCAAGTCAATTGTCGTTTTGCGTAACGTCTTGAGTTCTGTTTGATTTGCTCAACAGCCTCTTCCAAGGTTATTTCTCCTTTAAAATAGGGGTACAATTCTTTGTAGCCGATCCCCTGGCTTGCCTGTATCTCACCCAAGCTGTAAACAAAGCGTGCTTCGTCAACCAACCCCGCTGCGATCATTTGGTCCACTCGCTGATCAATTCGTTGATACAGAAGTTTCCTGTCTGTATCTAGCCCGATCATACAATATTCATATAAGCATTGCGGTTTTTCTTTTGGTGTCATGATACTATAACCAGTTACTTCAAACACTTCTAAAGCACGGATGACTTTTCTTTGATTGTTCCAATGGATCTTTTCAGCTGCCAATGGATCTTTTTCTTTTAAATACTCCCATAACTGTTTTTTCCCGATTTTTCCAGCCAACTCTTCATATTTTTTTCGAACATCAGACACCACTTCTTCTTTTGCTCCCAGCTGGTAATCATAAAGCAACGATTGAATATAGAGTCCTGTCCCGCCAGCAATGATCGGTAGATGCCCTCTCTCAGTTATTTCAGTAATCAGCTGTCTACCAGCCTTTTGGAAGTCTGCTACAGAATAATTATCTGTTGGTTCGATCACATCAATCAAATGATGGGGAATCCCACTCATCTCTGAAGTACTGATTTTTGCAGTTCCAATATCAAGTTTTTTATAGATTTGCAGAGAGTCTCCACTAATGATCTCTCCATTGAATTTTTTTGCCAACTCCACACTAAGGGCGGTTTTCCCGACTGCTGTGGGTCCGACGATCACAAGTACTTTTTCCATCGTTATCCTACTTTTTCATTGATTGTTTTAGTCTTATTGCTCTTTCAGGAAAATCCGTGATGATTGCATCCATCGGCTGATTGAAGCATTGGATCATTTGTGCTTCTTCATTGATCGTCCAACATCTGATTGCCTTAGGAAAGGCTTGGACTTCTTCCAGATTGGAAAAGTACCAATCAACTTTAGGATGGATTCCTTCTAAATAAGTTGTATTTTTGGCTAAGGTCACTTTTTTCTGCGAGCTACTTAATAATAGGTCCAGCTGTACATCGGTTTCTAAAAGAGATAACCGCTTTAAAGAATCTATATTGAAACTGCAATACGCATGTTGGAAAGGCCAAACACTATTGGTCAATAGCTTGGAGACTTTTTCTTCAATGCCTGCATATTCATATTTATCTGTTTTGATTTCAATCATCACTGTTCCACGATAGTTCTTTTGCAAGAGTAGATCCAACACTTCTTTTAACGTCGGAATCTTAGCTGCTGGAAACTTGTCATTGAACTACAGACCCGCATTCAACTTTTTGATTTCTTCTAGTGTCTTTTCTCGAACAAGTCCTTTGCCATTGGTTGTTCGATCCACCTCTTCGTCATGGATCACGACCAACTCGCCATCTTCTGTCAAATGGACATCCAACTCAATGCCATCTGCGTTTACCCGAACAGCTTCAGCAAATGCTGGCAATGTATTTTCTGGATGCGTCCCACTACTACCTCGATGGGCAAAAATCTGTACCATATCATATCACTTCACTCCGATCCACTTTATTGTAACACAGGGAAAAGTAGTGACAACTGTGATTTATCCTATCCATATGTGAAAAAACACCAATTGATATAGCAACTATCAACTCACTTCGTGTGTAGCAAACCAAATAAAGCAAATGTGGAACAACTCTAAAAATCAGCTTTGCTACAGACTCTCGAATAAACGGCGCCCAAAAGTCAGGTTCAAAAAAAACGAGCAATACAAAAAACGTATTGTTCGTTTTTCTCTTCAATTTCTCAAACCTTAACGACTTTTGTCTCGGCCTCAGCTTTATCTCATTATTTGTTTCGCCACTTTCATGAGAATAGCATTCCACAGAGTACTAACTCCATACATCATCTTTTGAGAAAAAGCCGATTGGTTGTCTTGTGACATTCTTTAATTGTGCCTTTTTTTCAATGATCATTTCATTTAAGTTATCGGTGAAATTTTCCAAAATGACCCGTCCACCTTTGTACGCATATCCTCCGATTTTCATTGTTTCATCCGGAGAAAGAATGACTTTTCGATGGGCGATATTTTTAAACAACTCGTCCAAGATATAGTTCGGTAGGTAAAAATTATTTTGAGCGGAGAAAGACTGTAAATAAGCAAAATCGTCAATCGTGATATAGCAATCATCGAATGCATCAAAACTAACATATTCATCTAATAAGGTCGCTCTTTTTTGCAATATCTCATTGATTTTTTTATTTAATTGATTCAACGTTTCTATTTCTTTGACTTTCAACTCTAATTCACGTCTTCGTTGTTCTTTATTTTCAAGATGGCGCATTTGGACAGCCATTCCTATATATACGATGATAGCACCTAATAAGACGCCAATAAAGCCTACGATACCAACTACCAATTCGTATTCCTCCTTGTTTTGCATTTCAATTTTTATCATAACATAAATTCATATGATAGACCTATTTCGCCAAAGTTTTTTATTTGACCTTTATTGACCAAAAATGTATACTACATTCTAGGTATTAGAAATCAATTTATGTTACACTATTTCTAAAGAAATCAAGGAGGAACCTTATTATGAATTTAATCCCTACAGTTATCGAACAATCCTCTCGTGGCGAAAGAGCCTACGATATTTATTCTCGTCTATTAAAAGACCGGATTATCATGCTGAGTGGACAAGTAACAGATGATTTAGCAAATTCAATCATCGCTCAATTACTTTTCCTAGATGCGCAAGATTCTGAAAAAGACATCTATCTATATATCAACTCACCTGGTGGATCTGTTACAGCTGGTATGGCTATCTACGATACGATGAACTTCGTGAAAGCAGATGTCCAAACAATCGTTATGGGTATGGCTGCTTCTATGGGTAGCTTCTTACTTACAGCTGGGAAAAAAGGCAAACGTTTTGCTTTACCAAACGCTGAAATCATGATCCATCAACCTCTTGGCGGAGCACAAGGACAAGCAACAGAAATCGAGATTGCAGCACGTCACATTTTACAAACTCGTGAACGTTTAAATAAAATCTTGGCTGAACGTACTGGTCAACCACTTGAAGTAATCGAAAAAGATACAGATCGTGACAACTACATGACTGCTGAACAAGCAAAAGCATACGGTTTGATCGATGAAGTAATGGAAAACAGTGCTTCTTTAAATTAATCGGAGAGTGCTGAATAAGTTCCGTGCCTAAAAAATTCGTACAACAAACGAGCCGAATAACGAAAGCTATCTAGGTAGTTTTTCCGTTATTCGGCTCGTTTCGTTTATCCAGAAGAAAAACATTTTTTATCCGTTAAACAAGGCAGTCAAAAGTAGACTCCCCAAAAATCTTCATGCTACTGTATCTGATCGAACTCGCCTTTCAGGTATTTTTCTCCTAAATCGACATAATGCTGGATATTTTTCCGATTCTTTTCGATCTCTTCTTCCGTAAGCGGGCGGATCACTTTGGCTGGTCGGCCAAAAGCCAATACATTGGGTGGGATGACTTTTCCTTCCGTTACTAGCGATCCAGCGCCGATCAAGCTATTTTCTCCAATCACTGCATGATTCAAAATCGTGGAACCCATGCCGATCAGTGCCCCTTTTTCAATCGTACAGCCATGCAGCAAGCATTGGTGCCCAATAGTCACATTTTCAGCGACTTCGACAGGTGCATCATGATCCACATGAATGATCGTGCCATCTTGAATATTAGTGTTTGACCCAATCTTGATCGTGTTACTGTCACCACGTACAACTGCTTGATACCAAACAGTTACTCCTTCCCCAAGTTCAACCTCACCGACAACAGTGGCGTTTGGAGCAATAAATCGTTCCTTCATCCATGTTCCCCCTTCTTTTGTTGTTCATTATAACAGAATCGTGATGACTGAAACAAAAAGAAGATGAGAAAAAGGAAAATTCACCTTTCACTCATCTTCTAAATCAAACAGTAGAAATAGTAGCCTCTTTGAAAAGAAATCGAGATTCTCAAAAATTTGTAAAGAGGTTGGGACAGAAGTGTTTAACTCCGAGAAATAAGAAGAAATTAACGAAAATTGCTTTTCAAATTTTTGTGAATTTCGGCTTATTTCCGAAGGA
>NZ_BCQB01000048.1 GCF_001544215.1 Enterococcus durans NBRC 100479 = LMG 10746
ATATCAGAGTGACAAGTGAATGTCAACTGTTTTTTTAAAAGTTATTTTCGATTCCGTTTTTAGAAATCTTTCAGCAACTCGTATATCATAACTTATCTTTTGTTATTTGTCAAGAACTTTTTTGAAGTTTTTCTTGATTAGATCAAGCTTTTCAATAGGTTCTTTTCAAACGACTTAGTTATCTTATCATGTGGTCGCCCACAGGTCAAGAACTTTTTTAAGTTATTTTCAGAAGTTATTCTCGGTAACTTTTGAACAAATAATAATATACCAACTAAACCCGTATCGGTCAACGACTTTCTTGTATTTTTTCAAGTTTTTTTCAACAACCGATCAATCATTATCCCTTTCTATTAATTGTTCGTATTTAAGGCAATATCTTTCGATTGCTATTCGCTTCACTTACAATATCATTCGTTATTATTTATGGTCTGAAAGTTGGAATTTCCTTTTTATTCAAATTTTTTCCACTGTTCTTTATTTTATAAAGCGTATTCCAAAAATCTTTTTTTTATGACTATTCATATTTAAGCGTGAAAATACGAATAAGTATCTTATACTTCTTTACTCCTCTTACCTACAAAAAAAGAAGGAGAAAACCAATCAGGTCTCTCCTCCTATCTTATTGTTAACGCATTGTTGGGAATAATAAAACGTCTCGAATCGATTGAGCATCTGTCAAAAGCATCACTAGACGGTCGATTCCGATTCCCAGACCGCCAGTAGGTGGCATACCATATTCTAACGCTTCTAAGAAGTCTTCATCTACACCATGTGCTTCGTCATTTCCTAATTCACGTTCTTTTTCTTGTGCTTCAAAGCGTTCTCTTTGATCGATTGGGTCATTTAATTCAGTAAAGGCATTCGCAAATTCGCGCCCAACGATAAATAATTCAAAACGATCTGTAAAACGTGGGTCTTCTGGATTTTTCTTCGCTAACGGAGAAACTTCTACTGGATGACCATAAACAAAAGTAGGTTGTGTCAATGTTTCTTCAACGAAAGTCTCGAAAAACTCATTGATGACATGACCAACACCCATTGCATCTGTTACTTCTACATCATGTTCTTTAGCAATAGCCAATGCTTCTTCCAGCGTCATTTCTTTCCAGAAGTCGACACCCGTTTTTTCTTTGATCGCATCTACCATGTGGATACGTTTAAAGTCACTCTCTAAATCGACATCTTGCCCATCATAGGTGATCTTAGCTGTACCAAGTACTTTCTGAGCCGCATTACGAATAATACCTTCTGTCAGATTCATCACATCTTGGAAATCTGTATAAGCTGTATAAGCTTCTAGCATCGTAAATTCTGGATTGTGTGTTGTATCGATTCCTTCATTGCGGAATACACGACTGATTTCATAGACTTTTTCCATACCACCGACAATTAGTCGTTTCAAATGAAGTTCTAGTGCAATACGTAGGTACAAGTCAATATCCAATGCATTATGATGTGTAATAAATGGACGTGCTGCAGCACCACCGGCTTCATTATGCAATACAGGAGTTTCTACTTCTATATATCCATTGCCATCTAAGTAGCGACGGATCTCGCTGATGATTTGACTGCGTTTCATGAAGCGGTCAAAACTTTCACGATTACTGATCAAATCTAAATAGCGTTGGCGGTAACGTTGTTCGATGTTCGTCAATCCATGATATTTATCTGGTAATGGGCGTAGTGCTTTTGATAAAATGACGATCTCTGAAGCTTTGATGGAAACTTCTCCAGTGTCCGTCTTCATGATTTCACCCGTCACACCAAAAAAGTCACCTAGATCAGCGTGTTTGAATACATCGTAAGCTTCGTCTCCTACTTGGTCTTTCCGTACATAGATTTGGATTTGACCTTCACGATCTTGTAAATGTGCAAAACCCGCTTTACCTTTGCCGCGTCTTGTCATCATACGTCCTGCTACGCTAGCAGTTAATCCCATCTCTGCTAATTCTTCTTTTGTTCTTGGATCAAATAGTTCATGTAGTTCTGCTGAATTGTGTGTACGTTCAAATCGCTTGCCGAAAGGATCAATCCCATTTTCTCTCAATTGCTCCATTTTTTGACGACGAACAAGCATTTGATCATTTAAATCTTCTACTTGATGTTGTTGTTCCTGTGTCACAAAAGTTCCTCCATTCTCATGTTATTCTCTTCCCTATAATGCCAATGAAACACAAAAAAAGCAAGCCGAACTTAAATTTTCGGCTTGAAAATTAACGAAAAACTCAGAAAAACATGTCATCAACTCACAGATATTTTTTCTGTTTTCTCTAAAAAGCCATCCAATAAATCATTGATTTCTGTTTGTTTTTTAGAGTGGTTGATTGCAACTTTGACTTTCGCCGCTCGAGAGACTCCCTTCAAATAATAAGAAGCATGTGTCCGAAATTCACGGCAAGCAATAACTTCCCCTTTTAGATCAACTAAACGTTTCAAATGGAGTTTTGCTGTCTCGATTTTTTCACGAGGCGTTGGTTCTGGAATCAATTCACCTGTCTTTAAATAGTGTTGGGTACGATGGATCATCCAAGGGTTTCCTAATGCGGCACGGCCGATCATTACTCCGTCTGCCCCCACATATTCCAGCATTCTTTTTGCATCTTCAGGTGTTTTGACATCTCCATTCCCCATAAAAGGGATCGTTAACTGGCTTTTGACTTCTTTCAAGACTTCCCAATCTGCTTTTCCTTCATACATTTGTACCCGTGTACGCCCATGCATGGCGATCGCACTTGCTCCAGCTGACTCAGCAGCTAATGCATTTTGAACAGCAAATACATGTTGTTCATCCCAACCGATCCGCATTTTTACAGTTACAGGTATATCGACAGCAGAAGAAACCGCATGGACCATTTCATAAACTTTATCTGGATCTAACAACCACTTCGCGCCTGCTTCCGCTTTGATGACTTTGTTGACTGGGCAGCCCATGTTGATATCGATGATATCAGCAGCGGTATTTTGTTGAACGAATTGTGCTGCTTCGACTAATGTATCTTTATTTCCGCCGAATATCTGTAAACTTAAAGGATGTTCTCCTTCTTCTATATGCAGCATCTCTAAGGTTTTCTTATTCCTAAAATGGATGCCTTGATCGCTGATCATCTCGCAGACAACTAACCCAGCGCCGAATTCTTTTACAGTTACTCGAAAAGCGGAGTTGGTGATTCCAGCCATCGGTGCAACGACTACACGATTGGGAATTTCCACATTGCCTATTTTCCATTTATGTTCCACTTAGTTTCCTCCTAATGCTTCTTCTTTGAGTGCTGTCAATTCATCCTCACTGTATTCATACTTATTGTTACAGAACGAACAAACTGCTTCTGCGCCATGGTCTTCGTCGATCATCGCTTGAATTTCATCTGCCCCTAATGCAATGATTGCCTCACCAAATTTTTCTTTAGAGCAATCACACTTGAATTGAACAGTTAGCTTTTCTAAGATATTCAACTCTTCTGTCCCTAGCAACCCTTTTAAGATTTCTTCTGGCGTTAATCCCTCATCTAGCAATGTAGAGATTCTCGGTGTTTTCTTTAATTGTTCTTCGATTTGAGCGATGGTTTCTTCATCTGCACCAGGCATGATCTGGATCATGAAGCCGCCAGCCGTTTTGATACTATCATCTGTGTTGACTAGAACACTCAAGCCGACAGCAGAAGGAATTTGTTCTGAAATAGCTAAATAATAAGTAAAGTCTTCTGCTATTTCTCCGGAAACGATAGGTGTTTGACCAGAAAAAGGTTCTTTCAGTCCCAAATCTTTCGTGACACTGAACATCCCTTGTGTTCCTACCGCGCCACGTACATCGATTTTCCCTGCTTCATTTAAAGGTAAACTTAAATGCGGATTTTGAATGTAGCCTTTTACTTCCCCTTTTCCGTTCGCATCGACTACAATGCCCTTCGCTGGTCCGTCCCCTTGAATGCGGATCGTCAACTTATCATCGCCCTTTACAGTTGCGCCTAGTAGCAAACCACCCACTAATGTCCGACCTAATGCGGCAGAAGAAGTATGCCATGTATCATGACGTCTTTGTGCTTCCGCTACAGTATTGGTTGCTTGAACAGCATATGCTCGCACAAATCCATTATGTGCTAAAGCTTTAACTAAATAATCTTCCATTTTATGTACCTCATTTCCCGATTTTAAACTCATAGTGAATCATACTAGTTACGCTCATTTTTTTCAACTGATGGAATTGAACTTAACCTATGATTAATCAAATGAGCGTGGAACAAAACTAAAAATCAGTTTTGCCACAGACTCTAACTCCGAATAAACGGTGGGAGCAGAAGCAGGACTTCTACCTACTATATTTAATTAAAAAAAGAGCTATGACTTTCGTCACAGCTCTTTCGTATTATTTGTTATGATCATCAGAATCATTTGGCAAAGTAGCATCATGTTCTTCTTTAGCTTCTTCGTTCAATTCTTCTTTATCATGTTCAAAATTTTCTTTTTCTTCCGCTTGTTTTTCAGCATCTTTTTCTTCTAAAGCGCGTTTTGCTTCTTCAAAAGTTTGTGCTTCTTTTTCGCTTGGATAGTTATCCGATTCTGAACCTTCTGGCATTACGCCTCTTTCAAATAAAGATTTGATTGCTTTCGCATCCAATGTTTCGAATTCTAGAAGTTTTTCAGCAATCAATTTGTGTTGCGCACGGTGTGCTTCGATGATTTCATGCGCTTTTTGATGTGCTTCCATCAAAATCTTGCGTATTTCTTGATCGATCTCGAATGCAACTTGTTCAGAGTAAGCTTTTGTTTGACCGTAATCACGACCTACAAACACTTGATGGTTTCCTTCATATTGAACTGGACCTAAGCGATCGCTCATCCCATATTCAGTGACCATACTTCTTGCTAACGCTGTTGCTTGTTCAAAGTCATTTGAAGCGCCTGTCGATTGAACATTGAAGATGATTTCTTCTGCTGTTCGTCCACCTAGCAAGCCAACGATTTGTTCAAACATGTCTTCTTTTGTCATCAAGAATTGGTCTTCTTTTGGCAATGCGATCATATAACCGCCTGCACGCCCACGTGGAATGATCGTTACTTTATGAACGACACGTGCACGACTTAAGACTAACCCAACGATAGTGTGACCTGCTTCATGGTATGCCACCATTTCGCGTTCTTTTTTGCTGATTACGCGGTCTTTCTTAGCTGGACCTGCAATCACGCGATCTTCTGCTTCATCGACATCTGAAGCATCGATTTTTTTCTTGTTACGACGTGCCGCTACTAAAGCAGCTTCGTTCAAGACGTTTTCTAAATCAGCACCAGCAAACCCTGGTGTTTGTTGTGCAACAACTTTTAGATCAACATCATCTGCTAAAGGTTTATTTCTTGCATGAACACGTAGAATCGCTTCACGACCTTTCACATCTGGACGACCGACTAAAATTTGACGGTCAAAACGTCCTGGACGTAACAATGCTGGGTCCAATACATCAGAACGGTTGGTTGCGGCAATGACGATAACTCCTTCATTTCCATCAAATCCATCCATTTCAACAAGCAATTGGTTCAAGGTTTGTTCGCGTTCATCATGTCCGCCACCCATACCTGCACCACGTTGACGACCTACAGCATCGATTTCATCGATAAAGATGATGGCCGGAGCATTTTTCTTCGCTGTTTCAAATAAATCACGTACACGGCTTGCACCGACACCGACAAACATTTCAACGAAGTCTGAACCAGAGATAGAATAAAATGGTACACCGGCTTCTCCGGCTACTGCCTTGGCAAGTAATGTTTTACCAGTCCCTGGAGGTCCTTCTAAAAGAACACCTGCTGGGATACGCGCACCTAGCTCAACGAATCGTCGTGGATCTTTTAAGAACTCAACGACTTCGACAAGTTCTTGTTTTTCTTCTTCCGCACCTGCGACATCAGAAAAACGTACACGGTTGGCTTTTTTGTCTGCTTCTTTGGCTTTTGATTTACCAAAGTTCATGACACGGCCGCCACCGCCGCCACCGCCGCCTTGTTGACCCATCATCATATAGAAGAAGAAAATGATGATCACAATCGGCAAGAAGCTAAGTAACAAGGAGACCCATACGCCGCTGCTTGACTCTTCTTTGACTGTCGTCGCGACATTCTTTTCTTTCGCTAAATCAGTTACCTGACTCAGTGTTGTATCATTCGGTAAAATGATCGTTGTAAAATGGGTAGTTGTAGTATCTGTTGAACCTAAGATAGATAGACCGCCGCTATTAGCGACTTTCTGTTGCTCTTTGTATTCACCAGTGATTTTATATACACCATTTGCAGGTTGCACTTCAAAGTTCTTGATTTTACCTGCTTGTAATTGTTCTGTGAATTTTGAGTACTCGATATCTGACGATCGTTGGCCATTGTTACCAAAAATAAAGTATACGACCATTACCATCGCTAAGATTACGAGGACATAATACAAGGCATTTTTCATCATGCCATTGTTCTTTTTGTTCATAGTTGCCCTCCCTATGCGTTATTTTAAATTAGCATTTTTTTTATCAATCCTGACCGTTCTATTGTAACACAAATCACAACAGATACAGCATTAATTTGATTGATAAACGCTTGGTTTCAATACTCCGATATAAGGTAGATTGCGATAAGATTCTGCATAATCCAAGCCATATCCTACCACAAATTCGTTTGGCACATTGAATCCAACGTAGTCTGCTTCAATATCTACGACTCTTCCTTCTGGTTTATCAAGCAATGTCACGATCTTCACTGAGTTTGCTTTACGATATTTAAAAAGATCGACTAGATAAGCAAGTGTTCGTCCGCTATCAATGATATCTTCAACAATCAACAGATCACGGCCTTCGACATTTGTATCTAAGTCCTTCACAATCTTAACTTCACCAGATGAAACAGTGGCATTACCATAACTTGAAACATCCATGAAATCTAATTCTAAATACGCATCGATTGAACGTATGATATCTGCCATGAATGGGACTGCACCTTTTAAGACACCAACTACTAATGGATTTGAATCCTTATAAGTTTCTGTCAATTCTTTGCCTAGTTCTTCACAACGAACTTGTATCTCTTCTTTTGTAATCAAAACTTTCTCAATATCCTTTTCTAACATCAGGTTCTCCTTCCAGTTGCTTCTTTTTGATATTTGTAAAGAAGTATGTAGTGTATTTTATCAGTTTCTACACCAATACTCAAATGGGAATAGGTAAAAGGAAGCAAACTAATTATTTTTTTTTGCTCATCTTTAACCACCCACGCATCTTTTCTTTGCAGATCAGGTATTTTCTTGTCAATAAAATACCTAGACACTTTCTTTGTCAATTTTTCATTTAGCTGTATGCGATCGCCCGCTTGTCTTTTTCCGATGAACAAGGTTTGCTGAGGTTCCAGCCAGACATCATGAGAAAATTCTCCCCAATCGTCGATAAATCTAAATCCTGCCACTTCATCAGGCGTGAATAGACCAACCCATGCCTTCTCATTTAATATGATCTGCTTATGTGGTTCTATTTCGATAAATCGATCGATTATTTCCACAGGTTCATTCTCCACATCGTTCTTTCTTACCAAAGCGATCTCTTCATAGACCCGTTGGAATACCCATGAACGATCAAGAGTTAGTTGCCATTGTCCTTTCGGTCGATCAACTTGCTCTAATAGTTGGTCGATTTGCTGTTCATTGATAAAAAGGTTTGTTTTTCTGTTCGCCCAATCGAATAGCGTATACAAAAAATAGTACCGCTCTTCTAGTGACATCTCTTGTACTACTCTCCATGGAAAAACAAAACCATCATGCGTTTCTTTGACCTGTTCTTCGATTACTTTTTTCATTTGTTTCTTGATTAATTGATCTGCCCAAGTAATTTGTTGCGCAAAACGTTGGAAATGTGCCAAAACTTGTGGATTTTCTTGTTTTAATTGGGGAATCACTAAATGCCTGATTCGATTTCTTTGAACATTCAGTTCCTGATTGGTCTGATCCTCAAAATAAACAAGCTTTTGTTCTGCGGCATATTCATACAATTGCTCTTTACCAAAGCTTAGAAGTGGGCGGATCAGCTGGCCATTTGAAAAACGTTGACTTTCTTTGATTCCTGCAAAAGTTCCTAACTGTCCCCCACGCACTATCTTCATTAAAATCGTTTCCATTTGATCGTTTCCATGATGCGCAGTCATCACTACTTGATAACCATCTGTATGCATGATTTTTGCAAACGTGTGATAACGAAAGGCTCTTGCAGCAGCTTCGATGCCCTTTGTTGCCGGTTCTTTCCATGTCTCAAGGATAAACGGGATCTTTCGTTCCTGACAATAGGCTTTTAAGTAGGCTGCTTCATCTGCAGATTCTAGTCTTAATTGGTGGTTGATGTGCACCACACCCAAAGAAAAGGCTACTTCTTTTTTAGCTGCAAGCATCAAGTCAAGCAACACCATGGAATCAACTCCCCCAGAAATCGCCAACAGTACATGATTTCCTTTGGCTAGATATCCTTTTACTTTACCTTGTTCGATAAACATTCGTTGCATCTCTGCTGATACTTGGTTTTTGATCGACACATCCATCACTTCCTTTCACTTACACTTTTTCGATAATGGCCGCAAAAGAAAAAAAGAGCGGACAATAGTCTGAAACAATTGCCTGCCCCTTCATTTTCATTTGTTTTAGCTGCGACGTCCGCCGCGACCACCACGTTTGCCTTCAGTGTTACGTTTCAAGGAAGTCAATCGATCATCACTGTCTTTTAAAAATGAACTCATTAATGAATCAAAATCTTCTTTGTGATTGTTAGAAGATTGACTGCGAGAAAAAGGTTTTTTCTGTGTTGCACGGCCACGATTATCTCGTGTGTCACGTGTATCCCGTGTATCTCGTGTATCTTTTTGATATCGTTTTGGACGTTGTTCTTCATTCGATTCAGCTGGTTGCTCTTGCGCTTTACGGATAGATAGCCCAATCTTACCATCATCATTTACAGAAATAACTTTGACTGTTACTTCATCTCCAACACTTAAAACGTCGTGAATATCTTTGATATACCCATTTGATACTTCACTGATATGAACTAAACCCGTTTTACCAGCTCCTAAATCAATAAATGCCCCAAAATTTGTGATTCCTGATACTTTTCCTTGCAGTTTTGCTCCTACCTCGATTGACATAAAAAAAATGTTCCTCCTAATTATTAACCTATTTATAATACTGCTTATTTTGCAGTTGTTGAACTAGTTGATTGATTTGTTTCAGCCGTTGAACTATCGGTAGCCGGTTCTAATATTGGGTAAACTTTTTCGCCTTCTTTGGAATAAAAGAATTTACTTCTCGCAAGTTTCGCCACATAATCATCATCTTTTAATAATGAAACGTCTTCTTTGAGTTGATCAACATCCGTATTGACTTGACTCATCTCCGTATTCGCTTCAACTCTTAAATCGTTTAATCGATCCATTCTTTGCATATCACGAAAAATTTGAAATCCTAACACTGCGAAAATAACCAAAGCGCCGATGAAAATGGCTGCTAACCTACGTCTTCGAAAAATCAATTGGCGTTGTTGTTGTTGAAATTCAGCATACTTTTTCTTTGCATACTCTGTGTCTAAAGCAGCAATTTTGTTGCTTTTTTTCGTCACTTCACTTCGCTCCAATCTTTTTTTGATTGTCCTTCTCATTATACCAACATCAAGATGGCTTGTCTAATCAATTTCTTCACTGTTTTTCGTGCGGGTCTCAGTTAATAGTTCATACATCTTCTGTGTATCTTCTTTTTTCGTTGACTCGTGTAATTCTACCACTTTTACTTCCATTGTTTTGTTCCCAAATTGGATCTTCATTATATCGCCGACTTTGACGTCACTAGAAGACTTCGCTAGCTTGCCATTGATTTGGATTCTCCCTTTATCTGCCACTTCTTTTGCTACTGAGCGACGTTTGATGATTCGAGAGATTTTAAGAAATTTATCTAATCGCATGGTTTTTCCTCACTTTTTAAATTGTTTGTTTATCCTTAATATTTTTTTACCAAAAGGCAACATCAGCCATTCTCTGACCGTAAACAGTCGCGTCCAGATCACCGCATTCACAAAAATAAATGCGCCGATAATCACACCGACTAGACTGACTAAGAAAGCCGTTGAGCGGTGTTGGATCGGGCCAAAAAACAGCATCAATAGACCATAGTATAAAAATAAGGATAGGATCATCCAGCCTAAACACTGGATCAATTTTTTACCGAATTTACGTTCTTTCCAAAAGCTGTTGATGTCTGCTTTTTCAGTGTGGACAAAATACCACAATGTTACAGCTAACCCTAGTAGCGTAGATAGACTAGCGCCCACTGTTCCCAAACGTCCTGTCAATAAAGGCGTAGCTAAGGCTTTTGCTAGAAGCCCCCAGCCCGCTCCCTTCAATGAAGGTCGGAAAGAATTTTTGCTTTGAGCAATGCTTTGATACGCTTGAATAACTGCTGTTAGTGCAATCGAAAATACAAACAACACAAGGGCAGCATTTCCCGCATAATCTTTGAATAGTGCATAGTTGATGTAGGGAAGCAACATCGCCAAACCGACTGAAGCAGCTAAAGCTAACGCCGTAGTCAGCCGCAAATAGATTTTCGCTGTCTTTAGAAATTGACTGGGAACGGAGCTCATTAGATAACGTGTTAATGCTGGTAAAAATGTGGCACTTAATGCAGTTGCAATAACTAGACCTAGTTGGACCAAAGGCTGCCCTCGATCATACACTCCTTTAGCGATTTTCGCACTTTGTTCAGTCAATCCATAGACTTCCAGTGCATTTTTGACAAAAAACGAATCGATCAACTGAAAGAAGATCAATAGACCACTATAAATCGACACCAATCCGCCTTCGATAAAAAAGCGGCGTATCAGTGATTTTGGTGGCCGATTAAAGATAGAAAAATGTCGAAAGCTTAATGCACCACCATGTATTTTTTGTTCATAATAGTGTAAAACACCATAGGCACAAAGCCCACCAAGAACCGCTCCGCTCATCGCTGCTGTTCCCGTTTGATAGACATTCCAGCCTAACATCCGAAAAGCGAGCGCACTACAAACGATGATCGACACGCGAACGAACTGTTCGATGACTTGAGAAACCGCAGTGGGTTCCATCAAGAAGCGTCCTTGAAAATTTCCTCGATAAAAGGAAAGTCCTGGCATCAGCAAAAAGGTGAAGGAGACGATCTGGATCAACGGCTTCAACTGTAGATCCCCCATCATAAAAGCAATCCACCGACTAAAGGAAAAGGTGAATAGCCACAATAAAACACCTGTCCAAAAAACTAAAGGATATAGTTTTTGTAATCCCGCTTTACGCTGTAATGGATCTTTTCTTTCTGCAACATATTTAGAGATAAACTGAGGAAGACCAGACAGTGCTAAGGTCATGGCAATTCCATAAATAGGATAAACTTGTTGGTAAACATAAAATCCTTCATCGCCGACTAAGTTTTGCAGTGGGATGCGGTACAAGGCACTTAATACTTTCGCTATAAAAGAAGCGAGTGTGAGTATAAATGCGCCTTGCATCACTTTACGCATTTCTTTATGGTCCAAAGCGTCTGCTCCTTCCTATGCTACAGCATATTTTTGTTCACGTAATGCTTTCACAAAACGTTGGATCTCTTGCATCCAGCTCGCAGTATCTGTCGCTTTGGGAATCGTTAATCGGATCACCATTTTTTCCTTTTCAACACCTAGACTGGCCTTTAATTTTGTTGCTGTCAGTGCTTCAAAAAGTTGTTCCACCGTATAACGTTTTGTTCCAACCTTGCTCAACGTAAAGACTAGTTTTTGCTCTTGTTTGCGAATCGTTTCGATCAATGCACGATCGCCATCCATTTTGATCTGACCGATCGTCAATAAATGAGCGACCTCTTCAGGATATTCACCAAAACGGTCCAACAAATCATCTTCCAGCTCATCAAGCATTTCTTGTGAGTCAAGTTCTCTGATACGTTTATAAATTTCGATTTTTTGTCGTTGATCGGAGACGTATTCTTCTGGTAAGTAGGCATCGACACCAAGATCGATCTCAACTGATGTTTTTTCGACTTGATTATTTTTCCCTTGTTTTCGTGAAACTGCCTCACTCAACATTTGAGAATACATATCAAAACCAACAGCATCGATAAAGCCATGTTGTTGGGCACCTAAAAGATTTCCTGCTCCTCGGATCGATAAATCACGCATCGCGATTTTAAAGCCTGAACCTAATTCCGTAAAATCTTTGATTGCTTGTAGCCTTTTTTCGCTCACTTCATTAAGGATTTTTTGCTGTTCATACATGAAATAAGCGTAGGCGACACGATTGCTACGCCCGACACGTCCTCGTAACTGATAAAGCGTAGACAAGCCCATATAATCAGCATTTTCCACAAATAATGTATTGGTATTCGGGATATCGACACCTGTTTCGATGATCGTAGTCGTGACTAGCACATCATACTGTCCTTCGATAAAATCAAACAGCGTATTTTCTAATTGTGCTTCTGTCATCTGCCCATGAGCAAATCCAATGCGGGCTTCTGGTACCAACGCTTGTATTTCTTCTACTTTACGTTCGATTGTTTCGACACGGTTGTATAGATAGAAAACTTGTCCGCCTCTTCCCATTTCTCGATGGATTGCTTCTCTGATTGCGCCGGGATTTTTCTCCATAACATAGGTTTGGATCGGATAACGGTTCGCTGGTGGGGTCTCGATCACTGACAAGTCCCGAACACCCAACATCGACATATGCAATGTTCGCGGGATCGGTGTTGCTGTCAATGTCAATACATCCACTTGCGCACGCAATTGTTTCAATCGTTCTTTATGTTTTACACCAAAACGTTGCTCTTCGTCAACAATCAATAGGCCTAAATCACTAAATTCTATATCTTTCGAAAGAATTCGGTGCGTACCAACGACAATATCGATTTGACCCGTGCGTAATTGTTCGATCGTTTCTTTCTGTTGTTTCCTTGTTCTAAATCGACTTAATAAGCCAATGTTGACAGGAAATCCTTCAAAACGTTCAAGCATGGTCTCGTAATGTTGCTGTGCCAAAATCGTAGTAGGAACTAGAAAGGCTACTTGCTTACTATCCTTGATGGCCTTGAAAGCTGCACGTAAAGCAACTTCGGTTTTCCCATAGCCCACATCCCCTACAAGCAATCGATCCATCGGTTTTTCTTTTTCCATATCACGCTTGATCTCAGCTGCACTTCTTAATTGGTCATCTGTTTCAGAATATGGAAAAGCATTCTCGAATTCTTTTTGGTACCCATCATCCGGTCCAAAAGCATACCCTTTTTCAGATTCTCTGGCTGCATAAAGTTTGATCAGATCATCTGCGATATCTTCGATTTTAGAAGACACTTTTCGTTTTGTCTTCGTCCATTCACTTCCACCTAATTTATTGACACGTGGTGCTTTCGATTCAGAAGCAACATATTTTTGAATAAGGTTCAATTGTGTGACTGGTATAAAGAGCTTGTCGTCATTTTGATAAAGAATCGTCATGTAATCTTGATGGACCCCATCCACTTCCAACGTTTCCATACCGATATATTTACCGATCCCGTGATTCGCATGGACGACATAATCTCCAGCTTTAAGTTCATTGTAACTTTTTAGGCGTTCTGCATTGGTTACTGTTTGTCGCCGAGTTTGTTTTTTCGTTGTTTTTTGGAAAATCTCTTTTTCCGTGATCGCAACGATTTTTTCTTGTGGCAACTCAAAACCAGTTTGTAAGGCACCTTCTACCAATTGAACTTGTCCGCGGATCAATTTGTCTTGTTCCGTTTCTACTACTAATATCTCCTCATCCCGAAGCATCTGTTCTGCTTTTTTTATCCGCTCTTTTGTCGGGATAAAGATAACAACCGTTTGCCCCTGTTTTCGCCAACGATCCATTTCGGTTTTTAATAGTGGCATCTGTCCGAAAAATTGTTGCATCGTGCGATATTGGAAATTATGGATAGCTTGAAAACGTAAATTGCCCATTCCTTTTTGGAAAAGTGCAAAAAAAGTAGTAATAAATTTTTCTTTTTGAACAAGTTTATGCACATCGCTGACTAATACCTGTTCAGAAAATACACGGAGTTCACTGATCTTTTGCGTTTGCCATTCTGCAGCTTCACGTTCCATTTCTCGATTTGTTTCCATGATTCGTTGATAATCGTCTACAATCAACAAGCTGTTAGTTGGAAAATAATCAAGGATCGTCGTTTCTGTTTGATAAAGCAGATCTGCATAAAATTTAGCTTCTTCCGTGGGGTTTCCCGCTTGCCACTGTGAAACCAATTGGCCAAAGTAATCTTCTAAAAAGGCACGATCTGTTTTTTCAGAAGTAGTTGCTAATTTCTTTTCCAATAATGTTTCAACCTGATTGATTCCGTGAAGCAAATCCTCTTGCCCATATACTTGTTCACTCGTAGGGGCGATCCAGATCTCGTTTATTTTTTCGATCGAACGCTGTGTATCTGGTTCAAAATAGCGCATGGAATCAATTTCGACATCGAACAGTTCAACTCGGACAGGATAGTCAATGGTTAGTGGATAGATGTCGATAATGCTTCCACGTATGCTGTATTCTCCAGGTTTTGCCACCATTTCTACCCGCTCATAGCCCATCAATGCAAAATGCTGCGGAAGATTTGCGAGATCGATCTCTTCACCGACTTGCCAGTTCAGTTGTGCTTGTTGCCAAGTTTTTGGTTGAGGTAGTCGTTTATGAAGAGCCGCTACTGGCAAAAGGTAAATACCCGGTTGCTTTTGTTGTAGCGCATTTAGAGTAGCCACTCGTTCTCCTCGTGCTTCTGGAGAGGAGAACGCCATTTCTGCAGACAGTACTTCATCTACTGGAAATGAATGGATCTGTTCTGCTGGCAAAACATGCTGAAGATCTTCAGCCAACTGATTTGCATAATAAAGATTAGGCATCAAGACAATCAGATTTTTCTTTGTTTTTTTGAATGCGCGTGCGAACAACAATGTTTTTGCTGAGCCCGCTAATCCTGTAACTAGTTGTCTTGGTGTCTTCTCTTCTAATTGGTTGATCCATTCTTTGACTTGCGGATCTTTCCCAATCATTTGGATGATATCCATTACTTTTTCTCCTTCCTTAATTGAATTGATTCATCGTATTGATAAACGAATGTCCTTCAAGCATGAATTCTAACGCTTTAACGGATTGATCAATACTTGCTTCGATCAAAGGCTGTGCCTCTTTACTAAATGGACTCAACACATGTTGCACCACAGTTTTCTTTCCTTCAGGTCTACCGATCCCAACTTTGATCCGATCAAATACATTCGTATTCAAATGCGAGATGATACTTTTTATGCCATTATGACCACCAGCGCTTCCTTTTTGACGCAATCTGATTTTTCCAAGTGCAAGATCCAAATCATCGTACACAACGACTAATTCGTCTGGATAGATGCCAAAATAAGTCATCAACGGCCCTACAGCACGTCCTGACTCATTCATAAATGTTTGTGGTTTGACTAAAAGGATTTTTTCGCCATTGTAGAAAAATTCAGCGACCTCTGCTTCAAATGTATTTTTTTTAAACATTGCTTGATGTTCTTTCGCCATACGATCAACGACCATGAAGCCAATATTATGTTTTGTTTGTTCATATTTCGTTCCAGGGTTTCCAAGCCCAACGATCATTTTCATTGTTCATTCCACCTAATCTAAAAAGCAACACAAAAGGCTGGAGCGCAAATAAAGCAATCCAGTCCTTGACGCAATTTTCTATTTTTTACTTTCTACTATAGTATAACACATATAACCGTGTTTCAACTAAAAGAGAATTCTTAAAAAATGATAAAATAATTAAAAAACTCTTCAAAGTTTAATGAAATCATTACTTTTAGAAAATAGTGAAATAACGCACATGTAAGCTTTTACATATAATACAACTGTGTTATCTGTTATATTTTGTAGCCAAATAGCGTGACAGCAGGCTTGAGAAATGTTAGCATAGTCATAGGAAAAGACAAAATCAATGGAAGGATTGATATACAATGACTGCAGCTGCAGAAAAAAAAGATCATCAAAAAGTAATTCTTGTCGGAGACGGTGCCGTAGGTTCTAGCTATGCATTTGCATTAGTTACTCAAAATATCGCACAAGAAGTTGGTATAGTAGATATCAACACAGCAAAAACTGAAGGAGATGCAATTGATTTATCACACGCATTAGCATTTACTTCACCTAAAAAAATCTACTCTGCAACTTATGCAGATGCACACGACGCTGACTTAGTTGTTATCACAGCTGGTGCGCCTCAAAAACCAGGCGAAACTCGTTTAGATTTAGTAAACAAAAACTTAAAAATCAACCGTGACGTAGTAACACAAATCGTTGAATCAGGTTTCAATGGTATTTTCTTAGTTGCTGCTAACCCAGTAGATATTTTAACTTACTCAACTTGGAAATTCTCAGGTTTCCCTAAAGAACGCGTTATCGGTTCTGGTACTTCACTTGACTCAGCTCGCTTCCGTCAAGCACTTGCTGAATTAGTTGACGTTGATGCACGTAACGTCCATGCTTATATCTTAGGTGAACATGGAGATTCTGAATTCCCAGTTTGGTCACATGCCAACGTTGCTGGGTTACAAATTTATGAATGGGTTAAAAACAATCCAGACGTTGATGAAGAAGCAATGGTCAACTTATTCTTCGGAGTACGTGATGCTGCTTACACAATCATTGAGAAGAAAGGTGCTACTTTCTACGGTATCGCAGTAGCATTAGCTCGTATCACTCGTGCTATCCTTGATGATGAAAATGCTGTTCTTCCATTGTCAGTATTTATGAACGGTGAATATGGATTGAACGATATCTACATTGGTGCTCCTGCCGTTATCAACCGTCAAGGTATCCAAAAAGTTATCGAAATCCCTCTAAGCGACAGCGAACAAGACCGTATGGCTGCTTCAGCTAAACAATTAAAAGAAATCTTGGACGAAGCTTTCTCAAAATTAGACGCTGAATAATTTTAAATAAATAATAGAAATGAGGTTGGGACAGAAGTGTTTAACTCCGAGAAATAAGAAGAAATGAACGAAAATTGCTTTTCAAATTTTTGTGAATTTCGGCTTATTTAAGAAGGAGTTGCTTCTGCTCCCACCGTTTATTCGGAGTTAGAGTCTGTGGCAAAACTGATTTTTAGTTTTGTCCCACGCTCTATTTTTTTACAGCAATACTTCATTAAATTTCCACTAAATCATCTCTTCCCTTCGTCTTTTCATGTAAAATATGCTATGATTAGCTCGTTACACCCTAAATTAAAAAAATAAGGAGTTGTCACCATGACAAGATCTTCTCATCGTAAAAAATCAACGCACATTGGCTTATTGTCTGCTCTCGGTGTGATCCTCGTATTGATCAGCTTTTATACCTATCGCAGTACATATTATACAAAACATTTTTTGCCTAATACTGAGATCAATTCGATCAACGTAAGTAATCTTACTGTTGACGAAGCAAATGATAAATTGAAGGATTCTTATTCTAATAAAAAGCTTGCTATTGAAGAGAATGGCAAAGTTTGGCAAGAAGTTGCAAAATCAGAACTCGGCTACAAAGATGACTTTTCTTCTGAGTTGACGCCTCTTTTAGAAAAACAAAATGCTTGGTCTTGGGGAATGACTTATGTCTCCGCTGCTGACAATCAAGAAATCGATCCATTAGATACAAATCACCAAAAATTAGATGCAACGATCGAACAGTTAACTTCTGAATTGACGAACTTAAATAAAGACCGCAAACCTACTCAGGACGCGACGATCGAAAAATCAGGTGATACGTTCACGATCAAACCGGAAGTCAACGGTGACACAATCGATGTAGAAGCTGCTGTCAAAGAAGTCAAAAATGCTGTGAATACTGGAAAAAATGAAATCAATTTAGCCGATTTCCATGCAAAGCCAAAAGTAACGGCTAAAGACCAAAGCTTGGCGGATCAGCTAAATGCGATGAATAAAATCGCTGCTGTCAAAGGAACCTATACGATCAATGGTGACACGTTCCAGATCCCAACTACTGACATCGCTAGTTGGTTGACTTATACAGATGGGAAAATCGGTCTTGATACAGCTCAAGTCAGACAATATGTAACAGATTTAGGAACAAAATATAACACAAGCACCAATGATACGAAGTTCAAAAGTACAAAACGTGGTGAAGTGACTGTACCAGCTGGAACCTATAGTTGGACGATCACAACTGATGCTGAAACTGAAGCTCTTGAAAAAGCAATTTTAGCTGGGAAAGATTTCACTCGCTCACCACTTGTTCAAGGAAGTACGACGGCTGACCATAAGTTAGTTGATACCACATATATCGAAGTTGATTTACAGAACCAACATATGTGGTACTACAAAGATGGAAAAGTTGCTCTTGAAACTGATATCGTTTCCGGTAAGCCAATTACACCTACGCCAACCGGGGTCTTCTATGTTTGGAATAAAGAAGAAAATGCTACACTAAAAGGAACGAATGACGATGGCACCCCTTACGCTAGTCCAGTAAGTTATTGGATGCCCGTAGATTGGACTGGTGTAGGAATCCACGATTCCGATTGGCAACCTGCCTATGGTGGAGAACTATGGAAAACCCGCGGATCTCACGGCTGTATCAACACACCACCAAATGTTATGAGTCAACTATTTGGCATGGTAGAAAAAGGCACCCCTGTCGTGATCTTCTAGACAACTTGCTTTTTAGCAGTTTGGCGATAGAAAAAAATAAATTTCAACTCCTAAAGTCACGTCACAGAATCTGTGTTACGTGGCTTTTTTTGGCTTTATTATTCTTTGGATGGAAAATAACCGG
>NZ_BCQB01000049.1 GCF_001544215.1 Enterococcus durans NBRC 100479 = LMG 10746
CCTTTATTTTTTATTCCTTGATTCTGCTAATATAGTTACTTTTTTCTAGCTATATTGCCGAATTTCTTAGTTTGCTACGATGTTGACCAATTTATTTGGCACCACGATCACTTTACGCACTGTTTTGCCTTCGATATTTTCTTTGATCAACTCATTTTCTAAGGCTAGTTTTTCCAAATCTTCTTTTGCTAGGTCACGAGCAACGTTGGTTTTTGCACGAACTTTTCCGTTGACTTGGAAAACTACTTCGATTTCATCTTCCACTAAAGCAGCTTCATCATATGTTGGCCACTTAGCATAAGAAATACCACCTTCATTGCCTAAGATCGCCCATAGTTCTTCTCCCATATGTGGTGCGATCGGTGCAAGCAACTGAACGAAACCTTCAATATATTCGTAAGGAAGAGCATCTACTTTATAGGCTTCATTGACAAAGACCATCAATTGAGAGATTGCCGTGTTAAAATGCAGTGTTTCATAATCTTCCGTTACTTTCTTCACTGTTTGGTTATACACTTTATCTAATTTGCCATCGTTCAAAGTAGTGATACGATCGCGCATTTTGTTGTTTTCGTCTACGATCAAGCGCCAAACACGATCTAAGAATTTACGGCTACCTTCTAAACCATTTTCACTCCAGGCAATCGATGCATCTAATGGGCCCATGAACATTTCATACAAACGTAATGTATCCGCACCATATTTAGCTACAACATCGTCAGGATTCACTACATTCCCACGAGATTTAGACATTTTTTCATTGTTTTCGCCTAGAATCATTCCTTGGTTATATAGTTTTTGGAATGGTTCTTTTGTTGGAACGACACCGATATCATATAAGAATTTATGCCAGAAACGTGCATACAACAAATGAAGTACCGCATGTTCTGCTCCACCGATATAGATATCTACTGGTAACCAACGTACTAATTTTTCGTAATTGGCTAGTTCTTTTTTATTGTGTGGATCGATATAACGCAAGTAATACCATGAGCTGCCCGCCCATTGTGGCATCGTATTGGTTTCACGACGTCCTTTTTTACCTGTTACAGGATCGGTCACATTGACCCATTCATCAATGTTCGCAAGTGGTGACTCCCCTGTTCCACTAGGTTTGATATTTTCCGTTTTAGGTAAGCGTAAAGGTAGTTCTTCTTCTGGTAAAGCAGTGACTGTTCCATCTTCCCAATGGATGATCGGAATTGGTTCACCCCAGTAACGTTGTCGTGAAAACAACCAGTCACGTAAACGATAGCTAGTTTCTCTTTTACCTACGCCATGTTCTTCTAACCACATGTTCATTTTTTCGATTGCTTCTTGTTTGTTCATTCCGTCTACGAAACCAGAATTGATATGCGCACCATCTTCTGTATATGCAGCTTCTGAGATATCTCCGCCTTCAATTACTGGCATGATTTCTAAATCAAATTTTCTAGCAAATTCATAATCACGTTCATCATGCGCAGGTACTGCCATGATTGCGCCTGTACCGTAAGAAGCTAACACATAATCTGCGATCCAGATTGGGATTTCTTTCCCGTTGACAGGGTTGATAGCGTACGCTCCAGTAAACACACCCGTCTTTTCTTTCGCTAGGTCTGTTCTTTTAAGATCCGATTTTTTAGCTGTTTCTTCAATATAAGCTTCGACTGCTTCTTTTTGTTCAGGTGTCGTGATTTCTCGCACTAAGTCAAGTTCTGGTGCTAATACAGAATAAGTTGCGCCAAATAACGTGTCGGGACGTGTCGTAAAGACCGTATACGCTTTGTCTGTACCCGCTACTTTAAATTCTACGTTGGTTCCAACTGAGCGACCGATCCAGTTTCTTTGCATTTCTTTGACGCTTTCTGGCCAATCGACTAACTCTAAATCATCTAAAAGGCGATCTGCGTAAGCTGTGATTTTCAACATCCATTGACGCATTGGTTTGCGTACGACATCATAGCCCCCACGTTCGCTTTTTCCGTCGATAACTTCTTCGTTTGAGATAACTGTTCCAAGCTCTGGCACCCAGTTCACAGCTACTTCTGCTTCATACGCTAAGCCTTTTTCATATAGTTTTGTAAAGATCCATTGTGTCCATTTATAATATTCTGGATCAGTTGTATTGACTTCACGGTTCCAGTCATAACTAAACCCTAAAGAATTGATTTGACGTCGGAATGTTTCAATATTTTTTTGGGTAAATTCAGCAGGATCATTCCCAGTATCCAACGCATATTGTTCTGCGGGAAGACCAAATGCATCCCACCCCATCGGATGTAATACATTGAATCCTTGGCTTCGTTTGAAACGAGAAAGGATATCTGTTGCTGTATAGCCTTCTGGATGTCCTACGTGCAAGCCTTGTCCAGATGGATATGGGAACATATCCAACGCATAGAATTTAGGTTTTTCATGATCGTCATGGGTATTGAAGGTATTGTTTTTTGCCCAATATTTTTGCCATTTCTTTTCAACTTCTTTATGGTTATAACTCATTTTCTATCCCCCTGCTCTATTTTTCATCTTATAAAGATGAATACAACGAATGTCTTTGCACGAGCAATCCATTCGCCTGTTTTCTAATCAAAGAAAACAAAAAAATCCTATAAAAAGATTGCTCTTTTTATAGGACGTAAACTACGTGGTACCACCTAACTTTGCCTTTTTGAAAAGGCCTCGAACGTTGTAACGGTCGTCACCGCCTCTGCTTACTTCTATTTTCAGCAGATGCAACTCAAAGGCGAGTTCAAAAGCGTCCGTACACATTTCCACCAGCCATGTGCTCTCTAAAACTTTCGTCTTTTTACTACTTCCTTTTCAAACGTTGGTTTATTAAAAGTGTAGGTTCATAGTAACAAATAAATGACATAAGTTCAATTATTATTTGAGTGGTTCAAGCATTTATTTTGCTACGATCAATTGTTGGCCTGGATAAATGAAATTGTTCTTGATATTGTTCCATTCGATCAGTTGGTTCATCGTGATGCCATGGCTATCAGCGACTCCCCAGACAGATTCTCCCGCTTTGACCGTATATGTTTTTTGCCCAGTCGTTGGTGCAGATTGAGTAGTCCCTTTTTTGACGATTACTTGCTGCCCTGGGTAAATGAAATTATTCTTGATATTGTTCCATTGGATCAATTGATCCATCGTGATGTTGTGCTTATTCGCAACGCCCCAAACAGACTCTCCTGCTTTGACTGTATAAATCGTATCGCCAGTTGATACAGTACTTGTCGTATTCGAGGTATTCGGCGTGCTTGGCGTTGTTGCTGCTGCAGTTGAAGAAGTGTTCGTGCTAGTTGCAGCACTTCCGCCTTTAACGATCAACTGTTGCCCTGGATAAATGAAATTGTTTTTGATATTGTTCCATTGGATCAATTGGTCCATCGAAATGCCATTTTTATTCGCAACACTCCAGACAGACTCACCCGCTTTGACTGTATAGGTACTTCCTGTATTCGTTGTTGCACCTGTATTCGTATTGGTATTATTTGTCGTAGTTTGGTTGGGCGTCGCTGAACTGCTTGAAGAACCATTCGAAACGACTAATTGTTGTCCTGGATAAATAAAATTATTTTTGATGTTGTTCCACTGGATCAGCTGATTCATTGAGATACCATATTTATTGGACACGCTCCAGACGGAATCGCCTGATTTGACCGTATATTTGGTACCAGAAACAGCTGTGCTTCCTGCATTAGAACTACTTGATGCGTTCCCAGTATTCGTCGTAGCCGAAGAAGAGCTTCCTCCATTTGACACAATCAATTGTTGCCCTGGATAAACAAAATTATTTTTGATATTGTTCCATTGGATCAGTTGATTCATTGAGATACCGTGGTCATTTGCGATCTTCCAAACAGAATCGCCTGATTTGACTGTATATTTTGTACCAGAAGTTTGACCAGTACCTGCGGAAGAATTACTGTTTCCAGAAGAATTGGTATTATTTCCAGAGTTATTTGTTGAAGAACCGGTTGTTTGACCACCTTTGATCGTTAACTTTTGTCCTGGATAAATAAAATTATTTTTGATATTGTTCCATTCGATCAACTGTGACATACTGATGCCAAATGAATTAGAGATTCCCCAGACAGAGTCACCCGATTTGACTGTATAGGTTGTTGAAGTAGTTCCGGTACTCCCTGCATTGGCGTTACTACCCGTATTTCCAGTATTTGTGTTGCCACCAGTCGTTGCACCACCGCCAGCATTACCGCTTGCTGGTGTATCATATTTTGTTAAGCCGTAAGTTAAAATGATATTGTTCAATTTTCCAGCATAACTTGGGTCTGTTGCGTAGCGTCCAGTCAAGTAAGCTGTTGCATCTGTATAGGATTTCGTATTGCTTTTCCAAGTACCTGCATAATAATAGCCATTACCAAATGAAGTATTACGTAAAACATAGGCGTTGTCACTGAATGATTCCGCAAAAGAAGGGTATTGACGGAATGGTTCTTTCTTAGTCACCCACTGATTGTTCAAGTATTCAAGTGTATCCATATAAACGGTTTGTCCTTGGTAGCTACCCTTGATACCAAATAAATTGTGATACGGTGCTTGGGACAACGCGCTACTACCCCAACCACTTTCAACGACCGCTTGGGCGATCATCACGGAGGCGTATAAATCATTGGCTTGTGCAATTGGTTGAGCATAAGTCGCGATTTCCGTAATAAATGCTGCAGTATTGATTCTTGCACCAAATTGAGTTGGCGTTTGATCAGCATTTACTGGCACTGGTTGTATCAACGGTGCCGCTACAGAACAGCCTACCATTGCAGTACCGACTAGTGCGGCACTACGTTTTACTTTGCGGAATCGCTTGGTCTCTTCTAAACGTCTGCGTTCCTTTCTTGCAATGTTTTCCATCTTCTATCCTCCAAATTCTGTTTACAATTTCTCTACTATTATAACAATTATAACTTCTCTTAAACTTTATTAAAAGTTATTTAAGACTCATTATCCTTATTGTAACCAGACTGTAATTTTTCGTAATTTTCCATATGTAGGAAAAAATAAAACGTTGGTATGACTAGACTGCGTGTTTTCAGCTAAACACATCGCTGTCTTTTATGAAAATAAGTATGTCGGTTATATTACCTGAAAATGTCTAAGTGATTACATTGGTGTATTGCCAAATAGAAATGTTGTTTTTTGCGTATAATTTTAACTCACATAACAGATATGAAAGTTTTTTATAAGTCTAAGAATGCTATAATGAATTATTGTTGAAAAGGAGGAAACTTATGAAACAAAAAACAACTTTTCATGTAGTCGGTACTCTTTTTTTATTCCTATTTTTCATATTAGGCTACATTGTTAAATATCGGATCAACTTATTATCAGGATTTGATCAAACCATAACTGAAATCATACGCACACCTTATCCTGAATGGAACCACTACCAGCTATTTATCACAACATTCGGAAATGCACTGACTGTGATTGTTGTATTTTTACTTGTTCTGGCATTTTTGTGGTGGAAGAAAAAACACATTGAACTGATTTGGTTTGCGACTAATTTTGTCGTGATAGCCGGAATCATCAATCCATTGATCAAATTATTCGTGATGCGGTTGCGTCCAACTCCTCCTCACTTAGTTGTCGAACACAGCTACAGCTTCCCTAGTGGGCATTCTGCTGCAAGTATGATTTTATATGGGACACTTTTATTTTTACTTCCTAGCCTGATCAAGAAAAAGGGAATCGCCACATTGCTTCAACTTCTGTTGGCGTTTATTATAGTAAGTGTTGGTGCAAGCCGAATATATCTAGGTGTCCATTTCCCAAGTGATGTTTTAGGTGGATATTTGCTCAGCCTAAGTTGGCTCTTTCTCACTTATCCAACCTATAGAGAAAAAAAGGAACAGATTGAACTTCAGACGATAGATTAACATTAACATTTCAACAATTATTTTTTAGATATTTAAAGGGGTACGAGAAGACTTCTCGTGACCTTTAGAAAGAAGGATTTTTATGGACTTTCCTTATTCAGATGGAAACAAACGTTACCATTCATGGAACTATGCTTTAAGAAATGTGTTTGGTGGCAAGATTTTTAAAGTACCGATAGACGGCGGTTTTGATTGTCCGAATCGTGATGGCACAGTCGCTCACGGTGGCTGTACTTTTTGTAGTGTTTCTGGTTCAGGAGATATGATCGTCGCTCCAGAAGATCCATTACCTATACAGTTTCACAAAGAAATCGATATGATGCATAAAAAATGGCCTGGTGTGGAACAATATATCGTTTATTTCCAAAATTTCACCAATACGCACGCTCCTGTCGAAGTGATCCGAGAACGATTTGAACAAGTAATCAATTTACCTGGTGTTGTTGGATTATCCATTGGGACCCGCCCTGATTGTTTGCCAGATGAAGTGGTGGATTATTTAGCAGAGCTAAATCAACGTCTTTATTTGTGGGTGGAATTAGGCTTACAAACAACCTTTGAAGAAACCTCCACTCTGATCAATCGTGCCCATGACTATCAGACCTATTTAGATGGTGTGGCGAAGTTACGCAAACATGATATTCGTGTCTGCACCCACTTGATCAATGGGTTACCTGGGGAAACATTAGACATGATGCGGGAGAATGTTCGCCGAACGATTTTAGATTCGGATATCCAAGGAATCAAACTTCACTTGATGCACTTGATGCGTAAAACAAAAATGTTGCGTGACTATCATGAAGGACGATTGCAATTGATGAGTCGCCCCGATTATGTAAACGTCATTTGTGATCAATTAGAGATGATCCCTAAAGAAATCATTATCCACCGTTTAACAGGTGACGCACCGTGGGATTCACTGATCGGGCCTATGTGGAGTCTAAAAAAATGGGAAGTCTTGAACGCAATAGATGATGAACTTATTCGTCGTAATAGCTACCAAGGAAAATTCAATATAAGAGAAGGAGTACTCAGCTGATGTTACAGACGGCATTGCACTTTAGCCACTCTTTATTAGAAGAAATCCTCCAACCCGGTGACCACGTCATAGATGCCACCATGGGAAATGGGTATGACACAGTCTTCATGGCTGAAAAAATCGGCAAAACTGGACATGTCTATAGTTTTGATGTTCAAAAAGAGGCTTTGCTTTCTACTAAGAGTAAGCTTACCGAACAAGATTTACTCGACCGTACCTCTTTGTTTTTACAAGGTCATGAAACACTAGGTACAGTAGTCGATGAAGCACAACCCATCAAAGCAGGCATCTTTAATCTAGGCTATTTACCAAAAAGCGATAAATCAGTCATCACCCTACCCGAAACCACTCGTACAGCAATGGAAGAAATCCTCAAACGCCTCGTGCCAAGAGGTCGGATGATCCTAGTCGTCTATTACGGACATGAAGGCGGCGAAAAAGAATTAGATATGGTGCAAGACTATTGCCAATCACTACCACAAGAAAAGTACAATGTCCTAAAATACCAATTCATCAATCAAAAAAACAACCCACCGATTTTGTATTGCGTTGAAAAAAAGGTTGTGAAAAGAGCGCTTTGACCTGAGCGATAAGGAGGAAAATCTCGAAATAGCTTTTCATATTTTGAGATTTTTTGACTTATTGCCGAAGGTCAGCTCTTTGAACACCGTGGAAGAGGTTGTGAAAGAAGCGTACAGCTCCGAGCAAATAAGAACTAGATTTCTAAAATAGCTTCTCATATTTTGGAAATCTAGAACTTATTGCTGAGGAGTTGCTTCTTGAACACCGTGGATTAGGTTGTGAAAAGCCTGCCCTGCATCAAGCAATAAGAATGAACAGCACCTTGTCAATAAAAAAACGTACGATGGAAAGATCACCAAAATCTTCCCTCGTACGTTTTTTCTTCTATTATTCAAATACAAATTGGTTGTGGTATAACTCTGCATAAAAACCGTCTTCTGCTAATAACTGATGATGATTTCCTTCTTCAATAACTTTACCATCTCGTAATACAACGATTCGATCAGCATTTAAAATCGTCTTCAAACGGTGAGCGATCACAAAACTTGTCCGTCCTTTGATGGCTTCGTCCATTGCTTTCTGGATTCTAGCTTCTGTCACAGTATCTACGTTACTAGTTGCTTCATCTAAGATCAGTAAAGCGGGATTTGTGATGATTGTCCGAGCAATACTGATCAACTGTTTTTGCCCCGTACTAAACAGATTATTTTCTTCAGATACTTCCGTTTCATATCCTTTATCTAAATTCATGATGAAATCATGGATATTTGCTTGTCGGGCTGCATTGATGACCTCTTCATCTGTCGCATCTGGTTTTCCGAATACGATATTGTCGCGAATCGTTCCAGAGAACAAGACAGATTCTTGTAAAACGATCCCAACATGTTTACGTAAAGCATCTAGATCGTATTCGCGGATATCTGTCCCATCAATCGTAACTGACCCGCTATTGACATCGTAAAAGCGATTGAGTAAATTCATGATGGTCGTTTTACCTGAACCAGTAGGCCCCACTAAGGCAACCATTTCCCCTTTGTCCACATTGATCGATACATCATTTAGTACCATTTTATCAGGACTGTAACCAAAATCTACATGATTTAACGCTAACCCTTTTTCAATGCCGTTAAACGGTTGTCCATGTTCTGGTTTCACTTCATCTTTTTCAGCAAACATTTCGTTTAACCTTCTTGCTCCAGTAATCGCTAATTGAATCATGCTGTAACCAGAAGAAATCTGCATCAATGGTTGGTAATATTGTTGGGAGTATTGAACAAATGTGACGACTAATCCTAAAGCCACTGAACGTTCCAGATCCCCATTCAAGGCTAACCAACCGCCAAAGAAAATGACGATTGCAGTATTCACTAGTGACATTCCTTGCATCATCGGGAAGAGTAAACCAGAATAAGCCTGTCCTTTGAATGTTGCTTTTCGAACAGTTTCATTGTGTTCCAAAAATCCGTCAATCGTTTCTTCTTGCAGTCCATTGGTGATGATCACACGCTGTCCACTGATTTTTTCATCCATATATCCATTCAGTTTACCGACTTCGTCTTGTTGTAGATCAACGTATTTTCTTGCTTTTCGAATAACCAGTACTGCGATTAAAATAGCAACTGGGGTGGACGCGATCGTTGCCCATGCTAATTCGACATTTTGACGAAACATCATGATCAAGATACCAAAAAGTAACACAATATTGGTAATTACTTGAAGCAAAGCTTGATTTAAACTGTTTTGGATGTTATCCAAATCACTGGTAAAGCGACTTAAAATTTCACCATCTTGATGAGAGTCAAAAAAGCGGATCGTCAATTTTTCCAACTTATTGAATAGCCCGATACGCATGCGGTTGGTTGACTTGCCAACAACTTGTGTAAACAAGATACTGTAAATAAAATTCGCTGCACTCGCCAACACATAGAAAATCAACAGCTTCCAGATAATAGAAAGAAAACTACTTTTATCATCTCCCCCTTGCATCAAGGCGCCAATATAGTTTGCTAATTCTTGGAAGGCTTCACCAATATACTGTGGTGCTTTGACCTGGAGATACGTCGCAATGATGACTGTAACAAAGATAAAGAAAAAGGAGACCTTATAACGTTTCAAATAATGATAGAAAAACTTACTTGCTTTGATCAAATCAGTCATGGTTACTCCTCCGTTCCTTTTTGAGTTTCAAAAATCTCTTGATAGATGCGGTTTGTTGCAGCTAATTCTTCATGTGTGCCTTCACCGACTAGTCTACCTTCATCTAAAACCAAGATACGATCTGTTTTCACAACCGAAGCAATCTTTTGCGCAATCACAATGGTTGTTGTATCTTTCAATTCTTTATTGAGTGCTTCTCGCACTAATTTTTCTGAACGTGCATCTAACGCACTTGTACTATCATCTAAGATCAAGATCTTAGGATCACCGATCACTCCACGAGTAATCGACAACCGTTGCTTCTGACCGCCAGAGAAATTACTGCTGCGTTCTTCTACTGGTGCTTCGTAGCGGTCAGCCAGTTTTTCGATAAATTCCTTGGCTTGAGCAATGCCAGAAGCATGCTCCATGTCTTTTTCCGAAGCATCTTTCTTCCCTTGACGTAAGTTTTGTGCGATAGTACCAGAGAATAAAATAGCTTTTTGTAGGACAAATGCAACGGTATGGCGCAAGCTTTTTTCATTTACTTGGCGTAAATCGACACCACCGACTTCGACTTTTCCTGTTGTTGGGTCGAATAATCTTGGGATCAACTGTGCTAAAGTCGATTTACCTGCACCTGTTGCTCCAACGATCCCAACCATTTCCCCTGCTTGGATCGAAAAACTGATATCTTTTAATGTATCTTCATCGTCCCCAGGATAGCGGAAAGAGACATGATCGAACGTAACGGAGCCTGACAATTCCTGTTCTGGAACATCTGGATAAGTCAAATCTGGTTCTGTATCTAAAATTTCTTTGATTCGTTTTAAGGAAACTGCCGCTCTTGACGTCATCATCATCATCATTCCACCAATGATGATCGCCATCATGATCTGCATCAGATAATTCATGAATGAAGCAATCCCACCAATCAATGTTGGATCATCTTTGGCTATATCACTAACAAAGAAAATTGCGCCAACGACTGCTAGATTGGCCGCTAACATAAACGAAGGAATCATCACAGAAAATAAGGTTCCTACGATGATATTGTGTTTTGTTAAGTCTTCACTTACTTTACTAAAATTCTTTAATTGGTTTTCTTCTTGAACGAAAGATTTCACTACTCGAATCCCCATGAGGTTTTCTTTTGCGATACTGTTCACTTTATCGATCAATTTTTGGATGATCATAAAATGTTTTCCCATTCGTGTAAAGGATAACGCCGTGATCAAAAATACTGCCACGATCAGCGCTACGATGATCCACCATAATTGTGGCATAGTCAACATTGCTAGAATAAATGCCCCAATAAATAGAAATGGGATTCTAAATAATGATTGCAACGAGATCATGACTAAGTTCTGGATCTGCGTAATATCATTGGTCAAACGTACAACCAAGTTTCCTGCAGAAAATTGTTCGATATTTCCAAATGAAAAGGTTTGGATTTTTCGGAAAGCTTCTTCACGGATGTCTGCACTGACACCTTGGGCAACCTTTGCAGAAAAAATCGTATTCGTCACCCCAGCCGCTAGACCTAACAAAGCCAAACTGATCAAATAGACCCCGATTGTTTTCATTTCGTCGTTATCTTCTGTAATGATTGCTTCAAGTACTTGCTGCAGCAGTTTTGGTTGCCAAAGTGTGGCAGCGACCATGATAGCCACAGACAACAATGAAATGAAGACAGCACTCTTATATTTTTTTGCATGTCTTAAAATTAAGTTCATTGGTCGTTACACCCCTTTTTTTCAAAATTGACAGGCCTTATTTAACACTGTAAAATTAGACCGACTAACAATTTACCATGTATAAAAAAATAATGCAATACAAGAGGTTGATTAAATTGGAAACAAAGCTTTCTCAAGAAATAATTATCCAAACTGCCTTTGGGATTCTGGCAGAAACACAGGAACTTTCAAAATTATCCATGCGTAATCTAGCGTTTAAAGCAAATGTCAAAGCACCTGCAATTTACTGGTACTTCAAAAATAAACAAGAATTACTGCAAAAAATGGCAGAATCCATGGAAGATCAGCTTGTTATTCCTGCTATCCAGTTATCTTGGGAAGAACGACTTTTTCAATTTATGGAAAATTATTATGATCTTTACACTACGTTCCCTTGCGGTGCTGAACTTGAGATCAATACCATTCCAGCCTACTCTAGTCGGTTAGAACATATAGAAATGATGATCCAAACCCTGATGCAAGCGGGCTTTTCGGTCACCCAAAGTCGGCAAGCCGTTTCCTCTCTGCATAATCTTTTGATTGGCCAGCTGATGGACCATCAACATGAACAACAGCTTCGTCAAAAAATCATTGCAGGCAACCCTTCCCTAAAAACCGCGATCCTGACAATGAAAAATTATGTCGAAGAAAATGAATTAACTGGCCTAAAAGCCAGTATCACTGCACATCAACACGCAGAGAGTGAAAAACAGCTTTTCCTTTCAAGTATTTCTATATATATTGAAGGATTGAAACACATTAACTTCAAAGGTTAAGCTATATTATCCCTCTCCCACACTTTTTGACTCACTAAAAAAGAATCCTTGATAAAATCGCAGCTCGAAATCATTCAAGTATTGCGTTTTATCAAGGATTCTTTTTATCATTCAAGAAGCGACTGTTTTCTTCTGTCTTTGTACCACTCCATTTTTTTACTATACCATTGAGTAAGCCAGATAAATAAGAGTGCCACTCCCACACCAATCATGTTATCTATTACTCTCATCATTGTTGCTTCTGTTAATCCAAACAAACTACTTGCGACAGTCAATGCCCCAAAGCAGTTGAAAACCGTCTTATAGCGATAAGTCGAACAGATACCCAATATAAAACCGCCGCTAAGACTCAGTAAACCGCTTGGTAACAAGGAACTTGCGACTATAAACAAGGCGCTGCCTAATATAGTTCCAAGGATTCGATCAATTGCTCGCTCTTTAAAAGTGATTCCTAAAAATTCATAACTGGAATATAAAGAAGAAAAAGCAAATCCAATCCACATGAAACGCTGAAAAGAACTATAGCGACTTAGCACAATCAAAATAGAAATACTTAGAGAATAACCAAATAGCCACACTAGTTGTCGTCTTTTTCCATTTCTCCATACAGCTAAAAATGAAGTCGTTTTGTTTTTTGTTCGATGTTTTTTATATAATATCACTGCAAATATCCCAAAAAAGAGAAGAAACAGGATACTTCGATTGAGCCATTGCTGCGGGGCTAATTTTTCTCCCCAGATAGAATACACAATAAAGATATAAGCAAAGCCATATAATCCTGCATTTCCCATTTTCGGCTCACTAGCAGTTACCAACAAAATGATCGTCAACAGTCCAAAATACACAACTAAACGAAGCATAGCGGAAGGAATCCACTGTATTTCAGGTAAAATAAAAAAAGCACCCATCACGCCAGCTAAGCCCCAGATAGAATGCGTGATAGTGTAACCAAAATCAACAAACCGTAGGCTCAACAGCATACAAAAGAATACGACAGCCTCCGCCTTTGCTTCGATACCAAATATCGCCGTGACAACAGAGATCATCAGGACCGCAAAAGCCACAATCAAGCAGGAACGGCTGATTAATGAAGCCAGCCATCTTCTTTTTTCTTTCTTTGTTTTCGCTTCTTTTATCTTTTGTTTCAAAATAATCGGGTCTAACTGTAAAGACTGATAAAAGCCCAAGGGTCTCTCCTCCTTTAAAACAATTGCTTTTCTCATTCAAATGAAAAATTTTTCTACCTCTAGCTTTCTTTTTCTGACTCGTTCCAAGGAAGCTCCAGTGACAATCGCTTGGCAAATTCTTTATACTCATCTCGTTCATGTAACCTCTGAGTTCTTCTTTTTTCATATCCTGAACAAACCATTGCTTCTTCCGTACTGCTGGGAAGGACTTTTGGAACAGTGAATTCCACTTCTTCATTCATATGAGAAGGAACTGCGACAAAGGTAGTGAAGCACGTAGCCGCAAGATAACGTTCGCCTGTTGTCAGATTCTCACCAATAATTTTGACGAAAACTTCCATTGATTTATGGTGCGTACCAGATACATAGGATTCCACACATACGGAATGATTTTCATGTAATGGTTTCAAAAAATTCAAGCTATCTAAAGAAGCCGTAACCGCTCCTCTTCGACAATGTCTCGTCACTGAAATTGATGCAGCATCATCGATCATCGTCATCAACTTTCCCCCAAACAAAAAACCAAACGGGTTCAGATCAAAAGGAAAAATCCGATGCGTCTGGATCACCATTGACTCTTTACAATACTTCGTTTCTTCCAAAAAATTCACCTCATAAAATTATTTCTATTTTTTGTATTGTTTGCGTAGAGGAATATACCATAAATCATCAGGAAAACAAATAGATAACGTTCATTCAAAATGACTACAAAAAACAAAGCCCTGTGTAACGAAATAAACACTTCACTACACACGACTCTCATTTTTCAACGCTCAAATTCAATTATAAGATAAAAAACGACTGACCATAAACGGTGCCAAAAATAAGCCTTTGGCAACCCGAAGTCAGCCGTTTCAATTAATTTTTATCTTCTTCAAAAAGCCAGTCAAGAGCCCGCTGGATCCATTGATCCCAGAAAATCCAATTGTGGTCTCCTGGTCCATGTTCAAAAGTGACACCAACGCCATTTTGTTTCATTGAATCCACCATTTCCTGATTGACATCATACAGAAAATCAGACTCACCGCAAGCTAGATACATACGAGGTGCGGTTTTTCCACTTTTGACTAATTGTTCCAACAGATACTGAGGATCATTAACCGAACCTTTGATTTGTTCTAATGGACCAAAAATGCCTTCCCAGAATTTTGCTTTACGGACCATTAAAAGATCATCCATACGGTTTCCAACAGAAATTGCTCCAGATAGAGAAATGATCGCAGCAAAATTTTCCGGTTTTGCTAAGCCAAGTTTCAATGCACCGTAACCACCCATTGATAACCCAGCAGCATACGTTTTTTCTCTTTTTGTCGTCAACTGTGGAAATAATTCATGACAGATTTCAGGAAGTTCTTCTGCTATAAATGTCCAATAATTCATGTCATAAGCCGTATCTGTGTACCAGCCAAGATCAGTAGAAGGCATGATGACTGCTAAGCCATGGTCTGCTACATATCTTTCTATCGACGTTCTTCGTTCCCAGACACTGTGATTTCCTCCCATTCCATGAAGAAGGTATAAAACTGGCACATCCATTGTTTCCTGTTCTGAACTCGTACCGATCACTTTTTTTGTCTTTTGCGGAAGGATCACATTTAGATTGACCTCCATCTCTAAGACATTCGAATAAATATTTGCTTGAATAAACGCCATGTTGAAACATCCTTTCTAAGGCTGTGAATGTAATCTTGTTTCTTATGTGAGTGGTATCTCTTCAAAATAATTACATGATTACCTTACGCCAATGGTTCTTTCGCTGTCTCATTTCAATACTCTCTTATTCTATCACTTTTATCTCGAACAAAAAACGTTAAGGCAAAAGCAATTACTACTAAGAGCAATCCTACAAAATAAACTTGATGTAACCCATCATACAATATTCCACGTAATGGTGTAAGCAATCCCGCTTCGATTTCTTTCGCTGTTTGCGGATTAACAAGCTTGTTCATGATATCTGGATCATCCGTTAGATTCCTTGCTGCTAGTTCGCTTTGTGTAATGCCGTTGATTAATAATCCGAATATCGCCACCATCACTGTTTGACCAATTGTTCGAACTAATGTATTAAATGATGTAGCAACACCTAACTGTTCTCGTGGTACACTATTTTGCGCACTAACTGTTGAGGTCGTCATCGTTATCCCTAAGCCCACACCAATAACTGTTGAAATAGCAAAAAACCATAGAAAATTACTATGAAATGGCATCAACCAAAGCCATGCGCCCCCGACAGCCGCAATAAACAAGCCGATCCGTAAGACCCAATTTGTTGCCATTTGTGTCATCCATTTACTTGCCAAGAAAGAACCAACCATCCAAACAAGAGAAAGTGGAGCCAATACTAATCCGCCCACTGCGGCATTCAATCCTAATACCCCTTGCATCCACATTGGGATATATACATCGATTCCCATCAAAAATCCACTAGCTAAAGCAGCAGCTAAATTCACGACTACAAATAGCGGGTTAGAAAACAGATGCAACATGATAACTGGGTCTTTTGCTCTTTTTTCTGCAAAGATGAACAGTCCTAGTAAAGCCACACTCCCTACAAGCAGACTGATCACTACAGGCGTAAACCCTTGATCTCCCAACAATTGAAATCCTAATAACAAGGCAACTAGCATCGCCATCAGACTAAAACTACCAAAAAGATCCATTGGTTTTGATTCATGTTGTACTTTCGGTTCGTTCAAGTACAACCAAATCAAGATCATCAATAAGAGCCCAATCGGAACATTGATAAAAAAGATCCAGTGCCAGCTGATCGTTTCAACAATAAATCCACCCGCTAATGGGCCAAACACACTAGCGATCCCCCAAGCTGAACTGTTGAGCCCTAATACCTTTGCTCTTTTTTCGATTGAATACAGATCACCGATGATCGTTAATGCAACAGGCATCATCGCTCCTGCCCCCATTCCCTGAACAGCTCGAGCTACAATCAAACCAATCATCGTTTGAGAAAGACCGCAAAATAGTGAACCGATAATAAATAATAGCGTACCAAAAATAAAAATCGGTTTACGTCCAATTTTGTCAGCTAACTTTCCATAGATAGGTGTCAGCATCGCATTTGTCAGTAAATAAATAGAAAATACCCAGTTCATGATTTCCATTCCATGAAGTGAACCTACAATCGTAGGCATCGCCGTTGTAACGATCGTTCCCTCGATTGCTGTCATAAAAGTCGCGATAAACACACTGATCGTTACGAGTTTGACATTTGTTTCTCTTTTCATCTTATTCCTCCTTTTTATTTTTACAAGAATCATTTTGAGCCAAAAAAAATAAGCTAAATGACTTATCAGAAAATACCAGCTAAAAGCGATCGCTAGTTTACAGCTGATTTTTACCATAAAAAAACTGGAACAATCACCCTAAAGGCAATCATTCCAGCAACAAAACTCTACTTACCTAAACTTGCTTTTAATGCATCTACTTTGTCAGTATGTTCCCAAGGCAGATCAACATCTGTACGGCCAAAGTGACCATAAGCTGCTGTTTGGCGGTAGATTGGGCGACGCAAGTCAAGCATTTCGATGATACCTGCTGGTCGTAGATCAAAGTTTTCTCTAACCGCTGCAATCAAGTCTTCTTCTGGAACTGTAGAAGTACCAAAAGTATTGATTGAAATAGAGACAGGTTGTGCAACACCGATCGCATAAGCGAGTTGAACTTCCACTTTATGTGCAAGACCAGCTGCTACGATGTTTTTAGCAATGTAGCGTGCGGCATAACTTGCTGAACGGTCAACTTTTGTTGCATCTTTACCAGAAAAGGCACCACCACCATGACGTGCATAGCCGCCATAAGTATCAACGATGATTTTTCTGCCTGTTAGACCAGCATCACCTTGAGGTCCGCCAATCACGAAACGGCCAGTAGGATTGATATAGTATTTTGTTTTATCATCTAGTAATTCAGCTGGAATAACTTCTTTTATTACTTTTTCGATGACATCACGATGAATTGTTTCATTATCGATTGCGTCATCATGCTGAGTAGAAATAACGATCGTATCAACACGTTCTGGTTGTCCATTATCATCATATTCTACTGTTACTTGTGATTTTGCATCTGGGCGTAAATAAGTCAATTCATTTGATTTACGCAAATCTGCTAAGCGACGGACTAAACGATGACTCAATGCGATTGGTAAAGGCATCAATTCTGGTGTTTCATCTACTGCGAAACCAAACATCAACCCTTGGTCACCTGCACCGATTTCATCTAATACGTCTTTTTTATCTTCATCTCGGATTTCTAGTGCTTCATCCACACCTTGAGCAATATCAGGAGATTGTTCATCGATTGCAGCTAATACAGCTACCGTATCTCCATCAAATCCGAATTTGGCACGTGTATAACCAATTTCTTTGATTGTTTGGCGAACAACCTTTTGGATATCTACATAAGCTGTTGTAGAAATTTCTCCAAATACTAATACAAGACCAGTCGTTACAGATGTTTCACATGCAACTCGTGCTGTTGGGTCTTGTGCCAAGATTGCATCCAAGATGGCATCGCTGATTTGGTCAGCAATTTTATCTGGATGTCCTTCAGAAACAGATTCTGAGGTAAATAAATGTCTTTCTCCCATAAGTGATTCCCCCTAGTTAAATTCGGTTACAAGGCATCTCCGTATCGTACGGATCCTCTCGGGAACTTGCAACGAACCCAGTATAGCAGATAAAATAGATTTCTGCTCGTTTTTTTGTCGCTTTTAAATAAAAAAATGATTTTCATTTCATATAAAACGCTTCTTAAACGTCTTACTTTTACGATTTAATTCAAAACAATACTATTTTATTTAGCGTCTTCTTTTATACTCTGCTCGTCTCACTTTATCCTCCCAAACAATCAGAAAAAATCAACACGACCTAAAAAGACTTAGCACAACTATCCAGTAAGATAACTCTGCTAAGCCTTTTGAAATCAT
>NZ_BCQB01000050.1 GCF_001544215.1 Enterococcus durans NBRC 100479 = LMG 10746
TTTTAAGTTTCTCTAGTTCGGTGACGTCATCAACAGCGCTACCTTTCTTCTCTTCATCTGTTGCCATTTCAATCCATCTATTATTTTTAAAATCAAATTTTGGTTTCCAGTTAGGGACTGGTGGTTTAATCTCTGTACAGTTTTCAGGGATATTTTCTTGATTGTTCAAAATGATTTGCTCGAATCCGTAAGGCTTGATTGATTTGTAAACTACTTTCATTAGATTTCCTCCCTTAAATTGAATAAGTGATAACAAATGAATAATCCGATCCATAACTTGAATTTCTTCTCCATTTAATGGCTCCGTCTGCGCCAATAGATAGTTGAGCACTGTTCAAAGTAGAACGGTCTATTGACCCAACCAGTTGTTCAAAACTAATTGGTGTCCGATAGCCTTCTGGAATTGTTAGTATCGTTGAATCATTTCCGCCACCACTTTTTCCATTCAACGCAAAAAAATAAATAGTGACGGTTTTTCCTTCACGATAAAGCTTTGCTGATCCGGTATTCCCGTTTGTAACTGTTAAGGTTACGACTTCATATTTGTTGTCGTCTGTTGTCAAAACAGGCTTGCTTGATTTTGTCAAAGCTCCAGTAAAGTTTTTATTGCCCGGAATGTTCTGTGATGTGAGTAAATCAACTGCTTCACCGTTCAAAATTAGTTTTTTATCTTCAACTTTTGGCGTTTTTGCGAAAGTTATTTGCCCACCAATCGTTTGATCTGCTGTTTTGCTAACAAACATATCGTTAGATTCTGATTTACTGAAAAAATCGCCAGTGGTGAATTCAGCAAGAGCAGTTGCTACTTTTTCAGCGATTTCATTTGCTTGCTTATCTGATTCATTTATCAACCTTACTAATTCGTTATATTTCGAGTAGATTTGATCGTATTGGACCTGTTTATCACTAATGAACTGATTGAAAGTGGTTTGCATTTCACTCTGTAATTTTTCCAATGAAGAAATATAGTATTTCGCTTGCTCCGAATTAATATCCACTCGTTCTAACACGTCTATGATGAAGTTCTGAAAAGTCACTTTTTTGCCGTTAGGATCTACATATTCAAAATATGCTTGTTTGAATTGATGACTCGTGCTGAAATTTGACTTAGTGAACGTGTAACTAATTAACCCATTAGTCGAATCGATTATTTCTGGTTCTCCCTCGGTATAGTTACCGTTTGAAACTTCGCCCACAAATTTCAAAGTACCGTTTAGATTAATTACAAAAGGTGTAATTTCATCTTCCTCAAGAAGTTGTACATTGATTGTTGTGAGCCCCCCATCACCAACTCTACCAACAACACGGTGACGTAGATAAGTCTGTCTCTTATTTGCAGATAATTTAATTTCTAAATTTGCCACTCTTCCATACCTCCTAACTAAAAAGAAACTATATACCTAAGCACCATATTTGCGTTATCTCCACTTGCATTGCTTGCTGCACCTGTAAATATATTAGTATTCGAATTATAGTTTATTCGTTTACTAAACCACTTTTTGTGATAGTCATCAAATCCTGAAACAATTTCTCCTAAAACATTAGTAACAGTTACACGTTCTTTATAAAAAGGCGTAGTTACATATCTATCCTCAATTGCTTGCCCGTTTTCGTATGGGAGCCATACTAATAAAAAACCTGAAACTGTCTGCCACATTTTTTTTGAAGGTTGGACAGTTTGAGTATCATGCAATAACGCAGTCCCACTCCACAAAATTTCCCCTTTAGAGACAGTTAGCTCGTAACTATCCGATATCTTTGAGATTGAAACAGTTGATCCAGTAGAATTAACTGAGCATAGTGGTAAATTATAGACCTTATCACCATTGTTTAAATTACCTTTTATAACTTTTGTTATAAATTCTAGCTTGACTTGATTATTAGTCCATTCATATTCTTCCGATTCTGGAAGAATAGATCCAGGTATAACTTCTTGTGTCAAATCCACTGTTAATGCTATATAACCACTTGAGTTTGCTGGAACTGTTATACTTTCTTCTTGTCGAACAACGACCATACGACCTTGAATAATCGCTGCTCCTGCAGCAACTTTTACTGTTAATCCGCTTGAAGATAAATTCATAGACTGATCGTAACCATCAATAACCTGATTTTTCCGATTATATAAAACGTGATAAAGTCTAGCATCATTTTCTGCGCTTACTTTCACGTTTTCAAATTGATACCCATCCACATTGCTAACCATTTTTTATCCCCCATTATCTTCAAAATAATCCATAAAACGACTTCTTATGTTTCCAAAAGTCAATTCCACAAACTCCTTATCACTTGATATTCGCCAAGCTGTCAAAACCGACTTGTATATTTTTCCTTTATAAGAAATCGTGGCAAACATCCCTGTTTCAATCGTTTCGACATTCAAATTTTTTGCATTTCTTACAACATTCACTTTGATTTCATGCGAATACGTATTGCCTTTCAACTCTGATTTTGCCACATCTTCGTAGGATGCTTTATCTTCTGCGGTTTGATCGTAGATATTAACCAAAGTGACAGTTGGTTTCGTGATATTTTCTTTCGATCCATCTTGTGTCAAATTGTTTTCTTCGTCCAAATACCATGTTGACAGTATTATCGGTTTCTCTATATCTTTCATTGCTTTATCAACGATTAATAGCTTGTTCTCGTTTCCAGCGCCCGGCGCCTGAACAAACACATCCCAATCGCTAAATTCAGAAGAATTGTCTTTAATGTAAATTGATTCATTTACAGCACGTATGCCTGTATAGATTTTTCTGTTTTGAATTCCCTTGAAATACCATTTTACGTTGTATTTTTTGAAACCATTGAGAATATACGCACTTAACTTGTGTTTATTCGTATCGGTAGCTTGATACGAATGAGAGGTCGCACTTTCTGCTTTGACGTCTAAAATATCTTTTAGTTGTTTCGTTGGATCATTCAGCAAATAGTATTCAATCAACCGCCGGATATGCTCTTCGTAGTTATCTCCTGACACACGTGCAGTCGGTATCTCACTATCAGCTAAACTAAGTAAGCTTTTACAACTGATTTTTTCGTCTTCCTGCGACGTAATTACACCAAAATATGCAAATTTTCCACTAGGAATATATTTTGCTAGTAGAAAATCGCCTGTTTTTACAGGAACGTACTTATCCATCGTAAAGCTACTAGCCTCTTCGTTGATCTCGTCCGCACCAAATTCAAAACTGTTAGAGAATAAATGTTCGTTATAAAGCATTAAATCACGATGAAAAAGCGTGACTGCTAAAATCAAAACAGATCACGCTCCTCGTATAACTCAATCTCTACGTCTGCCCCCCCAACATGAAACACAATGCTGAATTCTCCAGTCGGAGCCTGAACAAAATTAGTTTTTGTATAATCCTGTTGTTGGTAGACAGAAGATTCTACCCCTGCAATATCTTTTAAAATCGCCGTTGTATCTTCAAAAATGCTTGATACTTCTAGAGTCTGTGTTTCAGTCATATCTATGAAGTATCCATCCGTTGCGATGATTTGTGAGTTTTGGATTACTTCCCAATACGGATTTGAACACTTCCCAATCACACGAATTTTTAGCGGGGACATCCGTTCCTTGCTATTCGTTAGGTATACAGAATTATTATTGAATTTGAATACACCTTTTTTCTCCCACAAGTTTTGAGTGTAGATATAAGATCTTTTATACGGAAAAACCTTACCACGTGTTTTCACTACATTAGGTCGCTGAATTAATTTTTCGCGTTTTACGGAATACCAGTTTGATGTGAAATATAGTTCTAAAGTGTCTGTTAGTAACGATGTTTTCGGATCGATTTCAGTCTTACTTAAAGATTTTAGACTGCATCTTCTTACCATTGTTTCGCCGTCAAAAGCAAATTCCAGTTCAAACGGACCTTCCGATAGGAACTGCACAAGTGAATTGTACAGTTCTTTTTCTCGAAACCCATGCACAGAAATGATTACAGATGACTGAAATTCAGATATTTCAACGCTCTCACTGCTTTCTCTGAAATTCCCCCACTGTCCCACATGTTCTTTTTTTACTTCAAACCCCATATTACTCAACCCAGTAGCAAAATAGTCTTCTGTGGACAAATCAATTTCTTCGTTTATTCTATTTCTCAGTAATACAGTTCGCATCTACATCCTCCTAACCAAGATCTTCTGAATATCTAAAGCTAAATCTCTATCAGTTCGGCTATTTCCTTTGAAAAATGCCAGCAATAACGATAACAGCTGATTCGTTGTTGCCGCCTGTTTTTCAATGGCTTCTAGGATTTCGTAATCACTGGAAACAGTTGTCGCATTTCCATAAGTTTTAGGAGAAACTCCTAGTTTGTCCATTGCGATAGACAATAATTGCATCGCTCTTGATCGTTTAGCCTTATCTAACGGAATAATAATTTCTGGCTTGTTTCCTTCTGCGATTTCCGCAATTTGATGTTGGTTTACAATTCCACCGTTTGCGTAACCATGACCACGCCCAATCACACCTAACATATCCGAACCATAGCGTTTTTTAGCGTAGTTGATAGCTGCTAAGATATCATCGAAACCGCTCATTATATTGCCGTATCCTGGAAAAGCATTCGCAGCAAATGTTCCCGGTTTTGTTTGGAGCAATCCAGTAGCATTACCGTCTGCTAAGCCGTCATTTCCACCAATGGCAAGCGGATTGCCACCTGATTCTGTTTGGATTTGTCGCATCCACGCATCAACATAAGCGGATGAGGTTGGTAAGTTATTCATTTTCAAAGCACGTTTTACATATGGCCGCCAGCGTTCTACGCCACTCCCACCAACGCTATCGCCACCGCTAACAAGTCCGCCCTGCGGATCTCTTACACCGTTCAAATGCACGTGGTCGTAGTGGTCACCATCAGGCCATGTCCGCCAATCATCATGCACACCTGTACCTGATTGTCCTGAACGGTCACGAACCTTACCATTTGTGATAACATAGCCGATTTTGTTTGCAAACTTCTCAAATGCGTAATTGGCTGCTTCTGTATATCTAGGGGAACCATTCACAACTCCCGGTAGCGCAATATCAATTGCGTTGTGCTTTCCGTGTGAGTATGGATCGCCTTCACGATAACCTGAGGTTACTTGAAAGCCTGGAAACTTCTTCATTACTGCAACTGCAACGTCCGCCAAGTATTTGTAAACGCCTTGCATGCCCATTGAAGTGTCTAAACTGCCACTGCTGAATAGTTCTGTGATTTTGTTCTTCAATGCTTCGGTAGCCTTGCTTAGAATACCTTTACCAACATCTAAAGGATATTTGACAAGCCCTTCCAGTACGCCAAGACCATTTAATACTTTCCTAGCCAACGCTCCTGGGTCTGTTACAAAATCCCATACATCGCCGACTACGTTTTTTAGTGTGTTTCCTACATTACCAGCAACATTTTTCACGCTGTCCCACATGTTACCAAAGAAGTTAGTACCTTTTTTGTAACGATATTTTGGTGCTTTGTTTCCAGTCATATAAGCTGTTTCTTCTGCGGTTAAGACGTGTGTGCCTTTTGGTGCATGCAACACTACGTTACGTCCTTTAGGTATGAATGCTCTACCATCTGGTGTGATAACTGTTTCTGCTCCACGTCCATCATTGACCATCATTGGTCCATTAATTGGGTGTCCACCTGCTGGTGTACCTGTAGCGTATTGTGGTACGTCCCAGTCTGTCAACGGTTCAGCGCCTAACTTCTCTAGCACCCATGACGCACCATGGATGATTGCGTTAACTGGTGTACCTATCGCTTTAAGTGCTGCGTTGAATACTTCTTTAAATGCGGCTACTACTGGATTTTTGCCGTTTCTGATAGCTTCAACCATTTTCTGTGGAATTTTTGTAAAGATATCAAAAATGAATGTTGGTAGCCCAAGCATTATACCTGTGGCTGTATCCCAAATTGCTTGGAAAACCTTTTTGTTTTCTTCAAAGAAATTCCAAATAGTTGCTAGAATTTTACCTAGGAACGTGTCTTTGATGTTTTGCCATATGGCATTACCAATACGCTGATACATATGTTTGATTTCTTCCCAAGCCTTACCCCAGTCACCTTTAAAAATATCCGTCCAAATCTTGATTGTACTAGAGATAATAATCATGGTTGTTTCTATTGTTGCCATGATGAGCCCAAGTTTTAATTTCAGTGCGTCCCATAGTATATTGAATGCTTCAATAATAACATCGCTATTGTGTTTTCCTGATCCACCAAACCTGTCTAGTGCCCCAGTAATGACTGATAAATCACCTGTGATACGACTGAGCCAGCCACTGAACTGTTGAAACAGGGGTAGTAAATCAGGTGCAATCTCGTCATCCCAAATCTTAACTAAATCTTTCCAGGATTGAATCATTTTATCCAAGCCTTCTTCAAGAAGTTTTTTTATTACCTCTTTAACAGAATCAAACGCCGTCTTAATGTTCTCTTTAGCTGTTTCTAGGGCTTCTATGTCTTCTTGACTCATCCCTAACGAACGTAGTAAGGAGTATCCTTGCATTTGGGTAGCTTCATCACCAGTAAACAGTTGCCAGAAACCTTTAACATACTGGGTTAATGTTTCACCTTTCTCCTTAACCTGTGTAATGAAATCATCTAACGCCCAGATGCTTTCCCAACTGAACCCCATCATGTTTAAAACGTGTTGATCACTTATTGTATCCTGTCCAGTCCACATTTTACCAATAACATCTTTTAAATTTGAGATAAAGGTACTAATATAAGAAAAAAAGAAATCTAGTGTTTTCATAGCATTAGGCAATGTATTATTAAAGAAATTCTCAATAGGTTGTGTCATCCCACCTGTGAACTCTTGTGCCCAGATAGCTATTGAGTTGACAGTTCCTTTCACCCCATTCGTGAAAGCTTCCCATGCTGTAGTATTAGTCACGGTGTTATTCAAATCTTCTGCGGCGCCTTCTGCGTCACCAAATGAATCGCTGGCTCCTGCCATTGCTTTAATGACTTTAAGTGAATTGTCTTCGCCTAGCGCAGACCATACTGTACCTGCTCTGTTTAGGGCGTCATATCCACCTTCCATATTTGCAAAGTCATTCATCATTGCCTTGACTACTTCACCCTGAGTCGCTTTGCCGTTTTTCCACTCATTAAATAAGTTCCTTGTTGATTTGCTGAACATGTCTGCGTTATCTTCAAAACGACCGTCCGTGAGTGAGATTCCCATTTCTTTGATTAAGTCATTGACTTTATCTAAGTTATATGCTCCACCGTCTAATCCAGCTGCAAGTAAACTGAATGTCTCATCTGCTGTGAATCCCATTTGACCAAATAACTGAGAGTATTCAGCCATATTATCTGCTAATTCATTTGATTGATTCAATCCATTTTGTGCACCTACGGTTAGCAGATCAAAAGCCTCTTGTCCACTAATACCAAAGTTTTCCATCATACGTGAAGCACCACGCATGGTTTCATTCACATCAGTATCAAATGTTTTACTAAATGAAATTGCATATTTAGTTAACTCTTTCATACCCTCTGGTGAAACCTTTTGCCCAACTGTTTGGTATAATTGTGTGATAGCCTCTTGAGCTTCTTCCAAGGTTTCTACCATTCCTGATTTCACTAAATCATTCGCAAAATTTAGGAAGTATTTAGATCCATCTTTAGTGATTCCCAGTTTACCCTGAAAGGTATTTGAGGCTTCCACTACTTCATTGAACGACTCTTTCAATGAGTCTGCAGCTTTAATCGCCATATCCAGTGCTTTTGTTGATATAGAAACAGCTAAACCTGTAGCCAATGCACTAAATTCTTTAGTAGCACTTTTGAAACCAGTTTCTGCTTTATTACCTTGTTTACCAGCTTCTTCTAGTGCGTCTCCCGCTTTATCTACTTTATCATCTACATTAGAGGCTTCTCTTTTCAACTCAGATAGTGCGTTAGTTACCCCTTCTAATTGCCTGCTAGATATTTGGCTTTGTCGTTCTAACTTTCCTAATGCCCTTTTTGCATCTTCGGTTTCGTTTGCTGAATCACCAAACTCATCAGCCATCAGTTTCACAACTTTGCGCTGTTCTTCGATAGCTTTCTCGGATAATTCCGTTTGTTTGGCTAGCCCTTTTTGTTTTGCTTCAAACGCACCAGTTTCATCACCAGCGGCTTTCAGCGCTTTTACTTCGGCATTCATTTGCCGTTCATTTTCTTTGATTTCATTAGATAAATCATTGACGGCTGTTTTGGAATACACCAATTCTTTTTTTGTGTCGTTCAACTGGCGACTGTAAGCATTATATTTTGCGGTAACATTGTTTATCTGTGTGTTAAGGTTAGCAACTTGTTTCGATTCCTCTCCATACTTGCTAATCGCTTCATCACGGCGCTTTGTTAATTCTCTTACTTTGGCGTTTTGCCCTTCCATAACCGTAGACAAGTCTTTCGTCTTTTGACTAAGTGCTTCGTATGAACGTCCTGCTGAATCATAAGCCTTTAGATTGGCACGCATATTCGACTCAGCTTGTTTGACTTTCGCATTGATTTCGTCCAGCGTGTTACCAAAATTAGTGTCATCTAAACTAATCCCTAGCTTGATATTTCCTGCCGGTTGTCCTTTTCCTGCCATTATTTACCTCCTTCCTCAAGTTTTGCCAAGTCTTCAGCCGATAAAAATTGTTTGATGAAATCAGCACCATCTACATATTCTTCGCCACTCTCCACTTCTCCAAAAAGGTGTAACAAATAATGATAGTCGGCTTCGTCCACATCTCTCATCGTCCAACCTGATTCGATTAAATCTTTGTAGATTTGATCCATTGCTTTCCTAGCTTCAGAAAAACTTATCTCTTTTTGCTCGCCATCTGCTTTTTTTCATTGTTTCCCAGTTCATTGATTTGTTCAAAAACACTTTCTAATGCCGGTACTAACTCGCTCGCAGTCAAACCGTCTAAAATAGCATCAAATGTAACTGCTGGATCTTGGAAAATATCTGCTGTAATTGCAATCATTGAATCAATTGCTTCTAAATCAGTTAGGTTTGCTCTTTCCGCTTTCTCGTAAAATTTGATACACTCACGCATTGCACGTGCGGAAATATCTTGTTGTTTGAATGTTTTTTTCTTTCCGTCAAGTTTCAATTGCAATTCAATCATTTGTTTTCCTCCTTGTTTTTACAAAAAAATAAGGCTAGCCAAAAATGGCTAACCTTGTGTATCGATTTTTGGTTCTGGTTATTTTGGTGTCCCTGTATCTGTCATTGGTGTAGATGCAGGATTAACTACTACACCCCTTTGTTATTTACCAAGTCCTTGAATTTTTGTAAGGTCATGTCTGTTGATTCTACGGCAGTCATAAATACATACCCACGTTCATCAGAAATGAATTCCCCTTCGATAGAATCGGTTTGCAATTCTACCCCTTTGTCTTGAGCTGTTTTCATGTTGATATCTGGATGACTGAATTTTCCTTTTGCCAATCCCATGAATAAGCGTTTTCCTTCTTTGTTCGCTGTAACCATGATAACCGACACGTAAGGCGCTTCAGTTTCTGAACCAATTACATTTACACCAGTCACGGTTTTAGCACCAATGATTTCGCTGTAAATGCCGTTATCCATTAAGTCTGCCACGTCAAGCGTAACCTTTGGCGACGAAACCCCTTTACTTGCAATGAAGAACGGTACGTTTGAAGCGTGTGTTATGTTAGAAGTTGCGCCTAATCCAGTAATTTTAGCTTCGATCGCTCCGCCTTTCGCCTTATCTGCTACTAATTCTTTTAGAGTGCCTTTTTCATCTGTTTTTACGCCAAAAATGACGCTCTCAAATCCTACTGTTGCCATCTATTTTCTCTCCTTTTAATTTAGTGAAATATTTGCTACATATCGTTTGATAATCCGCTTTGCACCTTCCAAATCCTCGTCATCTGTTTGTTCCGTGTATGCGCATTGCCAACCATTCCCCCTCATAACCTCATCGAGAGTAAAATAAAAGGCATCAACCTCTTTTAAGGTCGACACCCATACATCTACTTGTACGTTGAATTGAATGGTCAAAGGATTATTGCTTGCGAAATCTTCATAGTTGCCGGATATCTCTGTAATTCTGCCAACTGGAAGGCTAGGTACTGTTTGAGCCGATTCCGGAACACTATTGGTGTAAAAATCAATGTTCTTTGTTTTTTCATTGCTATTCAGAATTGAATAGACTTGTGATACTGCCGTTTTCAAAGTCCTAGCCTCCTTTTTACTTCGTCAGCAATGATTTGTGTTACTTGTTTTTCGATTTGCTTTTGTGTTTTTTGTACGAAACCTTTTGGATCTTGTTTGATTGATCCAAACTCGATAAAGTGCATCCGCCAAGCGACATCTTTGTCATAACCAATATCAATCGTGCCGTTTTTCACTGAACCAGTGACAACGTGATCCTTTGCATGTTCTTGCATATACGAACCACGTTTACCGTTTGACTTCGTTCCATCCCAGTAAGGTGTGTTTTGTCGTAACTTTTCTTGAGCGTACTCCCCAGCTTTTCTAAGTGCTGGGCTTTCCACTCGTTGAACGTTTGCTTTTACTTCCCTAAGCGCTTTGTACACTTCGGTTGCATCGACTTCTACACTCATTTTTGAACCTCTTTCGCAATGACAGTGGTGAAATCTTTGGCAAACTCGCCCTTGGTGATCGTGATAATCTCAAAAGTTTTGCCTTTCCAACGCACTTTCATGTCGTTTTCGAGTTCTACTTTTTGCTGATAGCGGATAATAAACGTTAACGTCCCCTCAAGAACCGTCCCGATTGAAGCTTTGACATCGCTCAAGCGTTGTGTTTGAACACAAGCCCAACATGAAAAAACAGTCTCAGGTGTGGTGACCAGCTGGCCGTCCTCGTCCTTGACTGTCGTATCCTTTATAAAGTCAATACGTTGACTTAGGTCACTCGTCTGTATTAACGCCATGATCTAGCCCCCTCAACTGATGAATCAAAGCAGTCACTCCAAACGGAATCTCCGCGAATGCTTTTTCACTTGTAGCAATCCGGTTCTCATACCAGTGAGACACCAGCAACGTGACCGCATAGTTAAAACGTTCATCATCTGTATTTTCGACTTCGATCGATCCAAGAATAAATTTTTCAGCCGTGGACACCAACATTTTTAAAAGCTCGTCGTCCAGATTATGATCAATGCGAAGGTATGTTTTTAGTTCTGCCAGTTCCATTCAATCACCGCCTATTTAGCAGTTACGGTAACTTCACACACCGCAGTTTTTCCGTTTGCAGTTGTTGCAGTGATTTTTGCTGTACCAGCTGCAATACCTGTGATTTTGCCTTGAACCGGCGTTACTGTGGCAATTGCCTCATCGCTAGAACTGTATTTAACCGATTTGTCCGTTGCGTCAGCTGGCAAGACAGTCGCTGACAGTGTTTCTGATGCCCCCACCGTAAGCGTAGTCGTTGTTTTGTTTAACGTTACGCCGGATGGGTCTATACTTTTGGGGCTAACGTAACATAGAAACCTGCTTTGTTATCTGCTACTTGAACGTCAAAACGAACGAAACCTGCCAATAATTGACCATAAACATCGTTATCAACCCAACGAACTGACGCTTGTTGGCGGTCGAAGTATTTAGCAAAAAGTGAAGGGTCGCCCACGAATGCTACTTTGTCACCTGCTTTTGTTCCAATTACATCATCCGCCATTACAACAACTTCACGCCCTAATAGTTTGTAACCAGACGCGACAGTCACATCTTGCTGCAATAAATAACGTCCATCGTTGTCTTTCATTTTATCCAATTCGTTAAAGAAGCTTTGAGAGGCAATGATTTTGACTGCATACGCTGGATCAATCGCAACGTTCACGATGTCTTTCAAATCGTCAATCGTAGTAACAGTTTTAGCTGTTGCTTTTTGCAACTTAGCAGCAATTGCAGCGTTTGAAGTGTTTAGTGATTGACGTTGGATATGTTCAGCGACCAAACCGCCTAGATCGATATCGGAATCGTCTAATGCTTCTTGAGAAACTGGAATGTATCCACGGTAAGTGGCAATTTCGTAGTTTACTTTTGTAAATTCAGGGTTAGCTAACGCTGGGTTTTTAGCCAATTCAGCCACAGAGATCATTTTATTTTTGTTAGCTCTCAAAATTGGATATGATCCTGTACCTGTCGTAACTGGTACACGGCCAACATGTTGACGTAAGTCGACAACTGTTTCTGGTTGTTTTTCTGGTTTAGTGATACGGTCAACTGGAATAACTGCTTCTGCTCCGACTGTTGTCAATCCGTCGCGTTTTTCTCCTTTTGTACGAATGAATTGATTGATTGAGCGTGTGTATGGTTCTTTTTTGTCGTTTAGGATAACTTCCATTGATCTTTTCTCCTCTTCTTTCTTTTTTTCGTCCTTTTTAGGAGGAATAGGTGGTACTTCCTTCTCTTTTTCAGGTTCTTTATCCTTTTCAGGTTCAGTTGGTTCAGTTGGTTCTTCTGTCTCAGGCTCTGTTTTAGGCTCATCAGAAGCTCCTAGACCTTTTAGTTCGTCTTCTAGCTCTGTCTTGAGTTGTGCTTGCGTTTCTTCTTGCTCTTTATTAGCCCGAATCTGAGCTAACAAGCCTTTTGCTTTTTCCAAATCGCCTGCATCAAGCGCTTTTTGCGCTTCTGCTTTTAACTTTTCGTTATCCAAAATCTTTCCTCCTTTTGTTTTTGGGTATAAAAAAAGAACCTCTAGTAATTTAGAAGTTCTAGCTCTATCTGTAGTTTTCGTTTTTCTTGCTCATCGATAGCTCGTTTTAGTGAACGCTGTGCAAGTGCTGCATCCGTTCCGTTATATGCTGGAATTGATACGATTGATATCTCAAAGAGTTCATCAATACTGTTTAAATTCCGAATGTACGTACCGTTTTCTTGTGTCCATGTTTGAGAGTCGTCTCTAACGACAAAACCAAATGAACATTCATTGATATCTCCTCTGCTAATTGATTCATACAAATCGTTTGCATAGGAGGTGTTCGGCAACTGGCATCTAAAATGCAGTCCAACATCATCAACGGTTAGTTCTAATGTTTGCGAAGCTGTACGTCCTAAAACCATGCTGGAATCGTGATCCACAAAACATCGAACATCAGATAGATCAGTGTTTGCTAGTGCTTCAGGAGAAATAATCTCTTTGAAGCCCCCCAAATCTTTGCTTAATGAATTAAATTTAAGTGCGTAGCCTTCAATCGTCCGGTTCTCCCCTGATTGAACTTCCGCTAGGCTCCGAATTTCCATTTCCATTATTTACACCTCCTTTCACTGTGGTTTTGGTGTAGATAACGTTTCCGCCAGGGATATCAGCTAATCCGTAATAATTCCTGATTTCGTTAACTAACAGATATCCGTCTCCACCGTTGCCACCGTCCATAGCTTTATTCATACGAGAAGCCGTGTCTTGACCAGTTAGCGTTGAGAAATCCAATTCCACATTGATTCCTAACTTGATTGCTAACTCGTCTGTAATCATCTGTGAGAGTGCCCTAAGCGTACTAGAAACGTAGGAATCGTTAGCCGAATCGTCTTTTGTATTGACTAACTCCATACCAAAACGTGACAAAGGAATGCCGAACGCTTTAGCAATTTGCTTTGTCGAGTACACGTTGTTTTGAATCATCTTCAAAATATCCGTATTTAGCTCAAACTGTTTGAATTCCTGTGTATCGTCCAAAACAATTACGCTATTAGCGTTTGAAGCACCGCTGTTTACTTCTTCAAAGTCTTGCTTAATTTGCTTTTTAGACTTGTTATTCAGCGTACCTTTATTGAGCTTCAAAACTCCGCCTGCTTGAATCCCCTTCTTGAAGAAGGAGCTTAGCATTTTGTTCCCATTGTCGAGCATGGAAAGTTCTGTTTTGAGTGCATCCAATGGACTGATACCGGTTTTTCCGTTTACAGTCACATATTTAAAATGAAGCATTTCCGAACTATCAACTTTATAAGACGTTCCAGCTTTGTTTGTGTACTCATACCGCAACACACCTGTCTCTAAATCTTCGTAAACGACGACTTGTGACGGTTTAGCGAACTCAAGCCAGTCTTCGTGGATGATAGCAAAGGAGTTACCAGACAGTAGCATTTGAGCTATAGTCGCAAACATGAACGAATACGGAGTCATACTTGCGTTTGGGTACTTGTTCAACATGTCTAACTTTCGAATGTCTGCTTGCTTATTATCGGAAAATTTGAACTTGCTGGCGGCAATATCTCCAGCCAATATCTTTACCGCTGTAAACACATCAGACTGTTCTAGTGCCGTTTCTCCGTCAAAGTTGATGGTCGTGTTCCCATTTACAGTTGAAATGAAGTCGAGCATTGTACTCGAACGACTGGACAGGCTGCGCTTTTCTGTTTTGAAGAATAATCCCATTTATTCACCTCCTTTCAGCTACATTCCGGACTCTCGAACCAAAATAAAAACAGTCAGCATCAAACAGATACCAACTGTTAAAAAACCAACTACCAAATTAAACAAAAAAGCCGCGACTACGAATGAAGCTAGTCCCAGCACATAAAGTAAAATTACTAATATTCGCAATAAGTTACCAACCAAATCCGTACTCTCCTTTTTCAATTAATTCATTTATGTCTTCTTCGTCAAAATCATGGTACATAGCTTGAGTGTATGCATTAATTAACGCATCTAGTGGATCAATCTTGTTTCGATTCATTGCTTTATCAATCATGATCGTATCGTTGTTTTCTTTCGTGATTGCATTCCTAATCGCTCGGTTGAGTAGAGGGTTGTTGGAATGTACCGTCTTGCCCTGAATAATGTCTGTACGCAATTGTTTCGTTGGTGCGTTTAAAGTAATCAATCCTTGGCGTGTTTCAATCATTTCTTTTTCATAAAATTTCGACAGGTCAGTAATAACATTGCCAGCGTTGTATGGATCATAAAAAATTCCTTTTAGTTCAAAACTATTACTTTCTATGAAATCAGTTATCCAATCAACTAAATCATGATAATCGATTAAGCCGTCAGCATTACTACTGATTGTGCAGTAGCCTGCTTGTTCATACTGACGATAAGGTGTTTTATCCTCTTTTTCCTTTGCTTCAATCCCACCTCTGTTAGCAACAAAAGAATAACTATCGATATAGAATTTCTTCTCCTCTCGAATTGGAATAATCCACGATATTGAAGTTAAGTCATTCACTCGTGATAAATCGACACCAACATAAATTTCTCGACCTGTTAAATCTGTTTTTTTGATGTAATCAGGTGCAATAGCTGCAAGCCATTCTTCTTCATTCATGTAGCTTTCCTGAGACGACTGTATCCATATGTTAAATTCTTTTGTTAGGACATTTGAAATACTACCTTTCGCTTTTCCTTCGTCTAACAGGCGCTTTTTACTTTCTGATAGTCTTTCTTTTTGTTGAAAAATTTCCATTAATGGATTAGACTTTATCCATGTTTCAGGATCAGCAATTTCTTTCGCATTGTCTTGCTCCCAACAAAGAGCTAAATACTCGTCACCCACAACTTCGTTTTTCAATAGTTTAGTAATGTATTGATACTCAACTGAATACATCGGATAGTTCAGCTTACTTGAAGCAGTGGAAATAATTATTGTTAACGGCTCAATTTGTTGACCCATCGACGTTTCGATAACGTCCATCATTTCTGTCGTTTTAGATAAGGCGTACTCGTCAAAAATACCTAATAATGTATCTAAGCCATCTAATGTGTCTGCATCAGCAGATAATGGCTTCATAAATGAATCATCAGTTGTAACGAGTTCATTCTGAAGAACCTTCGTAAATTTTTGAATTGCTTTGCTTTTACTTCTTAACGCTTTTAGTTGCGACTTAACCATATTAAAAACAATTTTCGCTTGGTCCCGTTTGTTGGCAGTAGCATATATTTGTCTTGCTTGAAACGGATTGCGCTCATAAATCAAACAATACAACGCGATTCCAGATACAATTAAAGACTTACCCTGTTTACGTGCAAGCGAGAGGTAAGCCTTTCTGAATCGTCTAGTATTATCTTTTTTTCTACGCCAGCCCCACAGCATGCCTAAAATGAATTTTTGAAACTTAGCTAGTTTATTCGGCTTGCCAGATTTGGGGTCAGGAAGCATTGAAATGAACTTAACAATATTTTTCGCATATTTTGGATCATAATAAAATGGATAATCATCTTGCTTCGATTTCTCAATATCTGATTTATGGCGATCGATAGCTTGCTGTATTTTCTCACCAACTAAAATATCGCCCGACTCTACTGCATCAATATATTTTTGAACGTGGTCAATCATCGTTATCAGCTTCGTTCATCATTTCAGCAAACGGATCGTCTGGTTCTTTCTCTAACTCTTGAGGATTAACGATCTTTAACCGAGAGTTGATTGTCAGCCCTAAATCATTAGTGGCTGTTTTCAGTTCTTTAGAGAATGAATTGACAGTATCGATCAAAGGATTTTTTCGACCATCAATCAAAAAGCCTTGTTCGTCTAACTCTTTGCTTGCTTTGTCGTACAGATACGAGTAGTTGCAGTAGCGAATCATTGTTTGTTGGTCTAGTTCTGAAATAGGCAAGTCCTGAATGTAGTGAGAGATTCTATCCCACTCTTTTTGCGCTTCTTTCAAAAGTCCGACCGGATAATTTGAAAAGTCCAGTCTTGGATAGTTGTATAGCTTTTCTTCTTCGGCTTTTTTAGCTTCAATTTCTTCTTTTGTGTAATTCTTTTTGCTTGCGTTAAGCAATTTCTTCGGCCTGCCTTTGCTCATTTCATCACTCCTATCTATTTTACAAATTTTCTAAAGGGAATTTTTTTCCGAGAAGGGAGGGCATCGATTTTCTTCGTTCTAGCGACATAGGGCGGGTTATTTTTTATCAAAACTATTATTTAGTATATTTATATACACTTTAAGCAAAACGCCTTAGAACGCAAATTAGAGCCTTTTAAGGCTATATGCCTTTTTATGCTCTTTGTTGTGGCACGACTGGCAAATACTTTCTAACGTATCGTAGTCTAACCTTTTATCCCAATCTTCTTTTACTTCCGTTTTGTGATGGACTATCGTAGCACTGGTTATTTTCCCATTTCTCAAACACTCCTCACATAGTGGTTGGTCTGCCAGCTTGCTACGTCTTAGCTTCTTCCATTGGCTTGAAGCATAGAAGCGAGCATACCTTATGTTGTCTTTGTTATATCTCACTTCTCTGTTATACGTCTTGTCTGCATTGCCTTTGTGTTTCTCGCAATAACTTTCGGGCAAGACTACATACTCACGACACCAAGCGACCGAGCATTTCCTTTTAGGCATTCTCGTGTACCCAACCAAAGAACCTTGTCCAGCCTTCCATCTGCTCTGCCTTGCTGTATGTATCTGCGTAGGTATTCGTATGACTGCTTTCTGTCTTTAGCACGTGAAGGACAATTTCTTCTTTTGTGTAGCTGTCAGGAAGTTTATTCTTAGAATGCATGTAGCAACGTTTCAAATGTTCGAGGTAACTCATCTATCTATCCACCTCTCTATGTTGTATTGGATATACTCGTCTTTCCAATAGCCATGACCGCAATATATCAGCTTGCATTTATCTATCTCTTTTGGTGTTGCTTCTCTCTCCATTTCAACAATGGAGTACTTCCCTTTGATTTGTACAGAACGCACAACACGCACTGAACAATCATCAATGGTTCGAGGATATTCATTAATTAGTGATACATACCAGTAGTTTCTCATTATGCAGCCTCCTTTATGTAATGT
>NZ_BCQB01000051.1 GCF_001544215.1 Enterococcus durans NBRC 100479 = LMG 10746
TTTTCAGTTTCTCTAGTTCGGTGACGTCATCAACAGCGCTACCTTTCTTCTCTTCATCTGTTGCCATTTCAATCCATCTATTATTTTTAAAATCAAATTTTGGTTTCCAGTTAGGAACTGGTGGTTTAATCTCTGTACAGTTTTCAGGGATATTTTCTGAATCTTCAACAATGATCTGTTCAAAGCCAAAAGGTTCAATTGGTCTATATGCTGCCTTCATATCGATTCACGCCTTTCTAAATCGTGTAAGTAATTGCAAAGGTATAATCAGATGCATAACTTGAGTTTCTTCGCCATTTAATTGCTCCATCTGCGCCAATGGATAATTGAGCACCGTTCAAGGTAGAACGATCTATCGACCCTACCAGTTGTTCAAAACTAATTGGTGGCCGATATTCTTCTGGAATTGTTAGTATCGTTGAATCATTTCCACCGCTACTTTTCCCATTCAACGCAACAAAATAAATAGTGACGGTTTTTCCTTCACGATAAAGCTTTGCTGTGCCAGTGTTACCATTAGTGACACTTAACCCTACATTTGATGAAGCGTTGCGACTATCTAAATCTGCAAAGTTCTCTTGAATTGTTTCTGCACCATTCTGCATTCCTCTGTAAATCTGTTTTAATGCCATTTTATTCCCACCTCTTTCAGATATAACTTCTTAGTTGCCTGCTATTGTCCGTCAACATACGCTTTAAGGATAGTAGCAGATGGCATCGTGAAGCATAATGTTTCATTCCCATCGATAATAACTAAAGTGTTTTTGTCTTTTATGATGTAATCATTTGCACTAATTGTGTATTTTTGGGGCATTTCTACATGTACTTTTTTTCGATCAAAGCTCAATTGTGTTAATACATTATAAATGGTACCTCCACCAAAACTGTCTGTAGTGTCTAGACCTTCAATTTCAGTTCCTATTGCATTTTGATAATAAGTTACTTTAACATCAGGTTGATATTCAGAATCATGTTCGATGGTGATTTTATTGCCTACAGGAATATAGTCATGAACAATCAAATCTAGCTGAGATTTTATCTTTTCATAAATAAAATTCAAATCTGCAAGTAAACGTTCGGAGATTGACTCATGCCGTACTCCTTGAATATCTACTCTCGCATCCATCAATTCAGCTAACATGGTTCCACCAGGATCAATCGACGCTAGAATATCTTTGATGGATCCGAACCAACTTAAATAATCTGATTCTTGTCCTTTCCGCCACGCTTCAAAAGTATCTTGCTGATTTTTCCGCCACTGATCAAACTCATCCTTGCGTGCATTCATCCATGCTGTGAAGTCGCCTTTATTTTCGTTGATGAAGTTTGTCATATCTACAATCAAATCTTCTACAGATTGCCAGTAAGAACCCATTTCACCCTCTGTTTTTGAGACAGCTTTAATCACAAAATAAGAGAAATCTTGCGTCGTAGCGATTAATTCATCATCTTTATAAATGATAAAATCTGCTGTTTGTCGATGCAACATCTGCATCGAATACTGATCAAATGTGTACTGAATTTTCCCTTTTTTCGCATCAACAATTTTAGTTCCTAGCTGGACTGGATATTTGTCACCGACAACTGATTCAAAATAGACTTTACAACCAGTTAGATCATAAGGCATTCCATTTTCAGTGATGGTTGCTTCCATAACTTCGGAATTCTTATTGCCTTGTCTAACTTGGATCATGCCAATGTAATTGAAGGGCTCTGTAGTACTTAGTGTGACATTCCATTTTGTCATCTGTTTACGCTCCTTTCTTTAAAAATTGATATAGTCTCTTGCATTATGAAAATGCGCTGCAGATGATGGATAAAACTCATCCATAAATTGGAAATGTAAATGTGGACCGGTGACAGGGCCAGTTGCTCCCATAAGTCCAATTTGTTGGCCCTTTTTAACATTTTGACCCACAGAAACATCAATTCTGCTTTGATGTGCGTACCCTGTATAAAGTCCATCCGCATGCTTGATGACCGTGTAATTTCCATACCAGTCATAATAATTACTTCCCGCTTGGACCACTTGACCATCGCCTGAAGCTAAGATTGGAGTTGTTGGATTGCCATTAACCAAGTCCATAGCATTGTGAAATTCCTGTGCTCCTGTGATTGGAGAAGTGCGCCAGCCAAATTCACTTGTCACCGTGATCGGATCCGCAATTGGTTTTATATACCCTTTTGATGCAGGAATTTCCAAATCTTTGAATTTGTCATACCATTCTTGTGCCCATGTCGTCCGTTCTGGATGTGGATCACGTGGACGTTCAAAGTTAGCCACGAATGCTTGCGCTGCGGTGTTGATATCGGTCAGATTCATGAATTGTGTCCATGTGTAAGGATAAGCGCTAGTTGCGATCCATTGACCATTAGGGGCATGCCACATCAAGAGTTTGAACTGTGCAGCAATCGTGTCTGGATTGTCGCTAATCCTAGCTTTAGTCATCAAATTAACCATGTAGACACGTCCGCTGTTTGCACCTGTGCTATCAGTCCACTGCCAAACACCATAACCGAAACCTGGTGCGCCATTGCCCTCATCAGCGGTTGGATTAGCATCTGATTCTCCTTGTGCATTGCCAAGTAAGGCTGCAGCAGCTTGCTTACTAAAGCCAGCACCTAAAGCCATCGCCCAAATTTGCCAATAACGTTTGTCCCGATCAGTAGTTACTTCTGGTGGATATTGTCCATTCCAACCGTTGTCATTTCCACCTGAATTACCACCGCCATTTGTATCGATTTTTACACCATTTACATACAACTCTTTTACATCTAAGCGACCAGCGATTGTTGTATCTGTAGCAACACTCAAACTTCCACCTACGAGCGCTTTACCGTAAATGCTAAAATCACCCTTATGAAATCCATAATCGCCAGCTAAAACTATCCCTTTGCCTTCTTTTGAGGAAAGTAAGATGTATTTAGGTGCATTTGCTGTCCCATTAGCTTTGATTACTAAAGAGTTGTTTTCTAATGGAACAGGCGTGCGTGCTTCAGGAAATGGATTACCGACAGAATCAGTTGTTCCAATCGTTCCAATGGATTCTCTCGTATTCCAAAACTCCATCCCTCTTTTGGTCATTTCCATGATTTTTTTATTATCATTCCAAATTTGTAATGTACCTTTGACAATTTTTAACACATCGCCTAGATCATTAATTGAGCTTTCAAGAACTTCGGCATTAATAATCCCAACTTTAATGAAGTTAGCTACGATTTCACCCTTCGACGTCATTGCGATGCCAAACGGGCCATTTACTCCGTTGTCTGAATAACCTAAGCCATTTAAATTCCAACGCCACACTCGCTTTGCATTCGCTACATTTGGAGTATCCATGATAAGAATCTCTGATGGAGCTTTTTCTGGACGAAAAACGACATGCCCACCAGAATTACCAGTGATCCATGCCGTCGCATTCAACACATTTTGAACTAACGTTTCTGTTCGATTGTCGATTTTCTTTTTCAATTCTTGTGCTTGAGTATTTACTGCCGAAGTGTACAGTGATAAATCATTACCTAAAACAATATCCTTATATTTCCCAAGCGTTGGGAAATAAGTGTATTCGACCATACGCTCTTTTATCTCGATATCTAGCTCTTTCGCCCTAACATGAGCGACATCACCAAAGTGTAAAGACGCTAGCTCTTGATACATGTCACCGTATTCGAGTGTGTGTTCCAACGCCACCATACTGACTGTATGAGTAGCTTTTGGCTCGTGGATACGATCATTGTAAAATAAGGTTTTACCCCATTTGATCAATTCATCAACGGTTTTACAATCGCCATTTTCACGTTTGGCGATACGTCGATTCTCGTTGGTCACTCCATCAATTTCTAAATATCCATATTCAATAGGTTCTTTGTCTTCATCATAATCGTTATCAGGAACCCCGCCAATCAAATACAGGCTATTTACGATGGATTCTTCATCTATTTCTTCTTCGATTGCTTCTAAATTGATACCAAAATCGATTCGGAAACCATTATCTGATCCAATCTGTTTTACCAGTTTCAAATCATAGTTATCCATATCAAGTTCCGCGCTAGTCACGCCAGTCAAATTTTGATTACCGTTGTTTGAACCAATGATTGCTTCAACTGGCGCGACTTGTCTTGCTGTAAATTGGTGCGTTGTCCCTACATTCGAAAGATAGTTAAATTTTTGATCAAATGCCAAACTGTTTTTAAGATTGGTCATGATCTGAGACCCATTGCCGTTATCCGTAAACGACTTGACAATAAAGTTCTTATTGGCCATAAAACCAATATGCCGAGCTGTTACAGAAACGGAGGTCAAATTCTTTTTGACATTATAAATTTCAAAATATTGCCATGATCCATCTGGTACCTTCGCTTTTATGAAATTTCCTTTTTTTAGATAAGACCGATACTGACCACCTCGTGAATAGTTACCATAAAAACGATATTGGCCATTCAGCACACGATTGATTTCTGGCAAATCTTCCCAATCAACTAACGACGCTCCGTTAACACTCAAATCATCTGGCATTTTTTTGTAAGCATAAATAAATTCTTGCGTCACAGATATACACTCCTATTCCAAAACCGCACTTCTTTAAATTTTCCGGATATTTTTACCTGATTCCATTCAGGCTGCAATACTGGCCAATCACCACGCGTAAATAAATTCAAACCTTCTTGTATTGCTTTTCCAAGCTGAGTATCAACCACGATTGGTGCAGCTAACGTATTAAGTATTGTTAGGCTTTTATCACCGACAGCGATCGTTATATCTCCTCCGTTCGATTCTATTTCCAGATAGGGATGTGCAATTTCGTCACCATGATCAAAAATATCCATAACACTAGAATGAAAAATTTTAGGTGCTTCACCGATTTTTCTTTTGAGTGGCTGACAACGAAAAGTAACATCGAATGTATAAAAGAAGCCCCACTCGTTTTCGAAAGGGACTTCTTTATCCATGCTGCAGATAGCCTCTAGATACTTGTCTGGATCATTATGTGTGATCAATTGGCTTTTACCAGTGAGCCATCGTTTGACTTCTCTCAGTTTCGAATGTGGAATAGTGATCCCTTCTATTTCCAAATCAAAAGGTTCATAGTCATCAAACGTCTCCGTCAATTCTCCGCTTCGGCCCTGAATCGTGTAAGTTTCGTATCGCTTGTTCGGCATAATATCTGGAAGCTCTGCCTCAATGATGCAATTCATATCAATCACTGCATTCCGATTTTTCCAAATAAAATTTGGTTCATCTGGATTCATAAATTGTCGACTCAAATAGGAACACCTCCCAAATCACGAATAGCCTGTTTGTTTGCTTTAGCAAATTTACGATTCATACGATCTAACTCAGATGGATTGTTTGCATCGACTTTGCCAATGTGTATATGCTGTTCAATGCTACCTCTGGAAACTCTTCCACTGATCCCTTTGCGTTTTTCTTCGTCTGATAATGGAGTAACTGTGGTTTTACCATTCTTGGCAGTCAGTAACTCAGGTCCAGCTTCACCAACAATTGCTTGCCCATTGATTAAGTGACCGCCTTTAGCCAGATAAGGAATTTTATCAAAATGAATTCCTTTTCCTCCGACGACTGGAACTCCTTTTGGCACTTTAATTTTGTTTGCTAGATCAATAAAATCATTGATCAATCCAATCAGACCGTTAATTGGTGCTTTTGCAATTGCCACAATCCCATCAAATATACCTCCAAAAATATTCACGACACCTTCCCATGCTTTCGACCAGTTACCAGTGAATACTCCTGTAATAAAATCTAGAAATCCGTTAAATATTCTTTTGCCAGCATTAAAGTAGTTATTGAAGTTTGCTATGATTCCACCGAATACACCACCGATAAAGCCACCTAGAAAATTGAATACTTGAACAGCTATATCTGATATGCCTTGAAAGAATACGTTGACACCATCTCTGAACCACTTGACTTTATTGTAAGCCAACACCAGACCAGCAATTAATAGAACGATTCCGGCAATAACTAAAACGAATGGATTTGCCGCCATCATTAATTTCATAGCACCAAATATCCCTTGCAAAATACGTATTCCATTAACTATTTTGGTAATTGATCCCATTAAAGTTCCCAAGATCACAAGGAACGGGCCAATTGCCGCAATGATTAAAGCAATCGTCAAAATCCAATTTTTTGATCCCTGATCCAGCGAATCCCACCAACCTTTGAAACGTTGTAATGCATCAATTGCCACATTAAAAAAAGGCATTAAGCTGATTTGAATACTTTCCCCAACACCAGCAAGTGCCAATTTTGCATTATTCATTGATTGATTCGCTTTGTCAATCGGATCAAGTGTTGCATCGAAAGTATCACCGACAGAACCGCCACTTTCTCCTGCGGTTTTTGCTAAATCTTCTAAATTTAACGTACCTCGACGGATTGCGTCGGCCATCCTCGGACCACCTTTAGTCCCAAACACTTCTGCTGCTGCATTAATAGCTTCTGTTTCTGAACCTGCATTTTTTACCTTGTCTTGCAATTCCCCGAGACCCTGACTTAGAGATTTTCCATCTTTTGCATAAGCTACTGTCGCTTTAGATAAACTACTCAAAGCTGCACTTGAGTCAACACCACTTTGTTCAAATTGTCCAAGCAAAGTGACTCCTTCACCAAAGCTCAATCCTAATTGTTTAATTTGTGGTGCGCCATCAATTGCTTTTTGCATCAAGTCGTCTACAGATTGACCAGTATTCTGCGATGTTTTCGTTGTTACATCAAGGACAGAATTCAAATCATCATATTCTAGTCCATAAGCATCAATAGCTTGTCGAGCAGATATTGCTGATTGCGAAACATCTGTATCATTGATTTCAGCGTACTGTAGGAGATAATTGGTTGAATCTTCCAGTTTTTTATCCATGAATCCAAATTGTGTATTTACCTCACCAATAGCTTCCCCAACCGTTTGTAAAGGTAAATGAGTATTTGAACCAACGTTTTTGAAAGACTGTGAAAGTCTATCAGCTTGATCACCTGTTGCTCCGGTTTTTGTAATGATGGTATCAAGTGCCTCGTCAACTTCACCAAATGCTGCAAGTCCTGCTGCTCCTGCCGCTACAATAGGCGCGGTTACTCCAACAGACATTTTTTCACCAACGCCTTTTACTTTCTCACCTGTTTCTTCGATTTTCTGGAGTTTTTTTGCTGTATCAACAGAAACGTCACCTTGTTCTTTAAGTGCATCGTTCGTCTGTTCTAATGCTGTACGAAGTTTATTTTCTCCGGTTTCAGAATTGAGTAATTGTTTATAAAGTTTTTCTGATTCAGCAGAATATTCACCGGTTTCTTTGACAGATTTTTCATATTCTTCTCTCAACATTTGAGATCGTTGTTCAGCTAACCCCAGTTGTTTTTCTAACTTTTGTTTAGCCGCTCGCAATTTTTCTGTTTGAGTTGCATCCTTGTCCATCGCAGACACTTGGTTTTTGTACTCGGCAGCGGCTAAGTTCATTTCTTTGTTGATTTCTTTGATTGTTTTCGAATAACTGACTTCGCCATTCGTTTTAAAATTAAGAACGACATCAGATTCTTTACCAGCCATTTATCTTAGCGCTCCTTTCTACCACCAAGGCGATTTATCCATAGTTACAGATTGAGGTGGTTCAAAATCGGTGTTTTGTTGTAACCACTGTAAATAAGATTTGAGCCACAAGTTAGGTGTAGACTTCAAAAAGAAACTCTCACTCCAATTCAATAGAGTGAGAGCAACGTAAATATAAAAACTCCAAGGAGTTCCTATCTCTTCCGATTCTTTTTGTTTACCTTTCTTTTTGCTTGCGTTTTTTGAAAGTCTTGTGGCTTCTTGGATTTTTTTAGGTCTTCCACCTGAAATGTCTGGCTAGCAAAAATTTCCATACAGGTACTATAAGCAGACAACACCTCTCCACTCATTCCCAAAAATTTGAAAATAGTTTCTGGATCTTCCTCTAAACCACCAGTACGCAGCATGGCATAAATCAAGGCACGCATGATTTTTAGATCACTAGGCGATAAGTTAGCAGAAGAAATTTGTCCTTCTTTTTTAGATAGCATGGCGTTCATATCAGATTCAAATTGCGAATAATCTCCACCATACACATCTGCTATAAATTCCATCGTTTGCATAGTAAATGAAATAGGGAATTCTGCGCCTTGAATAATGACAACAGCAGAATTCTTTAAATCATCAACATGAATCCCATAATCGGCAAGTCTGGCCATTATTTGCCACCTCCAACTTTAGCCAATGTTTTCCACTGTTCTTCATCGTATACAGGTTGAGCAATGAATTTATTAAATAATTCGAGAGAAGCTCCGTCTCTATTCGAATCAAAACTTGCATACATCACATTATTGTATTTCAGTCCGATGGAAACCAGATTTGCAGTTACATCGTCAATTTTTGTTTCTTCCTCTGCAGTGGCATACTCTTCGTCAATCACATTGGATAGTTGTGTATTAGGATACCATACAGCTTTTTTACCTCCGCCTTCAATATTTCCAATGAATCCAAATGCAATGTAAGGAAATTCTCGTGCGGTATTTTTACTAAATGTTACTCCGCTTTTTGCAATCATCCCTTTGATTTCATCCATTACCGCAATTGGAATACCTACATGATCCAACGCAATTTCATGTTTTGTTTCTCGGGACACGCGTCGGAACATTTTGCTTGATGCCCATTTTTCCAATGCTGTACCATTGCCTTTGACTCCAATTTTTGTAGCGATAGGCAACCGGACAACTTCACTATAAGTCGGAGCAGTTCCAACAGAATCTGGCGTTACCATCATCGCGATTAAAATGTCGTCCAATCCTTCAAAATAAAAAGTATCTTGCTTTCCCAATTAAAATCATCCTTCCCATAAATCAAGTATTTTCTTCGTCATGATCTCTTCGATTTTTTCTTTATTTTGTTCATACGTACCGCTTGCAAAGTGTTGTGCTTTTTGATTTGTTGCCCCATTTTCGGCAAAGCGCCAGTAAAAAGCAGTCTCTTCAAACTGGACTTTCACTCGGTCTTCTTCAACAACAACTTTTATTTGTTCGCTCATATGCTTCTTTTTAAGCAGGGACTTAGGAATATTAGGAAGCAACTGCTCTAGGTAAAACTTTGCAGCTTCTTCTAAAGATTCCAATGATAATTTTTTTGGATCAACTCTAGAAAGATTCCCTAAATAATCCGATATTTCAGAAAAACCATTCTTATTACTTGGCATTTTCCATACACCTCACATATGTGTAATAGTTGGTTACGGTATCGTCGTTCTCATCACCTTGTATACCTGTAAAATCTGAATATGGAATACCAGCATTTTGTAACGCTTCTTCAATAACAGCTAAATCCTGTTCTGTTCCAAGTGTGAAAAAAGAAATTTGATAATACGGTAATTTTTTATAGACTTTACCGGATGCCATTTTTTTACTGTTACTCACATTTGAGTACACGATGTATGGATACATCGTCCCTAATCTGGCTTTATCTCTGAACACTGGCAACTTTGTTGATTTCAGCGCTGTTTTCAATTCATCAAAGCTAATCGACATAAGCTAAACTCAACTCCATTTCTCTTGTATCAGGATTCGTATAAATGCGAGTAATGTTATACGTTACAGAATCAATTTTGAGCGCACTTAATTTCTCTGTGATAGTTTTATCCCATCGAACCTTAATACGCCTGACAACGTCCGTCTTGGCTTGCTGTGATAAATATTTTTCTTGAGAAGTCACACCGAGTTCTTCATAGAAAATTAGACGCTTGGATTCATAAACCGTAGTTGGACGATCGTTCTCATCTGTTCCTGTTTTGATTTCTAGCAATTCAGCTTTCCATCGCAGATTATTGGTCTGTCGTTTCGGCATTTTGAATCACTCCTTGCACGATAAATGGCGTTATGGCATTCATAGCTTTGTCGAGTTCATCCTCTGAAACTCTATATTCATAGGCAATGCCGGCAACCATCAAAATAAGATATTCTTGTTGGCCACCAGTTGCTGTTTTGACATAATCTTTTGCCATATTTAAATAAAAAGAGAGCAAAGAATCATCCATGCCCTCTTCAAAATGAATATGTGATTTGAATTTTTCCTCTAAAGACAATTCTTTAGTTTGCTCTTCCATCTTAACCACCAACTGGTTTTGTAATTTCGTAGCGATATACTGCCGGTTCAAATGGAGAATAAACCAATTGACCATCTAGCAAGTTGTAAATTTGGAATCCAATTTGATTTTTACCAGAGAATTTTTCAACAAGTTTTTGAATTTCCAAGGCACCAATAACTTCTTGAATTTTAAATGCAGTAAAATCGCCAAAATATAAAACTGGTGTGTCTGGTTCACCCTTTTTATCTGCTGCATCTGTCCAATCCACAGGATAGCCAACTAATTGGTAACCAATTCCACCTTCTGCTTGTGTGAATGGCCGCAACAAAGGAAATCCATCATCTGTTTTCATTTTTTCAATGGCAGTCAAAGCAGCTCGATTAATAATAAAGCGTCCCTTTTTCATCACTTCTGTCACTGGTGTATTTTTAAATTCGATTAATGCATCATATAATTTTTGCCCAGCACCTGAAGCAGTTAGATCTAAAGGTTTTTTAAATGCTACAGCCTTTTTGGCTAATGCACCAGGATTTTCATTTCCAGCGTCATCACCATTGAACATATAATTGATTTCTTTACGCACATAAGCTTTTTTCAATTCTTCCACAACAATATCTTCAACTGGAACACCAGACATTTTTAATAATTTTTTAGTTACTGTTGCCAAAGCATCGAATTCGGCAGGATTAAGCAAAATTTCATCAAACTGAATAGCTGTTTCAGCAATATCAGTTGAACGCTCTTTCTTGTTTACATTCGCATCTGCTTTCTTCACAAGAATTGGATATTTGACATCTCCTGATGTTCGCACCACTGTTCCGTATTTACGAAGTAAATTTTCTTCTTGAGCATAAGTAATAACTTCAGATGCAATTACTTCTGGGACAGTAACTGAACCGTTGCCAGCTTCAATCCCTAAAGCTCGAGCTTCTGCTTCAGAAATATTTCCAACTACAAAATTAGCAAATGCTTTTCGTAGTTGTTGATCTTTTTGTTTATTGTTCATTTTTGCACGTGCCTCCAATCCGTTCTTAATTGATCCAAGTAATCCATCTCGTTGCTGTTGAGTAATCATTCCAGAACGATTTTCTGAACTATCTTCACTGTCTGAATCTTCTTCTTGATCGTTGTCTTCACCAGAACGGCTTTCGTCTGAATCCGTACTATTCGATTGATCATCTGTATTGTCGTCTGTTTCATCAGTTCCAGAATCTGCGCCTAATTCGTCTTTAATTCCGTTCAATTCATCAATAACACTGTCAATTTCTTCTTTCACGGCTTCTAAATCTGCTTCACGTACTTCACCAGATTCGATTCGTCCGCGTAATTCAGTTAAGCGTTGCTCATGACGAGCTTGTAATTTTTTCAATAATTTTTTGTTCATGGTGTATCCTCCTATGCGTTAAGCGCCCCGTTAATTTTTTGAATCATTTTTTTACGTGTTGCAATGTCTTGCTGGACTTCCTGTTTGCTTCTAGCAAGTGCTGCTTCTGTATCCTGATAGGCAGGAAGAGAAACGATTGATACTTCGAATAATTCCACTTCATTCACCGTACGCAAAACAGGATCGGTGTTGTAATCCCACGTTTCTTCTGTTGGAATAAAACCGAAGCTACATTGATCAATATCTCCACGACTCATAGATTCGATAAGGTTATTAGCATCGGTTGTGTTGGGTAACTCAACTTCAAATTTCAACCCACGTTCGTCTTCTTCAAGCCGAAGTGTTCCACTTTTTGTTCGTCCTAGAACTTTCCCCCAGTCATGATCAAATAGACATCGGACGTCCGAATTTGATAATGCCTTCGAAAATGCACCAGGAGAAATTACTTCTTCTAAGCCTTCCCAAAGTAACGTTCGACTGTTGAACACAGCAGCATACCCAGTTACGATTCGACTATTATTTTCTGTAACATCTCTAGTACTCAAGTTGGTGATATCAAATGTCCGAATTTCCTTCTTTTTCATTTCCATCACCCCCTTTCACGTTTTGATCATTCGTTGGTAAGGAATCATCTGTTGCATTTTTCTGGCCAATCCTAGATAAGTCATTTGAAATATAGATAGCTTGTGTTTCTGGAGTGTTCTGTTTAGGGAAACCAAGCATTTCTGCCACATTATCTGGACTTGTAATCCCAGTACGTACGATGTTGTAGCCAATATTTGTTTTTGTTGAGTAAGGAACAAAATCCAAGATGTTGATTTTCCATTCCACCCGATAGCCAGAATTTGGCATAAAAAAAAGAGCGGTGTAATGTTCGCTCTTGTTCTTCAATATTGGTTTGATTGCTTTGTTATGCAGATACATCATCGCTTTTTCAATGTCTGTTTTCATCAACGATTGATACGTATCAACATTGATTCCTAAAAATTTACCTAAGTCTTTTTTATAAACACCTAAATAGTTCAAAATAGCCGCGTCATCAACAGGACTTTTTAATGTCTCGATGGAATATCCTTTTCCCAAAGGAATCATCTTAACAGAATGATCACTCTCATTTTGCGTTCCTTCCAGTTGATCCAATATAGCTTTGACAATTTTCGTTTGGGCGCTATTATTTGGATTGATGTGGGCGTCCAGTTTAAGCATGAACGCGAGTAAACCACCTTTAGTATATTTGTCCGTCAAAACTTTTTCAGCGCTCAGAACGCCTTCCAGAGTGTTTCTTGCAAGGTCAATTATTCCAGCACCTTTTAATGAATCAGTTCCGATGTTCTTAATATGTCGAATCATTTGACCAGGTATTTTTTGTCCATTCATTTCAAATTCTTCTTGAAGTCGTTCATTGATTTTAGTGGTTACACCGTATGCCAAATGAAGTTGATCACGATCTGTCAACGGGAATGTTTCTCCATTAATCAACAAAGTATTTGTCTCTAGCTTCGTGAATTCGAAGCCTGTCAAATAATCGTTTGGTCGTTGTAAAATTTTGAGCAAGTGATGGTCTTTTACTTCATTGCCATCTGGACCAATAACAACTGGTGTCGCAAGTGCTACTTGATTCGATATGTCTTGAACTAATTCATAGACGTCGGAGGATTCCATGATGGAACTATCATTTACATAATGTTGTCCATATCTAGTTGTTCTCCCAAAAATATCCTCGATGTACCCGCGCTTTTCCATAAAAGAATAGACTGCATTTGATAACCGATCACGTAATTTCAATATTTCTCACCGCCTTTCTATTTATTTCTTTTGATAACACCTTACGCCCATCAAAATTTCTAAAGGAATAACCTCTGCTTTTTAAACCTCTATAATAAATATCCCTTCGCCGATTATCATCCCAACCAATATTGATAAATATTTTATTGTGACAATGTCCAAATTCTGAAACAATGAACTCTTCAAATTCAGCCAATGCTTCTTTTGCAAAAAGCAACGTCTTTAAACCATCTTTTCCCATCTGTTTGAGAAATGAGTTAGAAATATCTTTTCTTTTTTTATAAACAATAAACCAAACTGTAAATTCAGCAGTTCTTTGATTATCCCAATAATCACCATAAAAAGTCATTTGAGCAGTCATTCCACTTGGCATTATCCTCTTTGTAACAAACGTATACTCATCTTCTTTAGGCGTTAAAAATTCCAAAGCAACCATCCCCACCTTACCTATAGATACTATCGAGATATTCGTCTAATTCATCAGGATCAATATCTGTCATCTGATTCATCGTTTCCTTATGGCCACACAAAAACGCCACGAACCCATCAATCTTTTTCTTTGATTGGCGTTTACTTGGCGCTTTTTGTCCATTGATGTTAGTAATTGCTACAACGTTTAAAGTGCAATATAGGAATAATGGATTATCAAATTGAATCCGTTTCTCATAAAACAACCGTTCGACATCATCAAAAGGAGCGTTCAACACTTTAGGATATTGGGCAACCTCAACGCATTCCAATCCTAAGTTCTCCAATTTCTCAACAAGTTTGTCGCTCATCGCTGGATCATAATTCACTTGTTGTATATCGTATAAATCCATGCAGTCTTCGATGTACTGCAAGATTTGATCTTGATCAATCATTTTACCATCGCAAAATTCAACAAAACCTTGTTCAGCTAAATCGCTGTAAGGCACGTTATCTTCTTTTTCTCGAAACTCTAAATCTTCATTGGGAATAAAATAAAGCTGCTTCACTTTAAGGACCGCTTTTCCATCTTCATCCCACGTTGGGAAGTTTAAAGACACACAGGTCAAATCTCGTGTGCGTGATAAATCCAAACCAATGTAACAAGGTTCACCACTTAAATTTCCAAGCTCTTGGGTAGTAACCAAACATGGCTCTACTTGATCCTGTTCAAAGAAATTATCCGCACCGTTTACAAATACATCCAAGTGCTTCGTTAGAAATTCGGCTTTTGAATGGGCTGACCGTTGTGCTGTTTTAAATGCGGACTCTAAAGCGGAAAGATCGACTGATATTCCCCAGTTAGGATTGCACATTTCCCAGACTTTTCTATCCGTCCAATCATAATTTTTATTTGGCTCATAGATTAGAACAAAGTTTGAATCATTATCATCGCGTTTCAACACTTCTTTTGCTTCGCGATATACACGCATTCCAACAGACGACGAACCTTTCCCAGCAGTTGAGATATTAAACATCAATGGTTGTGGCAAAGAGATTTGTGCAGACTTAAAATTGTCATACTGTTCCATTTTCTCTTGCTTATGCAGCTCATCATTCAATACAAAATATGGATTAGAACCCTCAATGTTATCGATATTCTTTGTTTGAACAATAAATTTATTCGAATAAGCCATATCTTCATGAATATAATCATAAGTAATACTAGAAACAGTTCCCTTTGGTCCTTTGAATATTTTAGTTCCTTCAAGTAGGATTGGATTGTTTAATATTGTAGCTGCAAAAGGTTTGGCAGCATATTGAGCTTGAGCAAAGTCAGAAGCGCATGCATAACAATCGACTGACAAAGCACCTTCTCCATACATTGCATAGCCTAATGAACCGACAGCAATCAATGTTTTACCGTTCTTTTTAGGGATTTGGACATACGCTTCACGAGTAACACGGACAATTTGCCCTTTTTCATTTTCTTTAACCCATCCATACATCCACGAGTAAATAAATTTTTCCCAAGGTTCTAAAATGAATGGCTTTCCAACCATCTCACCTTTTGTGTGAACAATAAACGACTCAACCCAGTCCATCATTTCATTCGCACGATCTACATCAAACCAAATATCTTTACGTTTTTTCCACCGATACCAACGATCCACTGCCAAACGAACAGTTTTAGGATATTTCCCAGGTTTCTTTCTTACTTCTTTTGCAAATAAATCAGCATAATTTACACCAGGTTCAATCATTTTTCAGCGCCTGCCTTCTTACGCCATTTATTTCTGTGCGCTGCTAGTTCATCTACTGGCTTTACTTCTGGACGTGTAATTTCTTCATCTTTTCTTGCGGTCGATCCTCCAGTAATTTGTCTACCAGTTTTTGCTTTGTTTGTTAATCCTAATAAATCTAGAGCTTTCATCTTCTTATCTGCCCAAGTTTCTACTTGTTGTGCCAATGGATGTTTTGATTGATTAGTAGCTCCTGATTTATTCGTGAATTTTTGCGTCTCCGGAAATCCTTTTTCCTTCCACAATAAATATTTGTGTTGGTAAATTTCAAAAATATCCAAGTATGATTCGATTAATGGATCAAGAGTGATGGTGTACAAATCAGACAAATTCATTATTTCTAAGATACGAGCTTTTTCAGCACTTACTTTTTCATCAATAATCGCTTTACGTTGCGCTTTAGTCGTCATTTTTGTATACACCCCCTTTGTTTTTTGAAAAATTTGACCTAACGATGCGCGTGACTCCCCGCTACCCTATCTCCCCACGCGAAAAAATTTTGAAAATGGATAGGGGGGCTTCAATTGAAATACGAAGGGAAAACTTTTTTGTCTTCCGTTTCATTTTCAACAATTGGATGACATTTTGAACATAAAAGCATGAGATTGTTTGGATCAAGCTTAAGCAGTTCATTGTCTTTGATGGGTACAATGTGATGGACATGTGCCCTCTTGCCGAAGATAAACTGACCGCATCGCTGACAGTGACCACCTTCTCTTTCATAAATAAATTGACGCATATCCTTCCATGCCTGTGTTCGATAGAATGGTTTGTTCTCATGATGATAAACAGACTTTGCTTGTTGCTTCTTCTTACGTGATTTGCTTGATCGCTTGTGTTCAGCACAATAGATCCCCTTTGCTATTTTGTTCGTGCATCCGTCAAACTGACAGTATTTCATTCTGCTTCACGAATAAGATTTATGATATCGCCTTTTGCACGGATAGCACCAGGAATATCAATACCATGTTTCTTAGCATATGCACGCAATTCTTTTGCAGTCATATCTTCCAACTCATCTGTTGTTCCATCAAACTGATCATCGGTAACTTTTTCTCCATCAAAGTCAGCAGCGGTGTTTCCATCGCTATCTAATTCTTCTCCCGATAAATGAATTTCTTCACCACTCTTGAACAAGACACCATCACCAACGATTGCCTTGGAAACTACAGTCATATCAGTCTGTTCACTTGTGTCAAATTTAGGTTCTTGACCTTTCGGAACTACAACAGTCTTTTTCTTTTCTGAATCCCAATACTCTGTTCCTGTGATGGATGTTCTAATTTTGATCATTGCCATTTTGATTCTCTCCTTTGTAATTTGTACTGATTACTTTTGCGCCCATCCGCTCATACCATTCAACCTGTTCTTTTAAGTTAGGTAAGGTCCTAGAGATCAATGCTATGGTCAGCTGAATTTTCCGTTCTGTTCGATCAACTATTGCTCCAGAATATTTTTCAATAGTCAGGCTATTATCAATACTGACACTACAGTGGTTGCCATTCCAGCTTGGCTTGATATCGCTAATCACAATATTTCCATCGGCATCTTTTATTTCATTTTTAATCCAATGCCTACTGTTGTCATCTTCAATCGCTTTTTTATATGCAGTGGCCAGACTTGGTTCTACCTCGATGCTAAGTACCGCTTCATGAAAATCATTCATAGATAAAACTCCTTTCAAAAT
>NZ_BCQB01000052.1 GCF_001544215.1 Enterococcus durans NBRC 100479 = LMG 10746
TCTCCAATTTCTCAAGCCTAAATGACTTTTATCTCAATCTCTTCGTTTATCATTTATTGATTTAATAAGATTGGTAGTGTATTGGCTAATTCTTCCTTACGGACTTCAACCATTTCACCTGTTTTCTTGATTTTCACTTCTACGATCCCATCAACTGCTTTTTTACCGATCGTGATTCTGATTGGACAACCGATCAAATCGGAATCTGCGAATTTCACACCTGCACGTTCGTTGCGGTCATCGACCAATACTTGGTAGCCGGCTTTTGTCATCGCTTGCTCCACTTCGTTTGTCAAGTTTGTTTGATTTTCGTCTTTCAGATTCATTTGAACGACATGCAGATCGAATGGTGCAATCCCTTTTGGCCAATTGATGCCATTTTCATCAGAATTTTGTTCAACGATTGCAGAAAGTAAACGACTGACGCCGATTCCATAGCAACCCATGATCACAAATTTTTCACGACCATTCTCATCTAAAACAGTTGCTCCCATTGACTCACTGTAGCGCGTGCCTAACTTGAAGATGTGTCCGATCTCGATTCCGCGAGTAAAGGCCAACACACCATTATTGTCTGGAGATGGATCACCTTCTTGCACAAAACGCAGATCTTCATACGAAAGGACTGTAAAATCTCTTTCTGGATTGACATTGATATAATGATAACCTGTTTCATTAGCACCAGTAATGGCATTTGCAAGGTCTTGGACATGTCGGTCAGCATAGACCTTCACATCTTCTGATATGCCCACTGGACCAACAGAACCAAAATCAGCACCTAAAAATTTCGTTGCATCTTCTTCTGTTGCTTCTTCTAGGAAGTCAACGCCTAAGAAGTTCTTCAATTTGACATCATTCACTTCATGATCTCCGCGAACTAGCACAAGTACAGGTTCTTCATCCGCCATGAACAAAACAGATTTGATGATTTTTTTTGGTTCTGTCTCAAAGAAAGCTGCTACTTCTTCAATTGTTTTAACATCAGGTGTAGCTTTCTTTTCCAGTTCAAGTTGCGTTTCATGGGATTTTTTAGAAACATAATAACTCGTCGCCATTTCTAAGTTTGCTGCATAATCACTTTCAGTTGAATAACAGATCGTATCTTCACCGATTTCTGATATTGCCATGAACTCTTTTGAATCTTTCCCGCCCATTGCACCACCGTCACCGATGATTGCTCGGAATTCAAGTCCACAGCGTTTAAAGATTTCAGTATAAGCTTTTTCGTAGTCTTTGTACGCTTCATCTAGACTTTCTTCAGAAGCATGGAATGAGTAAGCATCTTTCATGATGAATTCCCGACCACGTAATAAACCGAAACGAGGACGTTTTTCATCTCGGTATTTTGTTTGGATCTGATAAAGATTCAATGGTAATTTTTTATATGAATTGATTTCATTACGAATCAAATCAGTAAATGTTTCTTCATGTGTTGGGCCTAAGATCATTTTACGATCATTACGATCATTCAGACGATACAAGTTTGGGCCATATGTTTCATAACGACCGGATTCTTCCCACAATTCTGCTGGTAAAATCGCCGGCATCAACATTTCAACTGCGCCGATCTTTTCAAATTCTTCTCGCATGATCACTTTTAGTTTTTCTAACACACGATTTGCTAGTGGTAAATAAGAGTAGATTCCTGCAGATACTTGACGAATGTATCCAGCTCTCAATAAAATTTGATGACTTAATACTTCTGCATCATTTGGAACCTCTCTTAACGTAGGAATCAACATTTTTGATTGTCTCATTCTATATACTCCTCTATTCCTCAATAATAATCTATCGTTTGTAATTATACCCTATTTGTCAACTTTTTTAGAAAAAGAATCGTTGAATATCATTCCAAGTGACCAATACCATCAATAGCATCAATAACCCAAATCCTGCCAAAGTGATAAAGCCTTCTTTTTCTTGACTGAGAGGTTTTCCTCTCACACCTTCAAAGAAGTTCAAGACGATTTTCCCACCATCTAATGCAGGAATCGGCAGTAAATTAACGATTCCTAGATTCATAGAAAGCAGTGCCATCAAGCTAATGACAGTCATCACACCTTGATTAGCAGCTTCAGAAGAAAGCTGGAACATCATAACGGGTCCACCTAATTTATCTAAGCTAAAGCCTGTGAACAATGAGCCTAACGCTTTGAATATCTCCATTGAACTACTGAATGCTCGACGGGCTCCACCAAATATTTTATCCAAAAAGCCAGTCTTCATTGGTGCTTGAATCCCTAGTTGGCCGACTTCTTTCCCATTGGCTTCAACTGCTTTCGGTGTTACGTCAAGCTGCTGTGTTTTGCCGTCACGTCTTACTTCAACATCTAATTTTTTCCCAGGATTTTCGGTGATCTCTGACGTCAAATCGTTCCACGAATGAACAGACTTGCCATCAATCGATACTATTTCATCATTTTCTTTCAACCCAGCAGCTGCGGCTGCGCCATTCGGCAAGACTTTTCCAATTTGATTGGTATCCGTTACTTGCACGCCACCTTGCATGAACGCAAGGATAATGAACAACAGGATCGCTAAAATAAAATTATTCATCGGTCCAGCGAAATTAGTCAGCATCCGTTGCCATAATTTTGCTGACTGGAATTGAACATCTCTAGGCGCAATTCGGATCTCTGTACCGTCCGCTTCAATGATGGAAGCATCGTGTTCGACGTGATAGGTGACTTCCTGTGTTTCATCTCCATTCACATAACCTGTAATCGTTAAGTCGTCTTCAAGATCGTATGCGATCAATTCTAATGGAATCCCATTGGGCAGTTGCACTTTTTTGCTTACATTGATTTTCTCCACGATACCATCAGAATTTAACAAAAGAGATAACGGCATTCCAGGGGCCATTTCTGTTTCATCGTCTCCGTTTCCTGCCATTCTCACATAACCGCCGATCGGCAATAAACGCAATGTATAGGTAGTTCCGTCCTTTGCTTGGTGTCCATAGATTTTCGGACCCATTCCAATAGCAAACTCACGAACGAGAATTCCTGATCGTTTCGCAAAGAAGAAATGTCCAAACTCATGTACAATGACCAAAATACCGAAGACAATAATAAATGTGATAATTGTTTTCATTTTGCATTCTCCTTTACACGCTTTTCCTTTAACATTGAAACTCTTGATAAATAAAACACTTTAATTTTACCATATTATCAGCTGTTCACCAATAGCATCAGTGAGTTATAGAGAAAAAATCGGCCTTTGCTTTTAGTTTATTAAAATAACCACTTCGCTCTTATCAACTAGTCACATCATCTACAGTAACTAGGTTTCTAAAAACGATTTGTATCTAAAACTAAAGCAAAGACCCATATCCTCTTATTAAATTAATCCAAATAAATGCATGATCGGAAAGACGAACAACAGACTATCGAATCGGTCTAAGATTCCCCCATGCCCCGGTAAAATATTGCCAGAATCTTTTACATCATAGTGTCGTTTGATCGATGATTCGACTAGATCACCAAACTGGCCAACAATCGATAACAGGATCGTTAACAACAACATGACAAATAGTCCATGGCCAAACAATTCAGTCGACGGATAGAGTAAAAAGTAAAGAATAGCAACTACTAAAGCACTCCCAATACCGCCTAATGCGCCTTCAATGGTTTTGTTTGGTGAGACATCTGGACTTAATTTATGCTTTCCATACTTTCGTCCGACCATATAGGCACCGATGTCAGTTGCCCAAACAATAAACAGACCAAACAGCAAAACAGGTAGTCCTTCTGTCCGCGCATTGACAAAATTCTGGAAGCCCATCCCAACATATAAACTCACGATTACTGGAAAGCCAGCTTCATCTATCGTATACGTATTTTTGGAAATGACTGCGGTGCCTAATAAGATCATCACAATCAGATAAAACAACATAAATGTATCTGTACCTTCTGATAAAAAGAAAAACCAACGTTCTTTAGGTAATACTAAAACAACTGCGCCAATCGCTGCTAATATTCCTTCAAAACTTAATAATGTCAATCCTTTCATCCTAAACAACTCATATACTCCGATAACAGCTAATAGAGCTGCTACTAATTCAACAGCCAGGCCACCTAGCCAAAGAATCGGGATAAATAACGCCAATGCTACGACAGCAGTGATCACTCGTTGTCTCATGACTGATCTCCTTCTTTCTCCTTGTTTTTCACGCCGCCAAAACGACGATCTCTATTTTGAAATGAAGCAATCGCCTCTTCTAGATGTGCTCCATCAAAATCAGGCCATAATGCTTTGGTAAAGTACAATTCACTATAGGCAAGTTGCCAAAGTAAAAAATTGCTGATTCTTTCTTCTCCGCTTGTCCGAATGACAAGTTCAGGATCTCGAAGTTCAGTTGGTAAAAAACCCGTCATGAGATGTTCAGCAATCAGTGTATCATCGATCTCTTCAATTGATTTTTCTTCATTTCTGACTTCAGTAGCAATTGCTTTGACTGCCGTCACGATTTCTGCTCTACTTCCGTAGTTCAAAGCAAAGTTGAGTACCATTCCTGTATTGTCTTTTGTTTGTTCGATCGCACGTTTCACTGCATCCTGTGTATGTTCAGGTAATAGATCTTCATACCCTATCACATGGACCTTCACATTTTCCTTGATCAGCTCCGGTACGAATGTGTCAAAGAAGTCAACGGGAAGCTGCATCAAAAAGCTTACTTCATCCTTGGGCCTTTTCCAGTTTTCTGTGGAGAACGCATAAAGAGTCAATACTTTGACACCTAATCTGGAAGCTTGTTTTGTTACTTTTTTTACTGTTTCCATGCCTTCTTTATGTCCAGCCACACGAGGCAATCGTCGGTTTTGTGCCCATCGCCCATTGCCATCCATAATGATTGCTATGTGTTGCGGAATTGGGCCATCACTATTGAAACGAAGCTCACTTTTTTCTTGAATATATTTGTTTTTTTGCGGAAAAAAACGTAACATTCTTTTTCCTCCTATACTAAAAAATTACCACTATCTCTGCTATTATAGCAATATATATAGTCATTTCCTACGGTATAGCGGTTTTTTTTCTTTTTTTCACTAAGATTTTTCATTTTTTTAACTTTTGATTGCTATTTATAAAATAAAGAAGCCACTTCTCTTATCAAAGTTTCTCTTTTACACTTCCTATTGAGTAGTGCCACAACTTCAAAAAGAAAGCTGGTTCCTCTCGTTAACAGCTTTCACTATTGGCGAGATGAGCCAGCTTTTTCTACTCTCTGATCGATACACTGATCAAGAGATTCTTAGTTAAAAAAACATCGATTGATTTTTAAATAACGCTTAAACTTCTAATAGTTCTTTTTCTTTTTCAGCAGCGATTTTATCTACTTCTTTGATACTGTTGTCAGTCAAGGTCTGTACTTCTTTTTCTAGACCACGTAGATCATCTTCTGTGATGTCTCCATTTTTTTGTTGTTTTTTATATTCATCAATTGCGTCACGACGAATATTACGTACAGCGATTTTTGCATTTTCTGCTTCTTTTTTCACGTCTTTCGCTAATTCTTTACGACGTTCTTCTGTTAATTGTGGAATCACTAAACGGATCACATTCCCATCATTTGTGGGGCTGATACCGATATCACTTGTCATGATTGCTTTTTCTACATCTTGAAGAATACTTTTATCAAATGGTGTGATCATCAAAATGCGTGCTTCTGGAATTTGGATAGAAGCCATTTGGTTTAGTGGTGTAGGTACTCCGTAATAATTTACAGTGATACGGTCCAATAAGCTTGCATTGGCACGTCCTGCACGGATCTGTCCTAATTCACGTTGTAGATTTTGTGCTGCTTTATGCATTTTTTCTTTTGCTTCTGTCATAATTGCATCTGCCATTTTTATTTCCCCCTAACTGTAGTTCCGATATTTTCGCCTAAGATAGCGCGTCGGATATTTCCATGTTCATTCAAATTGAAGACAAGTAGTGGAATATCATTGTCCATGCTCAATGAGCTGGCAGTTGAATCCATCACTTGCAATCCTTTTGAGATAACTTCTAAATGAGTCAATTCTTCAAATTTAACTGCGTTGGCATCCACTTTTGGATCAGCTGAATAAACACCGTCAACATTGTTTTTAGCCATTAAAATAACGTCAGCTCCGATTTCAGCTGCTCGTAGTGCTGCTGTAGTATCTGTTGAAAAGTAAGGATTCCCTGTGCCACCTGCAAAAATGACGATCCGTCCCTTTTCTAAATGACGTTCTGCTTTTCTGCGGATATAAGGTTCCGCGATCTGGCGCATTTCGATTGAAGTTTGTACACGCGTTGGTACACCAACATTTTCTAACGTGTCTTGTAATGCTAAGGCATTCATCACCGTTGCCAGCATACCCATGTAATCTGCTTGAGCACGTTCCATCCCCATTTGAGCACCGATTTGTCCGCGCCAAATATTACCGCCGCCAACAACGATTGCCATTTCAACGCCTAGTTCGTGCACCTCTTTGATTTCTTGGATAATTTCTTTGATGACTGGCGGTTTAATACCAAATCCTTCATCTCCAGCTAAAGCTTCTCCACTTAATTTTAAGACTACACGCTGATATTTCGGTGTGACCATGTTCATTCCTCCAATATTTTCTATTGCTATTTTACCATATCCAGATAATTTAGCCACTAAAGTCGAGCATTTTCTTTCTATGCCTAAAAAAAAGAGCTGTGACATACGTCGCTGCTCCTTGTTAAATTTCAGCTAAGCGTTGTTTCTAAACATCAGCTTCCAAGAACGATTCTTGAAAAGCTTTTATGTTTAGAGAACAGACGCTAAATAACTCTTGTGAATTATTTTTTCACTTGACTCATTACTTCTTCTACAAAGTTGTCTTCGCGTTTTTCGATACCTTCGCCGACTTCGAAACGTACGAATGTTTTCACAGTAGCACCTTTAGATGCAACATATTTTTCAACAGTCATATCAGGATCTTTAACGAAAGGTTGGTCAACCAATGCGATTTCTGCTTTGAATTTCTTCAAGCGGCCTTCAACCATTTTTTCAACGATTTTTGCAGGTTTGCCTTCGTTAAGTGCTTGTTCAGTAAGAACAGTTTTTTCATGTTCTAATTCTTCTTCTGGGATTTCAGTTTCGTTTACGTAACGAGGGTTGATAGCTGCTACGTGCATTGCTACATCTCTGGCAACAGTTTCGTCAGTTGTACCTTCCAAAACAGTTAATACAGCGATACGTCCGCCCATGTGTAAGTAGCCACCGAATGCTGCATTGTCATCTTTTTCAACAACTTCGAAACGACGGAAGCTGATTTTTTCACCGATAACTTGCGTTGCTTCGATCAAATCAGATTCGATTGTTCCTTTTTCTGTTTTGATTTTCATAGCTGCATCCATGTCTGCAGGTTTGTTTTCTGCAACAAGTTCAGCGATTTCTTTTACTAAATCTTGGAACATTTCATTTTTAGAAACAAAGTCAGTTTCTGAGTTTACTTCAACGATTGCAGCAGTGTTACCTTTCACTGCTACTGAAGCTAAACCTTCTGCTGCGATACGGTCATTTTTCTTCGCTGCTTTAGCCATTCCTTTTTCACGTAAAAGATCAACTGCTTTTTCCATGTCGCCTTCTACTTCAACTAATGCTCTTTTCGCATCCATCATACCTACGCCTGTCATTTCGCGTAGTTCTTTTACCATTTTAGCTGTTACGTCTGCCATTTTTTGTATCCTCCTGTATTTTCTTTTTAAAAAAAGCTGTTTCAAAGGAGAGTGAGGCTTGTCGCCTAGCCTTTGAAACAGCTCCATCATTTAAGAATTATTCTGCTGAAGAGTTGTCGCCTTCAACAACGTCAACGATTTCTTCGATTGATGTTGCAGTGTTTTCTGCTACAAAATCTTCTTCAACTACTTGATCTTCACCTTGGTTTCCTTCGATGAATGCATCAGCCATTTTTGAAGTGATCAATTTAACGGCACGGATTGCATCGTCATTTGAAGGGATAACTACGTCGATTTCATCTGGATCGCAGTTTGTATCAACCATAGCTACGATAGGGATATTTAATTTATGCGCTTCTTGAACAGCGATACGTTCTTTACGAGGGTCAACGATGTACATTACATCTGGGATTCTTGGCATATCAGCGATACCGCCTAAGAATTTTTCAAGACGTTCACGTTGTTTGTTCAAACCAGCAACTTCTTTTTTAGGTAGAACTTCAAAAGTTCCGTCTTCTTCCATTGCATTGATTTGTTTCAAACGGCTGATACGTTTTTGGATTGTATCCCAGTTAGTCAATGTTCCACCTAACCAACGATGGTTAACGTAGTATTGTCCAGCACGTGTTGCTTCATCTTTGATTGCTTCTTGTGCTTGTTTTTTAGTGCCTACAAATAAAGCTACGCCGCCTTCTTCTGCAACGTTTTTCATGTAGTCGTAAGCTGCATCTACTAACTTAACTGTTTTTTGTAAGTCGATGATGTAGATTCCGTTTCTTTCTGTGAAGATATATTTCTTCATTTTTGGGTTCCAGCGACGTGTTTGGTGACCAAAGTGTACGCCAGCTTCTAGTAATTGTTTCATTGAAATTACTGCCATTTTTTGTTTCCTCCGATTTGGTTTTATTTTCCCTCTTCTTGTCTTCTACCTCGCTGACAAACTTTTGCAAGCACCTATCAACGATCCAACGAGAATGTGGATTTATTGATGCAGTTCAGCATCCTCGAGTATTATACAAGCAACTGACTTGCTACGCAATACTTAATAAGGATTTTCTGCTCAACATTCAATATTTTACCTGATATACTGTTAAATATCAAGAAAAATCTCATTCTTTATTTATAACTTTTAATCTTCCTGTTTTAAAATGATAGCGCAACCATAAAAGGAGCCTTATTTACTAGAGTTATCTCATAAAACAAATTATTATTGGGAAATTCTTTTATTTTTTGATATGATACATGTGAAATCTTTCGTAAAGGAGAAAGAATATGCGTAAAGCTGAGCGACATTTATTGATTAAACAGGTGATCGATGAATTTACGATCCGTACACAAGAAGAATTGTTAGCAAAATTGAGTGACTACGGTGTTAATGCTACTCAAGCAACGATTTCTCGCGATATCCGTGATTTAAAAATCGTCAAAGCCCCTGACGAGAATGGCATTTCACGCTTTGTGTTCTTTCAGGGAAAAGAAGGATCAGAAGCAAAAAACGAGGATGAAAAACGGCTGATCCAAATGATCGAAGATATTGTTTTAAAAGTGGAACGCGTCCACTTTTTGACAATCGTTCATACTTTACCGGACAACGCCCCTCTTTTCGCTGCTGTGTTGGATGAAATCAAACCACCTCACATCGTTAGTACAATTGCCGGTTTCGATACTACGATCATCATTTCTCAAAACGAAGAGGATGCACAATTAGTTGAAGACTTTTTACATCATCCAAAAGATGCATCTATTTTTTAGTTCGGTAAGGGCTTATTGTATTTAGGATGTCCGTTCTCCCCTTGCTTACCTCATTCAAAAGAGCCGTCCATCACAAACTAGAGGGTCGTGATGGACGGCTTTTTTTTGGCTATTTAAAACAAAAACATTTGATTCACTCATCTGTTCTTTTGATGAGTTTTGGTACTTTCTAATGGAATCGTGCCTTTTTACATTTTATCTGGCGCATGTAGACCAAGTAAGCGTAAATCTTCTTTCAAAAGCACTGATACTGCATACACAAGAGCTAAGCGAGATTCTTTTTGATCATCCTCCGCCAAGATTTTTGTATGTGCGTAATATTTATTGAACGCTTGTGCTAATTTGATTGCATGTTTTGCAATGATTGAAGGTTCATATTTTTCACCAGCTGATAGTACTGTTTCTGGATATTTTTGGATCAGCTTCACTACTTCCCAGCTGTTTTCATCATCTAATGCATATGTGTGTTCTTCTGATGGTTTAAATCCTGCTTTTTCCATCAAGCTGATGGCACGAGCATGTGTATATTGTACATATGGGCCAGTTTCACCTTCAAAACGAACGACTTCTTCAAGATTGAAGTCAAAGGTATTCAAACGATCATTTTTTAAATCATGGAAAATAACTGCCCCTACCCCAACTTGTTTAGCTATAACATCTTTATTTGCTAGATCAGGATTTTTCTCACTGATTTGTTCTTTTGCTGATTGAATTGCTTCATTAAGCACTTCTTCCAATAAAACAATCTTTCCTTTACGTGTTGATAATTTCTTACCACCTTGAGTGATCAATCCAAATGGAATATGATGCATATCATCTGACCAGTCAAATCCTAATTCTTTCAAGACAGCTTTTAATTGTTTGAAATGGTAACTTTGTTCATTCCCAACAACGTATAGAGATTGCTTGAAGTCATACGTACGTTTGCGATAAAGAGCAGCTGCCAAATCACGAGTGATGTATAGCGTTGCACCATCTGATTTTTTGATCAGTGCTGGATTCAAATCGTATTCTGAAAGGTCAACGATTTCCGCACCTTTATCTTCGTTCAATAAATGTTTTTCTTCTAAAAGTTCAACGATCTCATCCATCTTATCATTGTAGAATGCTTCTCCATTCAATGAATCAAAGCGAACTTCTAACAGGTCATAGATTTTGTTGAACTCTTTCATTGACTCATCGCGGAACCATTGCCATAGTTCGATTGCTTCTTTGTCGCCTTCTTCTAAACGTTTGAACCAAGAACGCGCTTCGTCATTCAATTCTGGTTCTGTTTCTGCTACTTCATGGAATTGGACATACAAACGTAATAATTCATTGATTGGTTCAGATTTTACTGCTTCTTCTGATCCCCATTTTTTATAGGCAACGATCAATTTACCAAACTGTGTACCCCAGTCACCTAGGTGATTGATACGGATTGGTTGATACCCTAATTTTTCCATAATAAATCCAATGGAATTTCCGATAACAGTAGAACGCAAATGTCCCATAGAAATTGGTTTTGCGATATTTGGTGAAGACATGTCGATCGGTACACTTCCATTATTGCCGATCGTGCTGTCTCCGTAGTGTTCTTTTTCTTTTACGACAGAAGCTAGAACATCTTTACTGATCACTGCTTTGTTCATAAAGAAATTCAAATATGGGCCCACAACTTCGATTTTTTCAAAATTAGTTGAATCGATTTTTTCGGCTAAATCTGCCGCGATTTGCTGTGGTGCCTTTCGATAGATTTTTGCTAATGAGAAAGCAGGAAATGCCACATCTCCATGATCCGCAGATTTTGGATTTTCCAATAGTTTCTCTACTTCTTCGAGTGTTAAATCTTCTTTAACGACATCATAAACGGCTTTTGCAACCACATCTTTATTATTCATTTGACTTCCTCCTATTGATACTTGGTTTGCTAAAAACAAAAAAAATCTCTAGTAATTATACATGTATAATTACTAGAGACGAGTTATCCCGCGGTACCACTCCAATTGTCCTATTCTTTAGGACCCACTTTATCTGTTAACGGCAGATGACCGTCTGTCTCAGACAGAGTTCTCCAAGTGCGCTTCATTGTATTTTCTTCGTTTGGCTTCCACCAGCTCCAAACTCGCTTTGATCAGATTTATACAATTACTCTCTTGTTCAGCAAACTGTAACTTATTAAACTTAACATGAATTATAACAGATAAAAAAATTAATGGCTAGGATTTCTTATAAAAAAATGTCCAGAAGGCCTAAAGGAGAATAAATTCCGACTGGACATTTTTTAGCAAGGTAAATGTTCTAAGGAGTCTCAATTGCTCTTACGCAGTTTATTTGTCTGCTACAATGATCGTTCCTTCTTCAGATGCTAGAAGATTTTCAATGTTCTCTAGTGAAGTAATGATAGCCTTCCCATCTGGTTTCGCTTCAACAAATGCAATGGCTGCTTCAACTTTAGGCAACATACTTCCTGGTGCAAATTGATTTTCATCAATATATTGTTTCATTTCTGATACTGTAACAGTTTCCAGTTTCTTTTGATCTGGTTTTTGATAATTTACATAGACATTATCGACACCTGTCAAAACAATCAATAGATCTGCATCAATGATCTCCGCTAACTTTTCAGAGGCAAAATCTTTATCGATGACTGCTTCTCTTCCTTCAAGACCAGTGGCTGTTTCTACCACTGGGATACCTCCGCCACCAACAGAAACAGTAATGACACCTTGTTCAACTAGTGCTTTGATAACTCGAGCTTCTTTGATTGAGATTGGTTTAGGGGAAGCAACCACTTTTCTCCATCCACGGCCTGCATCTTCTTTAAAGGTAGCAGCTGAGTCTGATTCCATTTGGCCTTTTGCTTCTTCTTCGGTGAAGAATGGTCCAACAGGCTTCGTTGGATTTTTGAAGGATGGGTCATTTTCATCAACGATTACTTGAGTGACTAAAGAAACAACATCCTTATCGATATTTTTTTCTTTGAGAACTTCACCCATAGCATTTTGCAACCAATAGCCGATAGAACCTTCCGTCATTGCGACACAAGTATCTAAAGGCATTGCTGGAGTTTTTTCTGAATCAGCAGCTTGTTGTTGGATCAATAAATTCCCAACTTGAGGTCCGTTCCCATGTGAGATGATCAGTTCATCTCCTTGTTCAATGAATTTCACTAAATATTTTGCTGTTTCCTTCAGTGCATCTTGTTGTGCTTTTGCGCTAGCATCAGTAGATAAAATTGCGTTGCCTCCTAATGCGACAACTACTTTACGATTGGCCATATTTCGTCTTCCTTTCTTCAGATAATTCTGAATTTTTCCGATGACAAAACAAGCCAGCAATTTGCTACAATGAGGAAAGCTGACTCGTTTTATCGATGAGATGAATGTGGTTAAACGTTAGACACGAGGGATGAACAAGTTTCCAAGTGTCGCTGCCATGATTGCTTTGATCGAATGCATACGATTTTCTGCTTGATCAAATTGGCGAGCATATTTACTGCGGAATACTTCGTCCGTTACTTCCATTTCTGTAATACCAAAACGTTCTTTCATTTGTTCACCGTAAACTGTGTTTGTATCGTGGAATGCTGGTAAGCAGTGTAAGAAAATCAAACGGTCTGTGTTATGTGTTTTTTCAACCATTTCCATGTTGATTTGATAAGGTTTCAATAATTTGATTCTTTCTTCAAATTTATCTTCTTCACCCATTGATACCCAAACATCTGAGTAAAGGACATCTGCTCCGTCCACACCTTTGTCGACGTCATCAGTGATCATTAATTTTGCACCAGATTTAGCAGCGAATCCTTCCGCCATCTTCACGATTTCTTCTTCTGGCTGTAAGTCTTTAGGTGCGACAATACGCATATTTGTTCCTAAAATAGCACCAGTTACAAGCAATGAATTAGCCATGTTGTTACGGCCGTCTCCACAGTAAGCCACTGTAATACCTTCAACAGTTCCAAAGTTTTCTTGGATAGTCAAGAAGTCAGCGATCATTTGTGTTGGGTGCCATTCATCTGTTAAACCATTCCATACAGGTACGCCTGAGAATTCAGCAAGTTCTTCAACCATTTTTTGGCTAAAGCCACGGAATTCAATACCGTCAAACATTCGACCTAATACTTTGGCAGTATCTTCAGTTGATTCTTTTTTACCTAATTGGATGTCGTTTGCTCCAAGATATTCAGGATGTGCACCTAGATCGATTGCTGCAGTAGTAAATGCTGAACGTGTACGAGTAGAAGTTTTTTCGAATAGAAGAGCAATATTTTTCCCTTCTAAGTAGTGATGAGGAATCCCGCGTTTTTTCAAATCTTTTAAGTGTTCAGAAAAATCGATCAAATACTGTAATTCTTCTTTTGTAAAATCTTTTTCTGCTAATAAACTTCTTCCTTGAAATACTGATTCTTTCATAACTAACATTCTCCTTTAGGTTGTTTTATTTAGTTTTTAAAGAGGAAACCCAGCGACAGCTGACAGTTAGACTGCCACTGGGAAACAAACTATTTCAAATCTTCACGTACTAATGGTTGGCTCATACAACGAGGACCGCCACGGCCACGTGACAATTCACTTGAATTGATTTCCAACACTTTGATACCATAGCTACGTAACAATTCGTTAGAAACATAGTTACGGTTGTAAGTCACCACAACTCCAGGAGCGATTGCTAACGTATTTGAGCCGTCATTCCATTGTTCACGAGGAGCAACGATGGCATCGCCATTTCCGGTTGGGATCAAGACTAGATCGTCTAAACCTAACGCTTCTTTCATTGTCGCATGAAGATCATCTGAGTGACTGATTTTAATGTCATCACCTGCAGGCTCGATCGTAAAGACATCGATTTTTCCTTCTTTACTTTGGATCGCTGGATGAATCGTGAATTTATCGTGATCAACCATTGTAAATACCGTATCCAAATGCATCATTGCGCGGTTATTTGGAATCTTGATAGCCAATACTTTTTCAAATCCTGAATTTTTTTCGAATAAGTGACGTGCTAATTTTTCTAGCGCTTTGGCACTGGTACGTTGAGAAATCCCGACTGCGACTACTTTATCGCTTAGGATCAATTCATCGCCGCCTTCGATATGATCTGGGTTTTCACGATCTAACCAAACTTCTACCCCTTTGTTAGCGAAGCGAGGATGATGTTTCAAAATATATTCTGTAAACATCGATTCGCGTCGGCGAGCTTCAAATGTCATTTTGTTGACAGTCATCCCATTTCCCATTGATGCGGAAGGGTCGCGAGTGAAGTAAAGGTTTGGCATTGGATCCATATAAAACGGATAATCGTCATCTGCTGATAAGTCGTATAAACTATTTGAACGGACTTCGATATCTTTCGTACGTACCCCAGCCATGATTTTATCTACCATTTCTTGTGTTTCCATTGATAGAAGGAACTCATGAAGACCGTCTCTTACAGCAGCCGATGCAATGTGTGATTCGTCTAGCATTTTGTTCAAGAATTGCTCTTTCACATTACCTGCATCGATTGCTTCTGCTGCTAATTTTTCCAGATACAAAGTTTCGACGCCTTCATTCTGCAATGTTTTTGCAAAATTATCATGTTCTTCTTGTGCGATTGGTAGATAGGGAATATCATCGAACAACAAACGGTCCATGATGTCTGGTGTTAAATTTTCCACTTCTTGTCCAGGTCGTTTCAATAAAACTGTCTTTAACTTTCCTATCTCAGAGAAAACGTGAATAGGTTTTTCCATGTTGTGTTGCCTCCTTCGTTTTGATTACATACTTAGAATACAGCCCTTTTGTAATCTCTTTCATAATTTCATCTCATCTAAAACGAGAGTTTTTTCACATTATTAAAGGATAATTAAATAATTAAACGTTTTTACATTTTTTATCAACTTTTCTCTCTTTATTTATACTGAAATCACTATCAAAAAAATATTTATTCATAAAAAAATATTTTTTGAATAAGCTAAAAAATACTTCTTTTTCAATCATGTTAGCGATTACTTTATTAGTGATTATTGTTTTTTATACAGAATAAGCAGGTGAAAAACGACATTATTCAAATCGAATGTATAATTTTACATAATAACAAAAAAATTTTTTTATAAAGAAAAAAAATAGAAATTTTTATCCAAAGTAATAACTTTACTTTTTTCGAAAAAAAAGCCACAATATTAATAGTTAAAAGTAAGGAGCGGAAATTTTATGCGGGTAAATAGAATTGATTTTCACTTTTCAAAACTACGGTATCAACCTGATTTTGAAAACTTTACTGATGATGAATTTGAGCAGATAAAAGAACATGCAATCCTTCGTTCTTATAAAAAGGGACAAATTCTCTTTGATGAAGGAGACGAACGCCAACGTCTCTATATTCTTACAGAAGGTCTAGTTCGTTTAGAACGCTATGATGAAAGCGCCACGTATTATTATTATGACTATGTTGCTGCAAACAACCTCTTTCCTATGTCTGGAATTTTTGAAGAAAGCACTTATACCTACACAGCACAAGCAATGACTGACATCGAGACATTCTCTTTTCCAGTTTCTTTTTACGAAAAAATTGCTAAAAAAAATTCAAAATATCTGATTTATATGATCCATAAATTATCTAAAGTTGTTGATATGCATGAACTTCGGATTCAAATCGGGTTGACTTCCAGCGCGTTCGATAGAGTGAAACAAAACTTATTTGTTTTAAAAGAAGAGCTAGGTGTTCCTACAGAAGATGGGCATATCCATATTCCTTACCCTATTACATTAAAAGAACTAGCTGTAAATAGTGGTACAACAAGAGAAACGGCAGGACAAGTAATCAAGCAATTAAAGGATTCAGGATTACTGGATTATGAAAAGAAACGATTTACTTTTTGCAAAGCGGCGGTCACACCGGCATTAAGAGAATAACTATAAAGAGAATATGGGACAAATCTAATGATTAGTTTTGCTACAGACCATAATTCCGAATAAACAGCGTCCAAAAGTCAGGTTTTTCGGAAATTTCAAAAAAACGAGCAATACAAAAAAACGTATTGTTCGTTTTTTTCTCCAATTTTTCAAACCTAAACGACTTTTATTTCGACCTTTTTTTATCTCAACCATTCAATGTATCGACTACTTCATTTTTTTGAAGAAATAATCGATTACTGGGTTCACCTTACTTACTGCAGTCAAACTGAAATAGATCAAAAATCCCATACTGACTTGGAAAAGGTTTGTAAGTAATGTTGGTGTCATTGGGTAGATACTATCCTTGTTCCCACCATCATGATCACAGCAGAAGAAAAAAATAAACCAATCTACCTTAGGTTTGAAGCAACCATCTGGACCAAATGATGTGCAATTAATTTTTCACTTAACTATTGTACTTTTTTTACCATAGATTCCTACTAAGCTAAAGGCCTTAATTG
>NZ_BCQB01000053.1 GCF_001544215.1 Enterococcus durans NBRC 100479 = LMG 10746
AAAAGTAGTTGTATCTATACACTAAAAAAAGAATGTTCTCTTCATAACAAGTTAGGACTCACAAATTTTTGTGAATCCTAGCTTGTTTTTTTGTCATCTTAGATCAGAACAACTATTTCTAAATGAAGAAATAATGATGGCTTGTTTATTCCAAGAATCGGTTATGCTCAAAGCAATCAAACGTTTGATCCAAAAAAAGGGGAAAGAAAATGAGAAAAAAAACTAAATTAGTGTTAACCGTAAACCAAAGACGACATATTGAACGTGAACTACTCAGAGTGACAAGTGTAACAAAGGTTGCTAGATCTAGCCATGTTCCTCCAAAATTAGTAAAATTCGTCAAACAAGAACTAATCAAAAAAAAGAAACTCACAGGAAATGAAATAAGACAGTCTGTCAAAAAGAAGACAAATGCTTTTCAAAAGGAAAGTGTAAAATCAACGCCGATAAAAACTGTAGAAAAACAAAAAGATTTAAGACAGAAGCAATCCGACGATACGGCAAAAATATCGTCGAATCGGGCGAGAAAAAAGCAAAATCTAGAGAGAAGCATATCCAATGTGTCAGGTAAGAGGAATACAAACAGGCAAGAATTGAAAATCAGTACAAAAGCGCAAGTTGAACGTCTAAAATATAAATATAAAAGACAAAAATTAAAAACTTACAGAAATAAATTAAAGCTTGATTTAAACAAAATCGACATGTTTGAAAAAGAAGTAAACCTAGAAAGAAGAAAAGTGGAGCTAGAGAGAAAAGAAGTAGATCTAGAAAGAAGAGAAGTAATTATAGAGAGAAAAAATCTAGAGCTGATAATGAAAGAACAAAAAATCAAACAAACAGGTGAGAGGCCAGAAATAAATGAACAAAGGCAGAAACGAATGTACTTGGACTCATCCTATATACATAAACAAAAATTATTACAGGATAAAGACAGCGGTGGAGTTGAAGCAGAAACCTATATGAGTATTACGGATCTGAAGAAACGTGGGTATGAATTTATGTCTAATAAGAAAATTTTGCATGAGAGGACTGAGTCGGCAATAAGATCTCGTCAGGACTAAGGTAACGTTCATTGAAGATATCATCGTAGAACTATTTAGAAAAATTGGCGAAGGGATTCTGCATGTGCTAACTTTCAGTTGTGTATCGAGAAAGAAAAGTAGAAGTGGCAGAAATAAGGAGAAAAGCAACAGATGAAACAAGAAAAATGATCCTGTTTCTGGCAATGAAGTGTTATCTAAAAGAAGACAGTAAAAAAATAAAAAAGCTTTTCCTATAAAAATGAACGAGCTGTTTATGCTGGTATCGTTCTATTTTTTATTGAAAGCTTTTTTATTTTTATCAAATCAATGGTAATTTTTAATAGGAAAGCAATCCTTTTTGGATAGCGAGTTGGACAATCACGACAAGCGTGTTCATTCCGACATGAGTAATCATTGATGTCCAAATTCGACCAGTTACCTTATATTGTAAGCTGAAGAAAAAACCTAAGAAAAAGTAGATCAATAAATGTCCGTCATTATGTGCGAATGCAAAAAGCAAGGAACTAACAATGGCACCTACCCAAAAATTACTATATCTTCCAACAATACCCAAAATGCTGCGACGAAAGACGAATTCTTCCATGATCGGTCCAGCAATCGTAGTTGCGACAATGAAGGCTGGCGCTTCAAGTATCATTTGGATGATATTTTGTGTATTTTCAGAAGGCGCACTTTCTCCAAATAAAAATGTTTCCAATGTTACAGCTAAACTTTGCAGAATCAAGGCGATAAAAATACCAACAAGTCCATAAAGAATAATTTTTGGTACAGAAGATCTAGGAACTGCTGCTTCGATGGATAAAGGTTCCCTTTGTCTAAAATAAAGGAAGGCTAAAACGATCGCACCTAAAATATAAGCAATTGCTGTCGCAGTAATCAAATCTGTGGTTGTATGGACGATTCCAACAGAGGAAAGGATCAAAGGTGAAAGGAAAATCAATCCATAGCAAAAGATACTCAGAAAACTATATTTTTTTAATGACATAAGGTCCTCCTTAAAATTAGGCAGAATAACGAGGCTTGGACAGAAGTGTTTAACTCCGAGAGATAAGAAGGAGTTGCTTCTGCTCCCACGCTTTCTTTAATTATAACATACTTCATTTACCTTCTTTTGTTTTGAAACGTAAGGGATAACGTAAAAATTATAGAACTTCATTTAAAAAGCTTGCAAAAAAATGGAAGAATGAGTATTATTAAAAATGTAGGTTAGCACTCGACTTGTTAGAGTGCTAATGAATTCAAAAAAGAGTTATCGGAGGGATTTATCGTGTTAAAACCATTAGGTGATCGCGTCGTTATTGAAGTCGCAAAAGAGGAAGAAAAAACTGTTGGAGGAATCGTTTTAGCTTCATCAGCTAAAGAAAAACCACAAACTGGAACAGTTATCGCAGTTGGTGAAGGCCGTTTGTTAGAAAACGGGGAACAAGTTCCTGCTGCTGTAAAAGTAGGCGACCAAGTAATGTTTGAAAAATATGCCGGTACAGAAGTGAAATTTGAAGGAAAAGAATATTTGATCGTCGCTGGAAAAGATATCATGGCGATCGTTGAGTAAAAACAAAGCAATCAATTAAAATGAATGAAAAATTTTGATGAGGTGAATAGATATGGCAAAAGAATTGAAATTTTCAGAAGATGCTCGTGCAGCAATGTTACGTGGCGTAGATAAATTAGCAGATACAGTGAAAGTAACATTAGGGCCAAAAGGTCGTAATGTCGTATTGGAAAAATCATATGGCTCACCATTGATCACAAATGATGGGGTAACGATTGCGAAAGAAATCGAATTAGAAGATCATTTTGAAAACATGGGAGCAAAATTAGTTTCTGAAGTTGCTTCAAAAACAAACGATATTGCTGGTGACGGTACAACAACTGCTACAGTCTTGACTCAAGCAATCGTACGTGAAGGATTAAAAAACGTTACAGCAGGAGCTAATCCTTTAGGTATCCGCCGTGGGATCGAATTAGCAACAAAAGCTGCTGTAGAAGAATTACACAATATTTCAACTGTTGTTGATTCAAAAGAAGCTATTGCACAAGTAGCGGCTGTTTCATCTGGCTCTGATAAAGTAGGACATTTGATTGCTGACGCTATGGAAAAAGTTGGAAACGATGGTGTAATCACTATCGAAGAATCAAAAGGGATCGAAACAGAATTAGACGTAGTTGAAGGAATGCAATTCGATCGCGGTTACTTATCACAATACATGGTAACTGACAATGATAAAATGGAAGCTGTTCTAGAAAATCCATACATTTTGATCACTGATAAAAAAATCTCTAACATTCAAGACATCTTGCCATTGTTAGAACAAATCTTACAACAATCTCGTCCATTATTGATCATTGCAGATGATGTGGATGGCGAAGCTTTACCAACATTAGTCTTGAATAAGATTCGCGGAACATTCAACGTTGTCGCTGTCAAAGCTCCTGGATTTGGTGACCGTCGCAAAGCAATGCTTGAAGACATCGCTATTTTGACTGGTAGTACAGTGATCACTGATGACCTAGGCTTAGAATTGAAAGATGCAACGATCGAAAACCTAGGAAACGCATCAAAAGTTGTTGTGGATAAAGAAAACACAACAATCGTTGAAGGATCTGGCGAAAAAACAGCGATCGAAGCTCGCGTTCAATTGATCAAAAATCAAATCGCTGAGACAACTTCAGACTTTGATCGCGAAAAATTACAAGAACGCTTAGCAAAACTTGCAGGTGGTGTGGCTGTCGTTAAAGTCGGTGCTGCAACTGAAACAGAGTTGAAAGAATTGAAATTACGCATTGAAGATGCATTGAACGCAACACGTGCCGCTGTTGAAGAAGGCATGGTTTCTGGTGGGGGTACAGCATTAGTGAATGTCATCGGTAAAGTTTCTGCAGTAGATGCAGAAGGTGATGTTGCTACAGGTATCAAGATCGTTGTTCGTGCATTAGAAGAACCAATTCGTCAAATTGCAGAAAATGCTGGTTACGAAGGTTCAGTCATTGTTGATAAATTGAAAAATGTTGAATTAGGAACAGGATTCAATGCCGCAACAGGCGAATGGGTAAACATGGTAGAAGCTGGTATCGTTGACCCAACAAAAGTTACACGTTCAGCATTACAAAATGCAGCATCTGTTTCTGCATTGTTATTAACAACAGAAGCTGTCGTAGCTGACAAGCCAGAACCAGCGGCTCCAGCAGCGCCAGCAATGGATCCATCAATGATGGGCGGCATGATGTAGTATTTAATAGAGAACCTTGATATATCAGGGTTCTCTCTTTTTTAATTTATAGAAGAGTAAAGTAAAGAGTATAATCTAGTTTATTATTGGTGAGTAGGTAATAATAAATGTGCCATCACAACAAAGAGTAAATAAAACTTTAGAACTACACGAACAAAATATCTACGTTAAGAATTTTGTATCGAATGATAGCATTAGTTCAACTTATGAGGTAGAAACCTCGCTTCCTTTTTAGGCTAGTGTAGTAATATGGAAAAGAGGTTGGGACAAAAGTAAGAAACAATTTTGTCCCAACCTCTTTTTTTGAAATTTCCGAAAAACCTGACTTTTGGACTTTCGTTTATTCGAGAGTCTGTAGCAAATCTGATTTTTAGATTTATCCCACATTCGTTTGTTTGTTAGGAGAAGTCTCTGAAATGTTTTTCAAACATCTCTAGATATCAGTTTTTCAAAAGAAAGTGAGTGTGGGGCAAAAGTAAGAAACACTTTTGTCTCATTCTTTAAAAACGAATAAACGGTGGGAGCAGAAGCAACTCCTTCGGAAATAAGCCGAAATTCACAAAAATTTGAAAAGCAATTTTCGTTAATTTCTTCTTATTTCTCGGAGTTAAACAATTCTGTCCCAACCTCACCAATTATATCAGCTGGATGCTCAATGATTTCCAGTTTTATTTCACCGAAGTCCGATGTCGTAATATGGCTTTACGCAACTCTTCCAATAGAATGATCGGAATCGGGATCAATGCCAAGCCAAACCAAGCAATCAATGGAATATTTGTGGTGCTGAAGGCATCTTGCAAGAAAGGAATGTTAATCAGAGCGGCTAACAGGCAGATTTCAAAAAGAATACCTAACAAAACTCGTTTGTTGCTGAAAAAACCGATCTTGAATAAGGATTCTTTTTCTGTTCGACAGTTGAAAACAGCACCAATCTGACTAAAAACAATTGCTGCTAAAGTCATTGTAGTGGCCATTACATAAGTTTTTCCTGTGCTTGCCAATGGAACAGTTGGCCAACCGTCAGAATAATTGATTACGAAATAAGCACCAATCGATATTACAGATGCCATCAGACCATACCAACCAAATGCCTTCCAGATCAATTTTTTGGTCAAAAGATGATCTGTTCGTTTGCGAGGCGGTTTATTCATCGTCCCAGGTTCGGTTTTTTCAGTGGCTAGGCTTAGTGCCGGCAACATATCGGTCCCTAGATCGATAGAAAGGATCTGCATCACCGTTAAAGGCAATGGGATCATTCCCCGAGAAAGCAGAAATAAAATTGATGGAAAAGCTTCTGGCATATTGCTATTTAAAATATATAACAAGAATTTACGTATATTATTATAGACCGTACGACCTTCTTCAATAGCATTGACGATCGAAGTGAAATTATCATCTGTTAAGATCATATCGGCGGCTTCTTTTGCGACATCAGTACCGGTGACTCCCATCGCCACCCCGATATCAGCTTTTTTCAAAGCTGGGGCATCATTGACCCCATCTCCAGTGGATGCAACAATTTCACCTAAGGATTGTAAAAGCGAAACGATCCGATATTTTTGTTCTGGTGCGACTCGGGCAAAAATGATTTGATGGGTAAGATTTTCCTTTAGTTCGTCATCAGACATCGCTGACAGTTGATCGCCTGTTACGACACGAACATCGTCACCTTCAACGATCCCGATTTTGCGGGCAATACTTTCAGCGGTCAAGCCATAATCACCTGTGACCATGATGATCCGAATGCTAGCAGCGTGACATTTTTTTATTGCTTCGATGACGTTTTCCCGTGGTGGATCTTGGCTGGCAGTGATGCCGACGAAGACCAACTGAGTTTCCGTTTTTTCAATACTGTATTCTGTTTCATCCGGATTTAATCGGCGGTAGGCGAAAGCCAGTGTTCGTAGACCTTCTTTGGCGAAAATGTCATTTTGATCAAGAATCTGTTTTTTATGTGTGTCGTCGAGAGGCTTGATTTCTCCATTCAGTAAAAAGTAAGTACAACATTCGAGGACTTCGGTGATCCCGCCTTTGGTAAAAATAAAGCGATCATTTTGTTGCTGATGGATCGTCGACATTCGTTTGCGTTTTGAATCAAAGGGTAGTTCACTAAGCCTTTGATAACGTTCTTTCTCTTCTGCCAGAGCATAATCCGCTTTATCTGCTAAAATGAGTAAGCTACCTTCATCGGGACTACCTACTAATTGATATTCCTGATCTGTTTGTTGGATAGCAGAGTCGTTATCTAATGTACCGATACGGATCAGTTGTAATAGATCTTTTTCTTTATCTAATTCGATTCGCATGCTTTCTTTAGTTACGATCCCATTTGGTGCATAACCAGTGCCAGACACTTCATACTGTGCATAAGGCAACCATACTTTTTCGACGGTCATCTGATTTTTAGTCAAGGTCCCAGTTTTATCAGAACAGATCACCGAAGTTTCTCCTAGTGTTTCAACGCTATTTAGATGTTTAACGAGAGCATTTTTCTTAGCCATCGTCTGAACTGCCAGCGCTAAAGATAAAGTGACTGTTGGTAACAACCCTTCTGGAATAAAGGCTACCATCATTCCCAAGGCAAAAATAAATGATTCAACAACAGGATTTTTTACGAAAAAGACTGCTGCTAGAAAGAAAATCACACCGATTACAATGGCGATCAGGGAAAGTTGCTTCGTCAAGACGTTTAGTTCTTTTTCTAATGGGCTGGGAGTTGCAGCAACGGAACCGGTCAAAGAAGCAATTTGCCCAAATTCAGTTTTCATCCCTGTTTGGGTAACTAACATCAACCCACTACCACTGACTACAGAAGTTCCTTCATAAACCAGATTCGCTTCGGCAAAGCGCCCAGCTGTTTTGACTTCATCAGCGGTTAATGTGGCACTATCCTTGTTAACGGTGGTGGATTCACCAGTTAAAGAAGATTGGTTGACTTGCATGCTGTCAGCTTGCAATAGACGGCCATCCGCAGGAATATTATCACCACTTTTGATCTGTACGACATCTCCGGGTACGATATTTTCCACCAGAGTATTTTCTATTTTACCGTTGCGTAAGACGCGAGCATAGTTTGGCAACATTTTTTGTAGGGCAGAAGTTGCTTGACTAGCGCGATATTGCTGCCAAAAACTGAAGAGCCCGTTGATCACATTGACCAACCAGATGGCGATCCCTAATTCGAGCATACCGGCAAATAAAGCAATAAAACCCGATACCCATAATAAGAGTGCCATCAGACTTGTGAAATTTAATAAAAATGTTTTGATAATTGATTCTTTTTTTGTTGTGTTGATTACATTTGGACCGTATTTGGTTAAGCGTTGCTGCACTTCATCTGTCGAAAGTCCCTTTTCTGAACTTGATAGTGCTTGATAAGCTGCTTGGACCGAACTAGTCGCCCAATTTTTCTTGTCCATGGTGATCACCTCTGTTTGTATTTTCCTCCTAAGATCCCAAAATTGCAAATCGATTTATGGGTTACCTGAAATGATGTGAAAAGAAAAAGAATCGTAGAAAATCAGTGATATGTTTGGACTGATTTCTTCATAAAATTTCGTCAGTGTCAGGCGAGATAGCATTGATCACCAGATATTATGGATGGAATGGAAAAGCTGATTCCAATCGGATACATGTTTTGCTTGGCCTATTTTTCAATGAGGTACTTCACTATATGTAAGCCTAAAGAACGAGTGGAGGGGAAATTCAACGGCAGTTGAATTTCCCCTCCGTAATATTTTCTTCTATTGAAAATTGTTGTCGTTGAACAAAACCTCAATGTAGCAACTATTCTTTGTTAAAATACGTTGCTTGTACTATTTTCATGACATCGGCTTCGGTTAGCTTCTTTGTATCATTTGCAAAACTGTAGTAAGAAGGTTTCTGATCGTAATAGACTTCGACTGTCAATGTTGCTCCTTCCTGATCTGCAAATAAATCGATTGGGATACTGTAGGAATCCCCTGGAAGAAGATGATAAAAAAGATGTGATCCACAAATTGAGCAGAAACCACGTTCCGCCCATTCAGATGACTGATAGCGAGTAACTAAGTTTTCAGGTTGGATGGAAATTGTTGCACCTGTTCCTGCTTCAACCGTAAGCAGCGGTCCCGCTCCCCAACGACGACACATCGAACAATGACAGGCGCCCACCTCGGAATGGATGTCTTGAACTTCCATCGAAATAGCACCGCATAAGCAATTTGCTTTCTTCATTTACTTTCCTCCTATTGATCTTTTTTGTTGGATAGTGGAAAAACTTAAAATAGAAAAAGATTAAAACACTGATATTCAAGGAACCATAAGTGAATAAACTACTTACTATTTTTAGTTTATCATAGGGGGAATGAAAAGGCTTTGGGGAACTAGTCCGTCAGTATTATCGAAAAGGGTGTTATTTGAATTCATGCCTTCAAGGTTACTTGTCCTGGTACATCCAGTGTTCCTTTAAAAGCTGTTTGGATAAAAAAAGTTATTCCTTGATAGTGAAGACCTGCAATGGTAAGAAAGGTAATAATCGCGGTTTTAGCAATCAATAGTTTTATACGGTTAAGGAAGGTGCTTCAATGAGGAGCTTTGAGGAAAAAAACATACTAAGATTAGAGGGTAAATTCATCGACGGATGAAATTACCCTCTAATCTTAGTATGTTTTGTCTCCAATTTCTCAAACCTAAACGACTTTTGTCTCGACTTCAGGGATACTTAAGAGTTAACAAAATCTGAGGATAGTGGTCAGTTAGCAGAAGTTTGGAGCCTGTAATACGACTTATCCATAAATCAATCTCTTGTTATAAGCAATGTACTTCGCTGAAATATTTCCTACGTATTTTGTTACCTTGATACATACTGGGACTAGTAGCCCGCCCAAAGCAAACAACAGGATACTTGCTATGCTTTGAAAAACTGAAAAATCCTGAATCGTCAACAAGGTTGCTCCTAATAGTAGAAGTGGAGAGAGCAAAAAGGAACCCGTAACTATCCATAAACTCGCAATAAAGATATAAACACTTGCTGCTGCACCTAAAATGAAGACTACATTAAAAAATAATAGCGAGAAAACAATCGAAGCTTTTTTCATCATCTATTCCCCCTTTTCTTTACTCTATCACTAAAGTTATTTCACAACAATCAGACCTAAGTACTAGTTAATGAGGAAGCGCATTTTTTAGTTAAACAAAGGGAAAACCTGTTGCCATGAGAAAATAAGATGAACTCTAGGAGGAAAGGATAAAATCAATGTAGGTGGAAATAAAGAAGAAAAATATATGAATAAAGAAATGGAGAGTGCGTTAAAACGAAATAGTTTCATGACAACCTCCATTTATCACATATAAATGAAAAAATTACTACAGAGTGTACTATTTTTCCTAGGCATAAAAAATTCTTTTTACATTAAGTAGGCACGCTTAGAAATATATGCTATATTTATGATATCGTTATAATGTATACGCATGCAAAGTAGCGAAAAATAGATTTTAGGAGGATAAGAATGGACAGATTGATGAAGTGGATGGAGCGGTATATTTTACCAGTCGCAACAAAAATAGGTTCAGAAAAACATTTAGTTGCTTTACGTGATGCTTTTATTGGAACAATGCCAGCTACTATGGCTGGTGCAATTGCAGTGTTGCTAAATGCATTTATGCGTGATTTTCCCAATACGTATCTAGGAGAAGGAAATGCAATAACTACATTTTTTACACCAGTTATCGGTGTGAATGGTCTGATCTGGAATGGGACATTGGCGATCATGGCGGTTGTTTTTGCACTATCTTTAGGGGCTAACTTAGCCAAAGCTTATGGGGTAGATCCAGTTTCCGGTAGTATCGTTTCTTTAGTTGCTTTTATTATTGGTTTACCTGATGCTGCTACGGCGGTGTTGACATTGCCGGAAAAATTATCAGAAGAAGCAGCAACGATGATTACTTCTGCTGGTGGAGTCCTTGCTGATGCGGAAGGTGGGCAAACACTTTCAATGGGGGCGTGGGGCTATTTTAATTTTGGAAAATATATGGGTGGCTCTGGGCTTTTTACAGCCATGATTTTTGGGTTTATATCGGTTATCATTTTCGCACTTCTAATTCGTAAAAACATTATTATTCGTATGCCTGATTCTGTTCCTCCGGCTGTCTCAAAAGCTTTTGCTGCGATCATACCCGCAGTAGTCTCATTGTATGTCGTCGGTACTATCAATTATCTGTTCAAACAAACTGCTGGTGTCCCTTTGATTGATTGGATCTCAGAAGCGATCCAAAGACCTTTGATGCATCTTTCACAGGGCTACGGGGCTGTCTTTATTATTGTTCTGCTTGTCCATGTTCTCTGGTTTTTTGGTCTTCATGGAACGAATATCATGTCGCCTGTTTTACAGACTTTATATGGAACAGCGATGGTAGAGAATACGAATGCTTTTCAAAATAAAGAACCGATCCCCTTCAAATGGGTAGCTGGTTCACTTGAGGCTTTTGTATGGCCTGGTGGAGCAGGAGTGACGTTAGTGTTGATCATCATGATCTTGGTACTATCTAAGCGCGCTGATTATAAAACAGTGGGTAAACTAGGGATTGCTCCTGGGTTGTTCAATATCAATGAACCTGTGATGTTCGGTCTGCTGGTCGTCTTGAATCCGTTGTTGATGATTCTATTTATTTTAGCGCCATTAGCAACTGCGACCATTGCATACTTCGCCACAATGGCAGGATTGGTGCGTCCGGTAGTAGTGAATGTGATTTGGGTCATGCCTACGATCATCAGTGGCTTTCTTGCAACGGCAGGTGACTGGCGGGCCATCGTCTTGACAATCATAAACTTGTTAGTGGCTGCCTTGATCTGGGCACCATTCATTCTGGCGGCCAATCGTTTGGATCCTACTCTTGGTGAGCCAGAAGAATAAGTAGAAACAAACTCCTTGCTATGAGACGCGTTTCATAAGCTATACTCAAAGCATCAAAGGAGGGATTTATAATGAATACCTATATCAAAACGACCAATGAAACAACCAATGATTACTTTTATGCTTTTGTAGAATTTAAGGGGTCAATGCTGTTACTCTCTAGTTTTCAAGGGTTAAATAAAACGATGGTTCAGAAAATTCCTTTAAGTGAAATCAGTGGATTGACGAAAGACACGTATTTAGGTGGTCAACGGATCAGTTTTGAGTATAATGGAACATTCTATCAATTTTTCGAATGTGGACATGCTGTGGTAGACTATTTACAAGAAAATCTTTTCGTATAGGTGGCGAAAACCGAGTATGGCAAACATTCGAGATATCGCAAGACTCACTGGTTACTCTGTTTCAACAGTGTCTCGAGTGATCAATCAACATCCGTATGTGGATGAAGTAAAACGTGCAGAGATTTTGGCAATGATGAAGAAGCTTGACTATGTTCCCAATGCAAGTGCAAGACAGTTAAGTTATGGGAAAACAAGAAATATCGGCGTCATTTTGCCCTATGCAAATCACCCATATTTTGATCAACTGATCGGTGGAATCATTGAGTCGGCTTTTAATGAGGACTATAAGGTGACTTTATTGCCTACAAATTATCAAGCGGATCGTGAAATGATGTATCTGGAAGAATTTGCAGGTAAAGCCTTTGATGGGCTGATCATTACTTCTCGAGCGAATCATTTAGAGGCTTTGCTTCCTTATCAAAAATATGGACCGATTGTATTTTGTGAAGAAATCAAAGAAAAAAAGGCAAACTGTGTCTTTATTGACCGTGAACAATCGATTGAAGAAGCGCTTCTCTTTCTACGTGATCAAGGAGTCAGACGTCTCGGTGTGACATTAGGCAGAAGCAGTAGACTCAGTTACAATTCAAAAATCACATTAGAACTTTGCAAAAAAGTGTTTCCGGACTTTGAAAAGCAACATGTTTATTGGGATTGTATCGACCATGAACAAGGTGTCAAAGCTGGCACTTTTTTTGAAAAGCAAGCAATTGATGGGGTGCTAACAAATTCAGATACAGTCGCAGCTGGAATTTTACAGCAATCTTTTTTGGAAAGTAATCGGCAGATAGTTGGTCGGGATAATTTACTGATCAGTGAGATCATGGATTTTTCAACGATCGATCACGGGCTGATTGCTTGTGGAGAAATGGCATTTCAACTTCTGATCGAGGAACGGTTGGAACAAATCAAAATTCCTTATCGATTTATCGAGAGATGAATAAAAAGAATAATCAATAAAAAGAGGTCGAGACAAAAGTCGTTTAGGTTTGAGAAATTGGAAAGAAAAGAGGATGGGACAGAAGTGTTTCTTACTTTTGTCCCACGTTCCTTTTTTCGAATGATCGGTAATCCAGAAGTCACTATTACAAAAACAAATCAAAATTTCACAAAAAGATAAATATTTTTAGGAAATCTGTGCTTGTTTTGTAGCAGACAGCTTTTGTCACGATCGCTATTTCTTATTTCTATTTGATACTAGTATGATTATTCTGTTTGTTTTTTTATGATCTCACTTAATGCTTTTGTTGCTCCCACACCGCTACGGCTATCGTAGTAAGAAGCAAATCGTTCATCGGACAGATACATTGCCGCTAATCCTTTATGCGCTGCTAAACTGTAAGTAGGCCAACTAAAAGCGAGCCACTTCTTATGCGAAGCAAAAATAGATTCTTCCAATTGTTGATTTGTAGGATCTTGAAGATAATGAGTCAAATCAGCTAGAAGCTGTTCTTCGATTGTTTCCATGTCATGATAAGTTTTCTCATCCATCTCTTGCCACTTTTTAGTTGTCGCATGCACTGCCTTGTTGCCGTATTTTTCTCGTATTTCTTGACCATAGTGTAGTTCGTTTTCTGCTAATTTTTGCTGTTTGAATCCTTCAAATTTTTCTTGATCAGTCATATGTGTTCCTCCTTCGTAGTTCGTCAGCGTTTGCTGGATAGTTGTCAAGAGAGTATCGATCTGGTCTCTTTTTTCCTGTAACATTTTCTGATGTTCCAGTAATGCCTGTTGATGGTCAAATTTTGGGTCGTCTAAAATCTCGCGAATCTGTTCCAATTTGAATGCAAGCGAACGATAAAACAAAATATGTTGCAGACGGTCCACTTCTTTTGGTCCATAGATACGATAACCGGAAGATGTGATCCTCGCTGGTTTCAAAAGACCGATTTCATCGTAAAAACGCAGTGTTCGCGGACTAACACCAGAGAGTTGAGCCATTTTTTTGATAGTGTATTCCATTTTCTACCTCCTGACATCTTTAGCATATTCCTTGACGTAACGAGAAGGTCAAGGGAAAGGATGACTATTTTTTTATCGCTGGATTTATGTTATACTAAATATAACAGAAAAAGTTTTTTTCTGTTATTGTTTGATTTAATTGAAAGCGATTCCTTGGGGCGCTTATCCATATTAAAAAAGAAAAGAGGAATGAGATGAAATTAATCGAGACACCTGTAACAAATAATTTGAATATCAAGACGTTTTACCCTAAGATAGTCGATTTTTTCTTTGGCGGTTCAGCAATCAAATATTATAAGCTGTATTCGTTAGATCGTACCCAAATTCTATTTGTAGATACGTATGATAAACAAGAATTAGTGATGATCAATACAAAGAAAAAAATCACAAAGCAGGAAATAGACTTTGCGGTTCGACGGATTTTAAAAGCTGATCGTGAAGACGTCAAGGTACATATTGGCGTAAAACAAGACTTGGAGCAAAGAGGAATCCAGTTTAAGCGACCAAATAAAGACATCGTAATCGTTGAGCAGCGAACTATCGCCTCGGCTGTATAAATAAAAGACCACTAAGATCACTTGGATATCTGATTTTAGTGGTCTTTTTTGTACGTTTTTCAGAAAATAATCAAGATTTCTTCTCCTAAGGTTTTTTTTTGTTATAATGGGAAAGAAATGAAAACTTGCCAAGAGGAGTAATAAAAAAATGAATAAAATATACCCAGATGACAGTTTGACTTTGCATACAGATTTATATCAAATCAATATGATGCAAACGTACTGGGAATTAGGTCGAGCTGATCTGCACGCTGTTTTTGAATGCTATTTCCGTGAAATGCCTTTTAACCATGGGTACGCCGTGTTTGCAGGGTTAGAACATTTAGTCGAATATTTAGAAAATTTGACATTCACAGAGACGGATATTGAGTATTTACGTAATATGAATGTTTATCCAGAAGGTTTTTTAACTTATCTAAAAGAATTTAAGTTCAAAGCAACAGTTCGTTCTGCCCGTGAAGGAGAACTGGTTTTTGCGAATGAACCTTTGATCCAAGTGGAAGGTCCACTAGCGCATTGCCAGTTAGTTGAAACAGCTTTGTTGAACATCGTGAATTTCCAAACACTGATTGCCACCAAAGCTGCTAGAATCAAATCAGTTATCGGCGATGATCCTTTATTGGAATTTGGAACAAGAAGAGCACAAGAACTTGATGCAGCAGTTTGGGGAACTCGTGCAGCATACATCGGTGGAGCAGATGCCACAAGTAATGTACGTGCAGGGAAAATATTCGGGATTCCTGCAAGCGGTACGCATGCACATTCACTTGTTCAATCTTACGGAAATGATTATGAAGCTTTTATGGCATATGCCAAGACGCATAAAGATTGTGTTTTCTTGGTGGATACGTACGATACGCTTAAATCAGGAGTTCCTAGTGCGATCAGAGTAGCCAAAGAATTAGGTGATCAAATCAATTTCCAAGGTGTACGTATCGATAGTGGAGATATGGCTTATATTTCTAAACGAGTACGAGAACAACTAGATGCTGCTGGATTTACTGAAGCAAAAATCTATGCGTCAAATGATTTAGATGAAGCAACGATTTTGAACTTAAAGATGCAAAAAGCCAAAATAGATGTCTGGGGTGTCGGAACAAAATTGATCACTGCATATGATCAACCCGCTCTAGGAGCTGTTTTCAAGTTAGTTTCGATTGAAAGTAAGGATGGTAAAATGATCGATACGATCAAACTATCCAGCAATGCTGAAAAAGTAACAACTCCTGGTAAAAAGCAAGTTTGGCGTATCACGCGTAATTTCGATGGAAAATCAGAAGGGGATTATGTCACTCTTTGGGACGAAGATCCACGAGAAGAAGAAGAAATCTTCATGTTCCATCCAATCCATACATTTATCAATAAAACTGTGCGAGACTTTACTGCACGTCCAATCTTACAAGATATCTATATCGATGGAAAACTTGTCTATGATTTGCCTGTTTTAGATGAGATCAAGGAATACACTCGAACGAACCTTGATTCACTTTGGGAAGAATATAAACGTGACCTTAATCCACAAAAATATCCAGTTGATCTATCTACGGATTGTTGGAATCATAAAATGGCGACGATGGAACGTATGAAAAAAAGTGTTGCAGACATGCACAATGAAGCGTAAGGAGGAAAAACAATGAACTTACAAAAAGAAATCATCAAAGAATTAGGTGTCAAACCAACGATTGATCCAAAAGCTGAAATTCGAGTAAGTATTGATTTTTTGAAAGCATATTTGAAAAAACACCCATTTTTAAAGACATTCGTCTTAGGGATCAGCGGGGGACAAGATTCAACATTAGCAGGGCGGTTAGCGCAATTAACAATGGAAGAAATGCGCGAAGAAACAAAAGATGAGGACTATCAATTCATCGCTGTCCGTTTGCCATATGGGGAACAAGTGGATGAAGAAGACGCAAAAGCAGCCTTAGATTTTATCAAACCAGACGTTAGTTTACGCGTGAATATCAAACCGGCCGTAGATGCAGAAGTCACAGTTTTAGGTGAAGCTGGCGTGGAAATCAGCGACTTCAATAAAGGAAATATCAAAGCACGTCAACGAATGATCACGCAATATGCGATTGCAGGAGAACGAACTGGAGCAGTTTTAGGAACAGATCATGCTGCAGAGAATATCACAGGTTTCTTTACGAAATTCGGCGATGGTGGAGCAGATATCTTGCCATTGTTCCGCTTGAATAAACGCCAAGGAAAACAATTATTAAAAGAATTAAATGCGCCAGAAAAATTATACACGAAGATACCAACTGCAGATTTAGAGGATGGCAAACCATTGATTGCAGATGAAGTAGCACTCGGTGTGACATATGATGAAATCGATGATTATTTAGAAGGCAGAGAAATTCCAGTCGATGCGCAAGAAAAGATTGAAGCATGGTGGAATAAAACGCAACATAAACGTCATTTGCCAATCTCAGTTTTCGATGATTTTTGGAAGAAATAAATTGCAGATCTAAGTAAATCAGAAATTAAAAGCGAATAAAAGTGG
>NZ_BCQB01000054.1 GCF_001544215.1 Enterococcus durans NBRC 100479 = LMG 10746
CCACGGGTTCAAGATCTATTACCCATTTTCCTTTAATGATTCGTATAAAAGTGTGTAGTTCAAAGGAACAGGACCATAGTGGTTATGTTCATAGGCTAATCCACTCATAGATACTGTTAATTTTTGAAAACTAAGGAAATCACTGTAGAATAATAATTTATTTAGTTTTATTTTAGATACATTTTGAATGGAAGAACACAAATAAACGACCATTTCCTTAAAAAATTCATAATTATATTATTTTTTATTTTCTATGTCAATTCAAATTTCACTAGACAGAAAACTATTTATAGCATCTTTCGAGGAAGTAGGGAAGGGACCTCTCATAAGTAATTCGTCACGTCTTCTTTGTAATTTTAATAAAACATCCTCTTCATTACGATATAGTCATTTATAATAGTCTAACTTTCAATAAGAGATTAAAGCAATTGCTTTTGAGATTCTACGGTGACTTCAAGTAATTTATTCATAAAAGGATAGTCCTCTTTCATTCGGTCAAACTCGTCACCAGTATCCAGAAAGCGTGCCCGTCCTTCAATTAAGAATCCTGTTCCTTGATACCCATTGAACCCTTCAACTTCTCGACTCCCTAGAGTCAAGATAACGTTGTCATTCTTAACCATATCCTCTTGAACGCTTGTAAATCCAGCTATTGGCGCTAAAATGCGTTCATCATCAGTTATACGTAAAAATGAATTCCATGTACAACGAACATGTGGGGTCTCACCGCTTCCCCATGATGTAACAGAAACCACACCCTCGTGCTGGATAACTTTGAAAAAATTTTCACTTAACATATTTCGCCTCCTATATTAATCTATCGTATTTCATAGGAATCATACCACTAAAAGAACATATGTTCAATGGTAGTGTTGGTTGGAGAACCCCTTGGGCTAAGTTGGACCAGGTGCCACACATTTAATCAATGGTTTTTATGAAGCTCGTGAAGATATTCAACCGGTTCTTGCAATCTTGAGTTCCTGTGTATTAAAGGAGCAAAACATGGACGCAATTCTAGATATGAACCAAATCGAATTAGTTAAAACGTATAATTGATTCCTGCTTTTTTTGATGCAGAAAAACATAGCATAGAGGAGGAATATACCTCCTCGTACTCATAACTTAAGATTAATAACACTAAATTAACAGACTATACGTAGTGTCTATTTGCTATGACCATATCTTATATCCATAAGTCAACTCAGCCGGACTAAAAGGGCTAATCTTACTAGAACATAAGCTGCACTTGATATGCAAATTAACCCTGAATCGGAAGGGTGCTTAAATTGGATATTAACGGAGGGATAAAGTAAAATTTATCTCTAGGGAATGTTTAGAAAGGATCCAAGTTCCTTAACAAGTGACAATTAGTAATGTAGTAACAACGATAGATTGTATGCCGAACATTTCAATTTGATACGTATAAAAGACGATTTCAAGCTCATCCGTGATAAAATAACCCACATGAATGATTTGAAATCGTCTTAAAATGCTTTATTTTATAACCCAAAATAGAATAATTACTTCAAAATGACGTCGCATATCACTATTAATGATTAATCGATGACTTCCATAATCATTTTAAGTTCCCCGGATGTTAAATCCTCGCTAAAAATGCCAGTAACTTTTTGTCCAGGTCCAATTTCCTTTGATGATAGGTTTAACAAAGAGATAGGGATATAGATTAATCCGTTTTGTTTCAAAGACAGAGCCAATATTTTTTTCCTTGTTCGAATAGCTGCATCATAGCGAAGAGAAGAGTAAACACCTCTGCCAACAATAGAAATATGCTTCCCCAATAATAAATCAAGGCTACCTATTACTTGTAATTTCTGAAAGGTCGTCCCATCCGTTTTGATTTGAATATCCTGTAAATTTATTTTCCTGTCTAAGGCATCTTGAAAAAACAAGTGTGTGCCTCTGCGATAATCAATGCCACAGAGGTGCATAAAATTAGTTGTCGAAAAAATAATCGCTACCGTTGAGACTTCTCCGACAAAGGATACTTTTTTATCTACAAAATGTTCTTGTAAGAGATGGGCAGCCTTATAAATCGCGTTTAACTGTCTGGTAATTTGGGTTGTCTCTTTTATAGACATGCGTTTGTATTCTTTTTTTGCCACGTGCGAAGAATGCTCCTTTTTCCCAATAAAAAAAGCTGCTCAAAAGAGCAGCCTTTTATACAGGTTTAGTTTTGGTGCTTGCCACCCGCCGGACCCTTACGTTCCGGATTTGTATCGAGTTTAGTTTTGGTGCTCGCCACCCGCCGGACCCTTATGTTCCGGATTTATATCAAGTTGACTATGAGCCTGCTCTCATTTGTATATATAATATACCAAAAAAAGGTTGATTTGTCCAATACTGTGGGTGATTATAACCGTCTTACTGTGCTTATCTATTATATAATACAATCAAAAACCTAACCGAAAATTTAATAACGTTTCACTGATTTCATCTTCATTAATTCCGATGTAGCGTTTGGTAATCTTCTCGCTGCTGTGACCAAAGATTTCCATTAAGGTGGCCACGTCTTTGGTTTTCTTGTAATAGTGGTAACCAAAGGTTTTTCGTAGGGTGTGGGTGCCGATATCGTCCCTTCCTAACAGCTTCGCGACCTTTTGAAACATCTGGTAGACCGTATTGACTTCTAAATGGCCGCCCTTAGTACTGGGAAACAAGTAAGCCTCCGGATCTAAGGGTGCGGTATAGCCGTGAATCAAGTCCTGTAAGCTGCTTAAGTATAAAATGCGTGTTTTCCCTGTCTTTTGCTCCACGATGCGCGGTTTTTTTGAGGTAATCACGTCTTTTTTCTTGAGTTTGACGATGTCGGACATGCGCAGACCGCTGTTAATTCCAATTAGAAACAAGAAAACGTCACGTTCCGCATTTTTATTCCGTCGCAGGCAAAATAAAAAATCATTAATCTCCTGTTGCGACCGTAGTGGCTGAACATTATAGCCCATGACAATCCCTCCTTTTTAGTCTGTTCGAATACATGATTATAGTTATTATAACACGAAATCGTGTGTTTAGGGGGAGTAAAAAAAAAGAACCCTATAGGGATAGGATTCTTGATACATGATTTTATACAATTTCATGTATTAAGATGATTTAGAAAACCGACAGTACGCCATACATTAAGAAAAACTCAATAAGAGCTCCTACTATCGCCAAGCTAGATTTTTCTAAGTTCATTCTCTTCCTGTTTTGTGTTTTCGGATCATTTCTTACTTCTCTATTGTCCATATAATCTAAGATTTTTTTATAGGTTTTTAGATTTTCTTTATCTTGGATCTTTTGAAGTTTAATAGCAGCATTGACCATGATTACTATAAAAGTAACTGGCAAAATCAAAGAAAAATCGCCCCAGTATTTAAATAAGGATGCAGTAATGAGGGTTAAAACAAATGATCCTATAATAACCAACATTAATTGATTCATCTTAGCAATAGTTACTTCTCTTTTCATCTTATCGTCATCTCCTTTAATCAATTCGTCTAAGGAGATATTAAAATAATTGCTTAAAAGTAACAGACTTTGTAGATTTGGATAACTTTTAGGTGTATACTTAATTTAGATAAAGTAACTTTAAAATTTACTTTTTAAAGAAGGTGAATAATTTTGAGTGAATTTACGATTGCAGTACATGGGTTGGTCTATTTAGGTCATAACAATTCAATTTTTACCAGTGAAGCATTAGCTGAGAACATTTGTACGAATCCAGTTCGTGTTCGCAGAGTTCTGGCAAAATGCCGAAAAAAAGGATTAGTTCAAACAAAAAAAGGTGTGCATGGCGGATACTTTCTAACCGATAATTTAGAAGCTATCACTTTAAAAAATGTTTATGAGGCGATAAAGATCCCAATTATCCAAAATACTTGGCATTCAGGTTATATCAATGAACAATGTATGATTTCGTCTGGTATGTCAGAAGCTATGGATGATCTTTATGATGAGCTGAATAAAGATGCAGTAGCAAAACTAGCAACTATTACATTAAAAGATATGGAAGTAAAATTATATGCAATACAAAATGAGAGGGGCACTAAAATATGAATGAGTACACTACAGACGTAGCCATTATTGGATTTGGTAAAGCAGGAAAAACATTAGCAGGTGCTTTAGCTAAAAAAGGAAAAACCGTCACTGTGATTGAAAAATCAGCTAAAATGTATGGTGGAACTTGTATTAATGTGGGATGCTTACCGACTAAATCGTTGACACATAGTGCAAAAATTATTGATCAATTATCAGAATTTGGCATTGAGCGAAATCCTGAGATTAACAACCAGTTTTTCAAACAAGCCATGGACTATAAAACTGAATTAGTAACCAAATTAAATAAAAAAAACTACCATAAAATTGCTGATTTAGATAACGTAACAGTCTTAGACGGTTTTGCTCACTTCAAAGATGACCATACTTTGTTAGTGGATACAGATACAGAAACGCTACAAGTTACGGCTGCTAATATCATTATTGGAACTGGATCTACGGCTGTTATTCCAGATTTTGAAAACAAGCAAAACAGTCCACACATCCACACAAGTGAAGAAATTTTAGAGCTAACAAATCTGCCAAAAAAACTAGGTATTATCGGAGCTGGTCCAATTGGATTAGAATTCGCTTCTTATTTTGCTGAATTTGGTTCTGAAGTAACCGTTTATCAATTCAATGACTCATTATTGCCACGTGAAGATAAGGATGACGCAGCAGCTATTTTGGAAAGATTAGAAGAATTAGGGGTAACTATTGAATTTAACGCTCAAGCTAAACGTGTTCAAGATACGGATAATGGTGTACGTTTAACATTTGAACAAAACGGCGAAGAAAAATCTGCTGAATTAAATGAAATTTTAGTTGCTACTGGCCGTATTCCTAACACAAATAAATTAGATATTGAAAAGGCTGGCGTGGCGCTCGGCGCTCGTGGAGAAATCAAGGTAAACAAGCACTTGCAATCTTCTGTTGAACACATTTGGGCAGTGGGCGACGTTAAAGGTGGACCACAATTCACTTATATTTCTTTGGATGACTACCGTATTGTTTTGCCTCAATTGCTAGGAGAAGAATCCAACTATAATTTAGAAACGCGTCGTGTTTATCCTACAGCAACATTTGTGGATCCAACATTTGCACGGGTAGGCTTTAATGAAAAAGAAGCAACTGAAGCTGGTAAAAATTATAAAGTTGCTAAGATGCCCGTTGCTGCTGTTCCTAAAGCTCAAGTATTGCGTGAAACAAGCGGCTTTTTGAAAATATTAGTTGATCCAGAGACTGACCTTATATTAGGCGCAAGCTTCTTCAGCTACGAAGCTCACGAAATGATCAACTTAATTGCATTAGCAATTAATGAAAATATTTCATATAAGAGTTTACGAGACGGTATTTATACTCACCCTACAATGAGTGAATCCATGAATGATTTACTTGAAATGATTTAACTTAAATTTAACCACAAAAGAGGCTGGGACAAAATAAAATGGACCTTATAGAGATCTATTTTTCAGAGTCCACTCTATAGGAGTCATTTTACACTATTCACCTCCTATTCATTATTACTTATAACAGATAAGAGGTGAATATCATGCCCTCACTAGACGTTTATGTACCAATTAATAACTCTATTTTAGTACTTGTTGAAGAAATAAAAGAGTGTCTATAAAATCGTATAAACTAATTTATATAAGAGATTCCGGAAAACATCGTGTGCGATATAAAAATAAATTCTATCAAATATAGAACTTACCCAAATCTTTAAGCCCATCATAGCGTAAGTTTCATATCTAAAAAGAGAAGATTGGATTTATTGAGTAAATTAATCATGCAAATATAACATTACCGTTACTATATCGCCACCGCTTTTCCCTATCGCGTCTCTAATTTCCTTATTGATTGAGATGATCTTATCTTCATCTTTCCTTGGAGCCAAATAAATGTTTTTCACTTCAAAATCGTCAATTGTACCAGATACTTTTAAATGTCCCCATCTCCCTTTATTATCAGCTGTTCCTGGTAGTCTAAGGTGATAAGTCCATGATCCAAATCCCTCTTTGTAATGTAATTTGAGTTTCTGATTGTCAATTATTTTTATCATTTAAATAGCCCCATTTCTCATTCACTTTATCTATAGTTATGATACATGAAACTATCTAATTTCATGTGTTACAACTTAATAGGAATTTAAATTTTATTATTAGATTTTTTAATCATTTACACGAAAATTAATTTTATAAAGAGCATACTCTATACTCTTATTTTTTTTCAAGAACTCAAAAAAGCGGAAAATCCCAGATTTAAAATTTGAGTTTCCGCTTTTGTCATTTCAAGGATGGACTATTGTCTCAGCCTCTTCTAATTTATTCTTAAGATATTTTTACTTTCTCTGCAGGTGCTGATACTTCTTTTTGTTCTTTTCGACCTTTCAACTTATACTTCATTAATCTCATGCCATTGAAAATTACCACCAAGATACTACCTTCATGAACCAACATTCCGATAGACATATTCATCCATTCGCTGAAGAAGACGCTGGTCAACAAGACCAACACTACTCCAATTGAAATCACGATATTTTGTTTCATATTATTTGCGGTGGCTTTTACTAATCCTAATGCGTGAGGCAAGTTGCTGAAGTTCGAGTTCATTAAAACGACATCGGATGTTTCAATCGCTACGTCCGTTCCGCTTCCCATTGCGATTCCAATGTCTGCTAAAGCTAAGGACGGACTATCGTTAACGCCATCTCCAACAAAGGCTACAATTTGACCACGTTGTTGAAGTTTTCCGATATAAGCCGATTTGTCTTCCGGCAACATGTGGCCGTGAGCTTCGGTCAAACCAAGTTCGCCGGCGACCACATCAACGGTTCCTTGGTTATCTCCTGAAAGAACGACTAGATTTTTCACGCCCAAGTCTTTTAATTCCTGCAAATTAGCTTTCACACCCGGACGGACTTGATCGCGAATGCCCATCAGTACTTTTAATTCACCGTCGACCGCTGTCAAAACGAGAGAGTTCCCTTGTTGTTCAAACCGTTTGACATCTTTTTGCACTTTTTTGCTGAGAGTGACATTTTCTTTTTCCATCAAGGCCACATTCCCAACAGCCACTCTATGTCCAGCTACACTTGAAACGATTCCTCCGCCTTTCACGACTTCAGTTCCTTCAACAGGATAAAAATTTGTTTCTCCAATTTGATTTAAGACCGCTTTTGCTAATGGATGATCTGATTCCCGTTCCACACTGGCCAGATAGCCAAGCGTTTCAGCAGAATCTTTTTCATACAGTTCAGTCGCTGCAACGGTTGGGTTTCCGACAGTTAAAGTACCTGTCTTATCAAATACAATTGTATCCACATTGCTGAAGTCTTGAATGACTTCACTCCCTTTTAAAAGAACACCGTTACGAGCACCATTCCCAATACCGGCAACGTTTGAGACAGGCACTCCGATAACTAATGCGCCTGGGCAACCTAGAACCAAAATGGTGATTGCTAACTCAATATTTTGACTGAACGCCCATACAACAATTGCCAGAACCAAGACAGCTGGTGTGTAGTATTTAGAAAAGCGATCAATGAACCGTTCCGCTTCGGATTTAGAATCTTGTGCTTCTTCCACGAGTTCAATAATTTTTCCAAATGTGGTGTCCTCACCAACTCGGTCAGCTCTGATTTGAATCGTTCCGTTTTCTAAAATGGTTCCTGCAAAAACTTCTGCATCAGCTAGCTTGTTGACCGGAACAGCTTCACCTGTAATGCTAGCTTCATTGATATGCCCTTCACCCGTAAGGACTGTACCATCTACTGGAACTTTCGCACCCGTTTTAACGAGCAAGATATCCCCTTCATCTACATCATCCACTTCTACTTCTTCAAATTCGCCATTATCCATTTGTTTCAAGGCGCTTTCGGGTGCCATTTCAGTCAATTCTTTGATAGCAGATCGCGTTTGGTTCAATGTTCGTTGTTCCAAGTAGTGTCCGAATAAGAATAAGAACGTGACAATAGCCGATTCTTCATAATTTTGAATAAAAAGCGCACCAATCGCTGCAATACTGACTAAGACATCAATACTGATGACTTTGACTTTCATTGCTTGAAACGCTTGAATGGCAATTGGCGTAATCCCAAAGACAGAGGTGATGATCAAAGACCACTCTGAAAGTCCTACGTTTTCTAAAACAAAGTGACTGAAGAAACCGAGTACGATTAACAATCCACTGATGACGGTGATAACATTTTTCTTGCTTAATATATATTGTTGCATGCTTTTTCCCTCCAAATTTAATTTCTCTTTTATTGATAAACACAGTATAAGATAATTGCCTAAGTAATTAATTGACTGACATCAAGTTTAGAAAGTTCTCTTTTATCGTTTCTAAGCACCTCGAATCGGATTGCAACAAAAAAAGCAATCCTGGAAAAATAGCTTTTCTTCCAGAATTGCCTAGTTCATTTAATCAGTTAAGCGGCCTTGACTTTTGCTTTAAGGACCGGATAGCCTACGTTTTCGATAGCTTTTTGAATCTCTTCAATCGAAGTGACAGCTGAATCAAAATTGGTTTTGACTTTGCTGGAGTTGAATAATACTTTAATGCTGTCTTTATCAATACCGTTAACTGATTTCACGGCACCTTCAATTTTTTGCATACAACTTGGACAAGACAACGTTTCTAATTGCAATATAGCTTTTTCCATAATTCCTATCTCCTTTATGTGTTTTTATTTTATCGGCAGCAGATTAATGAACACTGCCTTTTCCTTTTTACAACTGTAGTATAGCTCACTTTTAGCAAACGAAAATTGACACATATCAAGTTTTGCACTTCTTTTTATCTTTTTTGCTCAATTCACCATCTTAATAGTCTTTTTCTGCCCCTTATTGCCATCAGAATAATAAGAAATTGGTGGATAATCTTGTCTGCGTATAAACCATACTACAATCGCGCCAATAAACAGGGCCAGAGACAAGGCTTGCGAAACGCGGATCCACTCGCCAATCCATAAACTGTCCGTTCGCATACCTTCAATGAAGAACCGACCCACTGAGTACCACAAAACGTAACTCAAAGCGACTTCTCCTTGACGCAAAAGCTGTTTTCGGTTCCGTATAGTGACGATGAGGACAAAGCCCAACAAACTCCACAATGACTCGTATAAAAAAGTCGGATGGTAGTAGGTACCATTGATATTCATTTGTTCAATGATAAATTCAGGTAAATAAAGATTTTCCAAGAATTGACGAGTAACCGGTCCACCATGAGCTTCCTGATTCATAAAATTGCCCCAACGACCAATGGACTGGGCTAACAATACATTGGGCGCTAAAATATCAAGAACGAGTGCCAAAGAAGTACCTTTTTTCTTTGCATACCAATATAGCGTACCCCCTCCTGCAATCAATCCCCCATAAATCGCAATGCCGCCATTCCAAATCGCAAGGATTTGTCCTGAATTTTGCAGATAATAACCAAGTTCAAATAACACATAATAAAGCCGAGCGCCGAGGAGTCCAATCGCAATTGCCCATAAGGCCATATCGATAATGGTATCCTCTTCCAGTCCTTTTTTCTTTGCTTCCTTGGTGCTCAACTGGAGAGCCGCTAATATGCCCGCTGCAATAATGACTCCATACTAATGAATCACAACAGAACCAATCTCCACCACATGGGGATTCAAAACGCCTAATACGAATCCCATTCTATTTGCTCCATTTCTTCAATTTTTCGCGTCATTCTAGTCATGGTGATGCTGAACAAGATTCCGGCTAAGCTCCATGGAAACCAAACAGTGAATACACTTTTATCTCCCTGGTCACTCGCTTCGTAATACGCCACTTTTCCGTGTCCGATTACGCCGGCTCCTTTTACAACTTCCTCTTCTTTTTCCATAGCTAACCTATCTGCCTCAACAACGTTAGACGTTTTTGCTTCGCCGCCAATCGTGTTCTTGGTGAAAGGGACGACAAAGAATGCACCCGCTGCTGACAACGTGATGGCAACTATCACCCAAAAACAATGCACATTCACCCTACTTATTTTTACGTTTTGTTCGACAACCCTATCTTAAAGAAAAATAAAACAAAAAAACTTGAGGGTTATCATGTTTGTGCTTTTATTTTTCCAATGAATGAAGGTCGTTCTGTCTTAAAAAAGCCAAAAACGGACAGATGGAAGCAAAAGCACTGAGTTCTGTCCCGTTGTTAATGAAGAGCGACAGAACACCAACGTGTAGAAAAAAGTGTGTCCGATTATTCGCTGTAAAGCAATAAATCATCTAAATCCTGAATCTTGATCCTTTTCCCAGACAGCTGTTGAATCAATCCCTCGTCCTCCAATTCTCCAAATTTGCGACTGATGGTCTCAGGTGTCGTTCCTAAATAGGAAGCAATGTCCTTTTTTGCCATCGGCAGGGTGATGGTGGGAGAGTTGCCCATTTCAGGTTCCACATTTTCTGCCAAAAACAAAACTAAACGGGTAATGACACTCTCCACGGCTACTTGTGTCGTTTGACGTTCTGAACTTTCTAACCGTTTAGACATTTCCGCCAATAGTTTTAAAGAAATAGTTGGGTATTGTTCCAGAAAATCTTGGACATCTTTTTGCTGAATCATACAGACAACGGTATCTCGGGTTGCTTCGGCATATTCCTCGTGTACTGCATCCGGGTTGAACAAGGTCCATTCTCCGGTGAAATCACCAGGGTTCAAGATCCGCACTAGCTGCTCTTTGCCAGAGTCTGCCAATCGATAAATACGGATTTTCCCACGATTGATAATATATAAAGTATCCTCTTTTTCTTGTGAACGAAACAGAAACTCTCCTTTTTGATACTGTTTCGTGTGGGCTTTTTCAGCAATGTAATTCATCGCGCTATCCTCTAAGTGATTGAATATTGGAACCAAGCGGATACAGGCTGCGTGGTCGCCAATTTCATGATGGGTATGTTTAGTCAATTCATTCTCCCCCTTTATTTATTTTGTTTATATTCGCTGCTTTTATTATATAAGTCTCTTACTACAAAAAAATTGATGCACATCAAGAAAATGGAAAAAGGACTGGAAAGAATTCCAATCCCTAAATCAGCTTCTACTTTTACCTTAATCTTCATCCTCATCAAGAGCGTCATCATCTTCTAATGCTTCTTTACCAATGAACGCTTGCAGCATCCAAATGTTCTTGTCTAAGTCATTTTTAAAAGCAATCAATGTATCTTCTAAAGCATCGTCACCCTCGTCTTGAGCTAAACGAATCGCGCGAATAGTTAGGTCACGAGTGCTTCTGAAGTCCTCGATAATATTTTCAACCATGTCTTCTGCTTTAGCGTATTTATTAACTGCATCTTCCGAAAGCATCGAATATTTTTCAAATTCAACCGTTGTCGAAGCAGGTTTATGCCCAGAAGTAATTAGACGCTCCGCAAGTTTGTCGAACCATTTTTCATTTTCGTTATACAACTCTTCAAATTTTTCATGCAACGTAAAGAAATTGGCTCCTTTTACATACCAGTGATATTGGTGCAGTTTCACATGTAATGTATGCATGTTGCCTAAAAGATGATCCGCAATGGCCGCTGCATTAATTTTCGTATGATGAACATGTTCCTTGTGTTCTTGTTCTTCTTGCAATCTTTCTTGGGGTGTTCTTTCTTGAGTAGCTTTATTTTCAGTCATGATTTATTCCTCCTATAATTTTGGTTTGTTTAAAATAGCTTTCTTTGATTCCTCCTTTTTCTTTACTGAATTTAGTATAGGATAGATTTCCGTTAAAAAGATTGACGCTCATCAAGAAAATTATTTCTTAATAGACGCCAGGCTTCTCTATTAAATTCAACTGAAATAATCAAAGGAATGAAGTCGTTCCCTCCAAACAAAAATTTCATTAAAGTAGGGCCTAAAAAAAGAATAGCAACTATACTTTGTCAAGAGACCTGACTGCTATTTTTTTGCTTGTTATTCTTCAATTACCAAATGTCTTGCCTTGCAGTATATTTAATACTCTTTCTCACTAGTGTTGCATGCAACACTAGTGAGAAAGAGTATTAATAAGATTAACCTAGAAGAATAACTTTACTTTATTTATGTCATACCATAAATAAAAATTGAAAAGAATTTTTTTATTTATTTTTAGTAGATCGATTAATAGGAGTTTTAGCTTGGGAGCGTCAATAATTTTGTGTAAATGGTTCTTTCCTACTGTAGATTGTTTCTAATTCTCCATCGGTTGACTCAGCATTTGTTCGAGCTCGCCTTCGGCCTGTTGGAAACCTTTATGACTGCGACCTAGGAATTTTTGGTTGTAAGTATCAAAAGACGAGACTAAGAAACGTTCCATCGACTCTTCATTTTGGAACTGTTCCTTGCGGTGGCTGTATTTCTTGATTTGCTTATTAAAGGATTCAATCAAGTTCGTAGAGTAAATAGTCTTGCGTATGGCTAATGGGAAATCATAGAAAGTGAGCAGGTAATCGTTCGAAAGGATAGATTCCACCATTTTTGGATAGCTGGTTTTCCATTTTTCCGCAAAAGCACCACGTGCTTCCAATGCCGCCTTTTTAGATGACGCTTGATACACCATTTTAAAATCATCACAGACTTCCTTAGGATCATCGACACGCACTTTGTGACTGATATTACGGGAAACGTGCACACAGCAATGTTGAAAACGGGCTTTGGGGTAGAACCGCTGCACGGCCGCTGCCATCCCCTTTAAGCCATCCGTGATGAAAAGGAGGACGTTTTTCACGCCACGTTCCTGAAGGTCTATTAAAATCTCTTCCCAAATCGTGATAGATTCAGTTGGTGCAATCGCATAGCTCAACACTTCCTTTGAACCGTCCGGGCAAATGCCAACTGCGATATGAATGGCTTCCTTGGCGCCGGTTTTCCGCTTTAAAGGGATATAGGTTGCGTCCATATAAATAGCGGCATAACGGTCATGAAGCTCACGTTCCTTAAATGAAGTGACTTCTTCCGTAAATGATTTAGTCATATTGGACATGGTTTGGGGCGTGTAGTGATGCCCATACATTTTCTCAATCAAGTCTGCGATTTCCGACATGGTAATACCTTTTCGGAAGAGGTGAATGACGGTCTCCTCTAACGTGTCATTCGTCCGTCTATAAGCAGGAACAGTCTGTTGCTTGAACTCGCCGTTGCGGTCGCGCGGAATCTGGAGATGAAGTTCCCCGTACTCGGTCTTGACCGTACGGTCATAGGAGCCGTTACGAGAATTACCCGTGTTAAAACCAATGCGATCGTACTTTTCGTAATCGAGGAAAGCCGTTAACTCCGTTTTGAAAAGCGTATTGACAGCTTTTTCCAAATGGACACGGAATAATTCATTCAAATCGCCTTTGTTCGCTAGAGTCTTTAGAATTTCTGTAGTAAAATCGTTCATATGGAAGTCCTCTTTTCTGTGAATGTGTTGTGGTAACTCTATTCTACAGAAGGGACTTCCTTTTTTCTATTTACACAAAATATTTTACACTCTCGTAAAACTTGCGACCATGCTTTTATAAATACTTAATTAGATTATCTTTTTAAAAATGAATGCTGATCCTAATACCATTAATGAACCTAGGACAGACAATGCAATATTTTCTGTTTCTCCTGTTTTTGGTAAAACTTTCATTTTTCCGTCTAAACCTTTAACTGTAACTGTTCCGTCTTTTTGAACGTCTGCTCCAATTTCTTTAGCTTCAACTTTTTTTGTTGTTCCGTCTGCTAATTGAATGATTGGTTTACTATCTTCAACTGCAACAATCACAACGCCTGTATCTGTATTAACTGGGTTTTCAATTGGGTTTGTGTCTACTGGTTTGTTTGGTACTGTTGGTTTACTTGGTTCTGTCGGCTTGCTTGGTTCCGTTGGTTCTGTTGGATCGACTGGATCAACTGGATCAACCGGATCAACCGGAGTAGTTGGATGGGTTGGTTCTACTGGATCAACTACATCATCAGCTAGAACATTGACACCTGAACTACCTGTTGCTTCGTCCGCAAAACTAACAAGTGGGGCTGATACCAATAGCGCTGTACTAAAAAGTGTTAAAAGGGCAATTTTTTTCATTTTCTTCTCTCCTTAAAAATTAATATTTGTGTACATAAATAGTATATCATGAATATGCTTTATCTGACATTTTTATTCATCTTTTTTTTAAAAACTTCTAGCGATTCTTTCGTTAAGAATAATGTTTTACCTGTATAAATGTGATCGATTCCCTCTAGTCTATGAGGAAACCGTTTATAAATGTGGGCAAAGTATTCATCATTCTTTCCTAACAACCGGCTTGCTTCTTTTGCTGTAATCAATTGCGATAAATCATTATTGGGATTATCAGAGAAAATAATTGTTCCACCAATTTTTCGATAATTAAAATTTTTAAGTATTTCATGTTTGTTGTTACGGTAAGCTTGGGATAGGTAATTTCTATTCTTACCTATCCTTTCACTCATTTCTTTTGCTGTGTAAATTTGATTTAAATTAATTTTTCCCATTGTTTAAGCACTCTCTTTTTAGCGTATTTCAGTTAAAAGAGAAGTCTGTAAGTTTTGGTTGAGTTGTCACAAGAAAGCCGTTTTTAGTTGGTTCAACCTCAAAAGTGATTTTTTGTATTTTACTACGATTGTCTACTGAAACATTTAGAAGGTATTCAACGCTATACCCTTTTTTTGTTTGTTCACTACCATAGTAATTGACACTCTTAAGCGTTTTCCCTAACGCTTTCCAATCGGATATATCTACCTTTTCGGATACATATGTTCTTAAACTTGACTGATAATTTTCTTGATTTTTTTCCTGTGAAAAATAGTAAGTCAAAAAGTATCTTCCAAAAGTATCTATTTTCGATTGAGAAATATCCGTTTCTTTGACACGTTCAATTTGTTCTTTCAATAATTCGCTCTCTTTTTTGACTGATTGAAGTTGTACTTGTTGAATAACACTTATTCCTATCAATAATACAATAAAAAGAGTCAAAATAGATATGAACAAATGAATTTTGGGAACATTTTTCTTGGTTATGGATTCTGATAGTGATTCTTTTCTACTATTCGTTTGTTTTGCTTGGTTCTTTTTCGATATTTCCTTAATAACACTAGGTTCATTTACTGTTTCAGTTGGAATTTCTGTCTGCGGTATTTCTTGGCGTTCATTACTCGTTTTTAACTCCTGACGATTTAATTCTTGCGTATTAAGCGTTGGTTCTGTTGGTTCATTCAAGTAAACTAAAACGTGTTGATCTGTTACTCGATTTAATAACAAGTTAATTACGTCCGTTTCTTTGGTATTTTTTGTATTCAGCGTAACAGACATAATTTTTGTTTGATCTTCTACTCTAAAAATACCTACACGAAATTTAACTGGAATTCCTCGACTTGTCTTTTGTTGTAAATAGTGTGTGACTTCGGATAATTCGCTCTTACTTAATTTTCGATTCAAAAATTGATTTTCTTCTTCGGGAAGAATAATTCGTATTTCAAAATAATAAGACAATCGTTATCCCCCTCTCTTATTTTCTAAACATAGCCATCATTGCTAAGTTTCCAAGCCCGCCACCTTTTGACACTTTGGTTGAATACCACATATTTTGTAGGGCAGACGGTGTTTTGATAATCAACAAGCCACAACCAACCATTAACATAAAGTTTGGTAACGTGTATTTTTCAGCAATCATGAGTGTAATCATGAGTAAGTACAAAATAAGCTTAATAAGCATTGTGAGTGCTTCGGATAACAGTTCTTTGATCCATATTTGAAAGTAATTTTGTTCGTCTGTTAAAAGCGATAAGGCAACTAATGGTGTTAACATAGTCAGTACCAAGAAATCAGCATAAAAAACACAAATCGCCACAAAATACTTGGCAATGGAAAAGGCAAAGAATATCACGAAAACAAAGAAAACAACGGCGCTAACGCCACTATTAAAGAAATTTGATACTAAGAAATTACGCAATCGTTCGCCGATCGTTTCCACATTCAAATCATTAGCGACTTGTTGAATCACATATTCCCCGATTGGTGCAACGATCTTTTTGATAAAAAAGTTCATTGCCCAGGGCAACGTTGCTAAGGCAATAGACGAGTAAAACAACTTTTGAACAATATTAGCGGTCAATGCGTCACCACTCCCATTAGAAGCTTGTATTTGCGCTTCAATGACCTTATACAACACAATACAAATCGCAAAGGTTGTCGTTGCAAAGACAAACACGTTGGTAATGGTACTAATTAACTTTATATTGGGAATATCAAAAGTGGATAGGCTACAATTAACTAGACAGAAAAATTAAGGTGTGTAGACTAGAAGAAAACATACTAGGAGGAATTTTTATGTCTAAGAGAATACGAAGAAC
>NZ_BCQB01000055.1 GCF_001544215.1 Enterococcus durans NBRC 100479 = LMG 10746
AAATATTTCTAAACAAAAAGTGTGGGCTGAAAGTATTTTTTACTTTCCCCACACTTTTTTCAATTATTTTTTCAAATGATAACTATACGTACTGATCACGATATTTTCTCGCCATGACAAACGCAGACGTAAACGCAAGCTTGTTTGGTTATGCAAGATATTTTGCCATCTACGGTTCGGTACAAACTGTGGAATCAAAACAGTCGTTGTATAGTTTTGTTTAGCAGCATTCTTACTTACAAGATCCACATAGCGGATGATCGGATTTTCGATCGAACGATAAGACGAATGGACTACGGAGAAACGAACATCTGGAAAATGCTTTTTAAATTCCGCTTCGATCTCTTTTTCCTTCTCCACATCTTCATCCAAGGAAACGTGCATCGCTACAACATAATCACCGATTGAACGCGCATAATTCAACGCACCGATATTTACTCGAGTCACATTTCCGACTAATACAAGTACTGTATTCCCATCGAAATCATGTAATTTCGCATCCGTTTCTAAACGAAGTTGCTCAGCTACTTTTTTATAATGATCGTGGATCTTATAGAAAATGAAAATGACGATCGGCATAATGATAAAGAACGGCCAGATATCGCCTAGACGATAAACAAACAAAATTGCAATGATGGCGTATGAGATAAATGCTCCTACGATATTTGCAATTGATTTTCCTAACCACTTCTTGCCTTCTTTTTTCCATTTGATGACCATCCCTGTTTGTGATAACGCGAATGGAATAAATACACCGATTGAATACAATGGAATCAAGCGCTCTGTTGAACCATGGAAAATGAATAGCAAAATGATTGATCCAAATGCTAAAGTCATGATCCCGTTAGAGTACCCTAAACGATCTCCACGATCCTGGTACATATGAGGCATGAATTTGTCTTTTGCCAAGTTAAAAGCTAAAACAGGAAAAGCTGAGAAACCAGTATTCGCAGCTACAGCTAAAATCAACGCAGTAGCAAATTGTAAAATGTAATATAAGATCCCATGACCAAAAACAGCTTGGCCAATTTGAGATAATACAGTTACTTCTTTTTCAGGAACAATTCCGTACCAATAGTTGATAAAGGTAATTCCTACAAAGAAGAATCCTAGAATCAACGCCATCATCGTCAAAGTTCCAGCAGCGTTTTTCGCCCGTGGCTTCTTGAAGAAAGGTACAGCATTACTAATTGCTTCAACCCCTGTCAGTGAAGATGAACCAGAAGAAAATGCTCGTAAAATCAAGGCAATGGACACACCTGGTACAGCAGCACCTGGTAAAGCTGTTGCATGTAACGGCATCGCACCTGTTAATATATTAAACAAACCAACAGCAATCAATAACGTGATGACGATAATGAACGTATACACTGGGAAGAGCAAGAATGAAGCCGACTCCCTTAACCCGCGTAAATTCAACATCATCAAAAGTAGTACGATTGCCACAGAAATTCCCACTTGATGCCCATATAGAGCTGGGATCGCCGAAGTAATTGCTTCTGCACCGGCTGAAACGGAAACTGCGACCGTCAACATATAATCGATCAATAACGACCCACCAGCGATCAACCCTGCGTTTTTACCGAGGTTCTCACTACTTACGACATAAGCGCCTCCACCATGGGGATAGGCATGGATAATTTGACGATAGGATAATGTTAATGAAATCAATAAAATAATGACAAATGCTGCAATTGGTAACGAATACCAGATAGCTGCGGTCGACAATGCAACTAAAACCACTACGATCTGTTCTGTCCCATACGCAATGGAAGATAGCGCATCTGATGAAAGCAGAGCAAGCGCCGCAAATCGAGTCAATTTCTGGTCATCGTTGTCAGCTGATTTTAACGGCTTACCTACTAACAACCTTTTTAAGTAATCCAATTTTTTTACTCCTTTACACACATATTTGCTTCAAATGATTATTATCGAAGTTTTATATTAAACAAGATGTTATAGTACGCTCACAAAATATAAAAGTCAATAAAGTTTATTAAAAATAATTGGAAAAAAGCAGAAAAAAATCAATAGTTTTTTTCAATCGTACCTTAAAGTGAAAAGCGCCCAACTGATATACATCGTTACACCCTTCTTGTTAAAATATGTAACATGGCTAACTTTTAATAAACAGATGACTAGGCTACTCTTCATTCATCACACTCGGAAAAAGCAATTGAAAACTACCGTCTTCTTCGTTCGAAATCCAATAGTTTTCTTCATATTTCTGATAATCAATATCCATGAAACAACTCTTTGAACGAAGCCCTGTTTCTCAGACTATGAGGAACTATTTTCGTCTGGTCTACAATTCCAATCTGCTCTGTCCCTGTACCTTCCCCGATAATCGGCGTTTCAACGCTTGCATCTACGATAATAAGCCCCGCCAAACAAAAATATGAGGAACTATTTTCGTCTGGCGGGGCTTATTACTTGATGCAGAGCAGCGTTGAAACGGCCTAATGGAATATATGGCTCTTGCGTGCTGCTTCTTTGAATTTGAGCATTTTTTCTTGTACGTATGGTGCTACGGCTGTTCCTACTATGCCAAAGACTACGAATAGTGCGATCATGATCCAAATGGCTGGGATGGCGTTTGGCCAATAGATTCCGCCTGCTGATTCTCTCAATAGGTTGACCGCATGGGTAAATGGCAAGAATGGATTGATCATTTGGAAGAACTTCCCTGATACTTGGATCGGGTAGTTCCCGCCACCACCGGAAATAGATAGTACTAAGATGATGATCGCTAATCCTTTCCCGACATTGTCAAACAAGGCAGCTAAAACATAGACGATCATCATAAAGGCTAAGCCGATCAATACAGCAAATAAGACACTGTAAACTGGATTTTGGACATCTACGCCTAATAAGAGGATATTTCCTAGTGTAACGATCAAACTTTGTGCGACCGCCATAGTTAGGAATGTCAACATACGGGCAACGAATTGTTCACGTTTTGTAAAATTGTTTCGATCTTTTTTCCCTAAATAATAATCTGTTGTAGCGACACTCGATAGTAGTACCGCACCGACCCATAAACATAACGCTGTATAAAACGGTGTACTTGCTGAACCGTTGTTTGCGATTGGATAGAGTGCATTGGTTTTTAGTTCTACAGGACTAGTAAAGAAGTCGCTCTCTTTTGTTGCATCTAATTTCAAGAGTTTGATTACTTCTCCGAGATCTACCTCTTGTTCGCCTTTACGGATCGCGTCAGCGGCTTTTTGGATACCTACCTTGATACTTGGCCAGTCATTGGTGATCAAGTCAGCAGCGGCATTTACAGCTGTTTCCACTTGAGGCATTTTTTCATTCACTGTCGACATCGTTCCGGTAATTTCGCTTTTCAACGTAGGCCAATCATTTTGAATGAAGTCAGCAGCCAAATTTAGTTTATTGGCTAGTACTGGCAGATCATTGTTGTATAGGTCTGCGCCTTTGTTGATTCCATCAACGATCATTGCCATATTGCCATTCAACATGGTATTGGCATCGTGGATTTCTTGCCCGATAGCAGGCATTTCTTTTTGGTATTTTTCTAAGATCGCTACTGCATTCGTCACAGTAGCTTTTGTTGAACTTAACAATGAATCAAAATCGATTTGATCTGCTTTGCTTAATGCACCTTGTGCTGTTTCGATCGTACTGATCACTTGGTTCAAGATAGACTCAACGGTTGAGCTAGCTTGGGCTGGGTCAATAGCCGACACAAGACTATTCACGTTTTTAGCAGCATCTTGAACTTGTCCTAATAATGTTTTGACATTTTCAATGTTTCCACTTTGAATCGCTTGATTTAATGCTGTCACGCGTTCTTGCAGAATGCTTAACACAGGTTTTGCGTTATTTAACGCATCAATAATGTTTTGTAGCTTTGTATTCCCAGCATTTTCTTGTAATTTTGTTAGGAACGATACTAATTGATCAATCGCATTTTGTTGCTCTGGAATGCTATTGGCAAAATTCGTTAACACTTCACCAATTTTTTGTTTTTCATCATCTGTGAGCTGATTGTCCGAGATTGCCTGATTGATTGTTGAAGCTAACGAACTTGTCGTAGTCGCTACTTGTCCAATCGAATTAAGTGTCGTCTTAACACTTGTCGTAATACCAGGTAGCGCGTCTTTCAGCTGATTTGCACCAGTTTTAGTCTGTGAAGCGAGGTTATTGGCCTGCCCTTCTAGATTTTTGACATCTGGCAAAATATCTTGGACTTGTTGAATGATCGTTAAGCCTTGTTTCGCTTCATTGATTCCTTGGTTCATCGTTTCTTGGATCGATGAAAAGTCTCCATCGATTTCAGCTAATTGTTTTCCAGCATTCTGGATCTCCGGAATCTTTTGTTGCAAGTCTAAAATGATTTTCGCTTGCTCTTGTAGTTGAGGCATTTTGCCGTTTAATTCAACGACTTTTTGCCCCATCTCATCGACTTTTGGTAAATAATCGATGAATTCATTGGCTTTATTCAATTTTTCTTTGATGTCTGGTAGTTGCTTTTGCAAGTCAAGTACTTGTTGCGTATACCCATCGATTGTATCCAGATTTTCATCCGTGGACAGGATCATTGATTTTACTTTGTTGATGCTGACAAGATTTGAATCAATGTCATAGCCGATTTCATTGAAAACTTTCAGCAAAGTAGAACTAGCTGTCTTGATGAATTCATCTGAAATCTGTGTTTGGATCGCTGTTGCTCCTTTACCTGTGATTTTCGGAGCGATGGCATTGATCTTTTCGTTCACTGTGTACTCGATTTTAGGTTTATTGATGTCTCCACTTGTAAAACTCAATAAGTCCTCAGAGAAATCTTCTGGCAGGTAGATACCTGCATAATATTCTCCTGAACGTACACCGTCTTCTAATTCTTTTTTTGAATCAACGAATTGCCATCCAAGTTGTTTATTGTCATGAAGTGACTTGATGACTTCTTTGCCAATTGCAATTTCTTTCCCTTGGAATTCTGCCGGCTTGTCTGCACTATAGACAGCGATTGGCAGCTCCCCTGTATTTCCATATGGGTCCCATAATGCTTTGATATTGAACCATGCATACAATGAAGGGATAATCATAATTGCAATGATCAAAATTGTTGCAATTGGATTTTTAAAAATCCTTTTCCAATCAAGTAGGTATAACTTCAATGTATTTTTGATTGAACGCATAAATATCCCCTTCTTCTTTTTTTCAGCTGAATTACTTTACCATGTAAATCATGTAATTTTCAATTCTCTTTTTTCAAAAACAGCAATAATTTTGACACATAGCTGAAATTGTCCTATTCTACTCCTGCATAAATGAACGAATGATTAAATTTTACATGTTTTACTTTATCATTTATTGAAGAAGAAAGATATTTTTACGCCAATACAGTACTAGAATTATGAAAAGTCTAAGGGTGGTATCAACAAATTTTCATAAAATTCCTAAAAACAGCAAATTTCAATCGAAAGTCAAAATGATTTTGCCTGTTGTAGAGTGCCCTTCTACTTGTTGATGTGCCCAAATCACGTTTTCTAACGTAGCTGGTAATTCTTTCCCCACAAAAATATGAAAATCACCATTTTGATGTGCGTTGAATAAGTGAGTAAACGCTTCTTGGTCCTGATATTCTTTTCTAGGTATAAAAGGTTCATAGAATCCTGTCTTTTTTTGACGTAGTTCTAGGGATGGAAGATCATTCAAGGCGATGTATCTTCCACCCTCTTTCATGATTTGGATACCAGATTCACCTTTTACGCTCCCTTTTGTTGCATCGATCACAGTATCTGCCTGATTTTGGAACTTTATCCCAGGATCTTCTTGGTCATATGCAGAAAAATCAGAAACTCCAAGTTGACGTATCTTTTCTTCATTCTTTTTAGAAGCACTGGCGAGTGTTCGGATGCCTCTTATATGAAGTAATTGGATCAAGCTAGTTCCTACCGCTCCCGATGCCCCTTCAATCATTACTGTATCGGTTGGTTGAAGATCTAGCAGATGATTGATCAGATTGTAGGCGGTAACCCCCGGTGTGACGATTGCTGCCGCTTCTGACCAACTCATTTTTTCTGGGATTTTAGCCGCTTTCCCCACTGGTAAGACGATTTCTTCTCCATATGCTCCTGATATTGGGTGAACTGCCACTCGGTCTCCCACTTTAAAAGATTGAACATCCGCTGCTACTTCCGTTACGATTCCCGCACCATCGTTTCCTAAGACATAAGGAAACGTCAATTTACGTACTTCTTGCATGCTACCTGAACGCAAAGCAATATCATAAGGGTTGATTCCGAACGCTTTCATTTTTACCCGAATATGACTTGCGGTCAATTCCCTTGGTTCCGCAGTGATACGTTTAAAGACTTCTATTGCTGGTCCATACCCTGTAATCCCTAATCTTTCCATCTTCTTTGCACCCCTTTTTACTTTTAGTTTACGTTCCCTCGTTCCATTTGACAAAAAATGCGCCTTATTTTGAATAAATTCAAATAAATTGCGTTTATCTACTGTTTATGTTAAAGTTGCATTTCCGAAAACGAAACCTTTACGATTTATAAAAATGGAGGAAAGAATATGGCAAAAAAATCAAAAATCGCCAAAGTTAAAAAACAACAAGCTACGATTGAGCGCTATGCCGCTTTACGCCAAGAATTAAAAGCCAATAAGGACTATGAAGGATTAAGACAACTTCCTTTAGACGCTCGTCCGGAACGCTTAAAAAATCGTGACTTGATCGATGGACGTCCACGCGGCTACATGCGTAAGTTTGGCATGTCTCGGATCAAATTCCGTGAATTAGCGCATCAAGGATTGATCCCTGGCGTAAAAAAAGCAAGTTGGTAAGCCAATCTTGCAGTAAGTAAACAAAGAAACCTAGATTCAGGACACTTTCTCGTGTGTTTGGATCTAGGTTTCTTTTTGTTCTTCTATTTTTATTTTATCCGTTCGGTAAAACATACGCACGACTGAGCTTCATCAATCCTTTTATATGTAAAGGCGTAATGCTTTTATTTAGTGACAGGCGCCAATGCTTCGATGCCTACACTGATTTTTAATGCACGATCAACATCTGTCATGATCCCACGATCCAAATGACAGACTTTTTCTTTCAGTCTTGCTTTGTCGATTGTTCTGATTTGCTCGAGCAAAATGACGGAATCACGTTCAATTCCTGTCCCCGTTGCTTTGATCCCTATATGCGTAGGTAATTTAGGCTTTGCCATTTTTGCCGTGATTGCCGCAACAATAATCGTAGGGCTAAAATGATTGCCTAAATTATTTTGAATGACTAAGACGGGACGGGTCCCGCCCTGTTCTGATCCCACGACTGGAGAAAGATCAGCAAAATAAATATCTCCTCTTTTAACCATAGGATTCTCCTTAATCTTGATATTCTCTAGGAATCCGTGTTCCTAGTACACAGGCTACTTCATAATGGATCGTATCGATATGATCCGCCACTGCTTGCATTGTTACTTCTTGTCCATGATTCTTACCGATCAAGGTCACTTTTGTTCCAATAGAGAATTCGTGAGGTAAACGCACCATGATTTGATCCATACAGACACGACCAACGATTTCACAAAAATTTCCTTCTACTAAAACTGAAAATCCTTGCATTTTCCGCAACCAACCGTCTGCATAACCAATAGGGATCGTTCCGATCCACTCTGCTTCGCTAGTCGTATAGGTCTTGCCATAACCAATACCTTCTCCTTTAGCCAATTGTTTCACTTGGATCAACTCTGATACTAATTCAAGTGCAGGCTGTAAAGGGTATGTTTCAGCCAACGCATGACCAGAAGGGTTCAGTCCATACATCGCCACCCCAAAACGAATCATATTGCCGATTGGTTCATCATGCCATAATGCTGTGGCACTATTGCTGACATGGATATATCTCGGTAATTCAGGCATTGCATCGATCATTTCGATAAATCTCTTTTGTTGTAGCTTCCAATAAGTATCGTCAGCTTGGTCAGCTGTTGAGAAATGGGTATAGATTCCTTCCCAGTGTAGCACAGAACTATGCTGAATGAACGTCACAGCGCTTACGGCATCTTTTGGAGTCGTAAAGCCGATTCTGCCCATCCCAGTATCTACTTTTAGGTGCAGTGAAAGAGGATGGTTTATTCCACGATCAGACAGGAACTCTGCCGCCTCATTCAACCATTCTTGGTTTCCTACAGTAATGGATAGATCGTGAGCAACAGCTAATGTCAGCGCATCAATTGGAACCATGTTCAATACTAGAATCGGCTGTGTAAAACCGGCTTCTCTCAATTCGATTCCTTCATCAAGGTTAGATACACAAAAACCGCTAGCTCCGCCAGCAACAGCAGCTTCAGCTGTCTGGATTGCTCCATGTCCATAACCATTTGCTTTTACAACAGCAAATAATTCTTTCCCTTTAGGTAATCGATCCACTTCATTTTTCACGTTTTCAGTAATAGCTTTTGTATGTATAACTGCTCTTGTAGGACGGTGCCAAGCGACAACCATATTTTTTCCTTCTTTCTACTCTTCTAAAATAATTTGTGCATAGGCGACTTCATCCGTATGCGTGATACTGACCCAAACTTTCCCACTATAAGGTGATTTTGTCACCACGGGCTGTCCTGCATCATTTTTTAAGATTTCGATTTCTTGAAAGGTCACTTTGCCAATGCCGGTTCCCCAAGCTTTGGAAAATGCTTCTTTGCAAGCATATCGCCCACCTAAAAATTCTACTTGCCGATGAAAAGGCAATTCACGAAATTGAGCGATTTCGTTAGACGTTAGCACACGGTCAATAAATTTTTGTTTTTCTTTGATGATCTTCGCAATCCTAGGTAATTCAACTGCGTCAATACCAATTCCTTTTATCATATACTTTTCTCTTTTCAAAAATTCTAGAACACTCTCATTCTACCAAATTCTCGCTATTTTACCACCAATATGTATAGAAATAACAAAAATGAAAGCTTCTCTTAAAAAAGAGAAACTTTCATTTTGTTATTAATCATTATTTGTGCGAATCACAAAACCACGTTTTTTATCGTTTTGACGTTTACCGCCATCTTTTTGGTGGCTACTGTTTTTGTTATATCCACCTTTAGATTTGTTTCCACGATAATTCCCATTATCACGGCGATTACGGTTATTGCCGCCACCACGTTTACCATTCTTGTTATAGCCTTTTTTCTGCATAGGCAATGGACGTTCTGGTGTGATTTTAACTGGGACTGCGTCTGAAGGATCTTTTGCTGTTGTTTTTAATAACAACGCTACTAGATCTTGAGCAGAATATTCTTCTAAAAGCTTATCAGCTGTTTGAAGATATTTATCTAACCCATTTTCTTCCAGTTTTGCTTCGATTTGTTCAATCGCTGCGCCTAATTGTCCTTTGAATGCTTCTTTTTCAGTAGGAGGACGCAATGTAGTCATACGTTTTTTCGTTAAGTTTTCAATGACATGAAGATAATCCATCTCGTTTGGTGTAACAAAAGTTACTGACATTCCGCCTTTTCCGGCACGCCCTGTACGACCGATACGGTGAACATAGCTTTCTGGATCTTGAGGGATATCATAGTTGTACACGTGCGTCACACCTGAGATGTCTAGTCCACGAGCCGCAACGTCTGTCGCAACTAAAATGTCTAGATGTCCGCTTTTGAATGAGCGTAATACACTCATACGTTTTTGTTGTGAAAGATCTCCGTGAATTCCTTCTGCTCGATAGCCACGAGCTTCTAGTCCACGAGCTAATTCATCCACACGTCGTTTTGTACGCCCGAAAACAATCGTTAATTCAGGTGATTGTACATCAAACAAACGAGTCATGATGTCAAATTTTTCATATTCTTTTGCACGTACATAGTATTGATCGATCAAATCAGCAGTCATTTCTTTTGTTTTGATTTTCACGTGTACTGGATCTTTCATGAATTTCACGCCGATATTTTTGATCGCTGGAGGCATCGTTGCTGAGAACAATAATGTTTGTCTTTGGTCAGGAACTCTAGAGATGATACTTTCGATATCTTCTAAGAAGCCCATGTTCAGCATTTCGTCTGCTTCGTCTAATACTAGTGTTTCAACAGTCCCTAATTTCAATGTGTGACGGTTGATGTGGTCTAACATACGTCCTGGTGTACCGACAACGATATGTGGACGATCTTTTAATCCACGGATTTGACGGCCGATATCTGCTCCACCGTAGACAGCTTGCACGCGTACGCGTTTGTCGCGGCCAAGACGGTAAAGTTCTTCTTGTGTTTGAATTGCCAATTCACGAGTTGGTGAAATAACTAATCCTTGTAGTTCGTTACGATTTGTATCGATTTTTTCTAACATTGGCAAACCAAAAGCAGCCGTTTTACCAGTTCCTGTTTGTGCCTGTCCGATCACGTCTTTTCCAGACAATGCTAAAGGAATTGTTTCTGACTGGATTGGTGTTGCTTCTTCAAAGCCTGCACGCTCTACTGATTTCAATAATTCTGGTGATAATTCTAGTTCTTTAAATTTCAAATGAATCCTCCTATATGGTTGTTAACTGAGGATGTAGCTTAATTTTTGCTACCCCGTCGATTGTTCGGTCAAAGTGTTTGGTTCTTTTTGACAGTGGCCACGCACGTTTTTATCCATTTTTAGCCCCTGTGGCACCACCGAAAAATCACTTTGCGAAGTTTAGGCATTAGAAAAGCCAAACGGGTCGCGTTCAGCTTTATCATTATTATGACATCTGGCTCTAGCAATTTACATTATGATAAAACCAGTCCAATTTCTCTTCATCTTTCGGCAATAGGTTATTTTAGCATGATTTTTCATTTTCTGCAAGTTTACAGTTCATCATTTCATTTCCATTAGCTGTTGAACGACCTCATTCAGTTTCATACTATTGCTTCCCTTTAATAGAATACTATCCTCAGGGTGCAATTCTTCTTTGATTGCTTTGATCAATTCTTCTTTTTCTTTTTCAACATAAAGGACTGATAATGTGGGATATTGTTTTTCTAAGGCTTCTTTCAATGCGCGCATCTGTTGCCCATACAAAAAGATTACAGCATACTTATCGGGCTTGATATGTTCACTCATGCTTGCATGCATCTGCAAGGAATCTGGTCCCAACTCAAGCATGTCTGCAAGCACAGCGATTCGTCTGCCTTCAGAGGGGAGTTGACCAAAAGTATCCAGAACTAAGCCCATGGCGGTTGGATTGGCATTGTAGACATCACTTAAAATGGAGGCACCATTACCTGCTGTCAGCCATTCTGTACGGTTTTGTGTCACAGCGACATTTGCTAAACCAAGACGGATTTCTTCAATAGATAACCCAAAAAAGCGACCTACCGTATAAGCAATCAGCGCATTAGTCACATTATAACTACCTGGAAGAGGGATCATAAAGTGGTCGTTTGCTACTTTAAAGTTTGTTTCTGTCTTTTCTTCTTTTTCAACAGTGGCATCGACATCTCCTGAACCAATCCCAAATGTTTGCACACGTTGTGTCAAATTCTTTGTAAGTGGTTTTAATAGCGGCTCTGCTTCTGGAATAATCAATAAACCGTCCGATGCAAGCCCATCTACGATCTCCATCTTCGCTTTAGCGATTCCTTCTCTAGAACCAAGGTTTTCGATATGCGCTTCTCCGATCATCGTGATTGCCGCAACTTTAGGGTGGGCTAACAAAGAAAGCGCAGTGATCTCATTGGCATGATCCATCCCCATCTCTAAAACGATTTTTTCTGTTTCGTCAGGCATATGCAAGATGGTGTAAGGTAAACCAATATTATTATTGTAATTTCCTTGTGTCTTGTACGTATGGAATTTTTGCGATAATACTGATGCAGTCAAATCTTTCGTAGTTGTTTTGCCATTGCTCCCAGTCACCGCAATAACATCCGCGCCAACCTTCTCTAAATAGTATTTAGCTAGATCCTGCATTGCTACTAATGTATCTTTTACAATGATCACTGGAATTCCTTGCGGAGCTTTTGCTGGTTCTTTGCTCCACAGCGTAGCCGAAGCACCTTGTTCAATTGCTTGCTGAATAAATTCATGCCCGTCCCTTGCTCCAGCTAAGGGAACAAATAGATCACCGGCTTTGATTTTACGACTATCAAATTCCACTCCAGTTATCTTACCTGATTCCTCATTCCCACTACCGGCTGCTTGCGCGATTTCTTGTATCGTTAATTTCATAAAAACCTTCCTTTTCGCATATAAAAGCCAGAACAAGCGTAGTTGACACTTGATCCAGCTTCTTTCTGGTTTTATTTATTTACTTCAAAAAAACTTTGGCGTTGGTTGAAGCGATTGATTCCTAGTTGGATCAGTTCTTCAATCAAATCTCCGTATTTTAAGCCCATGTTTTCCCATAGTAGAGGATACATACTAAATTGAGTAAATCCAGGCATTGTATTCAATTCATTTAAGAAAAGCTCATTTTTATTTGTTAAGAAGAAATCACAACGGCTCAAGCCACTTCCGCCCAACATCGTATAGGCAAGTTTCGCATACTCCTGTGCTTTTTGATACACTTCTTCTGGAACTTCAGCAGGGATCTGCATTTCGATTTTATTATTGATGTATTTTGCATCATAGTCATAGAAAGCCACATCTTTTACTACTTCACCAGGTAACGTGGTGCGTACATCTTCATTTCCAAGGACTGCGACTTCGATCTCACGAGCCTCGATCCCTTGTTCAACGATTGCACGTGAATCATATTGGTATGCAGTCGCTAACGCATTTTGTAATTCTTCCCGATTTTCCGCTTTGGAGATCCCTACGCTTGATCCCATATTCGCAGGTTTGACGAACATCGGATAAAGTAAAGAGCCTTCACATTGATCAAAAACTTTTTTAGGATTTTCTTTCCATTGATTTTTCAATACTGGGACATAAGGAACTTGTGGCACTCCCCCGGCCTGTAAAATGTACTTCGTCATGATCTTGTCCATAGCACATGCACTCGTCAACACACCCGCGCCCACATAAGGTAAATTCAATGTTTCTAAAAATCCTTGGATCGTTCCATCTTCTCCATTTGGTCCATGCAGAACTGGGAAAACAATCGTTCCTTCTTCTTTGATTTCTCCAGGATTGATCACCTTTCCAGTAAAGCCGTCTGTTACTTTTCCACTTGGATCCCAAGTCAGATGCAACTCATCTTTGCTGGCTGGTTTTTCTGTTAACAATGGTCCTTTGACCCATTGACCATCTTTACTGATAAATATAAGTTGCACTTGATAATACGCATAATAAATAGCATTCAAGACTGAAAACGCTGAAAGAATCGAAACATCATGTTCTTCACTGCGTCCGCCATATAGTAAAGTAATCTTCAAAAGATTGTCCTCCTGTATTCTAAATCATTCAGTGATTTATTTCATATTCTAGCACAAAAAAGATGGTTGTGAAAGAAGCGTTTCGTGTTGAATCGTAGGAAAAAATGCAAGAAATAGATCCTCACTTTTTTTAGATTCTTGTCTAATAGTGATGATTTGCTGATTAGAAAAATTCGATTGAGGAATTGTAAAATATACCGTCAAGTTAGTTGTTCCTTTTTTCCTTTCCAGTTATGATAATAGAAAGGAGTGAGTTACATGTCAAAATCAACTTCTCGCAGCCGTTTAGCAGAAATCATCAAAATATTTATCAAATACAATGTCGTTCCTAACTTTGTCCAGCAAAAAAATCCTGAACAGGTGAAAACTGCCTTCGAAGAATTAGGACCAACATTTATCAAAATCGGTCAAATGTTATCTGTACGTGATGACTTGCTTTCAACTAAGTTTACAAAAACGTTCAAAACCTTACAGGATAGTGTCCCTAGTGATAGCTATCTAACCGTAAAAAAAACAATCGAATCAGAGTTGGACTTATTGATCGAAGATATTTTTGAAGAGTTTACCAAAGCTCCTTTTGCCTCAGCTTCTATGGGTCAAGCACACCATGCAAAGTTAAAAAATGGCGACACTGTGGTCGTTAAAGTCCAACATCCAAATATTGCTGAAGAGATCATGTTGGATCTGCAACTTTTTGAAAGAGCTCTTCCTTTGATCAAATACATTCCTGAAACTAGCGTAGTAGATTTGAATGGTGTGCTGCAAGAAGTACGACGTTCATTGACGAATGAATTGGACTTTTTTAAAGAAAGTAAGAATGGCGTATTATTTTATGAAAAGAATGACCATTGGCAAGAGATTCGCAGTCCAAAAATCTATGAAGCTTTTTGTTCGAAAAAAGTGATCGTGATGGAAGCAATGCCTGGAGAAAATTTAAACCATTTAATGAACATAACAGCTGATGAACCACCACTCATTGAAGGGTATGACAATCAGCAATTAAAACAAAGCATCGCAAAATTATTAGTCGAAAACTTTATGAAGCAAGTATTCGATGATGGCTTTTTCCATGCAGATCCTCATCCTGGGAATATTTTATTCCATCTATTGACCCCAGATGAGTTGAGTCACAGCCAAACAACCGAAACAAAAAAACGACAAAAAGAATTTCATTCGATCAGTGTGACAGCTACTTCTCGTATCACGAAACAAGCCGCCCCTTATACGCTGAACTATATTGATTTTGGCATGATGGGCCAGCTATCGCTGACACTTCGCCAACGCTTGACAGAAGCCGTCATTGCGTTATACACCAAAGATAATTATCGTATTGAGAAGGCTGTTTTACGGCTTTGCCAACAGGAAGGTTCTTTTGATGAAAGTAATTTCCATCAAGAACTGGCTACCTTTCTTGAACAATATACCGATTCTCCCATCGAAGAAATCGAGATCCAAGAGGTCTTTACTCAAATCGTTGTGATCTGCCACCAAAACAATTTACAGTTTGATCGCGATATCACTCTATTACTCAAAGCTTTTAGTACATTAGAAGGTGTGATTCGTGTGTTAGATCCTGAAATGTCATTGATGGAGATTGCCACACCATTTGCTCAGAATTATTTTTTCACTCATTTAGAAATCGAAGAAACGTTGAAGAAAACGGGATTAGACTTATTAAGCGGATTGAAAACTGCACCGAAACTTCCTCAACAACTGCATCATCTACTTGAGATATGGACCTCAGGGCAAGGAAAAGTGAATTTAGAGATCAAAAAGCAAGAAGATCTATTAAGTCGTATAGAAAACATGGTCAATCGGATCGTTTTCGGCGTGATCCTTGCTGCATTGATCGTAGGAGCCTCACTTTTAGTACAAGCCGCACCAGATGATCGTTTCAATGTCATCTCCATCTTAGGGATTTGTACCTATGCGATCGCTGCGTTAGTCATTATCTTCTTAGCCATCGATTCATTGATCCAGTTGTATAAGAAAAGAAAAAAATAATCTCCATACAAAAAAACGAGGTTGGGACAGAAGTGTTTAACTCCTTCTTAAATAAGCCGAAATTCACGAAAATTGCTTTTCAAATTTTTGTGAATTTCGGCTTATTTAAGAAGGAGTTGCTTCTGCTCCCACCGTTTATTCGGAGTTAGAGTCTGTGGC
>NZ_BCQB01000056.1 GCF_001544215.1 Enterococcus durans NBRC 100479 = LMG 10746
CGAGAGTCTGTGGCAAAACTGATTTTTACTTTTGTCCCACGCTCTTTACTTGGTAGATTATTTACCTAAAAAAGTACGGATACGGCGGCAAGCTTCTTCTAGTTGAGCCATACTGCTGGCGTAAGAAATCCGGATAAAACCTTCTCCTTCTGGACCAAATGCAGAACCTGGAATACAAGCCACTTTCCCTTTTTCTGCCAATTGCAAACAAAAATCCCAAGAATTAAGCGTAATTGTTTCTGGCAACTTGCAAAATAAGTAAAATGCACCATCTGGTTGTGAAATATGAAACCCTAACGGAGTCAGTTCTTTTAAAAGATAATCTCTTCTCTCTACGTAGCGTTCTTTCATTTTTGCCCCGTCATTCATTCCTGCTGTTAAGGCTTCAACCGCTGCTTTTTGCGAATTTGTTGTAGCAGAAGTAACAAGGTATTGATGGACTTTGATGATTTCGTCGATCAAATATTTTTGAGCGAAGATGAAACCAATCCGCCAACCAGTCATCGCATGAGATTTAGATAGCCCATTGATGACGATAGTCTGTTCTGGTAGATACGTCGCCATAGAAACATGGTCACTCACATAATTCAATTCTGAATACACTTCATCACTAATGACAAATACGGGATGTTGTTTGATTACTTCAGCTAGTTTGATCATTTGTTCCGCAGATAATAATGTTCCTGTTGGATTACTGGGGTAATTCAAAATGATTGCTTTGATCGACTCACCATAAGTTTCAAATGCTGCCTCTAAATGTTCCGGTTGGCAGATAAAACCTGTTTCTGACGTATCTAAGGTGATCAATTCCGCTCCTGCTAGATCGACCATTGGTTTATATCCTGGATAAGCCGGTGCTGGTATCAACACCTTATCGCCTTCTTCTAAGACGGCTAACAAGGAAGCTGCGATTGCTTCAGTAGCTCCCACAGTCGTCAATACTTCTGTTTGGGGATCATAGTCCAAACCGTAACGTTTTTTCTGAAATGCACAAGCTGCTTCACAAAGTTCTGGCAGTCCTCTCATTCCAGTGTAGTGTGAATAATTTTCTTCAATTGCAGTGATACCGGCTTGTTTCACATGTTCGGGTGTAGAAAAATCCGGTTCACCTAAAGTCAGTTTGATGATACCAGGGATCGAAGAAATTTGTTGATCGAAATTTCTGATTTTTGAAATTTCCACGGTCTTAAGTCGCGGATTAAAGCGGTTGGTCATATTCATTTGGTTCTCTCCTCTTTGTCGCTGTTGCTACTTGGTCAATAGTTCCTTTGTTTCAAGAATCGTTTGATACCAAGCCACACCTTTTTCTAAAACTGCCATATTGAAATCAAACTGAGCATCATGAAGTGCTGGTGTATCTCCTACCCCTAGAAAGAAAAACACACAAGGGTATTTTTCGGTATATACACCAAAATCTTCTGCCTGTAAAACTGGCTTCTCAAGCTCATGCAATTTTTCTGAATGGGCTAATGCTGCATACAATTTTGCATCATTGTTAACAGCTGGATATCCATCATTATAACGGAAATGGATTGCCACATTTGATTTTTTTTGAAAATTTTCGGCTAAATCAGCTAATTGATCTTTTAAAAAGCGTTGTGTTTTTCGACTGTAAGAACGGATACTTCCAGAAATGACCACTTCATTTGCAAGCACATTACGGATGGTTCCACCGGTTATTTGTCCGAATTTCAGCAAATGATAGAGATCCGCAGGCAAGCTCTGATCAAAATCATACACTTCTTTCATGAAACGTACGGCATTTTCAATACTATCGATGCCCTTCTCACTGGAAGCAATATGTGCGGACTTTCCTTTGATGATAATATCTGTTTCACTGCTTTGAGCCATGAAAGCACCTGCTCGTGAATACACTTCTCCTTCTGGTAATCCCGGCCATAGATGAAAGCCAAAGATTGCTTTGACTTGATAATGATCCAGTAACCCAGTTTGAATCACACTTTCTGCTCCCCCTGAAATTTCTTCTGAAGGTTGGAAAATCAATACAACGTTGTACAATAATTCATCCACATGTTGTGAGACATATTCTGTTAACCCCAATAACATTGCCATATGTCCATCATGCCCACATGCATGCATGAATCCTTCATGCGTCGAAGCAAATGGCAGATCCGTTTCTTCTTTGATGGGTAATGCGTCGATATCTGTACGAAAGGCAATCGTTTCTTGTTGATGATTGTCAAAATAAAGCAGCAATCCTGTTTCTCCAATTTCATGGAGCACACCTCCGCTATTTTTGACCTGTTCGTACAGATATTTTTTTGTTTTGAATTCATGAAAACCGATTTCAGGAATTTGATGTAATGCCATCCGATGTTTCGCTAACATGAGCAGTCACCATCCCTTCATAAATTCCTTTTACCACTGTTTCATACTGATCGTTGGCTACTCCAATGATCAGGTTCAATTCCTGTGCCCCTTGCGATAAAATCGATGTGCGGATACCCAGTTGATTCAAGATTGATAATACTTTCCCTGATAATCCGATCAACTCTTTATGCGGTCCTCCGACAACGGAAATCAAAGCCAATTCATCAATGATTTCGATTTCTTCTACCCCTAATTTTTCTTTTAGTTCTTTTGTGATCAAAAACAATTTATCGGCGATTGCTTCAGCAGACACAACAACACCGATATTATCGATTCCAGATGGGATATGCTCAATCGAGATACCATAGTTGGCAAAGATACTCATCGCCTTCCAGATAAAGCCGATTTCATCTGACATATGTCTCTTGAATAGAGTAATCGAAAGAAAATCTTTACGTCCTGCAATCCCTGTCAGCCCATTTTCTTTCTCTACTTCATGGTTGGATATCCTTGTTCCTTTGGCTTCTGGTTCATTGGTGTTTTTGATTTGGATCGGAATATCTGCTTCCTGAACTGGAAAAACAGCTGCTTCATGTAAGACGTTTGCTCCCATATACGCCATTTCTCTTAATTCTCTAAAAGAAATTTCTTCAATGACTTTCGGAGAATCGATGATTCGCGGATCTGCCATCATGATTCCCGAGACGTCTGTCCAATTCTCATAGCTTTCAGCATTCAATGCTTTAGCCAACACAGCTCCTGTGATATCACTTCCGCCACGTCCCAATAGTTTTTCTTTTCCAAATGGATTTGCCCCATAAAAACCTGGAACCACTAGGGTCGTTTGCTGTTCATAAAATGAACGAACTGCCTGAGTCGTTTTTTCGTAGTCGATTTCTCCTTCATAATCAAAGAAGATCACTTCTTTTGCATCCACAAATGTGTAATGGAGATATTCTGCCATTAGCTGTGCTGTCAGATACTCTCCACGACTAACCAGATAATCTTGAGAAACTTTTTCATTCTGCAACCTTGTCTGGATCGCAGACAACTCTTTTTCAATCGGAAAAGTCAACTCTAATAGATCTCTTACCTGAATAAAACGATCACAGATTCGTTTCCAAAGTGGCGTCCAATCCACATCATGTTGGAGATACGCATGGATCAAATACAATAGATCAGTTACTTTGTCATCTTCATTCGTTCGCTTCCCTAAAGCAGAAACCACGATTACTTCTCTTTTTGGATCAGATAGAATGATTGATTTTACTTTTCTAAATTGTTCTTCGTTGGACATCGACGAACCACCAAATTTAGCTACTTTCATTCCTGCCCCTCCGTCATTTCCGTTAGCAGTGCTTTAGCAATCTGAACAGCATTCGCAGCTGCACCTTTTCGGATGTTATCGGCTACGGTATAAAGAAGAAGGCCATTTTCTGATGCCATATCCTGACGTATTCTCCCCACATAGACCTCATCTGTCCCTTTCGCTAAAATGCTTGTGGGATAACGGTGAGCGGGTAAATCATCAATGACTTTTATACCCGAAAAATTCTGTAGGCATTGGCGAACTTCAGCAAGTGTAAAGTCTTTTTCTAGTTCAACCGCAATCGAAACACCATGTCCTGTTTCAATAGGCACCCGCACACAGGTAGCTGAAACTGGAAGATCCGGTTGGTGTAGGATTTTTCGGGTTTCATTGATCATTTTCTGTTCTTCTTTGGTATATCCATTTTCTAACGCCACATCAATTTCTGGCAGAGCAGTTTGACTAATGTCATAAGGATAAAGAAGAGGTTCTTCTCCTTTTTGTGTCCGATGTAAATCTTCGATCCCTTTTTGACCAGAACCTGACACTGCTTGATAAGTCGAATAGTTCACTCGCGTAATACCAAACGTTTGTTGTAGTGCTTTTAAAGGTAGAACAGATTGGATCGTTGAACAATTGGGATTAGCAATCAACTTGTTCAAGCGATGATCTTCTAAGTTTACTTCCGGTACGATCAATGGGATCTCTGGGTCTTCTCGCCAAGCTGAAGAATTATCTATTACGACCAACCCTTGTTCTCGTGCAATGGGACCAAAAGTTTGAGAAACTCCTGCTCCAGCTGAAAATAGCGCTAAACCATACCCTTCAAATGAAGTCTTAGTCAGTTCTTCGACTGTATATTCTTTTCCCTTAAATACACAGACTTTTCCTGCAGAACGTTTCGAAGCTAACAGCTTGAGACGTCCTACCGGAAAATCATATTCTTCTAAAACTTTCAACATTGTTTGGCCGACTAGACCAGTCGCTCCAACTACACAGGTATCTATTTTGCGCATGTTTCTCATCCTTTCTATAACTCACGTAGTGCATCGATTAATGCAGTATTTTCTCTAGTTTTGTCGTCTTTGATTTTCAATACACGAGCAGGTGTTCCTCCAACGACCGTATCTGGTTCTACGTCTTCTAATACAACTGCTCCGGCAGCTACCACCGCATTTTTGCCGATTCGAACACCTTCGACGACCACTGCGTTTGCTCCTACAAGTACGCCATCTTCCACAATGACTGGTTGAGCTGAAGCTGGTTCGATCACCCCAGCTAAAACAGCTCCAGCACCGATATGACAGTTTTTTCCAACGATTGCTCGGCCTCCTAGTATTGCTCCCATATCGATCATTGTCTTTTCGCCAATCTCTGCCCCGATGTTTATAACAGCTCCCATCATGATCACCGCATGATCACCAATGGTCACCTGATCTCTAATGATCGCCCCTGGCTCAATACGGGCATTGATCGTTTTACTATCTAGCAATGGGACTGCACTATTTCGGGCAGTCTGTTCAATCTCGATTTCGAGGATTTTATCTGCCTCTTTTTCTAAGACTGGAGCAATTTCATCATAATCACCAAATACGATTTGACTGTTTCCTTGTCCGAATACCTTCGCTTGACCAAAAGTGATTGGTTCTGTCACATTTAAAAATACCTTCACGGGTGTTTTTTTCTCCGCAGTTTGAATAAAACGAATAATCTCCTGAGCATCCATTTTCTGATCCACTCCCTTACACTAACATATCTTTCAATTGATACCATCCTGCTGGTTGATCCTTCAACCAAATTGCTGCATTTACCGCTCCATCGGCAAAAATACGATTTGAAAAAGCCTCATGTTTGATACTCAATACTTCATCAGTCGTAGCAAATAATACTTCATGTTCACCAGGTAATGAGCCCACGCGGATACTATGGACGCCGATTTCATCGTCATTTCTTGGCTGTTTTTCCCAACTATAGACTGGGGTAAGCTTTCTCACTTCTTGGATGCTTTCGATCAGTGTCTTTGCAGTACCAGAGGGAGCATCTTTTTTTTGACTATGGTGTTTTTCGATCAACTCGATCTGCCAGTTCTTTAACGCCGCTGTTGCTTGTTGGACTAGCTGATTCATGACTAAAACACCTAAAGAAAAATTCGAACTATATAAAACAGGAATATCTTGCCCTGCTTGCTGGATTTTTTGAAACTGTTCCGAGCTATACCCGGTTGTGCCAATCACTAACGGAAGCTTTTTTTGCAGGCTATAGGTAAGCAGCTTCTCTAGGTTGTCTGGATGAGAGAAGTCAATCATGATTTCCGGTTCTTCAGTAAATACGAACGCTTCTGTTTCAATTAATGAAGAAGTAAGTGTTACGGCTTCATCTCCGTAAGTTTGAACGACTTCTTGGATTCTTTTTCCCATTTTGCCATCCCCGATGACCCCGATTTTCATTCTTTCTCACTTCCTTTCACTTTTAGTAATCGTGCAAGCTGTTCCTTTTTTTCTTCTGCCAAAGAAACAAGCGGCAAGCGTAAAGGACCTGCTGGTAATCCGAGTATCTCCATTGCTGCTTTTACAGGGATCGGATTTGTTTCACTGAATAACGCATGGATCAATGGCAACGCTTCTAATTGGATTGCTTGAGCTTTTTCAATATTTCCATTGTTAAAGGCACTGACCAGATCATGGACTTGCTTAGGCTTTATATTTGCCCACACACTGATGACTCCACTTCCCCCTACACTTAACACAGGTAAGATCATATCGTCATTTCCGCTATATAGTACAAAGGTTTCGTTCAATAGTCGGGCGACAGCCATTACATATGAAATATCGCCAGACGCTTCTTTGATCCCAATGATTTTTGGATGTTTTGCTAACCTTTCTAAAACTTGGATGGGGATCGTCATTCCCGTTCTGGAAGGTACATTGTATAAGATGATTGGAACTGGAGATCGATCTGCAATCGCAGTAAAATGAGCAAGTAAGCCATCATCACTTGTTTTGTTGTAGTAAGGAGTAATCACTAAGACTTGATCCGCCCCTAGTTCGGCAAAGCGGTTCACACGTTCAATCGTTTTTTTTGTTGCATTTGTTCCAGCTCCTGCGATCACAGGAACTTTGCCATTGACTTTCTCAACTGTGAACCGTAGAATCTCCTCTTCCTCCTCTGAAGAAAGTGTCGAGGATTCGCCCGTTGTGCCTAATACAAGTAAAGCATCCGTTTTTTCTGAAAGATGAAATGTAATTAGTCTTTCCAACCCATCGTAATCAACTTCACCCTGTTCATCCATTGGCGTAATCAGCGCCACGATTGATCCTTCTATCACTTAATTTTCCTCCCATTCTCTTGACCATTCCCGAACAGCTGGCCCCTTCATCTTGATCTGCTTCTCTCCTGAAATAATTAAATCGCCTAGTTCCAAGTGGACTGTCGCCTTGGGCTCAGAAAGATAACCATGATCTTTTGCTACTACATAAGCTGCACAACAACCTGTGCCACACGCAAGTGTCCAACCAACGCCCCGTTCGTAGGTACGTACAATCAGTTCCTCGTTATTCAAAACTTGGACAAAGTTGACGTTCGTTTTCTCTTTGAATAAAGGATGATGACAAATTTGCTCTCCTACATCACGTGTCAACTCTGCTAGTGCATCTTCAACAAATACTACAGTATGGATCGTCCCCATAAATAAACTGGTGATCTTGATACCTTTTTGGTGAATCGTCAACTCTTGATCAATGATTGGTTCTTCCTGTTCCACCGCTAATTTATCCGTTGAATAATCTGGGCTGCCAATCATTGCTTCACAATAAAAAGGATCCTGATTTAAAATTTCGACTTTGATGATCCCCGCTAATGTGTGTACATCGAACTGTGATGCTTGAATGATACCTTGGTCGCGAACATAACGCGAGAAGCAACGGATACCATTCCCACACATAGGCGCACGACTACCGTCTTTATTGTAATAAATCATTTCAAGCGGTTCAGTTTTCACGGCAATCAATCCATCTGTATCGAAATTTTCTTTGCCACACAATTGGATAGCTAATTGGCTATAGTCAGTGACACCATCGTAATCAAGCAGAATAAAATCATTGCCGCAACCATTATATTTGTAGATCATCATAACACTTCACTCCTTAACAAATCTGTGTAGGATTGTCTGCGCACCACGATCTTCGATACACCGTCTTTGACAAACACCACTGCTGGAGTAAGTGCTCTATTGTAATTGCTACTCATGGAGTAACCATAAGCGCCTGTTGCATAAACAGCTAGAATATCGCCTGATTCTGCCACAGGTAAATAGGTTTCTTGGATCACTACATCCCCAGATTCACACATTTTTCCGGCAACTGTTACCTTTTCGCTTTTTTCAGACTGCAACTTTGTGGCAAGATCACAGGTATATTCAGCTTGATAAAGTGCTGGGCGGATATTGTCTGTCATCCCGCCATCGACAAAATAGTATTTTTTATGCGGTGTTTCTTTGATAAATCCAACAGTATATAGCGTCGTCCCTGCCTCACCCACAATACTTCTTCCGGGCTCGATCATCAGTTGCTGAATGGTTTGTCCTTGTTTTTTCAACGCCTCTTCTGTATAACTGACTAACTCCTGTACTGATTTTTCGATCGGTAATGGTGCATCATTTTCTGTATAACGTATGCCAAATCCACCACCAAGATTCAATGAAAGAACGTCATCAAAATCCTGTAAATAACTAACCAGTTTATCGATTTCAGCTAACCATGCAGACATTTCAAAAATTTGAGAACCGATATGTGCATGGAACCCTTCCAAGAGAAGCTGTTCACTGTCTTGAATGATGTTCAATGCCTTTTGGCAAGCTTCACTTTCATACAGCATACCGAATTTAGAATCGATATGAGCAGTCACAATGTATTCATGGGTGTGAGCTTCGATCCCAACATTTAGCCGGATCATGACATGGATTTTTTTGTTGTATTCTTGGCTTAAAGCATCTAATAACTCCACTTCCATTTCATTGTCCGCAATGAAATGATTGAGTCCATTCTCTATAGCAAAACGCAATTCATCTGGTGTTTTATTATTTCCATGAAAATAAATCTCTTCTACTGGAAACTCCGCTCGTAATGCCGTATAGGTTTCACCGCCGCTGACTACATCTAGGCCTAAATCATATTTTTCAATCAGTTTTAACATCTCAACTGTTTGGAATGCTTTTGACGCATATAATATCTTGGTCTTAAAATGATCTGATTGAAACCCTTGCTTAAACGCCTTTATTGTATCTTCCAATTTTTTCTCATCATACACATAAAGGGGGGTCTGATATTTTGCCACTAATTGACTTACAGGAATTTCACCGATCATTAATTCTGACATGCAAGATTACCTCTTTTCAAAAATGATTTTTTTCTCATCAAATTGGAATTAACTTTGATTGAGATTTAAATTTTATTTGAATAATTTTAAACAAAATTTTCTGAATTGTCTAGTATATTCTGAAATATTTTCAGGAAAAATCATCAATCATTCGTTTTTTTTGTATATTTACAAAGCTATAGAAAAAATCAATAGAAAACAATGTATATGCTCATTTGATTTTACATTTTTATACACAAAAAAGAGTTCGAGACAAAAGTCGTTTAGATTTGAGAAATTGAAAAAAAGAAACGAACAATACGTTTTTTGTATTGTTCGTTTCTTTTTAAATTTCCGAAAAGCCTGACTTTTGGACGCCGTTTATTTGAGAGAGGTTGGGACAGAAGTGTTTAACTCCGAGAAATAAGAAGAAATGAACGAAAATTGCTTTTCAAATTTTTGTGAATTTCGGCTTATTTCCGAAGGAGTTGCTTCTGCTCCCGCCGTTTACTCGAGAGTCTGTAGCAAACCTGATTGTTAGATTTGTCCCACATTCTTTCATTCTATTCTTCATTTTCTTTTAACCGTTTATGTCATTTCACTGAGTATCCAAGAGATTTTTAGCCAAAATATAACGCTAAAAACATCAACGATGCGCCCAACATAACGAATAGATGCCAAATGACATGTGTGAATTTTTTACTCTTCATACTATAAAAAATGGAACCAACCGAATAAGCCAAACCACCAGCCACTAAAAGTAACAATCCAGTCAAATTGATCGATTGATATAATTTAGGGAGAACGATCACGATCCCCCATCCCATGACATTATAAATAATCGTGGATAGTTTAGACACCTGGCTTGCCTTAGTCAATGTCAAACATTTATAAATGATCCCGACCACTGCCGTTGCCCAGATGACACTAAGCAGTAAGACACCCGAGAGACCTTGGACGATCAACAGGCAAAATGGCGTGTAGGTGCCAGCAATCAATAAGTAGATCGAACAGTGATCAAAGACTTGGAATACTTTTTTAGCCTTTGTAAAAATCAAACTATGAAAAAGTGTCGATGAAAAAAAGAGTAGAAAAAGGGAACTCCCATAGATGATAAATGCGACATAATCGAGTGTCGTGTGTGCTCGTTCCATCAAAAGATCAAAACAAACGATACTCATTAGTGCCGCAATCCCATGTGTGACAGCATTCAATACTTCATTCACGATATGATACTTCCGACTAAATCCTATTTCCATTCCGTATTTCCTCCAATCAAACCAGTTCTCTATTCTGTAATTCCATTATATACTGTTTATAAAAACTTTTACATCTAGTTTTCAATACTATATTAAATCTTAAACATTAAAATTGCAATCATAAACGCTTCCATTTTAAATTATTACTCAAATAAATAAAACAGTGATTCCATAAAGACTATTTTTCCTATTCGTGGAATATTTTCTTTTGGTCCGCGATTGATCCTCCCTATTTAGTCAATAAGAATACCACTAGATGTATCGAATAACCACTCCACAAAAGATCTATTTGAAAAAGGCCCTCTTAATTGAGCTAATGAGAAAAGGAGTTTATGGATCGAGCGGATTTTTCTTTAGTATTGTTTCTCCACTCTACCGAGAGATTTCGCTCATCAAAATATATTGTCGATTTTAGCGACAAAAAAATTTTAGAATGATCCTCCACCCAACGATTCTAGAGCTATCCCCTTACGGAATCACAAAAAAATAAGGACTTTTGATGAGTTCCATCCTTGGATACCATCAAAAGCCCTGATTTTAGTTAAAAATTATTTTGACGCACGTTTCAAATATGTGCCTTCTGCTGTATTGATTTCAAGTAGTTCATCTACTTCGACGAAATCAGGAACGTTGACAACTAGACCTGTTTCCATTGTAGCTGGTTTACCTGAACCAGTAACAGTAGCACCTTTGATTGAAGGTTGTGTTTCAACGACACGCAACACAACAGTTGTTGGCAATTGAACACCAATCACTTCACTACCGAAGAATTGAATTTTAACTTCCATATTTTCTAGGATATATTTCATTTCTTCTTCTACAGTTTCAACTGGAATTTCATATTGTTCATATGTTTCAAGATCCATGAAGAATGCTGTATCGTCCATTGTGTATAAATATTGGACAGCCTTCGTGTCGATGTGTGCTTTTTCAAATTTTTCTTCTGGTCTAAAAGTCGTATCGTAAGTTGCTCCTGAACGAACGTCTTTTAATTTCATACGCATGACTGTATTTCCTTTACCAGGTTTGTGGTGGCTTGCGTCTAAAACTTTAATTAGTTTGCCGTCTTGAACAAATGTCATTCCGGCTCTTAAATCACTTGCTGAGATCATTATTTTTGCTCCTTCTTATCTTAATCATAATCAACTTTATTGTATCAGACAACTGGCCATAAAACTAGGAAATTATCTCTTTTTAAGGTTTAGTCTTTGACTTTCGATTTTTTTCATGCTATTTTTAACTCAATTCTTTTTTGGAGGGAACGAACATGACTATCAGCAATCATAAAGAATTGAATCGTTGCTGTTGTATGGTGCTTAAAAGCAGCATATTATTCGTCATGTCTATTGATAGCCCTTCATATAGTTGAGTATCTCTATTTAAATTTATCCTTTAATGGACACTCATCTGATGATTTTTCAAGGAGCTGATTTAATAGTCAGCTCCTTTTTTATTTTATATTTTTTTAGGAGGATCTCATGATTATTACAACGGTTACAGATGCGATTGGTTCAACGCCCATTTTTAAATTCACTGAAAAAGATTATCCCATGCCTAAAGATTCAGTGATCTATGCCAAATTAGAAAATTTAAATCCTGGAGGAAGTATCAAAGATCGCTTAGGAAAGTATCTAATTACAACTGGCGTAAAAAAAGGGAAAATCACAAAAAATACGACCATTATCGAACCCACTGCCGGCAACACCGGTATTGGTCTCGCAATTGCCGCATTGAGCTACCAGTTAAAAACGATTTTTGTCGTTCCAGAAAAATTCAGTCTTGAGAAACAGCAATTGATGAAAGCACTAGGCGCTACCATCATTCATACACCGAGCGAGTTAGGCATTCTGGGTGCAATTGAAAAAAGCAAGGAGTTAGCACAAGCGATACCTGACAGTTATCTTCCTTTACAATTTGAAAATCCTGATAACCCTGCTGCATATTACCATACGCTAGGTCCAGAAATTCTTCAGGAATTAGGAGATCAACTCACTAGTTTTGTTGCTGGTATCGGAAGTGGCGGAACTTTTGCAGGAACAGCCAGCTATTTGAAGGAACAGATTCCTGCCATTCAATTAATTGGCGTTGAACCTGAGGGCTCCATTTTAAACGGTGGGAAACCACACGCTCATGCAATTGAAGGGATCGGGGTAGAGTTCACTCCACCTTTTCTTGCAACACTTCCGATTACTCGCTTTGAAACGATTTCTGACAAAGAGGGGTTCGACTATACCAGACAGTTAGCTGAAAAAAATGGCTTGTTAGTTGGCAGTTCCAGTGGTGCTGCTTTTGCTGCTGCTTTACATGAGGTCCAACGTTTACCAGAGAAAAGTACGGTTGTAACGATTTTTCCAGACACAGCTGATCGTTATCTATCTAAGGGAATCTATGAATAAAAACATGCTTTTTTAGATTAACTTATTATCAAATAAAAGAATCATACACTTTAGGAGGAAATAACCATGCACATTCAAACAAAAATGATTCACGGTGGAATTAGCGAAGATCCAACTACTGGAGCAGTCAGTGTTCCCATCTATCAAACCTCGACTTACCGTCAAAACGGTGTGGGCAAACCCAAACACTATGAGTATTCTCGTTCAGGTAATCCAACTCGGTTTGCTTTAGAAGAACTGATTGCTGATTTAGAAGGCGGAGTAAAAGGCTTTGCTTTTGCTTCCGGCTTAGCCGGTATCCATGCCGTATTTTCCCTTTTCCAAGCTGGTGATCATCTCTTATTAGGGGATGATGTCTATGGTGGAACATTCCGCTTGTTTGACAAAGTCCTCACCAAAAATGGCTTAGAGTATACGATCATCGATACCAGTGATTTAACTCAAATCGAAAATGCTATCCAACCAAATACTAAAGCTTTATACCTAGAGTCACCAAGTAATCCATTGTTAAAAATCACTGACCTTGAAAAAAGTGCTGAGATTGCCAGAAAACATCATTTACTTACAATCGTTGATAATACCTTTGCCACACCTTATTTCCAGAAACCTCTTGATTTAGGTGCAGATATTGTTTTACACAGCGGTACAAAATATTTAGGTGGGCATAGTGATGTCGTTGCTGGTCTTGTCACTACCAATAATGAAGAATTAGCTGACTCCATCGCTTTTTACCAAAATGCAATAGGTGGTGTGTTAGGCCCACAAGATAGTTGGCTACTGCAACGGGGAATCAAAACATTAGGCGTACGTATGGAAGAACATCAAAAAAATGCCTTTCGTGTAGCTGAATTTTTAGCAAACCACCCTAAAGTAGAAAAAGTCTATTATCCTGGTTTAGCTACTCATCCAAATCACACACTTGCACAAGCACAAATGAGTGGATTTAGTGGGATGGTTTCCTTTACATTAAAACAAGATGAAGAAGCAATTCCCTTCGTAGAAGCATTACAATTATTTATCCTAGGTGAAAGCTTGGGAGGCGTTGAAAGTCTCGTCGAAATTCCTTCCGTTATGACCCATGCGTCTGTTCCCAAAGAAAAACGGGAAGCAGCAGGAATCAAAGACGGCTTGATCCGATTGTCAGTAGGTATCGAATATGGGGAAGATCTTTTAGATGATTTGACCCAAGCGTTCGAACCCTTAATAAAAAGATAAAAATCATTTCAGATTACTACACCTTAAAAGAAATAAGTGTTAGAATCTATATGAATAGCAGCTTGATTATGGAATGTTCACTATTTTCTTCCATAAACAGCTAGTATGAACAATAGTTAGGGGTAATCACACATGAGAATGAACGTTGAAAGTTTTAATCTTGACCACACAAAAGTAAAAGCACCTTATATCCGAGTTGCTGACCGTAAAACGGGAGAACATGGGGATGTTATCATTAAATATGATGTCCGTTTCAAACAACCAAACAAAGAACACATGGACATGCCAAGTCTACATTCTTTAGAACATTTAACAGCAGAATTGATTCGTAACCATGCGGACTATATTGTTGACTGGTCTCCAATGGGATGCCAAACAGGGTTTTATCTAACTGTTTTAAACCATGAAAGTTATGATGATATTTTAGATATCTTAGAAAAAACGATGAACGACGTACTAGAAGCAACGGAAGTCCCAGCAAGTAATGAAACACAATGTGGCTGGGCTGCTAGTCACACATTAGAAGGCGCGCAAGCATTAGCACGCGAATTCTTAGCAAAACGTGACGAATGGTCTGAAGTAGAAGCTTAAACACCCTGTTTTAGACAAAAATGTGTCTGGATAATTCACTATATTCGAGCTATTCAAACACTTGATTGAATAAACGGACTAGCTATTTAATCAAAATAAGCGTATGATTTGAGCACAATCAATTTATGTATTCTAAGAGATTATGTAAGACTATTTTGCTCTGAAAAAGCCGGACGATCTGAAGATACTTTTCAATATTTTCGAGATTGTCTGGCTTTTTTTAATCATTTCATGAAGCAAGAAATCATAATACTTTGGAAATACCTTAGGAGGAATTACTGATGAACATTTATGACTTTACCGCCACACTAGAAAATGGCACAAGCTATTCATTAGATAAATACAAAGGTCACCCGATGATCATTGTCAATACAGCTACGAAATGCGGATTAGCACCACAATTCAAACAATTAGAAGAACTTTACGAACAATATCAATCTAAAGGTTTGATCATTTTGGGATTTCCATCGAATCAATTCAAACAAGAAGTTGACGATGCAAGTGACGCCGCTGAAGCTTGTCGCACCACATACGGAGTTACCTTCCCGATGCACCAACTGACTGAAGTCAATGGGTCGCATACCGATCCACTTTTTGCTTATCTAAAAGAAAACGCGTCTGGCACACTAACAAATGCAATCAAATGGAATTTCGCTAAATTTTTAGTAGATAAAAATGGCGAGGTCGTTGAACGTTTCTCCCCACAAACTTCTCCCACAAAAATGGTCGATGCGATTGAAGCAGTTTTATAGAAAAACAAAAAAGCAGATGAACTTTC
>NZ_BCQB01000057.1 GCF_001544215.1 Enterococcus durans NBRC 100479 = LMG 10746
TTCTTTTCTTGAGTTTTTCTCATAAAATGAAAGAAATCATCAAAGAACAAACGATAGAAAAAAATGAAGATGCGACTATTCAAAACCCTGATAAAGAAAACGTTATCGAAAACAAAATAAATATTGATGATTTGATTAAAAAATCAGTAAATATAACCGGTCCTACCCCTCCCTCGAAATCAAAAAAAGCAGATAAAAAGAGTCCAACTTACATTAAAGCTCGTAAACTGGTTGATGATTACGTCGTAATAGATTTCGAAACCACTGGATTAAGTCCGTTGGATAGCGAAATTATCCAAATTGGTGCTATAAAATATGAATCAAACGAAGAAATTGATCGCATATATCAAAATATTAAACCATTTAGATCAAACATCTCTAAAAGAATAACTAAGATAACTGGATTAGAATTAGAAGATGTCGTAAATATGCCCACATTTGAAGACTTTTCACCTCAGCTAATATCGTTTATTAGTTGTTATACTCTTGTCGCTCATAACGCACCTTTTGATTTAAAGTTTTTGCTGCATCAATTAAATGAAAATAATATTGAATTAAATCAACGAATCCGTGTAATTGATACTTTACCTTTAGCACGAAGACATTTCGAAACTCCGAATCACAAACTAATAACTTTAAAAGATTATCTCAATTTAGATAATAATTCACACGATGCTTTAGAAGACTGTTTAGTTACAAACAAAGTTTATCAATACATTAAACACGAAAACAATAAAATAGTACAAGTCTCAAATTAGTAGATTAATACACTTGTTTTTTAGAATTATAAATAACTCATAAAAAATATTTTGACTTTCAAAATCACTTTTGCTACCAGAAGTTGAGGCGAAGTGTTTTAAGCATAGTTGTATCCTAGTTTGACCGTTAAAAATAAATAACGATCGCTAGAGTGCAACTATGTTTGTTTGCGCTATCGTCAGCGCCGGCTTGGCCTCTCACATCCATTACCGTCGGGATTATCTCCGTTACATACCCTTACAAAATACGCCCTGTAAGCATTGCATGAAACCACCGTGCATTTGCACCGTATTTCCGCCCTAGCCGTTCAAATCGGTCGCTACCACCATTCAGAAACACGTGCGGTAATGGTTACACGTTGCTGTCTCCTAGCATTAGTTATTGCAGCGGCTAATGCTTAACCTTTCTACTTTATCGATAATTTAATATCAGGCAGCTTGGCTCCTACCTCTGATACTATTCGTATGTCTTACAAACAGAATCGTACCAAGCTTTATATTAGTTTTATATAGAGTTTTCAAGGTGTCTGCTTGTACACTTGTACACCATTTTTTTGAATGTTACTCATCTGTGGCATACTGTAAAAAAAAATAGTACACCAACGGAGGTAGACAACTGTGGAAAAGGTTCTTTCATTTGCAAACTTTAAAGGCGGAGTCGGTAAAACCAGCACGACTGCTCTTGTCGGATATAATTTGGCTAAAGTTGGCAAAAGAGTATTAATGATTGATTTGGATGCTCAAGCAAATTTGACTTCTTTAATGTTTAAAACAAGTTCTAATGACAATGAAATTACAACAATCGACAAATCTCTTATGAGAGGTATTACAGAAAATATTGAATCTGATAAATTAGCATTAGTAATCAAAGAAAATCTCTACTTAATACCCAACGCTGTAGATTTTTCAGTTTATCCAAGATATTTAGAAAAGAACTTTAATGCTGAGATTGATCGAGTGAAGTACTTAAAAGAATATATAAAGCCTTTGATTTCAAAATTTGATTATATATTTTTAGATGTACCGCCAACTTTGTCACTTCTTAATGACACTGCTTTCTATGCTTGCGATCAGATTATTGTTGTCCTTCAAACGCAAGAAAGAAGTTTGACTGGTGCAGAGGTATTTATTCAATATTTGCAAAACACTTTAATTGACGAATTCAATGCCAGTTGTGATGTTTTAGGTATACTTCCAGTGTTAAGCAAACGGAATGCACGTGTAGACGAAGAAATACTAGAATTGGCTACAGAAGAATTTGGTGAAGAATATATATTTGATCATAAAATTTCTTTAATGGAGCGAGTTAAGCGTGTGGACATGACTGGCATCACAGATAATCCTAAAGATCCGCACGATAAAAAGGTGCATAGTATTTTTACTTTGGTAGGGGAAGAAATATTAGAGAGGATTGATGGATAATGGGAATGATGAATCAGAGTAATAAAAAGAAATTGGAACGGAAGCCTAATCCTGTTATAAATCAACAAATAGATCGGAATGAATTAAATATTGGCAGGATACTTTCCAATTCGGAATCCGAACCTTCTAAATTAGGAATAAGAAGCACGACTGAACGCGCTACTATAAAAGTGGATAATCACGTTCGAAATATGCTGACATCTCTAGTAAATATCGGAATGTTTGATTCTCAAAAAGATGCTGTTGAAAAAATGTGCTTTTCAACGCTAGATAGCTTATCTGACGACGAACGAAAAAGATTTGATTTTATTTTAGATTCTTTAGAGCTAAAAGATTATAACAAACAACAACGTGCAAAAAAGATTTAAAAGGAGGAACGGGCTGAGGGATAAAGAAGCTACATTGATAGCGCAAGCCAAAAAGTTGAGTTTAGATTTATATGAAATTTTTAATCAATTAAACGAGGAACGAGAGATAGAAAAAGATACTACTAAACATTCTGTAGTTATTGCTGCAAATAATTACAGTCCGACAGAAACAACTTTAAAAATTGACACTAGACTTAGAGATCAAATTAATGCACTTAGTTTGATTGGTTATGGGAATACTCAAAAAGAGACTGTAGCGTTGTTGATTCAGAATGTGCTGGATTCTATGACAGAAGATGAACGAAGAAAATTTAACGTTCAGTATCAAGTTTTAGAGGATAAGACGATAAAGCAAGCTAAAAAGAGTAAGGCAAAGTAATATTTTTGTTATCTGAATCAAGTTAATGCTAATAAATTTCACAATCTTAAAAATTCAAAAAACAAAGGAACACAAGAGGTAGTTAACTAGACCAATTTATTTTCACAATGGAATGGCAACACTGCTACAAGCTGAATTAACGGCTTTTATTGATTATGAGAAATATAATCGCACTGGTTTTAATTCAGGTAATTCCCGAAATGGGAATTATTCTCGTTCATTTAAAACAGAGTTTGGAGAATTAAATTTGGCAATTCCTAGAGATAGAAACGGAGAGTTTTCTCAACAAACGTTGCCTGCTTATAAAAGAAGTAACGACTCTTTAGAAACCACCATTATCCAATTATTTCAAAAAGGAATCACTATGTCTGAAATCTCTGAGTTGATTGAAAAAATATATGGTCATTACTATACGCCACAAACCATTTCCAATATCACTCAAATAGTATCTGAAGATGTTGTTGCTTTTAAAGAAAGGTCCTTAGAATCCCAATACTCAATCATTTTTATGGATGCTACTCACATTCCTTTAAAAAGACAAACTGTCTCAAAAGAAGCTGTATATATTGTCATAGGTATCCGACTAGATGGGACCAAAGAGGTTCTTGGGTTTAGTATTGCTCCAACTGAGTCTTCGTATGTTTGGAAAGAAATACTTCAAGACTTAAAAGACCGTGGTTTAGAAGAGGTTTTATTAGTCGTAACTGATGGTTTAAGCGGCATTAACGATAGTATCCATAGTATTTATCCAAATGCTCAATTTCAACAATGTTGTGTCCATATCTCTAGAAACATTGCTCATAAGGTTCGTGTTAGTGACCGACAAGAAGTCTGTAATGATTTTAAATTGGTTTATCAAGCAGCTTCAAAAGAAGAAGCTATGAATCAAATAAGTTTTATGATAGATAAATGGAAAAAGCAGTATCCACGAGTAGTTAAATTACTCGTGAATCCTGCTATATTAACCTTTTATAATTTTCCTCCATCAATCAGAAGAACCATTTATTCAACTAACTTGATTGAAGGTTTTAACAAACAATTAAAGAAATATACAAAAAGAAAAGAACAATTTCCTAATGAAGAATCTCTGGAGAGATTCTTAGTTTCTCAATTCAACAACTATAATCAGAAGTTTTTGTGTCGGATTCATAAAGGTTTTAAAGAAATACAAGATACATTAGAATCAATGTTTTAACTTAACCGACAGAATGGTTTTTTCCATTTACACATAATTCTTGACGCAACCGAAATTACTAATAACCATATCTTATATTAGATATAGACATCAATTCTTTTAATTTTTTTGATTGCTTTGCATTTAAAGATACACCGTCTTTTTTTATTGCATTTGATATTTCTAAATTCATACGACTTAAAATTAAAGGTACTGAAGTTCCTTCATTTTTCAGATTTCCAAGGTAGGTGTGCAATATCATTCGAAGGGAATCATTTTCTAAATCTGTCTCTAAATCATCTAATAATTCAGTAATAATTATTTCTGCTCTTTTGCTTCGATCATCTCCGCCAGAAAACCATTTTAAATTACTCATTTATTAATCCTCCTTAATTTTAATTTACTTTTAAATAATTTTATTATAATTTCTCGAAGTCACTTTTTATCTAAATCAATTATCAAATCGCACTTGTTTATTAAGTTAAGGTTATGGGATATCATTATTAATGTCTTATTAGAGTATGTTAATAACTTATCAAAAATTCGCATTTCAGTTTTAGAATCTAGAGCACTCGTAGCTTCATCTAACAATAAAACTTTACTTTCTGATAATAAAACTCTTGCTAGAGCTATTCTTTGCTTTTGACCACCTGATAAATTCGTTCTATTTTCTTCTAGATACGTATCAAGACCCAGAGGAAGCTCATTAATAAAACTCCACAAACAAGTATCTTTCAATACTTTATCAAATTCTTTTTCATTAGGGACACTTTCTAAACCTAAAACTAAATTATCTTTAATGGATCCACTCACAATAAAAGATTCTTGAGGAACATAAGTAATTAATTTACGTAAGTCTTTTCTATTAATATTTTCAATATTTTTCTCATTTATACAAATTTTCCCGCTATCTGGTACATAAAATCCAGCTAGAAGTTGTGCTAAAGTTGACTTTCCCACACCACTATCACCTTTTATTCCTATGTTTTTGTTTAGAGGTAAAGAAAGATTTATATTATCTAATACGTTAGAATATTTAGAAGAATAAGTAAAATATACATTTTCAAATGTAATTATTGAGTTTTCAGGTAATCGTTCCAAATGAATAAGCTTATCTTTGTCTTCATGATCTATAGAAAATACATCGTTAAGTCGAGTATTTGCCACTTGTGCTTTTTGAAATTTTTCTTGTAGATTTATTATGTTTTGTATAGGTGCAGAGAAAAGTATAGATAATGAATTGAAAGATTTAATTCTCCTATTGTAATTTTACCATTAATAATATCATATGAACCAATCCACAATACAAACGCCGACATTAAAAAAGATATCATTATTTTTAAATTTTGAGTTACAGAATCATACATATTTCGTTTTAATGATACATCAAAAAAATCATTTAAACTTTTATATATTTGATTTACAATTTTTTTCTCACTACAAAGTGCTTTTATAGTATGTATACCGTTTAATGATTCAATAAAGTTTGAATCTAATATTGAATTCTTTTGCATCTCTTCTACATTTAATCGAATCATCTTTTTATTCGATCCTAAAATAATTATAATATAAAAAGGTATAGAACTTAAAGTTATTAAAAACAATTGTTTATTAATGTTAATCAGTATCAGCCCTACAACTATAACTGAACTTAAATCTAATAAAATAGATATTGTAAATCTAGCTAGGGAGCGTCAATAATTTTGTGTAAATGGTTCTTCCCTACTGTAGATTGTAGATTGTTTCTAATTCTCCATCGATTGACTCAGCATTTGTTCGAGCTCGCCTTCGGCCTGTTGGAAACCTTTATGACTGCGACCTAGGAATTTTTGGTTGTAAGTATCAAAAGACGAGACTAAGAAACGTTCCATCGACTCTTCATTTTGGAACTGTTCCTTGCGGTGGCTGTATTTCTTGATTTGCTTATTAAAGGATTCAATCAAGTTCGTAGAGTAAATAGTCTTGCGTATGGCTAATGGGAAATCATAGAAAGTGAGCAGGTAATCGTTCGAAAGGATCGATTCCACCATTTTTGGATAACTGGTTTTCCATTTTTCCGCAAAAGCACCACGTGCTTCCAATGCCGCCTTTTTAGATGACGCTTGATACACCATTTTAAAATCATCACAGACTTCCTTACGACCATCGACACGCACTTTGTGACTGATATTACGGGAAACGTGCACACAGCAATGTTGAAAACGGGCTTTGGGGTAGAACCGCTGCACGGCCGCTGCCATCCCCTTTAAGCCATCCGTGATGAAAAGGAGGACGTTTTTCACGCCACGTTCCTGAAGGTCTATTAAAATCTCTTCCCAAATCGTGATAGATTCAGTTGGTGCAATCGCATAGCTCAACACTTCCTTTGAACCGTCCGGGCAAATGCCAACTGCGATATGAATGGCTTCCTTGGCGCCGGTTTTCCGCTTTAAAGGGATATAGGTTGCGTCCATATAAATAGCGGCATAACGGTCATGAAGCTCACGTTCCTTAAATGAAGTGACTTCTTCCGTAAATGATTTAGTCATATTGGACATGGTTTGGGGCGTGTAGTGATGCCCATACATTTTCTCAATCAAGTCTGCGATTTCCGACATGGTAATACCTTTTCGGAAGAGGTGAATGACGGTCTCCTCTAAGGTATCATTCGTCCGTCTATAAGCAGGAACAGTCTGTTGCTTGAACTCGCCGTTGCGGTCGCGCGGAATCTGGAGATGAAGTTCCCCGTACTCGGTCTTGACCGTACGGTCATAGGAGCCGTTACGAGAATTACCCGTGTTAAAACCAATGCGATCGTACTTTTCGTAATCGAGGAAAGCCGTTAACTCCGTTTTGAGAAGCGTATTGACAGCTTTTTCCAAATGGACACGGAATAATTCATTCAAATCGCCTTTGTTCGCTAGATTCTTTAGAATTTCTGTAGTAAAATCGTTCATATGGAAGTCCTCTTTTCTGTGAATGTGTTGTGGTAACTCTATTCTACAGAAGGGACTTCCTTTTTTCTATTTACACAAAATATTTTACACTCTCATTTTGAGAAGTATAAATGAAAATAAGCTTAAATATTAGTAATTATATCTTTAAGAAAACATAATTTATTTAATGAAAAAAAGGGACAAGCTCAATTTTTTGTTTGGCTCTTACTAAATCTGTATCAATATCATAGCCGAATATTTTGACCTCACCTGAAGTTTTATTTACTAATGAAGTAATAATTCCAATATTCGTGGATTTGCCTGCCCCATTTAGTCTCAGGAGTGCGTAAAAATCTCCTTCATCCACTGTTAAGTCAATTCCTTTCAAAGCTTCTACGCCTGTAGCGCAAGGCTTTTTTTAATTCTTAATTTCTAATGCAAATGACATTAATGAATTCTCACTTTCTCCCTGTAAGTTGCGTTCTATCCTCTACTGACCGAAATAAAATCATGCAACCAAGGAGGTCACATGACTTTTTGCCAGAGCAGCTTTGATTTTTCGCGTACCATAGTTCTTGCGGCTGCAATCGAATTCTTCTATTACGGCCTCTTCAAGCGCAGCTTCACTAGGCTTTTCCTTTGTTGTATAGTAATACGTCTGACGGGAGATATTTAACAATTGTCACATCGCTGATATGGAGTAAGTATGCTTATTTGCATCGATTACTTGTCTTTTCATCCAAATATCAGCGCAGCTTGCTTTAAAATATCATTCTCCATCTCAAGTTGTTGGTTTCGTTTGCGTAAGCCTATAAGCTCTTTTTCCGCGGAGGTCAAATTATCGGCTGCTTTGAATGAACTTGTCTTTTTTGCCTGACGGACCCATTTGTCAAAGGACGATGGTGTTAGTTCATATTTTCTGATGATGTCGACTCTTGGTTTCCCCGAATTTAATAAGTCAACCATTTGTTGTTTAAATTCTTGCGTGTAGGTTCTGCGTTCTCTTCTTGGCGACATGAAATGATCCTCCAGTGTGTTTTCTTATAGTTTAGACACCTTATCTTTTCTGTCTAGTTTATTGTAGCCTATCCACAAAAGGATACAGACAGTTTTTTTTATACAATAAATAGCATGGATATAAACCTTCCCGAATAGTTTAGAAAGAAACTAACCTTCTTGAACAAGTACAAACAGGGCATTCAAAATGCATTTGAAACAAAGTATAATAATGGTGCCTTAGAAGAAACAAATAATAAAATTAAAGTGATAAAGAGAGTAGCCTACGGCTACCGTAACTTCTTCAACTTTCGTGCCAGAATTTATATTATGCAAGGACTTATTTTTACAACAAAAATAAGTCCAGTTAAACAATCTGTTTAACTGGATCAGACTTGATTTTTCAGTTGAATTTATCTTTACCAACACTAAATGTCGAAGAGCCTTTGTTTTTAGAGCTAATTATCTCCCAGCCACACTATTTCTTTTAAGACATACCTGGCTTCAATACTACTTTAATGTTATTATCTGCTTTTTTGTCAAAAATATCGTATGCTTCAGCCGCACGTTCCAAAGGCATTGTATGTGTAATGATATCTGATGGATCGAATTCCCCTTTTTCAATCATGTCATAGATTTTCGGCATCAAGTGAATAACCGGAGCTTGTCCCATTTTGATACTCACATTACGAGTGAAGAAATCTTGGAACGGGAAATTCGTTGCTGGAGTCATGTAAACCCCAGTTACCATCAATGTCCCAAATTTCTTCACAGCTTCACTTGCCGTTTGTAGCGGTGAGTAATAACCGCTTTGCAAGGTAAGAATCTCTTTAGCTTTTTCTTTGATTGGTCTTACGCCATCCATCCCTACACAATCTATTACTACTTCAGCGCCGCCCTTAGTCATTTCATACAATTCACTACCCACTTCAGAAACATCTGAAAAATTCACGATCTCTACGCCGTTCATTTTTTTTGCATGTTGCAAACGATGTTCGACGTTGTCTACGGCAATTACACGTTTAGCACCTTTCATTTTGGCAAATTTTTGTACAAATAATCCGATAGGTCCAGAACCCAATACGATTACTGTATCTCCTGGTTTCATGCCACTATGTTCAACACTCCAATATGCTGTTGGCAGTACATCTGATAGAAATAATACCTTCTCATCCGGCAGATTACTTTCAGGAACAACAAAAGAAGTAAAATCTGCAAATGGGACACGTAAATATTCAGCTTGTCCTCCAGGATAATTTCCTTCCATTTTACCAAAACCGAACAATCCACCTTGATCAAACATTGGATTAGGATTGGAATTGTCACATTGACTTTCCATATGATGAGTACAGAAATGACACTCTCCACAACCAATGTTGAAAGGGATAACGACTCGGTTGCCTTTTTTCACTTTCGTCACTGCAGAACCAACTTCTTCTACAATTCCCATAGGCTCATGCCTACTACATAGTCTTCTTCCATGACCGGTTTCCCGTTATGGTATAAATGCAAGTCAGAACCGCAAATAGCTGTTGCTGTAATGCGAACGATCATATCGGTTGGTTCTTCAATCGTTGGATCTGGGACTGTTTTGACTTCCATTTTTTCATTTCCTTGCCATGTTACTGCGCGCATAAAATCTCTCCTTTTTGTAAAAGTGATAGTTTCAGCTTATGAAAGCAGTTTATCATCTTTTTTTATAAGTAAAAAGCTAAGACTTCACTTACGTTTACGAACTTTCTTTATTTTTGTTCCACTTTTAGCTGTGCCATATGATTTTTCTCATAAACAACAAGGGATTCCTACTACTAAAGCTACGATTGGAAAGCCGCTATCTATGAATAACCATTCTATGACCTATACGGAAATGTAGATCAGATGAATAAACACCATCAACCCTATGTAAATCTTATACCATTTTCGCTCAATTTTTGGCATCAAAAAAAACATTCTCTCAGTATCCTGAAGTATTCATGTTTTTCCAAAAATGCTTCAAAAAACTTGTTATAATAGTCTATTTTGTTTCGTTCATTCGCACCCTTTGGGTGTACAAAAAGAACCTCAATCTGCTATGGTTAAAGCGACTAAACCAAACCAAAGAAAGGGGTTCTCTCAATGGCAACTTCACGCGAAAATCGTTTACTTTTCAATTCAAATATCTCGGTATCTCACTCTGGTGGAAATTTATCCTCAGATTCCGGCTTAATATTAGCAAAAGAACTCATGGATAAATTTAAGTTTAGCCAAATCCTATGTAAAAATATCCAGATTCAAGACGACCGACTGTATTATATTCATGAAAATGAATGCATTCTGGAACAAATCGTCTTACAGTTAATTGCAGGGTATGGAAGTGAAGAAAATTACCAGACAGTTGTGGATACGTTTGATAAAGTCCCTTTAATCCCCTACGGCATGTATCATAAAGAGAAAAGTAAAAAATATGCTTCTAATCCAAAACATCGCCATAACTGAGATTATCATGGGAATGAAGATTACTATGCTGACTTAGATGGTGTCCGCTTTAGCTTTTCACACTACAGCACTCAGAATGATAAAAATAGTTTTGAAAGACAATTTAACGTTTACAAGGCTGATGCGGAGCAACAGAATGAAAAGCTCGATTGATTAGCCAAAACACCCAAAGGTGTCCAACGCCAGACGTCGGTAAATTACAATTGGGAATATTTTAAGCATCATGTAAAAGAAAACCTCGAAAATGATCATGGAAAAGCCATCTACGCTCAACGCAAAATTGACGTAGAAACTATTTTTGATCGATTGAAAGGTGGAATTGGTACGCGAAGAACCCATGTCAGAGGCAAGCAAGCTGTACATACTGACATTGGAATGATGCTTATGAGCATGAACCTAACCAAATTAGCCCTTGAGGCTAGAAGAAAAGTGGAAGCTTTTCAACACAAATCAGTCAAAAATAAAAACCGCGACGAAACAATCACATTTATGATTATTTCATCGCGGTTTTTATTTTTAGAGCTAGTTATTTCCCAGCAACTTTTTCATTTTCTAGGTACCTTTCCATTAGGCGCTTACTTTTAACAAAAGACTTATGGAACATTATAAAGTTCAACAATCAAACCACTTTAAATAGAGTGAGCATTTAAATCAAAGAATTATCTTAAGTACGCCATATGAAAAGCGAAATGATCTTCCAAGAAAGTAGCAATGAAGAAGTAGCTATGGTCGTAGCCTTCTTCCTTTTTGTAATCTACGGCTACATTATTTTCCTGAACATTTTTCAAAAAATACGTTTCTGTTAATTGTTCTGGATAAAACCCATCCTCAGTTCCTTGCGTAATAAGAATAGGCGGCATCCCGGTTCCTTTAACTAGTTCGGAAGCATCCCACTCTTTCCAAGAAGTTTGATTCTTCCCTAAATACGTAGTGAAGGCTTTGATCCCCCAAGGAACTTGACTAGGGCTCAAAATTGGAGAGAAAGCCGAAATCGCTTTGAATCGCTCTGTATTTTTCATGCCTGTTACCAAAGCGCCATGTCCTCCCATAGAATGCCCCATAATGCTCTCATTCCCTGAGAAGTTGGGCACTAGAGAGTACGCAATCGCGGTTAACTCCTTTGTGATATAAGCATACATCTTATAATGCTTGGCCCATGGTTCTTGGGTCGCATCCAAATAAAATCCTGCACCTTGGCCAAGATCCCAAGTCTCATCATCAGCAACATGTTCTCCGCGTGGTGACGTATCGGGAATCATGACAGCCACTTGATATTTTTCAGCCAATCTTTGGAAGCCACTTTTATGACTAAAATTATCATCGGTACACGTTAAACCCGATAACCACCAAATAAGCGGGATTTTTTCCATTCCTTTATTGGACGGCAAGTAGAGACTAAAGGTCATGTTGCACTGTAACACTTCTGAATAATGACTGTACTTACGCTGTTCTCCACCAAAAGAGAGGTGGTTTTCAATAAGCTTAAGATTCACTTCTTCACTCCTCATATGTTAAAATCGTTCGAATCGATTCGCCACTATGAAGCAAATCAAATGCCTCATTAATGTCAGTAAAGTTTAAGTGATGGGTGATATAGGGGTCCAAGTCAATTTTACCCTCCATAAAGTCCTCCACCATTCCTGGTAGTTCCGTTCTACCTTTGACTCCGCCAAAGGCTGATCCACGCCATACGCGCCCCGTTACCAATTGGAATGGGCGAGTATGAATCTCTTTTCCTGCGCCGGCTACACCGATAATAGTGCTTTCCCCCCAGCCTTTATGACAACATTCAAGAGCAGCCTTCATAACTTCCACATTTCCAATACACTCGAAGCTATAATCAACTCCCCCATCCGTCATTTCAACGATGACCTCTTGAATAGGACGATCAAATTTAGCTGGATTCACAAAATCGGTTGCGCCCATTTTTTTAGCTAATTCAAACTTATCTTCATCTAAGTCGACAGCAATAATTCGGCTGGCATTTGCTTGGACCAATCCTTGTATAACAGCTAAACCGATAGCCCCAAGGCCAAATACGGCTGTTACTGCACCTTCTTCCACTTTTGCCGTTTTGTGTACAGCACCTATCCCTGTAGTTACACCGCACCCAAATAAAGCGACTTTATCAAGGGGTGCTTCTGAGTTAATTTTTGCTAAAGAAATCTCAGGTACAACTGTATATTCGCTAAAGGTACTGGTTCCCATATAATGATAAATCGGCTCACCCTTATAAGAGAAACGTGTAGTTCCATCAGGCATTAAACCTTTGCCTTGCGTTTCTCGAACGGCACTACATAAGTTGGTCTTACCAGAAAGACAGAATTTACATTCCCCACATTCAGCCGTGTACAGTGGAATCACATGGTCTCCTGGTTTTACGGAAGTCACTTCATCCCCTACAGAAACGACAACACCAGCACCTTCATGACCTAGTACAGCCGGAAATACACCTTCTGGATCATCACCCGATAAAGTAAACGCATCAGTATGACAAACTGAAGTATGCAAGATTTTTACTAAGACCTCTTTTGCCTTTGGTTCTTCTACATCGATTTCTACAATTTGAAGCGGTTCTCCTGGTTTAAATGCAACAGCAGCTTTACTTTTCAATTGAATACCTTCTTTCTTTTGTTTGCTAATTTACTTTTCCATAATCTCATATTATAATTCATTAGACAATACTGACGATTTTGTCACTATAAACAAAATATCAATAGAAAGAGATGGTACTATATGACCATTCATTATAAAGAAAAAACTTTTTTCACTAGCAAGGATTTGGCTTTATCCGTTATAGGTGGACGTTGGAAAATAGCGATTATCTGGTGTTTGCTCCAACAGTCTCCATTAAGGTTAAGTGAAATACAAAGATACCTTCCCGATGTCAATCAACGTATGTTAATTAGACAATTAAGGGAATTAGAAGAAGATCAAATTATTACTAGGGTTGTATACCCGGTTGTACCTCCTAAAGTAGAGTATCAACTAAGTGAAATTGGTTTACTCTTAGAACCCGTTGTAACTTCTATTTGTGATTGGGGAGATAGTTTTAGAGAATTTTTGAAAGAAAACGCTGACAAAATTTCAGTTGAATAATAAACTGCACAAACATTTTTGAAAACAAAAGTCCCTAATCACTTGCGCGAAGGCGTTTCTCAACTTCTTGAATGATCAATTTGATAGAAGAATTTGAGAAAAAGAAGTCAGGCTGCAGGCTAAAGTGGTACCCATGTCAAGGACACAATAAAAAAAAGAGATTAAGCAACTTGAAGATGATTCCTATATTGAACGAGGGTCATCTTTTTTAAATTCCATTGATAACGGTAATTATTACAGTAGACCATGTAATGATTGATTCTTGCCTTCAGTTCTTCCAACGTTTTTGCTGATTTATAATCCATTTCATCCTTCAGATGGCCAAAGAAGGATTCCTGAGGCGCATTGTCCCAGCAGTTGCCCCTGCGAGACATAGAATGACCTAGATTGTATTTCTTCAAAAGCTTATGGAACTGAGGGCTTGTATAGTGACTTCCCTGATCAGAGTGGATAAAGGCATCTTTATGAAGCGTCACTTTCTTGTTGTTCTTCAATTTAAGAATGGTTCTAGTCGCAATATCTAAGGTAAGCCGATTGGATACATGATAAGCTAGGATTTCATTCGTACAAGCATCTTTTACGGTCGACAAATAAGCCATATTCGTCTCGTTATATGGCAAATAAGTGATATCTGTCAGTAACACCTTTCCAGGGATGCCCTGCTTAAATTCTCTATTTAATTTATTGGCAACGACTTGATGCTCCTTCGTAGCTTTAGCGATTCTTTTATATGGATTTGGCTTTCTATGAGAGCATACGATACCATATTTTCTCATGATTCTCCTAATTTTTTTACGGCTGAAATGAATGGCGAACTCATTCTCCAATATCATCTTAATGGAACGTGAACCTTTCTTATACCCCCTACGATCGAAAGCTTTTAAAATGAGGTTCTTTGCTTCAGAATCTAGTTTCTCCCTTGCTTCTCGGATAGGGGCCGCATTCAAGTAACTATAATATCCATACCGGGAAACACCCAGAAGTTCACAAAAGTACCGAGTCATTCCCTTAAATACGTTTTGCGCAAGTGTCTCCTTGATCAATGGATACGCCTTATCTGGCGTTAGATTTTCGCTTGCGTTTTGCAGCCTCCTTTCGGTCGTTTCTAGCTTTTTTAGCAGTTCCATCTGTCCTTCCAATAACTCGATCCTATCCTTTTGCCTCTCAATTATTTCAGACGGTGTAAGCGTACGATTTAAGGGTCTACCAGAAGATGTTTTTCTCGAACCTGTCAGCCCAATCAAGCCATTCTTTTCATAAGCTTTTTTCCATCTGAAAGCTGATTGTTCAATTCGCTTTATGCCAATGACATCCACATCAAAGTCGTTCTCCTCAAAAATCTGACGAGGGAGTTTGCCAGCTTGGTAGTCATCGATAAATCTATTTTTAAATTCGTCTGTATAAGTAATGGCCTTTTCGCTAACACGCTGCACATTTGGATTATTTTGAAGAGTGTTTATCTCTTTAGTTGAAAAAGTTATTTTACTCATAATATCCCCTCACTCTCATATTCTTAATTCAAGTATTGGAA
>NZ_BCQB01000058.1 GCF_001544215.1 Enterococcus durans NBRC 100479 = LMG 10746
GAAATTTCCGAAGAACCTGACTTTTTGACGCCGTTTATTCGAGAGTCTGTAGCAAACCTGATTTTTAGTTTTGTCCCACACCCATCCAAAGAGTGAGATAAAAGAGAGTTTTAACTTTTATCTTGCTCTTTTTTCGTTTTACTTTATATATATTATTATTTAGAAACTATGATTTAATGATAACACGTGAAAAAACATTTGATTTTAAGCACTTATAACGTTGCGATTCATTCTCAATTAGTCTAAAATGAGTGAGAACGAAACAGAATTTGGAGGTAATTTGGCATGTCTGTCTTAGAAATAAAAAATTTACATGTGTCGATTGAGGAAAAAGAAATCCTTAAAGGCGTCAATTTAACAATGAAAACAGGAGAAATCCACGCAATTATGGGACCTAACGGAACTGGGAAGTCTACGTTATCTGCTGCAATCATGGGTAACCCAAACTACGAGGTAACAGAAGGCGAAATCTTGTTTGATGGGAAAAATGTATTAGACATGGAAGTCGATGAACGTGCACGACTAGGTTTGTTTTTAGCCATGCAATATCCAAGTGAGATACCAGGAATCACCAATGCCGAATTCATGCGAGCAGCAATCAATGCCAAACGTGAAGAAGACAACAAGATGTCTGTGATGACATTTTTGAAAAAATTAGATGAAAAAATGGCTCTTTTGAATATGCCAGAAGAAATGGCTGAACGTTATCTAAATGAAGGCTTTTCTGGTGGGGAAAAGAAACGAAATGAAATCCTACAACTATTGATGCTCGAACCAACTTTTGCCATCCTAGATGAAATCGATTCTGGACTAGATATCGATGCATTGAAAGTCGTTGCAAAAGGTGTCAATGAAATGCGTAACAATGAGTTTGGTGCATTGATCATCACCCATTATCAACGCTTATTGAACTACATCACACCAGATGTGGTGCATATCATGATGGAAGGCCGAGTAGTGATGACTGGTAATGCGGATCTTGCGAAACGTCTCGAAGCCGAAGGATATGCGGGAATCAGTAGAGAATTAGGAATCGACTACAAAGAAGAAGAAGCGTAAGGAGGAGCAGACATGAAAGAGAAGAAATGGCTCGAACAACTTGACGCTGTCACAAATTTTTCTTTAAGCAAAGGCGAACCTGAATGGATGACTAAATTTCGCCAAGAGGCCTTAGCTAAAGCCGATGAACTACCACTTCCCCATATCGATCGTGTAAAATTCCATCGTTGGCCACTATTCGATATCGAAGACATGGCAGATCAATACAGTGAAGCAGGCAACGTAGCTGCATTTGATGAGATGAAAGATAATCCAGTGCTCGTCCAACAAGGTACATGGACAACATTTGAACAATTATCAACTGAATTAGCTGAAAAAGGCGTCATTTTTACCGATCTGTTCACTGCACTGCAAGAACATCCTGACTTGGTCAAAGAATACTACATGCAAAAAGCTGTAAAGATGGATGAAGACCAATTGACCGCTTTGCACGCGGCCTTCATGAATACCGGATTGTTTTTATATGTCCCTAAAAATGTGGTGATCGATGAACCAATCGAAGCACTATTTTTCCAAGCTGGCGACATTGCACAACATTACTTTAAGCATGTGCTGATCGTAGCCGATGAGCATAGTGAATTTTCTTACTTGGAACGATTCCAAACCACAGGGGAAGAATTGAAAAAAGTATCAGGAAATATCGTTGTTGAAGTCATCGCTAAAGCTGGTGCAAAAGTGAAATATTCAGCAGTCGATCAATTAGGTGAATCCATCACTTCTTATATGAATCGCCGAGGATACATCATGCGTGATGCCACAGTTGATTGGGCAATCGGTGTCATGAACGATGGCAATGTGATCGCAGATTTTGACTCTGATCTAGTAGGAGAAGGAGCACACTCAGAAGTGAAGATCGTGGCAATCAGTTCCGGAAAACAAACACAAGGGATCGATACACGGGTAACCAATAAAGCACCTCATACGATTGGTCATATCTTGCAACACGGCGTGATCAGAGAAAGAGGAGCCTTAACATTCAATGGGATCGGTCATATCTTAAAAGGTGCAAAAGGTGCAGATGCACAACAAGAAAGCCGAGTATTGATGCTTTCAGATAAAGCACGAGGAGATGCCAATCCGATCTTGTTGATCGATGAAAATGAAGTAACTGCAGGACATGCCGCAAGTGTCGGGCGTGTCGATCCAGAAGAAATGTACTATCTAATGAGTCGCGGACTACACAAAGAAGAAGCCGAACGCTTAGTCATTCGTGGTTTCTTAGGTTCAGTGTTAACAGCTATTCCAGTAGAAGCCGTGCGAAAAGAATTAGTGGAAGTTATCGAAGGGAAGTTGAAAGCATGATTTCAGCAGACAAGATCCGACAAGATTTTCCCATTCTTTTTCAAGAAGTCAATGATGAACCCCTTGTCTATTTAGACAATGCGGCCACCACCCAAAAACCAAAAGCTGTTTTAGACGCCTTGAAAGATTATTATGAACATGAGAATGCCAATGTCCATCGTGGAGTGCATACTTTAGCCGAGCGTGCCACGCATTCATATGAAGCCGCAAGAGAAAAAGTGCGAAGTTTTATCAACGCCTCTGAAACTGCGGAAGTACTATTTACTCGTGGAACAACGACAAGCCTAAATTGGGTCGCACGAAGTTTTGGTGAACAGTTTATCCATGAAGGTGATGAGATCTTGGTTTCTTATATGGAACATCACTCAAATGTTATTCCTTGGCAGCAATTAGCCAAAAAAACGGGCGCAAGCTTAAAATATATCGAGTTGACGGAAGAAGGCTTTTTAGACATGGAAAAAGCCAAAGAACTGATCAACAGCAATACAAAGATCGTATCGATTGCTCATGTCTCAAATGTCCTTGGTGTCATCAATCCAGTTGAAGAACTGGCACAAATGATCCACGAACAAGGCGGCATCCTAGTAGTCGATGGCGCGCAATCTACACCACATATGGCAATTGACGTACAACAAATCGATTGTGACTTCTTTGCTTTCAGCGGACACAAGATGTGTGGACCAACAGGTATCGGTGTATTGTATGGCAAAAGAAAATGGCTGGAACAAATGGAACCCGTTGAATTTGGCGGAGAAATGATCGACTTTGTTGAGTTGTATGATAGCACTTGGAAAGAACTCCCATGGAAATTTGAAGCAGGGACACCCAATATCGCAGGAGCAATTGCTCTAGGCCATGCAATCGATTATTTAGAAGCAATAGGAATGGAGAATATCCATCACTATGAAAAAGAGTTAGTCGCTTATGTGTTGCCAAAATTACAACAAATCGAAGGGCTAAAGATCTATGGTCCACAAGATCCAGCCAAACGCACAGGTGTGATTGCCTTCAATCTTGACGGTCTCCATCCACATGATGTGGCAACAGCCCTTGACATGGAAGGAGTAGCGGTCAGAGCAGGTCACCATTGTGCGCAACCGTTACTGAAATATCTACAAGTCGCGGCCACTGCACGAGCAAGCTTTTACTTTTACAATACAAAACAAGATGCGGATCGTTTAGTCGATGCAATTCTCGCAACAAAGGAGTTTTTCCAACATGGCACTATCTAAACTAGACAATCTTTACCGCCAAGTCATCCTCGATCATTCCTCCCATCCCCATCACCGAGGAACGTTGAGCGCATCAACTAGCAAGATCGAATTGAACAATCCCACTTGTGGCGATGTCATCAAATTGCAGATCGAAGTTGATAAAGGAATCATCAAGAATATCGCATTTGATGGCAGCGGCTGTTCGATCAGCACAGCCAGTGCATCTATGATGACAGATGCAGTCATCGGGAAGTCAGTCGAAGAAGCCGAAAAGTTAGCCGTTGATTTTTTACAACTTGTTCAAGGTAAAGAAGTAGCAGACCTAGATAAGCTAGGAGATGCAGCGATGCTAAGCGGTGTCGCTAAATTTCCTGCCAGAATCAAATGTGCCACTTTAGGCTGGAAAGCTTTAGGAAAAGCAATGGAAGAAGACGGTACTGCAACCTTCCATCATTACCATAAGGAAGAGGAGTGAGAACATGGGCGTACCAGAATTAGAAGAATACAAATTTGGTTTTCACGATGATGTAGAACCAGTTTTTAGTACAGGAGAAGGACTAACAGAAGAAGTTGTTCGCGAAATGTCTAGAATCAAAGGCGAACCAGAATGGATGCTTGAATTTCGCTTGAAATCACTAGAAACATTCAACAAAATGCCAATGCAAAGTTGGGGGCCCGATTTATCAGACATTGATTTCAATGCCATCAAATACTATCAAAAACCAAGTGACAAGCCAGCACGTGACTGGGAGGATGTTCCAGATAAAATCAAAGAAACCTTTGAAAAAATCGGTATACCAGAAGCCGAACGTGCATACTTAGCCGGCGCTTCTGCTCAATACGAATCAGAAGTCGTCTACCATAACATGAAAGATGAATTTGAAAAGTTAGGGATCATTTTTACAGATACAGATTCTGCCTTAAAAGAATATCCAGAACTCTTCAAGGAATATTTTTCAAAACTTGTTCCACCAACAGACAACAAATTAGCTGCTCTCAATTCAGCTGTTTGGTCTGGCGGTACATTCATCTATGTACCAAAAGGCGTGAAAGTCGATGTTCCATTGCAAACCTACTTTAGGATCAATGCAGAAAACACAGGACAATTCGAACGTACACTGATCATCGTAGACGAAGGTGCCAGCATCCACTATGTCGAAGGCTGTACTGCGCCAACCTATTCCAGTAATAGTCTACATGCCGCAATCGTCGAAATCTTTACTAGAAAAGATGCGTATTGCCGCTACACAACGATCCAAAACTGGTCTAGCAATGTCTACAATCTAGTAACTAAACGCGCAAAAGCTTATGAAGGTGCCACAGTCGAATGGATCGACGGCAACTTAGGCGCAAAAACAACAATGAAATACCCAAGCGTTTACTTAGACGGTAAAGGCGCACGCGGCACGATGCTTTCAATCGCATTCGCCGGAGCCAACCAAGTCCAAGACACAGGAGCAAAAATGATCCACAATGCACCCAACACTTCAAGCTCGATCGTCTCAAAATCAATCTCAAAAGACGGCGGCGAAGTAAACTACCGTGGACAAGTAACCTTTGCCAAAAACAGCGCAGGCTCTATTTCCCACATCGAATGTGACACGATCATCATGGACGAGTTATCCAAGTCCGATACGATCCCATTCAACGAGATCCACAACAGCCAAGTCTCTCTAGAGCACGAAGCCAAAGTCTCAAAAATCTCAGAAGAACAACTCTATTATCTAATGAGCCGCGGCTTGACCGAAGCCGAAGCCACTGAAATGATCGTCATGGGCTTCGTCGAACCATTCACCAAAGAACTACCAATGGAATACGCAGTCGAACTGAACCGATTGATCAGTTATGAGATGGAAGGCAGTGTGGGTTAAACCTGTTATAGGAGCTAGAACCCTTGATATATAAGGTTTCTAGCTTTTTTTGTTTTGCCTGTATACTAGAAATGACCAGCTTTTGACCAGCTCTTTTACTGATGAGCCATCATATCAGCAAAGTCTTGACCTGTTTTCTTAGGTGCATTATTTGTAATATGTGCATAGATGTCTAATGTCACTTTACTATTTTCATGCCCTAATCGTTGTTGAACTACCTTGACAGATTCTCCTGCTTCTAATAATAAACTAGCATGTGTATGTCTAAACCCATGAGGTGTAATACGAGGCAAGTTATATTTTTTCAAAATATATCTTAACCAATCATTAACAGTGTTTGGAATGTATAGAGTGTTTTTAACTGTTGTAAAAACATGTTGCTCTTTAGAGCTAGTATTGTATCCAAGTTTTAAATACTCTTCTTTTTGCTGTAATTTCCAGTTGTTGAGGATAGAAAGAGTCTCAGTATCTAAAGAGATAACTCGTCTAGAAGCTCTTGTTTTCGGAGATTGAATTATAACGTTACCAAATTCATCTACAGCAAGAGTTTTATTGACATGTAGTTCTTTATTAAACGTATCTATGTCTTTCCACTGTAAAGCGAGTACTTCACTCTTTCTCATACCTGTGTATGCCAATATTCTGAAGAAGGCGTATTGTTTCATGTTACCAAAATCTTTAAAAGCATCCAGTAAATCATTAAGCTCCTCTTTTGAGTAAAATTTACGATTTTTCTCATACTCTTTTTTTCGTGGAAGAAGTGTTTTTTCCATAGGATTATTGTCAATATATTGCATTGCAACCCCGTAGCGTAAAATTTGTGCAGTCTGTTTTCTCATATAGTCGTAACTTTCATATTTACTGTGCCATTCATCTACCACTTTTTGACAATATGGGACAGAGATATTCGATAATTTAAGCTTACCAAATGCTGGAAGTATTTGATTATTTGCGTATCTTACTGAAATTGCGATTGTTGAAGCTTTAACACTGGTACGCTGATGAGCTATCCATTCATTATACAGGTCTTCAAATGTCATATCAGGTGCTTTCTTTTTAACACCGTATAATATTTGATGTCTGTATTCGTCATAATCTTTTTGAGCTTCTTGTTTGCTACTAAAACCTCTTCTCGTAGTATTTATTTTTTCACCAGTTCGTGGATCGGTGGCAATGTGTCCTTTATACATCCACGCCACTTGACCGTTTTTCTTTTTGTACTTTGATATTTTTGCCATGAAATCATCTCCTCTTAGTTTACAAGGAGTACTTACCACTAGATGGTATCACCTCCCTTCATTTTTTTCTTAGTGTATTTTTTCCCAATTGATGAAATCGTTTGTTCTAGCTTGTTTATATTATCAGTAATTTCTCTCACAGCTTCTTCGGGATAAGACATGTCTTTCAATTGAATAGGTAGCCATTCATCTACCATTCTTTCTAGTAGTTCTTCTATACTGCTAGTGAGGAAAAGAATGTTATTGTCAAATTCTTCTACAATAGCATTGATGAATAATTCTTCTATTTTTAAGATATTGAAAAGACTAATTTTTTCATTTTTAACTTTATTACAAGTCTTGTTAGCAATAAATTCTTGCATCTCTGGTTCTAATTTGGAATATCTATCCAGCCATGTATCTAAATTAGAGTGTACTGGTGGGAACTGTTGACGAAGATGCTGGAACAGGTTTTTATCTGGAAATGTTATACCATCTAGTACAATGCTATCTCTATAAAGAATAATTCCCAAAATATATTCTTCTACATTGCCACAAACTAACTCCTCTATACTCATATTTCCCAAATCAGCAATTCGGGATAATCGCTCTGGTATTGGTAAATAGGTTCCCTTTTCCCATTCGTAGATAGTTTTTTTGTCAATCAATTGACCGTTGTTAATCATAAGACCAAATGCTGGTTGTGTTAATTTTTTACTCTTTCTTATAGCTTTTATTTTTGTTCCGAGTATCTTTTTTCGTTCTAAATAATTTATTGGTGGACGCTTTATCATATTGACCACACCTCCTAAAATTAGTATACCTTAAAAAAGGGGTGTTGTAAATAAATTTAACAAAACTATTGACACCCCTTTTTCGTCGAGGTATTATGTGTATGTCGATGAACTGGTAATCATTTTTTGTTTGATTAATCGGTTAATAACAAAATACTTTTATTTTGAGCAAAAAATACGAAGATAATTCTTAGAAAATTTGTTCAAGTAATCACGAAAGGAGGGGAAAATATGTCTCTACAAATCATTGATAGCATTGTTTCTATACAAGTTGAACAACAAGTGAAAGAGATAATTACAGTGCTAAAGCCTATGCTAGAAGACATTATTTCTGGAGTTACTCTAGAGTATATGGACTATCAGCAGGCAAGTGAATATCTAGGTGTATCAGTAGGAACGATTAGAAAATATGTTTCTCAATACGGGTTACCTGTTATAAAAATTGATACGGTCATTAGATTCAAAAAATCTGATATTGATAGTTTCATGGAACAGTATAAAGATTGAGTAAACAAATAAGACTAAAACATATAGTAATAAAGAGTTTGTTTTTATTATCTGTATGTTTTAGTCTTTAACAGAATTATATAAGGAGGAAATACCAATGATTAATATTCCAATCAATGTAGATAAAGAAAGACTATTAGAGAAACCAGTTATAGATGATGAAAAAAAGAAAATACGAAAAAGATGTTTAGATAACTACAGAGAAGTTACAAGAGATGAGTTTGTAGAGATACTAAATTCATCACAATCATTTATTCCAAGCAAGACAAAGAATAAAGGCAACAAAAGTGAAGAGTTTTTAGAAACTAGAGTAATTATTCTGGATGTCGATAACACTGTTAAAGATGAGAATGATAATGTAGTAGATTTAAGTAAAGATGATAGTAGATACTTAAGCATAGAAAAGGCTTTATCCATCGATTTAGTTCATAATTTTGCGTTTGCGATACAAAAAAGTATTCGGTACTCTGAAAATCTAGAAAAATTCAAGATTGTCTTTCTATTAAAAGAAGCGATTACTGACTATAACGAAATGCAAGCTGTTTACAGGTATTTACAAGAGCAAATGCCTTGGTGTGATAATTCTGTGGATTCTTCTACTAGAATGTTTTTTGGAGGGTATAAGTCAGATGCAGTCATGATAATCAATGGAGACAACATGTTAGATATTACTGAGCTTCCGATTGATTTTACCATGACATGTTCTAAAAATTGTCAAAGTGATTCAGAGAGAGAGTATGAACTAGTCAATGAAACTGATTTTGTTAAGTTGATAAAAAATGACGACAAAGAAGAAATGAAACAGTGGTTTAAAGACTGCCTGTTTGATTCCTCCGACATGTCTTTTAATGAGATTTATGAAAGATTGTTAACCATTGATATGAATAAATTACTTAAGTCAAGTAAAAACTTAAGATGTCTGTTTCACGACGACCATAATCCCTCTGCTAGTATTTTTACCAGGAAAAATGGTCATTCCATTTTTTATTGTCATTCTAGTAATTGTGGTGTCAGTGTAGATTTTATTGGGGTTGTGATGTTAATTCTAAAGAAAGATAGTCGGGTAGAGACCTTTAACTGGCTATTAGAGAACCTAGACCTGTATCCTACGCATTTTCAAAAATTGAAAGAGGAATCAAAAGTACTTTTTGACACTCTTGAATCAATGGAAGACAAACTTTTCAGGACAATAAGGAATTATCTAGAGGAAATGCGACATGTCTATGATATCTTGCTTTCTGATGTTAATTTTTTTGATGATAGTAAGGAAAGTGTAACTTGTATTTTGTCAGGAGAACAGCTAGCTAAAAAAATGAGTTCTTACTATGGTAAAGCTTATGACATAGATAAATGTAATAAGTTACTATCATTTATGACATTTATAGGATTGATAAAAAAATTAGATGATGAAGATGTTCCTTTGAAGATGCTCGAATACCTAAATAGGTTAAAGGAAGAGAAAGCGTTAGGAAACTTTAATTATAAGAGAAGCAATGTCTATCGATTAGACGTTTTTAATGCAACTTCTATAATTCAAAAATTGAATGAAGACATCCTTCCACTTCTGAAAAAATTTCATTTTACATATCAATATTTTTCTTATGCTTGGGTTAAGATATGTTTTAACGAAAAAGAGGCTAAAAGAGTATTTCCTCAAAATTTTCGGTCAGAACTCAGCAAAGAAAAACAATTGATTTTAGATGAGGCACATGAAGTTTTACAGGGCTTATCGTGGCAAGGGACATGTATAATGACAGAGAAAGAACTTATTAACACTGTTTGGGAACGTCTACGTAATGTTGGGTATAACAGCGTGAAAAATGCTTTAATAAAAAACAGAGGCTACTTTGTTAAACAAGGATTCACTCTTGAACGAGCTTCTAAGGATATTAAGAAACTATACAATGTGAAAGCAAGTAGTAGTTTTTTAATATATTTAGCGAAAGGGGCAGGGATAGATGAAACAATAAAAGCATTGATAGCATCTGGTGTTGAATTAGTTCCTCTTTATCAATTTACAAGTGTAACAAGAGATGATGGACGGAGAGTAAGGAAGAGAAAAGACCCAATTGTATTAAACTAGACAGGTTATCCATAGCTCTTAATCTTATTTCATCTCAATACACCCACCGTTAAAGTTCGGTGGGTTATTTATTTTTCAATCTTTCAATAGCTGATTGCGTTCATTTTCTTGCCTTTTTAATAGCTTCATATAGTCAATTGTTCGAACTGCATCTTCAGTGCTAAGAGAGCGATAGAGAGCCAAAAACTCTTCCTCATAATCTACGACAACATTGTCTAGAAAATGGCTTACAGGGGTTCCTAGGGCTCTAGAAAGAGCTGTTAAGCTATCGAGGTTAGGTTCTGTTACAGAATTTTCCCATCTTGCTACTGCCTGTTGTGTAGAGAAGATTTTTTCAGCTAATTCTTTTTGTGTCCACCCGAGAGCTTTTCGCTTTTCTCTAATGACCTTTGCATATTGTTTCTGTTTCATTAATACACCCCCATCTCAGTATAGTACAACAAGTTGTTGTATTTGTAATGGTATTTGAAGTTTTTGTATATTTTATGAGTTGAAATACATCATATTGTTGTATATAATAAAACAGGAGGGGAGAATCATGAAAAAAGTAAGTAATCTCAGCCGATACAGAAAAGAAAAAGGACTTTCTCAAACGGAGTTAGCAAAAAAAATGAATGTTACACAGCAATGTGTAAGTTCGTGGCAAACAGGGAGAACGATTCCTAAACCCTATCAAATGAAAATGCTTTCTGAGATATTAAGTGTACCAATAAACGAGCTGTTTTCTGATGTGTTTAATAAAGTAAACAGTTAACTAATAAGCAATTGAATGATTTTAGGAGGAGAAGACATGTATTGTAGAAAATGTGGTAAAGAAATAACAGATGAAAGTAAGTATTGCCAGTTTTGCGGAGCACTACAAGAAACAGATGAGACAACCGGAGCAGACGCAGTAAAGAAAAGTACTGAGCAGACAATTAATGAAATGAAGGAACAAATCGTACATGGACAAGAGACAGGGAAGCTGTATTTGATTATTGGTTGGATTTCTATGGTAGTATCGTTAGCATTTATTCCTGTTGTATTTGGTGCTGTTGCTGTTATTATGGGCTACTTATATCGAGAAAAAGATGAGAAAATGGGTACGATTTTGATGATAGCAGGGGTAGCTGGAGCAATCTTTGGTGTACTTTTAGGGATGTCAATGTACTGATAAGAGGGATAAGAGCAAATTATTTTGGAGATAGGAGATAAAAAGTTGAATAAAGTAAATATGAACAAGAAGTTTATCATTATAGGTATCGTTGTCTTGGCTATTATAGGTATCATTTTTTCAAAAATGACAGGTACATCTGGATTAGAGAAGTCATCGAAACCATTGGTAACACAGATTTTACAAGAACAGTATAACTTAAATCGGTCATGTGATGATGTGACGATCACTCATGATAATGGTGATAACACGTACCGGGCTAAAGCTACGTTAGACAATGGAAGTGCTATTAATATAAATATAGAATACTACCCAAAGAAAGACCGTGTTTATGTAGAAATACCATATACTGAGGTGTTAATGTTAAATTGATTTAAATATATTATGCATAACGTCCAAACAGGAACTCCTAAAGGTGTAAGCTTACTAAGGAGTTTTTTTGATTCCCTGTAAATAATAGTTTAATGATTATTGGGAAAATCTTTACATTAGTCACTGTTATAACAGCAGTATATAGGAGGAAAAATGAAAAAGAAAAAATTATTATGGATTTGTTTGGCAATTTTATTGATGATTGGAGGAATTGAGATATTTACCACATATAGATTAAAAACGAATCAGCCTAAACAATATGTATCAGACATGTTAAATATTATTGAAGAAATAGACTCAGAAATGAAAGCTTTCTCAAAAACTTCTATGGATTTGGGAGAAAGATATGATTTTAAGGGTTTTATGGAAGATAAAATCGACGAGGTATCAAGTAGGGAAATTCCAGAAGGCACACCTAAAGCTGTTAGGGACACCAAAGATACTCTTCTTGAAGCGATTGATAACGTGAACACAGCTTTACTAACTAATGATGTAAAATTATTGGAACAAGGCCAGCTTTATTTTAGTATGGCTCAAGCCATATATAAAGGGTTTTTAGAAGGAAATATAAAAGAGAAGCCACTTAATGAAAAAATTAATTCGTTTGTAGAAACATACACAGCTATACCACCTACTTGGAAACTTGTAAACGAAGATAAAGGAATCACGATAAATACTAATACAGAGATTTCTACAGATGCTCAATCTTTATCAGATTTATTAGCTAACCTAACAGGAATCAGTAATGCGGTGACAGAGCAAGTTGGTAAAGATATTCCACTTAGGTTACTTGAAAATGGAAAAAAAAGATTATTCTGTGGTATTTAAGAACGGAAAGGTAATTGATCACAACGAAATATTTGAGAAAGTTATTGAATAACGGTTTTTCCATCTTTTTATTGATTACCCTACCTCGTTGTTATATGACCGTGTTTGTACACCTCCAGTAACTTAGGATAAGCTACTTGGGGTGTGTTTTTTTTCGGGTTTGGAGTCCGACTATTTTTATTTGTATCTGAAATAAAACGGAGATAGTTTCATTAAACGTTTATATATTAGTGTTTCATACTGTTTCAGGTAGTAGTTTTAGTGAAAAAATTTTTAGGAAATTTGTATATTTTATACTACTAGATAGTACTGTTTTTTTATGGAAAAAATCATATGTAATTGTTTCATATGTATCTGAATGGTTCTAAAGATAACTATGTAGAAATATAAACAAATTAACGATCTAGTTTAAGTTATGTCAAACAACGTTAGTCTCCTCTCACGTGGTTTATTAGCAAGAATAAGTTTTTTTCTTTTTCTAATAGGGAGTATGCTAAAATAAGAGGGTATATAGCAATTTAAATAAGAGATAGGAGTGTATCTTTTTGGGTGCAGAATTAAATCAAAAATTATTTAGTGCGGCAGATAATCTCCGTAGCAAAATGGATGCGTCAGAATATAAAAATTATTTATTGGGGCTGATTTTCTATAAATATTTATCCGACCGATTGTTGGAACAAGTGGTTCTTTTAGCAGATGAATCCTTAGAGGAATATGATACGGTAAGCAAACAAACGATGTTGTATCGTGAATTACTTTCAGATGAAGAATCAAAAGAAGACCTGATTGCCACAATCGTTGATATTTTGGGGTATGCGATTGCACCAGAGTATCTTTTCAACGTCTTAGCGGATCAAGCAAAACAAGCAACGTTCCAATTGAACGATCTAAACAAAGCCTTTGTGCAATTGGCATCTACCTACAATCAATTTAATGGGTTATTTGATGATGTGGATCTCCAATCAAAAAAACTAGGAACAGATGAGCAACAACGAAACGTGACGATTACCGAAGTCATTAAGAAATTGAATGACGTGGAAGTTTTAGGTCACGATGGGGACGTGATCGGGGATGCGTATGAATTTCTGATCAGTCAATTTGCTTCAGAAGCAGGGAAGAAAGCCGGAGAATTTTACACGCCTCATATGGTTTCTGATATGATGGCACAAATTGTGACGTTGGACCAAAAAGAACGACGATTCTTTAGTGTTTTTGATCCAACGATGGGTTCAGGTTCATTGATGTTAAACGTACGTAACTACTTAACTCACCAAGATAACGTTAAATATCATGGGCAAGAATTAAATACAACGACATACAATCTAGCAAAAATGAACTTGATTTTACATGGGGTAGATGCCGAAGAAATGAATCTCCGCAATGGGGATACGTTGAATAAGGACTGGCCAACAGATGAACCTTACACATTTGATGCAGTAGTAATGAACCCACCTTATTAGGCTAACTGGTCAGCAGATGCGACCTTCTTAGATGATTCTCGATTTAATCGTTATGGGAAATTAGCGCCAAAATCCAAAGCAGATTTTGCGTTTCTTCTTCATGGTTTCTATCATTTGAAGGAAACAGGGACCATGGCCATCGTCTTGCCACACGGGGTTTTATTCCGTGGTGCTGCAGAAGGGGGCATTCGTCAAAAATTATTAGAAGACGGCAGTATTTACGCCGTGATTGGTATGCCTGCGAACTTGTTCTTTGGTACATCGATTCCAACGACGGTGATTGTATTGAAAAAGAACCGCCAAACTCGAGATGTATTATTCATTGACGCTAGTCGAGAATTTGTCAAAGGAAAAAATCAAAATAAATTATCGGAGGAAAATATTCAAAAAGTCCTCGAAACCTACGCTGAAAGAAAAGATGTCGAGAAATACGCTCATTTGGCAACCTTTGATGAAATCAAAGAAAATGACTATAACTTAAATATTCCACGCTATGTAGATACGTTCGAAGAAGAAGAACCAATTGATATGGTTCATGTCGGAAATGACATCAAGAAGATACGACAAGAACAGCAAGTGCTAGAAAAAGAACTTTTGGAAGCTATCTCTTCCCTGCAAACAACACCTGAAAATGAAGCGTGGTTACAAGGCGCGTTGGAGGTGTTCAAACATGAGCAATAATAGACAACCAGAAATTCGGTTTCCAGGATTTATGGAAGATTGGGAAGAGCGTAAGTTAGATGAATTGGTGGAGCAAATTATTAGAGAAGTTCCTAAACCTAATAAACCTTATTACAGAATGTCTGTAAGGTCTCATGCTAAAGGCACTTTTAGACAATTTGTAGATAACCCAGATAACGTTGCTATGGATAAATTATTTATTGTAAAAAAAGATGACCTAGTCGTAAATATTACATTTGCATGGGAACACGCAATAGCAGTGGTAAAGGAAGAAAATGATGGTTTATTAGTATCGCATAGATTCCCAACCTATAGAGCGGATGGAAAATCAGATATAAAATTTTTAAACTATGTAGTATCTAAAGAAGATTTTAGAAGGAAATTAGAATTTATATCTCCAGGAGGCGCGGGAAGAAATAGAGTTCTTAATAAAAAAGACTTTTTAAAATTAAAAATCTTTGTTCCAAAAATTGAAGATGGAA
>NZ_BCQB01000059.1 GCF_001544215.1 Enterococcus durans NBRC 100479 = LMG 10746
TGCCAAGGCTATCAGTTATACCAAGACATTCTTTATGCGGTAAAGAAAAGAGATCAGTCATTATTTGAGGACTGTTTAAACAGAGAAGTCAGCGGTCTTCCTGAAACCTATACAACCACTTTACGAACGTTTAAAAAGTTTCTGCCACAGATCCAAAATGCGCTTCACTACAGCTATTCAAATGGACCATTGGAATGTTTAAACAACCACATCAAAGTATTAAAACGCAATGCGTACGGCTTTCGCAGCTTTTACAATTTCAAACTACGGATCATGATTCGTCATGGCAAAACATTTTTAACCAAATAAACAGAACAGAAAGAGGTTTCCTTCTTTCTGTCCTGTCCAAATTATTCTAAGATTTCTCCTTACCAACATCATTTGACAAAGAGCCCTACTTTTCTCTAATCATGGATCGATCATATTGAAAATAGTTCCGTTGCTTCATCTGGATCTGTGTCATAGACATCAAAGTCATAACCAACACCCAGATCTTTTTCTTTAAGGACATTTTCCATGGTTAAATGCGCAAGTTCTTTCATATTGTTTTCTTTACTTAAATGTCCCAGATAGATCCGTTTTGTTCGGTCACCAATCACATCTGTCATGACTAGCGCCCCGTCTTCATTAGAAAGATGGCCTCGATCCCCTAGAATCCGTTGCTTTAGATTCCAGGGATAAGGTCCCATACGAAGCATTTCCAGATCATGATTGCTTTCCATAAGATAGCCATCTGCATTCTTGATGATCCCACGCATACGATCATTACAATATCCGGTATCTGTCAACATGACAAATGACCGATTTTCTTTATAGAAACGATAGAATTGAGGTGCTGCTGCATCGTGTGATACACCAAAACTTTCAACGTCTAGATCGCCAAAAGTTTGAACCTTCCCCATTTCAAATAAATGTTTTTGCTCAATTGGAACATTTCCGATCAACGGCGACATCGCTTCCCAAGTTTTTTCATTGGCAAAGACATCTAAATGATACTTTCTCGCTAATACACCGACCCCATGAATATGGTCTCGATGTTCATGCGTTACTAAAATCCCATCTAACTGGTCAGGTGTCCGATCAATCTGTGCCATTAAAGAAGTAATTTTTTTCCCGCTGAGTCCAGCATCCACCAGAAGTCGCTTTTTATCACTTTCAATATAAAGTGAATTTCCAGAGCTTCCGCTTGCTAGGATACTGATTTTGAAAGCTGGTTTTTCTTCAGCCATTTCACTACTTCCCTTCTTACTTTGTAAACTTTTTTCATTATACCTACTTTTTTAATGATCTTCCACCTTTGGAATCGTATTATTTGTAACAATCGTATTACTGAATGCATTGACTGATTCAACTTGTGTTACTTTATCAGCTGTTTCGATTGCTACATACCAGATAGGTACACAAACATTTTTTTCACGTACTTTAAGAATACAGGAGTACGCCAATTGTCGCCATAAAATCTTTGAACCTCGGGAAATTTTGTTATTTATATATAATGTTTTGATTGCATCTTCTTCTGTGTGTAATTCTGTTTTCTCACGTAGCTGTTCAATACCTGAAAGATGTGTCTGGGTGTATTTGGTGACTGCGTAGCGGTTATCTACCTTATCCAATGAAAACACGATTTTCGCTGTATCATCATAGAAAGGTAAACCTTCGTACACTTGACTTGCTTCAATTTCAGGAGAGTCTCCACCTAGTGTCGAGAAATGCTTCATATACATATAATCAGTGCCAAACAATACATCATCTTTATTAGCTAAAAAATCTGCAACAGAATGACCTAACTGATCAGGATCAAACGTACTCTTTTCTGATTCTGTTTCTGATAACGTCTTTGTTAGCACATCATCATTTAATACGACCCCGCTACTTAACAAACCTCTTTTATCTGAATTACGGCGATAATCCGTCAGCACATTGCTAAGATCTGTTTCTTCTGCACTAAGGTAATACCCTTGACGACTTTCAGAGGAGATCTTCCCTGTGTATGAGATGTCATCACTGGCAAGGCGTTGCTGGATCGATTCTGTTTGATCAGAGCGAATAACATTGTTTTCTTGATTTACAGCGTCATGGTAACTACTGAATAAGAAAATGTTAAGACCTAAAAAGGCAACGAAAAAGATCCATTCAATCTTTTTGAAATCCATTTATTTCGCCTCCGATCCAGGTAACCTTACAAGCAACTCACTTACGGAATACCATTGTTCTTGATATTTCACATACCATTCTGGCAATAGATCGACGACACGATTCGTTTCTTTGATATTTTGCCATGTATACCCTACGATGATCGATTGGATTTTCCCTTTATCTGCACCTTTATCGACTAAATTTTGAATCACATTTTCTGTATTCGGTAATTCTACTTCCTCATCAGAAGGGATCGGCACTTGGATCGTATTCAAACTTGTTTGGATATTTACCTCAGACCCGCCGGAATCATCACCAATCTCAATTCCAACCTGTCCCTTACTATCCGAACTAAAGACGGGAAATCCTTCTACAAATATCCGATAATCGATTTTATTTTCCTTACGATCAAAGTAGCGCATATTACCAAGAGAACTACCTAGCTTACTAATGTAAGGGAAACTTTCGGAAAAAATATCGCCAGAGGCTTCTTCCGGAGTTTCTCCCCGAAAATCAACGACTTGTGTGTCCGAGTGGATCGACATCGTTTCATTTCTATCATAGAAGATCAATTCACTGCTCTCATCATTATTCTTTACTTCATCAGGTTTTTGAAAAAAAGCATTTCGAAATACTGTGTATGGTTGTTGTGACAAGATGTAACTATATTTCTTCAGTTTCACCGGATTTTTTGTATCATACTGCGTTGGCATGATAGATGGTTCAGCATTCATTTCTGTCCATTTAATACCTGTAGCTTTTAATTCTTTCTCTAGATCCGACCAATCGATCGAAATACTCGCCTCATAAATCGTGTGATCAGAATAATTGATAAAACGTACTTTATCCTTTTTCTCATCAAATTGGATACGATTGAAATAAGGCGTATCATCTTCCTTGGTAATTGCTGAAATATCAAAATTCAAATGAAAGGCATCTTTATATTCGCTTAAAAGCAAAGGTGCATTATACGTAAGTTCGACACCCTCATCAATTGTTTTTGTCTGATTGAACTTTTCTAAGTTTCCAGAAACCACTTCAGAAAGTCGACCAAATCTTGCCCCTTCAACGACCGTTTGTAAACGGGTAATAAGATTCTCACTGTTTGTTTCTTTCAGCGATCCAGCATTTATCCAAGTTAGATGCAACGGTAGAAATACCTCTGATGCTTTACGATAATTTTGAGATTCCACTACTTGCGAGCTAGTTTCATCGACATTGATCGATGTCTTTCCTGCTGGGCTTAACCAAATGGCATAAGAGAAATAGATGCTTAAAGCAATCATCAAAATCAGTCCGATCCGAACAACTTTTTCAGATATTTTCATTCCCACCATTCCTCCTCATAAGGTTCATATGGTAAAGAAATATAGAAAGTTGAACCTTGTCCTTCTTTACTTTCTGCCCAGATTGCACCACGATGTGCTTTTATCACTTCTCTTGAAATCGCAAGACCCAGCCCAGTTCCTCCTTGGGCTCTTGCTCGTGCTTTATCAACACGGTAGAAGCGCTCAAAAACTCGGTTCAAGTCTTTTTTAGGAATCCCTAGCCCTTGGTCTGTAATACTTAAAATCACATTATTGTGTGTTTCTAGTAATCGACAGGTGATCGTTCCACCATCTGGAGAATATTTGATTGCATTATTCATGATATTATCCACCACTTGAATGATCTTGTCTGTATCGATTTCCACCCATAGATCTCTTTGGGTAAATTCTCTTTTGATCCGATAATTTTTTTCCTGATTACCAACCATCATATCAAATCGGTCAAGTACAAAATTGACTAGTTCATTGAAATTCACATATTCTAGTTGAAGTTGCGTATTTCCTGTGTCCATCCTTGAAAGATTTAGCAGATCATTGATCATCCGAATCATCCGATCCGTTTCATCTAGCGTAACTTTTAAAAAGTTAGGGGCAACTTCTTCGTCTTTCCAAGCACCTTCACTTAATGCTTCGATATAGCTACGCATACTCGTCAATGGTGTCCGCAATTCATGTGAAACATTCGATACGAACTCACGTCGTTCTCTTTCTGTTTTTTCTTGCTCTGTGACATCGTGAAGAACCGCAACTAAACCACTGATAAATCCAGATTCTCTGCGGATCATCGAAAATTCTACGCGTAAAATCATTTGGTCACTTTCCATCAATCCCGTTGAACGGTCGAGAACCATTTCATTCGGATCTTCCAACAATTTTCGTAACGTGTACTCTTCTTCAATGTCCAGTAGTGTTAAGATCGACTGTCCGATTGCCTCTTCATTTTTTACATCCAACAATGAGATTGCCATGTCATTGATCGTGATCACCTTGCCTCGACGGTCTGTGGCAATTACTCCATCTGTCATATGAGAAAGGACGCTATCTAGCCGATTTCTTTCAGCTTCCATCGTATCTTGTGCTTCTTCGATACGTTCAGCCAATTGATTGAATGTATCAGCCAGTTGCCCCAATTCATCTTGACCATGGACTTTGACTTTCCGACTATAATCTCCTCGAGCGATCCGAATCGCCTGCTCACGCATCTCTCCAATTGGTTGGGTGATGGAACGCGCGACTAGGACGGAAACGATCATAGAGATAAATGCAGCAATCAATGAGGCAGTAAAGAAGATAAGTGCGGTATTATTGATTTCTGAATATTTTTGTTCGATATTGCTTTTGACGTAAAGAGCCCCGATAACGGCATCACCGGTCGGGGATAGGATAGGTTGAATATTGATGTTCACCCGCTTATCGTCATTGTCGAGTGCTACATAGCGTTTGGTTGTGAAGTCATTGATATCGACATAATCATTTTTTTTACCAATGGAACTCTGCTCACTCACATCTGTTGTCCCACGTATGATCCCTTTTTCGTCCACCACACGCATCTCCAGAATATCGCTAGATGCACTCGTTTCAATAAATCGCTTGATATTCGCATTTACTTCGTCTGTATCTGCGCTATCTTTACGATTCAACTCAGGGCTGATCGTAGTTGCTAATGATTCAACCGTCTGATTCATATCTTTGATAAACGTATTGATCGTTGAACGTTCCAGTCCTCGGATGAAATACGCTCCAATAATTTCAATAGAGATCAGCAAAATCAAAATAAATGTAATGGCTATTTTAAAATTGACTGATCGAAAAAAGCGGACTTTCCTTTTCATCAACTACTCCTGTTCTTGGTTACGTAAATAGTAACCGACACCTCGACGCGTCACTAAATAATTAGGGTGACTCGGATTATCTTCAATTTTTTCGCGTAAACGTCGTACTGTAACGTCCACTGTTCGTACATCCCCAAAATAGTCATAACCCCAAACAGTTTGTAATAAGTGTTCACGGGTCATCACTTGACCAATATGTTTGGCTAAATAAAAGAGCAATTCAAATTCACGATGCGTCAATTCGATTGTTTCTCCTCGTTTGGTTACCATGTACGCATCTGGATGGATCGTCAAATCGCCGATCACTAATTCTGACGGCGTTTCTTCCTCTACCTCTTTAGATGCAGTTGCTCCTCTGCGAAGATTTGCTTTGACCCGAGCGACTAACTCACGATTAGAAAAGGGCTTGGTGACATAATCATCTGCGCCTAATTCTAGACCTAAGACTTTATCGATTTCAGAATCCTTTGCCGTTACCATAATGATCGGCATATCGTAAGTTTTGCGTACTTCACGAGCCACTTCCAGCCCATCCATTTTTGGCAACATCAAATCCAGTAAAATCAAATCAGGTTCTACCTCAGTCACTTTTTCCAAGGCTTCTTCCCCGTCATAAGCAGTGTAAACATCATAGCCTTCTTTGGCTAAATTAAATTTGACGATATCCGAAATCGGCTTTTCGTCATCGACAACTAAAATCTTTTTCATAAAGAGCCACCTCTTTTTTATTTATTGTCATACTCTTCTATTATAACTTATTTCCGAATATGTTTCATCTCTGTAAAAAACAAGGTCTCAAAAGCCTTTTTTAAAAGAAAAAAAGGTGGAACAAAAGTAAAAACCACTTTTGTCTCACCTCTAAATTCGACTAATCGATGACTATGGCAAACACTTTTCTAAGAATAAAGCGAAAATCATCAAAATTTAAAGAACATTTTTTGACCTTTATTCCTTGAACCTTAGCATTTCCATTTTCGATTCTTCAAACGAATATTTCTGTTTCTCGCTTCTACAGTTTCTTGCTGTCATCACTCAGAATGACACTGACCTCACATCAAACTTCGATGGTATCTAGATCTTCGGTTTCCAAGAGGTATTTTGCTACAAGTGCCGCAATGATTCCCCCGACGATTGGTGCTACTACGAATACCCAAACTTGATCCAATGCTTGTCCGCCTACTAAGAATGCTGGTGCTAGACTACGAGCTGGATTGGCAGACATTCCAGTCAACGGTACACCCACGAAATGGACTAGTGTCAATGTCAATCCAATAACGATCCCTGCTAGTCTACTGTTTCCTTTGCTTGGACTTGTCACTGTCATGATCACTAATACAAAAATAAATGTGAGGATGATTTCAACTGCCAAGGCACCACCTACACCCATTTCAAATGTATTTTGCCCTAGATTGTCGACACCTTTACCAGCAGAATCTAATATGCCCGCCAAGGATAATGACGCCGCAAAAGCCCCAACGATCTGTCCCGCAATATAATAAAATAATTCAGTTGTTGTAATGCGTTTGTTCAACCACATTGCAATTGAAACAGCTGGGTTCAGATGTGCACCTGAAATCGTTCCGATACTATATGCTGCTGCAATGATCGTCAAACCAAAAGCCAATGCAATCCCAGTAGTACCGACGATTCCTGAAGCACCACCGCCTAGTACAGCCGCTCCCGTTCCTACAAAAACTAAAATATACGTACCAATAAGTTCAGCAATTCCTTTTTTCATAAAAAAAATCCTCCGCTTCTGATTATAACATTTTCTGCAAACTTTCAATAACATATATTATTAAATATTGTGTCATTTAAAAAATGTCCTTCTTACGTAGCTCCATTAATGGAAAACTCCGCAAAAAAATACCAAGAAAATAGTTTGTCCTTCACAGATGGATTTCCAACCTGACTTTTTCGAAAGACTTCTTCACTACATTCTTGGTATTCTTTTCAACGATTATTTAGTTTTCCAAAACTTGTATTCCTACACCTAGCAATCCCGGCCCTGTATGGACAACTAACGCTGGAGAGATTTGTCCAAAGTAAACGTGCTGTGCTTGAGGAAATTCAGTTTTTAGTCTTTCCACCATTGCGATGGCTTCCTCTTTCGCATCACCGTGTGCAACCGCTAGATTGAACACTTTTGCTGTGCCAATTCGTTCGCGCACATAGCCAACTGTTTTATCTAAACTTTTCTTACGACCTCTTGCCTTGCCAACAGTATAATAAATACCTTCGTCGTTACAAGAAATGATGGGGTTTAGTTTTAACGCATTCCCAAGGATAGAAGCAACCAAACCGATACGTCCACCTTTTTGCAGATATTCTAAAGTCGCTACATTGAAGAACACTTTTGTGTGCTCAACTAGTTCGTTCAACTTGTCGATCAATGTCTGCCATTCGACTCCTTCTTCTAACCACTTTGCTGCTTGGATCGCAGAGAAACCTGCTCCGATTCCAATGTTCTTCGTATCTAATACATGCGTTTCCAATTCTTCTTGCTGTTCTGCGATCAGTCGTACGATATTGAAGGTACCACTTAACCCGCTAGAAATAGTAATAGCTAACACTTTATCGTAGCCATCTGCTTTGATCTTTTCAAAAATCTTAGTGATTGTTTCGCCATCTGGTAGAGAGGTTCCAGGGATTTCTTGCGGTAATCTTTGATAGATCTCTTCTGGCGTAATATCGACTTTATCTGTATAAACTTTATCTTTATAGATGATTTTTAATGGGATAACATACATCTGATATTTTTCAATTAATTCTTGTGGTACATCTGTACCAGAATCTACTAAAATAGCAATTTTATTTTTCATTTTTTTTCTCCTCAATTAAATACTCTGTTTCTAAGCTAATCGTCTTTTCTGCCAATAACTTCATCGCAAAAGACAAAGTGGCAGACCGAACAGCAATATATTCCACCGGCGTTTCTTGATCAAGGAACGGTGGATAATTTTCTCCTTGCGCTAGTCGGCTGACCATTTTGACCGCAGTTTCTTGTTCAGAGCAAAATAAATTATAGGCTTCGCGGATTCCTACTGTTTTCCCTTGAAATAAGATACCTTCCTTGATTTCAGGAATCGTCAAGACCTGTTTCAAAGTCGTGATCGCAATCAAAAATGCCACATGTTCTTTGTTATATCTTTTCTTGACAGGCGCTGGTATCAACCCAAGTTTCACATAATTATTGACCATTGATGAGGTGAGTAAAGGATGCTTTTCTCCTTGAATGACTGGAGAAAGATAACGATCGACTAATGTTCTCACTTGATCCATATAAAGATCTAAATCAGGAAGTTCTTCCCAATGTGGCAAGTGGAAATCTTCTAGATCTTTTCCCCACTCGATTAATTGTTGCTTCATCTTTTCCATGGTTTTATCTCCCTTTTTTGTTTTCATTTACATCTTATCAAAGTTATCAAAAACATTCAATCTAGTTACCTTAACTAGATTAAAAGTTTATACTAATTTTGCATTTTAAAAAAATATTGAGGAAAAAAACAAATACAATTGCCCACTTGCTATGACTAACTAACTAGATAACAGACCTTCTCTATATCAAGAAGCCTTTTATGCATAGGCTTTCAATCTCCCATGGTAAAATGTACCTGAACGGAGGGAACGAGAATGATTTCAACAGATAAATACTTCCAAGGCGAACAAAGAAAATATCCTTTTTTTGAAGGATGGTATTTTAAGCAACAAATCGAAAAAGACGTTTATGCCTTTATTCCCGGTTATTCAGTTGGGGAAGATGGCCTGAAGTATCCCTTTATCCAAGTCATCAATCATGAGCATTCCGAAATGTTCTATTTTGAACCTCAAGATCTATGGATCAAAGAAGATCAATTATTCGTTAAGATCGGGACAAATGTATTTAGTGAAAAAGGACTTTCTCTGTCATTAAAAGGTCCGAACTTAACAATCCAAGGGACGATCACATTTGGCGATTTTACTGTGCTAAACAAATCAACCTATGCTCCGAGTATTATGGGGCCTTTTTCTTATCTCTCAATTATGGAGTGTTACCATGGCATCTTAAGTATGAGGCATTCTTTAAAGGGAACTTTGGTATGGAATGGAAAAATCATTGATTTTACGAACGGTATTGGTTATTTGGAAAAAGATTGGGGCAGTTCTTTTCCAGCTACGTATCTCTGGGCACAATGTAATCAGTTTGTGACTTCCGAAGCGAATTTTTTCTTTTCTGCAGCAGAAATCCCCTTTATGGGTAGCCGCTTTTTAGGTATCATCTCTGTATTGCATTATAACGGGAAAGAATATCGTTTTGCTACTTATTATGGTGCCAAGATCATGGATATCTTCTGCGAAGAAAACCAGCTGATTATAACAATCAAGCAAAAACAATATATATTACAGATCAAAGTCCTGCAAAATGGGGGGCATCCATTGATGGCTCCTCACAAAGGACTGATGAATCGTGTCATTCGGGAAAAAGCTAGTACTGAGATGACAGTGACTTTACAAAAGAACAAACAGATTCTGTTCCATCAGTCAGGAATCGCTGCTGGATTCGAACAAGTCGGGAATTTGCATGGATACACTTACTGATAGAGCAACCAGAATGAACAAAAAGTCCCCATTGAAAGTGAACTTTCAATGGGGACTTTTCTCTTTGTTTCTTTAAGCATCGTTAAGATTAGGAGACCCGCCGCGGGTAACGGCGGGAAGGAGTAAAAAAATGAAAAAGTGTTAGGGTTTGTTCTCTTACAAGAACTTTTGTTGGTTGGTATACTTATATAATAGGGGGCATTTATGAATAATCTATGAATGATTTCCTATAAAGAAGTAAAGTTTTTTTTGAATTTTTACAAACGCAGACTTGCATTTTAAAGTCCATAGTGCTACTATTATAAAGTACTTTTCATATGGGCCGTTAGCTCAGTTGGTAGAGCAGCTGACTCTTAATCAGCGGGTCGCGGGTTCGAGCCCCTCACGGCCCATTGGGTGCCAAACCCACGTCATCAGTACATCTTTGGCTACTTCGGTAGTTTCGAAAAAGATGTACGTGATGACTTTTTTTGTTTTCGGGTATGAAATTCGGGTATGTATTTTAGTTTTTTAATTTTTAATAACAATAAAAAAGCACTCAACCAATTAAATTGATGAGTGCTTTTGGTATATATGTACCCTGTAGGACTCGAGCCTACGACCGGACGGTTATGAGCCGTCTGCTCTAACCAACTGAGCTAAGGGTACGAGAAGCCACCACAACTCCTGCTAACAAAAAGAATGGAGATAGACTAGATAATAATGGGTTTCATTCTTTGTTGTGATGGCTAATTTATTATTGCACAATCGCCAGTGAAAAACTAGATTTATCTACACAAATCTTTTTCTTATGAGAACCACCCTTTTCATTTGTTCTAAAGATATATAAATGTTGATACATCAATGTTTATTCTTATTTTTCTATTTACATAAATTTCGTCGTTTTTGATAAATGGGTACTAGTTTGGGTACCGGTTGCTACCCTATTTTTATCCTTTACAAAACAAACATTAGTTCGTATACTTTTGTTGAGGTGAAAAACATGACAATCGAGCTAGAGGAACATCTGCTTTGGTTTAAATACGATCCATCAGAAAAATTTGTCAAAGATTTATATAAAGTCTGGGATACTGAAGTAGTCTTTTTAGCAATTGAAACTAGCCTGCTAGTCAATCTCCATTATTCTAATAAGAACTACTTTAAAATTCCTGCTGCGAAAACGAGAATGAAGAAGGATGTATACTTTTTGTTTGATGTAGTGACAAATGTTCCAGATGTTAGAGCAAAACATAAACGATTTGACTATGTAAAGTATACTTTTATTGATCCAGAAAGGTATAAAGATTAAAGTAGGCTACCTAAAAAGGTAGCCCGGAACGGATTTTATCACCATACTTATGAAAGGAGATATTTTTTAAGTTAGTATTAAGATTGTGTAATATGATGATATCTATATTTTATAGTATCAGTGCTATAAAATCAAAAATAAGTCACTAATTAACTACCACTCCAATTATAAGTCTTTTTCCCATTATTTTTTACAGTTATATGGTATGCTTTTTAATAGCTTCAAGTATAAAAGAGTTTAAAGCGTAACACACTTATTGGGGAAGTGGTTTTTGGGGAACGCTTTAAACTCTTCTTTATTATTATCTCACAATTTAACCCAAATGTCTTTCTATTTTAAAAGTCAAAGTAAAACTTTTCAAATATACAGAAGTATAACTATGTGAAACATCCTTTCATTAATCCATAAAAGAATACATAAAAAAGCCACTCATTTGAGTGGCAATGGAGAAAAGCTTTAGCTTGTATAATACTCTTCAAAAAATTCTAACACAGAACTAACTTAATTACTATATGTACCTTGTAGGCAAGAGGTTTCCTTAAACAGTGCAACCATGTTAGTTTAACAATATGTCTGCGCTGTTTTTTTATTTTATGCCACGAAAATATCACAAAACTATTTTTTATTTTAAATAAATAAAAAGCTACCTTCTTTTATAAAAAGTAGCTAATAAATATCATTTATTATCAAAAGTTTCATAGAATCCTTTTGTATTAACAGAAGGTAAAACGATTGCTTTATCAGAATCTAGAGTAGTCAACATAGAAGCAAATGTTCGAACATAAGGATAAACAATCGCTAAACCATTAATGCTCAAGTATTGATAAGCTTCCTCTTCATTTTTTATATCAAGGCTTAAATCAAAAAAACCCGTGACTTCTATTTCTAATTCTCTAGAATTTCTAGGATCTATTACTGACAACTTAACAACTACAAGGCCTTTTGTTTGTTCGTCATTAATACCACATTCAACAACATTTTTTATTTCAACCTCAGACATATCATCTCTGTCACTAAAATCTATGCTTTTATAATTAATTTTTTCAACTTTATATCCATTAAATTCAATTATTGGTTTATTCATAGTTACCTCTTTTAACTAGCTAATACAAGTTTTTTCTGTGCACCGGCAGTCTGAACTCTTCTTAATCCCTTATTAGGATAGCTATTTTTATTAATATTTGTTGTTACAAATGAACTACTACTTATTTTTTTTGTTTTCTTCGTAAATCCACTATATTTGGTTATTTTTTGAGCTATTTCAAATTTCTCACAAGTACTAGAACCTTGAGTATTGTTCTTTAGCTCCTGATAAAGATTTCGCGTATCCTCAGATAGATTTTTTAATGAACTGAATTTAACATTTTCATTTGCAACTACGTACTGAGTATACTGAAAATCATAATTTTTGTCATCTTTTTCAAAGTAACCTATCAAAGAATCAAATGATGTGATTTTTTTACTTTCTCCATGACCAACAGTTACCCCAGGAGTATCTGAATCAAAATTTATAGAAACGTTTAATTTTTGAGCGATACTATTTAACTTCTTCTTATCTAACATATTAAACGACCTCTTTCTTCGTGACATTGGAAAAATTGATTGAATCTACATCATAAATACAAAACTGCTCACCATGTTTTTCAATACCTAAATAACTTAAATTATCATTTCTCGACTTATTAGTAAAAGTATATTTAGCAGCTTTTATCTCATAATATTCTACATAAAAATCTAAAATCATACACATGTCTTTATGTTTATTATCAGAATTAATTTCAGTCCCAATTTCTTTCAGTTCTTCAATAAATTTATCTAACTTCATGCTATCTGTTATACTGTCTAAGTTCAAATAGTCTGCTTTATCAACCGTATAATTTAATTCAAATACAACTTCATTAGTATTTTCGTGTAGTGGCGTTTCGCCTGTTTTTTTTAGTTTTTTTAAAAAATTTTTTTTACACAAACCAGCCCATATTTTAGCTTGTTCAAAATCATCTACATAAAAATAAACACCATTACCGAGCCAGTGATCTTCTCTTTTGTTAAAACAAAATTTTTGACTTGACATGATTGATTCTGCATATTCTTTTATAGTTCCATGATGTAAACAGAAACTTCTCTCCATTACTATACCAACTTTTTATGCTTTATCTAAATTACATACTTTTTTCTGTATGTTTATGTTAGCACACTTTTGTGTACTATCATACAAAAATGTACTTATTCTTAATAAATTTGTATTTATTTTTTAACGAAAATGTTACCAGTGTATTTTTTATTACAATTTCGTAACATTCTACATTTTATGTACCGCCCCTCAACGAGGGGCTATTTTTTATCGTTTCGGAATATTTAAATACCAACGCTTATCATGAAAATCTTGTACTCCACCTTTAGTATTTCCTGTTGGATCATTTGTAGCACGCATCATAACGTATACTTTCTTGTTAGAGAAATTACGCATGTTGAATGATACATGATAGCCAACATTTCCAGATGTCCCATACGCTTGATTTACATCTGGCCTATAAATTCCATCAGCTTTTACTCTAGCTAATTCTTTCCCAGTATTGTAATCCATAATGAAAATATACTCGTATTTATAGTTAGCGATGTGCCATCCAGCGACGTGCAAGTTTGCGTTTTCGATTTCCCCAAACTGATCAATGTGAGAATGATTCGTTCCATCTGTTAAAGTCGGATTAGCTGCACCAGCTCGTGTTGGATCAATGACAGGCTTATCATCTGAAGTTGTCGGATTTTCATCGGTAAATCCATGAGCTAAATCATATGCTAATTTTTCTTTACTTACGCCCATTTCAGAAAGATAACCGTAAGGATCAGTGTGATCGCCCCAAATATTTTGAGTTACCCATAAATGCGACTTGATACCTGGTTGATTGAATGGTGTGTCTAATGTAAGTGGAATACCATATCTCTGAGCAGAATCTCTTGCCAATTCAACGTACGCTTTATAATTCTTTTCAAATGTTACTTTATCGTGCGTATGCTGTAGTTCGATTTGCACAGGACTATTTGCATTAGCATATGAACCAGCACCGTACTGTACATAACCAGGTTGACCGACTTGATAAACAATTCCGCCGTCTCCCACAATGTAAGCAGTGTAAGCACTAGTCCATGAACGTTGCATATACTGTGCTTCATTGCGTCCTGTTGCTGTTTCATTAGCCGTTTCATGCAGTAAAATGTACTGATTATTTGCTACTTGTGAGCTACCTTCATTTACACCTAAATTAAATTCATTGTTAATCGTGTAGGCAAACCCATTAATTGGCAATAAAAAAAGAGCCATAAAAAGGCTCAGTGACAATACTATTTTCTTTTTCATTTGGTCCCTCCTATTTTTTTAATTTAGTTTGCGTATAGATGCCACTTGCAATCGCCCCCGCAACAATTCCAGACATAGCAAGTTGCTGCCAAGACCCTAAATCTGGATAGGTCAAAGACAAAACGACTGCAAACAAAATCCCCACAAAACATGCTGATGGTGCCAGCCATTTTGAGGGGATAAGATTTGGCTTCTTCATTACTTCAACCAATATAATGACTATCGGGCTAATAATGATACCTGTTCCTAAAATTTCATTAATTGCTTTTTCCATT
>NZ_BCQB01000060.1 GCF_001544215.1 Enterococcus durans NBRC 100479 = LMG 10746
ATATCAACGATTAGACACGATTTCGATCGTGTCTTTTTTGTTGTATATTTAGCCTAAAATGTTTTTTGACTCCCCTTTTGACTCCCCCTGAGTACTGTTCTTCATAAATGCTACAAAATTATTGATGACTTTTTTGTTTTGAGTTTCAGTTACGTGAGTGTAAATATTTGAAGTAGTTTGAATGTCTGCATGCCCTAAACGTTCCTGAACATCTTTTAAAGAAGCTCCTGATTCAAAAAGGAGAGAGGCATGAGTATGTCGAAAACCATGAGTAGTGATTCTTTTAGTCAATTCTGGATGATGCTTATATATGACATTAAGCCACGAACGTGAAACTGTAGGGTTATAGAGAAGACCATCATGGTGAAAAATTAAGTTTTCGCTTTGGATTGTAACGATCGTTTTGTTTTTTGTATAATACTTTCTCAATAAACTGATCAAATCATTGTCCAGATAAATTTTTCTTTTTCCAGATTTTGATTTAGGAGTATTTACGATCAATCTCCCTTGATAACCTCTTGTTACAGTTTTATTAATATTGAGTGTTTTGCTCTTAAAATCAATATCCGACCAGGTCAGTGCAAAAGCTTCTCCTTTTCTTATACCTGTAAAAGCCAATAGGGAAAAGAATAAATATCTTTCATCATCATCGTTCCTTATTGCTTCTAAAAATTCGATTAATTCTTCTTTAGTATAAAATTCGATATTTTTATCTTCGATATCTAGAGCTTCTCCGCGTGGAATAGAAACTAATTTCATAGGATTGCTAGTTATAATTTGTAAAGAAGCAGCGTAATCAAAAACATTAGATGTGTAATTTTTTATTTTCTTAAAAATTTTAGGATGACTATCGGACCAAGTGTTTACTGCTTCTTGACAGAAAAAAACGTCTATTTTGTCAATGAACTTATCTCCAAACACTTTTAAGATGTGTGTGTCAAAAATTTGTTTGGTGGAGGACCAAGTGCTTTCTTTAACTGTCTTTTTATAATTTTCAAACCATAAGCCGTAAACATATTCGAATTTCTTGCTCTTTTGAGCTGTAGAAGCTTGCAGTCCTTTTTCCTGTATATCTGCCTCCAATCTTTTTAAAGCTCTCTCAGCGGCTAATGGCGTACTAAAACCTCGTCTCGTTGTTTTTCTTTTTTTTCCTGTTAGAGGATCAACTCCTAAGTACAGACTAAACTGATATTTTTCTTCGCCTTTTTTTGTTAAGTGCTTTTTAATTCGTTTATCAATTTCTTTTTTTGCCATCTTTATCTTTCCTTTCGTACGTTTGTTCGGTTGTACAGCGGATTTCGAGATGGTAAAATAGGGTACAACAAATAGACCTACTTTACCGTAGCTCTTTGCACATTTGCGTTCTTGGTCGGGCGGCAAATGTGCTTTTTTATTGATCGCTTTCTAATGGTGTATCTACACCTTTATTAGGGTCTAGATTGCTATATAGATATAGGACAGTATAATTAGTTGCATCTTTTTTCGAATAAATCAAAGAAAAGTTGTATTTTTTGTCTTGCCAAGTAAAATCTCCAGTACCATTGTAGACATTTTTGTACTCTTCACCAGTTTCTGCATTTTTATCGTCAGGAAATTGAGTAACTTTGATAGATTTTAAATCCATCTTCAAATTATCTATTGAATATATTTCTTTAATGTGTTTCTCGGCAATAGTTGCAAACTCAGCGGTTTGATCAGAGTCTACTTCTTTGATAGTACTGTTTGTCTCACTATAATTTTTTGATTCCTTTGTTTCAGCTGTTGATGATCCACATCCTCCCATAACTGTCACTGCTAGTAATCCAATAATTCCAAATTTAATAAATTTCATTTTCTACTCCTTATCTCTATGATATTATTTTATTGGAGAATCTTAGAAATAAGGTTTCGAGTCCGTGTTGCTGCACGGGCTTTTTTTACATTTCTATTAATCGATTTTCGTCTGTAGGTATAAGCAAGGCTTTTAACCCTTCGTACAGTCCTAAAAAGAACGGGATAGTGGTCCAGCTGAAAATAAAATATAAAACTCCTTTTTTGAAATTATTAGCATAAAACCAGTGAATGCCAAAACTACCTAGAAAAATAGCAAAAAATACAAATAGAAATTTGCTAACTCTTTTTTTCGGAGTACCTTGATTGCTAGATGAAGGTCGTAGTTGTTCGTTAGTGCATACCTCGGAATTTTCCTCTGCATTGACCGAATCAACATACTCCTTTTTTGTATTTGCTATATAATTGCTTATGTCAATTTTAATGTAAAAATCTCCAAATCCTTCTTTGATGATAGTTTCTACTTCTGTAGGTTCTTCTAGAAGAATACTCACCCCTTTAGGAAGGTATCCGATTTTACCGCTTCTTTTAATTTTTGCATTTTTAGGAGTAGGATAATTAGAGTAAACAGCAATAGCGTTTGGGTCATACTCATTATCTGGTTCAGGAACTAGCAGTAGTGTTAAATGGTGGTATTGGTAACCATTTAAGTTCCATTGCTCACCTCTGTCTTTTAATACATTTCTTAAAATCTTTTCCGCGTTTGTATAATATGTTCCAACTACTTCTACAACATCATCCTCGTAGCTAGGATAATTAATTGGGCTATTAAAATTACTAAAGTTTATTTTTGAATCACTATTTTTGCTTGTTTTTGACTTACTTTCGATTGAAGAAAGAGGATTAACCCCAAATGTGGTTTTGTTGTAAACCTTGTTGTAAGCAGCCTTTTTGGGGTCTTTAATCCATCCTGAACCCTTTTTCCCATAGCTAGGAATAACTGCTTTTTTCACAGCACGTTTTGCTTTTCCAGTGGTTCTAGCGCTTATGGATTTTTTTATACTTGGTTTTCTCATTCCTATTTTCATCTATATCCTCCTTATGTTGTATTATAATTCACAAGAAACGAACGAATTCATCTGGCAATCCAAAGCAGACGAGCTTTTCATATTTTGTCATATGATCAAAGCCGTCTAAAGCTGGATCAACATTCAGATGAGTTGCGAAGTAGTTTGCTTCTTTTTCAATTTTTAATTCAGATACTAGCGTTTTTTTAGACAACATAGGTGTATTTTCATTTGGATGTAAAATACAGTGTCCTAATTCATGACTACAAGTCACCATTTTTCCTGGCTCATCTAAACTAGAATTTATGTGAATCATTTTTATCTGTTTGAATTTACTATAGTAACCATAAATTTCTCCCAAATCTTCTTCTAAAACTAGTATCTTTAATTCTCGTGCAATTCTAAAAGGATTGCGTGTTTGATATAGTTTTACCAGCTTATTAATTTTGTTATCAATTTGAGGTAAATACATAAACAACGTACTCCTTTTAATCGCGATATTTTTTAGGTGTATATTTTTTCTTAGCTTCTATTTTAGCTATTCGCAAAGCATTCTCTAAAGAAATAATGAGAGCTTCACGTGTTGCTTCACTCATTTCACCATCTTTCTTTGAAAAGGCCATTCCGTCAGCATTAGATAAATCGTCGATTAATGACTGCAATTCTTTTTGGATATCACGCTCGTCTTTTTCTGTTAAATCATAGTATCTTTTTTTCTCAGTACGTCCTAGTAAGTAATCAACAGATACATCGAAATAGTTTGCAACTAATTGCACTTTATCAATACCAGGGGTATTTTTTCTCCAACGGTTGATAACCCCATTACCGAATCCAAGTGCTTCTTCTAATTGTCTTATAGATATCTTTTTTTCATTGGCAAGCATTTTTATTTTTTCGTATAAATCCACTTGTATCAACCTTTCTGTTAAATACAAGGTTTTGATATACAAAAATTCTACAAAAATAATTGACAATGTAGTAAATTTGTATATAATAATCCTTGTAAGATAAATGGTAAGTAAAAAAAGCTAATCAAAAACATACTTCCTAGCATTAAGTTTGGCGACCGAGTGCAGTAAGAAGCTTTGTTATAGGCTTATTTAACTATGTTTCGATTGTAGAATATTTGTATAAATATGTCAATGTTTTTATACAGAAAAACTTACTATTTATCTTACTAAAATATATTAGTGAGGTGAAAAAGATGCCTGATGCAAATATTGGCAGAGAAAAGGTTCTTCAATATCTAGAAGAAAATAATATTCAAAAAATTGATCTAGCTGTTTTATACGGTATGCCCAAACAAGACATCGGAAATTATTTGGAAGGTAAGTTGGTTGATACACCAAAAGCAAAACAATTGCTTGTAAAAATTATTTCAGATTTCAAAATTCGATAGGAGGCAAGTCATGAATATTCTAAGCGAAGAGTTTTTGACTCGATTGAGAATCGCAATTGTTGAAGTTGTGAAGGACGCACTTAGTCAGCTTTCAAAAAAGAATTTGTCAGAAACACGATATTTAAAAAAAATCGAAGCTAGAAAGTATGTGGGAGGTGTAAATGATCAGGGTTTTGAGAAGTTAGTAGCTCACGGTTTAAAAGAAATTCGTATAGATGGCTTTTTAAGGTATGACAAAAAAGACATCGATGAACTGATGGCTAAATACAAAATCTAAAAGGAAGACATACATGACAGAGATCACCATCACAGACGGACATATGTCTCATACCGTGAAAACAAAAGAAGAGGCACAACGTATTATTGATCGATATTTTCCGGAAGGGGAGTCAACTATGCAAATAAGAAAACCAATCGTTGAGCGCTCGAGTAGCAAAATGCTGCTCGCAACACTTGCCGAACACAAAAAGCCAGTATACAAAGCTCGTCAGCTGCAAGCACTTTGCTATATCAGCTTAGTTCTAAACGTCATTTTATTGTCTGTTGTCTTTGCCGTTTTATAAAAAAAGGAGGTTAGAAAATTGTCGTACAACAAATGGACAAGAGAAGAGGAGCAACTTCTTATTCAAAATGTCAGATACGACCATCGCGGATTTGTTTGTAATTGTAATGAATTAGCTGAGTTACTTGGGATAGATAAAAAACGTATTTGGCCCAAAATCCATCAAATGCGTAAAAAAGATTTGATCGATGAAGTTTATTGGGATGATCCAATCGAACCGCCTAACAAACGTTACAGTCAGCAAGAAGATAAAAAAATAATTTCTATGTATCAGTCAGGTTGTCCAGTAACAATAATAGCGCAGGAATTGAATAGAACTGAGAACGCGATTCACTGTCGTCTTAATATCATGAAGAAAAATGGACAATTAGAAAGCAATCGAAAACGCAGGTACACAAAAAGAGAAGTTGAGTTATTAATATCAGAAATTAAATTCGATAAAAATGGTTACGTATTAAATATTGATTATTTAACTAGACTACTGCATAGACCAAAGCACGAGCTTTTCGGAAAAATTTGTCTATTAAGGAAACAAGGAGAAATAACTATAAAACCCGATCGTACAAAGGCTAGTCAGAACGGGTATGACGTAATGAAAAAACAAATTGATAATCATCACAAACTGATAGCTGCTCGATATAGCTATCAAAAAAAGACACGAACGCCGGCAAGCAGAATCGTGTCCTGAAAAATACTAATTACAAGGAGAGTTTATCACAATGAATGAAAAAATCCAAAATTTAATTAAAGAGTTAGCAGCTGAATGTGCGAATGATGATCTAGGAATGTCAGTTAGTGTAGTCGATGAAAAAGGGAAAGTCGTTCTTGGACAAGCTGGAAACGATAGCTTGGTTGCGTGGAGTGTTTACCAACAGTATGAGAAAACAAAACGTGATTTGCAGAATAATAAATGCAATTGTGAAACTCACGGTACTTTAAAACAATTGTTTGGTATTGAATATGAAGATCCAGAGTTTGAGGAATGGTATCAGGACTTTCTACGGTTTGCCGAAAAAATGGATCGCAAGAAAGGTGGTATCAAATTCTGATGATCTCAGTTAAAGGGCTAGGCGATGAAATATTCGAAGCAATGATGCACAAAGCACAACAAGATGTACAAGACAAAATCTTAACTGCAGCAAAGTATGGACAAACAAGTTGCACTGTTCGTTCAAAAGGTCTGACACCATCATTTCTAGCAGCATTAGAAAGCGAAGGTATTTCAAACATCCAACGTGAAGAAGGAAGTGTCAAATTATTTTGGGAATTTTAGGAGGCAAATGATGAGTGTAAAGGATGTAGCTAAAAAGCAAATTTTAAAAATGGAACATATCATTGATCAAATCAACGAGGCGGAAGATTTACTTATCAGTTTGAAATCACCAGCACTGAATAATCTTAATGAGCTTACGACTGATATTTCCATCGGTGTGTCTACTCAATTTTTAGGGAGAGGTTTTTTCCAAGAAGAACAAAGCAGGTGGCATAAGGTCCAACTTGAACGTGATCTTGGTATCACAGAGATTCAAGAAGAAATTCGTAATCTTGTTTCCAAATCAGTTCAAAAAAGGATTGAAGCACTTGAAAGCGAGTTGAGAGCAATGATTTATTATCGTGGTGATCACGATGAATGATTTTGATTCTTTAGGCGCAAGACAGCAACCACCAAAAGAAGTTAGTCCTGTCGGTGTTGATTGGCAAGAAAATCCGTTATATTCAGGTGATACTTGCTATCTAACAGAAGAAGGTTATGTACCAGTAGACGCAATTCTAGAGTACATCCAGCAACATTATCCAAAGATTGAATTAGGAGGAATTTAGGGATGGATAAAAGTATACGTATTGATTCAGATATTGTGAATCATATTAAACGGTTAAACTTAGATGGCTTTAGCGCTGGCCGTTCTCTTGTTGGGAATCCAGCTACTATCGCTGATGAAAAAACAATAGATCTATTCAAGGAAATAAAAAAGGTTGTAAAAGAAAATGGGGCAAGTTATGACCAAACGAGAAAGGCCCTCATTATGGTAGATGAAAGTTTTTATCAAAACTTATTGAAAAAAGAGAATCCATTTAAAGAAAAACAAGCTGAACCAATTAATGAACCTAAAAAGGAAGATATCAACGTAACAAGCGAAGATTTGGAAAGTGCCGAGTTAACAATTGATCCTGATTTACCTGGAAAACTAGGAAAAGAATTGCGGGAACTAAGCAAAGAGTTTTTCAATAAAATTCTGGCATCAAAAAAAGAACTTCTCCCCTCAATGAAAGAAGAAGAACTGGTTTTTTTACACAAAAAATTAAATGAATTTAGAAGAGAAACTCCATCCGATGGATTCGATGCAAATTTTCATATCGGACAAATTCTGACAGATGTGATTCTGATTGTTTTTGCAGGTGATGATCTTAAATACGCTGATTAAGCTTATCGAGACTGTCGTAAATTGACGTTAATCTCAACTGATTTTCTATAGTTGGTTCTTTGATGAATATATCCAAATATTCGACATACGTACTCAGTTTAGTGAAAAAAGCGTCTATATCATAAAATTTTAAGGTTTCCCAATTACTGAGCAACTGATTTCCTAAAGAGTTATAGCTTTTAAGAACAGATGAGTATAAATAATATTCTTCATCACTAATACGAGGATCGAATAAGTCCATTTTACTACCTTCCTCTAAATCTTTAATGTTCTGCATTACTGAGCGACATATTCCAGAAAGCTCATTATAGTTGTCTTTTTTCAATTTATACATTTTTATCGCCTCACTTTCAAAATAAGTATAGCAAAAATAAAGGAGAATAAAATATGGCAAATGACTTAACACAAACAACACAACGTTCATTAGATGAACAGGTAATCAGTAATCTTGGACGGTTACAGGAACAAGGCTTAGAAATGCCACCAGGATATAGTCCGCAAAACGCGTTGAAGAGTGCTTTTTTCGAACTCACTAACAATACAGGTGAAAATTTGCTGCAGATGGCTGCAAGCAATCAGGAAATGAAGACATCCATTTCTAATGCACTTTTAGACATGGTTATTCAAGGATTATCTCCAGCAAAAAAACAATGCTATTTCATTAAATACGGAAACAAAGTTCAGCTCATGCGTTCATATTTTGGAACAATGGCGGTCCTTGATCGTGTAACTGGAGGGGCAGATATTACGCCTGTAGTCGTTCGACAAGGCGATGAGTTTGAAGTTGCAATGGATGGACCGAACATGGTTGTCAAAAAGCATGAAACAAAATTCGAGAATTTAGACAATGAAATCATTGCAGCCTATGTAGTTATCAAGTTAGCGAATGGTAAAGAGACCACAACAGTCATGACGAAAAAGCAAATCGATCAGAGTTGGGCGAAGTCAAAAATGAAAGGTTCTGGACCACAAAAGGAATTTCCAGAAGAAATGGCTAAACGAACAGTAATCAATCGGGCAGCTAAAACATTGATCAACACAAGCAACGACAACGATTTATTAGTTCAAGCTGCAAAAGATACGTTAGAAAACGAATTTGACAATGATCGGAAAGATGTAACGCCACAAACAGAAAAAGTGGCTACTCTCGAACAAAAATTCTTTTCAAACAAAAAGATTGCTGAACCAATTCAAACAGAAGCTGAACCAATCGTGATTCCTGATGATGTACAAGAAGGAACAACGCGTGTTGCTGATGTTCCTGGTCATCCAGAAATTGAACAAGCTCATTTTATTGATAAAGAAGATATCGAGCCAGTGCAAGAAGAACTGATCGATATTCCAGATTTTGGACGTGAGGAAGGTGTAGATGATGTCTCAGAATTTGAAGACGATGAGTACCCTTTCTGATGAAAATTATTACTCCAACGAAGCTGACTGGCAGTACATGTCAACATCACAATATAAATCCTTTTTAAAATGTGAAGCCGCAGCCTTAGCAAAGTTGAAAGGCGATTGGGCACCGACGTCGGATCCCAAAGCCTTACTCGTAGGAAACTACGTACATTCTTATTTTGAATCAAAAGAAGTACATGAAGCGTTCAAAGAAGAAAATAAATCAAAAATGTTTTCTAGTCGGAAGCCCTATGGATTGTTAAAAGATTTCCAGATTGCCGAACAAATGATTGAACGACTTAAACAAGAAGAAGTATTCATGAATATCTATCAAGGTGAGAAAGAAACGATTGTGACTGGGGAACTATTTGGAACGACATGGAAAGGCAAGATTGATTGCTTGAATGTTGAGGATGAGTATTTTGTTGATATCAAAACAACCAAAGACATGCATGAGCGGAAATGGAACGAAAACTACGGATCAAGAGAAACGTTCATTGTCAATTTTGGTTACGTGCTTCAAATGGCGATTTATCAGGAATTACTTTTCCAACAATACGGAAAAAGTTTTATGCCGATCATCGCTGCAGTGTCCAAGCAGACACCAAGCGAAGCAAGACTGATCACGATTGATCAGGACAATATGGATTATGAGCTGGTTATGTTAAAAGAAAAAATTGAAAGAATTGTCAGAGTGAAGAACGGCGAAGAGAAGCCGAACCATTGCGGTTTGTGCGAGTACTGTAGAGGTAATCTTCCAATTACTGGATTCACTAGTATGGACGATTTATAGAACGGTGGGTGAGTAGATGGCAGACAAAGGCTGGATAGCACTTCACCGAAATATCCGAGATCACTGGGTATATCAAGAAAAAAGAGTTTTCTCTAAATACGAAGCATGGCTAGATTTGCTGATGGATGCCAATCACCAGAATAATAAATTTTTATTTGACGGCCAACTAATAGAGGTAAATCGTGGGGAATTTATTACATCAGTAAGACAGCTATGTGAAAGATGGGGTTGGTCAAACACCAAAGTAAATCGGTTTTTAAAAATGTTGGAAGATGATCAAATGTTGATTCGAAAAAGCGACAGTAAAAAAACTGTTATAACCATTGTCAATTATGACTTTTATCAACGTTACGAATCTAAAGAAACGACACAGAAACGACAGCAAAACGACGCAGAAGCATCACAGAAACACACAAACAACAATGATAAAACAATGAATAACAATGATAACAATAATAATCCTCGCAACTCTCGAAAAACACGAGAGTATGCAGATGACGATCCAAATAAAAAATTGGCCATTCTTTTATTAAAACTCATTCGAAAAAATCAAAACATCAAAGAACCTGATTTGGATAAATGGGCGAATACGATTCGTTTAACAATTGAATCTGACAAGCGAACTGGTAGAGAAGTTCAAGACATGATTGTTTGGGCCACAAGTAATGATTTCTGGTCAGGCGTAATCTTATCTCCAACGAGTTTGAGAAAACATTTCGATAAAATGGCTATCCAAAAAAATAAAAGAACGCAACAAAATATTTCTAATGATGAGTTACCAGAAACAGGTGAGGATTGGTAATGGATAAAAAACTAAGTGCAATGGCTGCACCTTACGGCGGATTAAAAACAGCAGATCATAATTGTCCGAAATGTGGTGATCCATTGTATATCTGGAAAACAAAAAATAAAGATGGTACTGATCGATGCGGTCCTACATGTATCAATAAGATTTGTGGTTATCGAGAAATGGTAACTAAAAATCAAAAAGAAGCTATCCAAAAAGCGAATGAAGCAATGAAAAAGGATGCTATCAATCGAATGCTTAACAGTTCAATGATTACAGATGATGCCATATGGACCTTCGATTTTGATGGATACAAAGTAGTTGATCAGGAAACAGCACAAATAAAAGCGATGGCTCAAGAATGGGCTAAAAAAATCGTAAGTGGCAGCACGATTCACGCGGTTATTACTGGTAGAACAGGAGCCGGAAAAACCCATCTAGGTGCTGCAGTGATCAAAGAAGTAATGATAGCATCTAATTATAAAATTGCCTGTTCATTTATAAGCTATCGAGAATTATTAGAGCAATTGAAATTTGCAATGAATGATCCAGAAGCAAGAAAAGCTGTGACTGGTTCGTTGATGGCTGAAATTAAAAAGACGGATTTTGTAGTGATTGATGATTTAGGTGCGGAGCTAGGAAGAATGGAAGAAAACAACCAAGCAACGCCATACGATGTTGATGTTCTCACATCGCTCACAGAAGCTCGTTTAAACAAAGCTACGATATTCACGACCAATTTATCATCGAAGCAATTAAAACACGCGTACGGTGAACGAGTGTTCTCTCGTGTAATGAATGGAACGAAAGGGAACATCGCTGTATTCAAAACAACGACAGATAAAAGGAGGAGTCCAGTTTGACCTTTGTAGTAAAGAAAATGTGTTATCTGAATGATCGTGGATATGGTGAAGCAAGTCTTGAATATGCGGATCACCACGAAACAAAAGAAGAAGCCCAGCTTGTTGCCAGCGTCTGTGGTGGCGAAGTAGTAGAGGTTATTAAACCAGAACGGCGTTTTTCAGGACCAAAAGCTATACCAGTAAGGGAAGAGGCTTGCCGTCCGAAAAGCAATCAAGCTTGGATGAGAGGTGCAAAATGACTTGCCTAAAATGCAACGATGAAACGGTTATTTGGTATAAGACATCGCTTGGATGGTCAACTTGTGAACCTTGTCCAATCTGTAATGAAAATGGACGACGTTCAAAAGAGCGACTAGAAAGACTAAAGAAGGAGCATAGCAAATGGCAACAAGAAGCAAATACGGAAACAAAAAGCACGAAGTAGACGGCATCACTTTTGATTCTAAAGCAGAAGCTCGTTATTACATGAAGTTAAAACGAAACGGTATGAGTTTTATGCCTTTATCTGAAACCTACTGTGCCATGCAAGAAAATGTTCTGCTGCAAGAAGGGTATCTATGCAACGATCGTAAGATTGCACCGATTTATTACCGAGCTGATTTTGTGATTTATGAGAATGGCCAAGTGAAAAAAGTGATTGATGTCAAAGGTTATCAAGATGCGATCTCTATGCTGAAAATGAAAATGTTTGCTCATCGATACGGCTTTCCAGTGACATTTGCTAAGTTCGATTCAAAAATCAATAAATTCATTGAAATGGATTGTTTTGAATCAGCAAGACAGCAGCGGAAAAGACAAACGGAACGAAGAAAAAAGAAATTAATGGAGGGAAAATAAAATGACAAAACAAGTGAATTTCAGACCAAAAGTAAAATCAATTAATATCGCAAATGAGGAATTAACGAAAATTACTCTTGAAGTTAAAAATAATAGCTTAGACGGAAAATTAGATGAGTTAAGGAAATTTTCTAACAAAGTTGTGACAGTAATTATAAGTGAAGAAACAATCGGTTATACGTTGCCGATAAATAAACAAACGAAAAAACCAAATATTGAATACGTTGTGAATTCAGATGGCACAATCGAAATGCTCAAAGAAGAACAGACTTCACTTGATGTCGGCGATGGTGTAGAAGAAGTTGAAAATGTAACAATCTTAGTATCGAAAGAAACGATTGACGAATTTATTAAAACAGCAACGACATTACAACTACCAGAAAATATCACCGTAAATATTCGAGACGTTCTTATCCGTTTAGATGAAGGCGATAGTATGAATGAAATTGCTGCAGATCATGAATTATCAGAAACTGCTTTAATTGATCAAATCGAATTAGCTAGACAATACTTTGCTCCATATGCAGATACCTGGTCCAAGCATAAGAATGACATCATTTTTCCAGAGGAACAATGAGAGCAACTGATCCAGTAATTATCCTTGAGGAAGCTAAATTTATTTGGACTCACGAAGAGATAGAGCAAGCACGCTTGCTCTTTTCTCAAGGAGTTAAGCCGAGCAAAGTAGCTGAAATAATGGATCAAAAGATTCTTGATGTCGGATTGCTTTTGCTCCATTTAGCAGAAAAAAATCTAATTTGAGGTGGAAATGATGATTCAACTTGCAGGCATCCAAACAGGGAAAATTTATTTTTCCGGTGAAAGCAAAAGTGAAGCAAGTCAATGGTTGCTTAAAACATATACGAATAATAAGAAGCTAAGAAAAAAATATCCTGATGCGTTGCTAAAGGATGATCAGATTATGCCGGAACCAATGATTTTTACCAAGTGGGATAAATAAAAAAAGAATATCGCGTAACGAATAATAGTTGCTCGGCTAAATAGTTAGAAATGTTAAAAAAAGCAAAAAATCCGACGTGTAAGGTCGGCTGGGAAACAGTAAAAATCGAACGATATATATTCCAGAAAGGATGTTTGTATGGGAAAAACAAAATCGAAAATCAAGAAGAAAAAACGTCGTTTGGAACAAAAGGCAATCCAGAATGGAACGGCTAAGAAAAAATAAAAAAAGCCACCTCTTTCGAGATAGCAGCGCAATACTATTTTATCATATAAGGGGTGGCGTTTGTGAGATTTCAATGGTTAAAAGATTACCAAGAACTAGATGAGCAGATTCTTTACTTAAAGTGGAATCTTAATAAAAGTAAGCTTGAATTGAATCGATGGGTCTGTGGTGATTTAGCAAACGTCCGCATCGAAAAGAATTCGAGAACTTCTTCTTTAGAAGAGAATATTCAAAAGATAGAAAATGAATTGGAATTGTTGATCGAGCAAAAAGAAGAAATGTTATTGCTGATAGATAGCTTTTCTGGTATTGATAATCAAATTGTTAAGATGAAATATGTTGATCAAATGAGCTTAGAAGATATTGCTGAATTCGTTGGATACAGCTCATCGTATATCAGACAGCGACATGCAGAAATCAGAAAGACATTGAACTTTTTAGATGAGTACGAACACAGACAAGCTGACCGATTGAAAAAAGAAAACGAAATTGATTTTTACAATAGCAAGAAGTACAAAGAACAGCTCTCTTTATTCTAAAATTACAATGTTCACTAAATGTTAGGTCATTGTAGCTATGTAAACATTGTTAGCAGCATGATATTCTATTAGTGTCAAAAAAATATGAAAGAGCCAAGATATCCCAACCGTTTTATTAATTGGTATCTGTGGCTCTTTTCTATTGCCTTTGATTAGACAGCAGCGCACAAAAAACTAAACACGTTCTTGTCATCTTTCAACTGCTGCTGTCTATTAAATTATTTAAGGAGGGGATTGTATGCATCATTATATTACGAAGTATAGAAACGAGCATAATGAACGAAAAGCGGTTGCGTGGATTCAGTTAAATCTTTTTGGTAAAGCATATTGCTTATTCAAAAGAGAAATCGCAATTTAAAAAAGCGACCGGTGAGCGGTCTCTTTACGGTTTTAACCTTTTCTAAGGGTTGTGTACTCCTCCTAAATTCTTCATCCGTTGTTGTCTATTAATTTATGTATTGGAGGGAAAGCTGATGGAATCAAAATATGATAAAGCAAATCTTGTATCTAACGATGAAAGTGAGAACTCAAGTTTTTTTGTAAAAGCAAATTGGAACATTGATTTACCAGAAGGGGATATTAATGTTCCAATAGCAGAATC
>NZ_BCQB01000061.1 GCF_001544215.1 Enterococcus durans NBRC 100479 = LMG 10746
TGCTAAACATCCCATATTCAGATAAGGAAGTAGGTAATTTGGATTTTCTCGGATTGATCGATTCCACTCAGAGTTTACAATAATGGGAATGATGCCTATCGTTCGAATACAGAAGCTAATCTATGTATTAGAGAACCTTCATATCTACTTCACTATCATTTCACGATTAAAACCGTGGGCTTTCTCGTTCAGAAGTTCTGTAAATCGACCATTTTATCCTCCGTTCATCGATGATAATAGTAATAATCGTATTCACTGCTTTTCTTCACACCGTTATAAACGATACCTAATATATTGGCTTTTGCAATGGCTAAAAGTTTTTTTGCTTTCAGTAGATCTTTTTTGATCCTTTTTCGCTCACGAACGACTAGCACTACTCCATCTGTTTTGGCTGATAATATTTGGGCATCAGTTACCGAGGCTACAGGTGGCGTATCAAAAATAATCAAGTCATATTGCTTTTTTAGCTCCGCAATGATATCCATCATGCGTTTAGAATCCAACATTTCTGAAGGATTTGGTGGTTTAGGTCCACTTGTCATCACCCATAAATTGTCGATCATCGTTTCAACAATACATTCCTGAATATCCTTTTCTTTGGAGCCTAATAAATTAGTTAATCCATTAATATTTGACAAATGAAATGTTAAAGCAACACTAGGTTTTCTTAAATCCGCATCTACTAGTAAGACTTTCTTTCCACTATTCGCAAAAACTACCGCTAGATTTGCTGAGGTTGTCGACTTCCCTTCACCTGGACCTGATGAAGTAACTACCAATGTTTTCAACTCTTGATCAATTGAAGTAAATTGGATATTTGAGCGTATCGCTCGGTATTGCTCAGGAATCGTAGCCGTTTGATCTGCTACGCTGATCAGCGAAACAGGCATAATCATGTTTTTCTTTTTCATCCAAATGCTCCTTAGACTTGATTTTGTTGTATTCGACTCTCTTTATTTCTTTATTTTCTGTTGTTTTATTTGTTACCTGAACAGCTCGTCCTTTATCAAGTTCTTTACTATTCATTTCGTTGACTGTACCCAAAATAGGAAGTGCAAGTGTTTCTGTAATAAAACGTTCATCTTTGACTGTTTTATCAAGAATTTCCAGTAAAAATACAATTCCTATCCCTAATGCTAGACCAAACAAACCTCCAATAACCATGTTTAATTTTTTATTAGGCGAAACTGGCATCGCATTACTTTGTGCCTGTGAGGTGACTGTTACTCTACTCACATCCAAAACTTCTGTTGCTTTTTCTTTGAAGATCGTTGCAAGAATATTGGAAATAGCAGCTGATTTTTCCGGGTCATCAGTCGTTACCTTTATTTGAAACATCTGAGAATCCGCTGACTGGATGACATTTATCATCTTCGTCAGTTCACTTTTTGTCGCTTGGTAAGTTCTCTCAGACAATAATTTTTCATTTACTGCATTGAGGACGACATCTCATAAAATCATATCTTTATATGTATTAATCAACAGTACATTCGCATTTACATCTGATTGAAGATTCACAACCGTACTATTATTTTTTGATTGAACGATCAATTCAGTTGATGCACTGAATTTAGGTGTAATAAAAAAATGAGTGACTGCCAATGCCCCTGCCAATCCTACTACTGTAGTCAGGATGATCAGCAATAATCGCTTCTTCAATAAGATGAACATTTCTCCCAAGCTGACCATTTCTTCCATTCTTTCGCCACCTTTTCTACTTAATTTTTACTAGTTATTGTTTTTCGTCTGGTATATTCACTCCCCCAAAAGCAAATGATACTAATGAATAATACAACTCCTCCCCATTTGATGAACATCAAAATAAAATGATTCACATATGTCGTAAAAAAAAGATAAAGCGTTTTCGAAGAAATCCCTATTCTTTCAACGATTTGGTTTACATATAAAATAAGCGGAAGTGTCACTAACATTAAACTTGAACTACAAAGAATGTATGCTAAATAACGTAATACTCGATGCCAAAAACGTCTATTCAGAGAAAGGATGAACGCAAACAAACTGAAAGATACCGTCAAAGAAAACACAATGAATAAATCAATCATTTTTTTATAAGCAAGCAATTTCTTCCCATATATATTGAGCGAACGCATTTCAATTGCTTGTTGTACAGCAGTCACAGCTGCTGTTTGTAGTGTCTCTACCGTTAATTGGACTGGTCCATCAAGTGGATAATTCTTATTTTTTGCATAATCCACAATTTTTTCTTTCACTGTTTGTTGCACTACGCTTGATCCTTTTATTTGAAAAGCTGAATCTGAATACAAACTATGAATATAGCTCATGATGTTCTCTTCGACCTGTTTTTCTGTTACTACACTACTCAATACGTTTTCTGGGATATTGCTTCCTCTTCCAAGGTCACTTATCGTATGATTGATCTCAGCCGTTACTATTTCAACATAATTTGACGATGCAACAGTATTTTCCATAAATAGTGGATTACATAATGTCATTCTAATAATTGTCAAAGTACACGCAAAATACACACTAAGAGAGCAGAGAAACGCTACGATCATTCTTGCTACTTTTCGCCATTTTTTTTGCTCATTTTCTATTTTTCCAAAAATAAATTATCCACTTTTATTCTAAATATTTTGAATAACGAAATACAATTTCCAAAACGTTTAGATGATCTATGTAATAATTAACTTCGGCGACTCCTCCTTACGCTCTAATCTAACTTGAGAAAAAGCATACCTAAAATTGAGATATTTTTACCCAGATAATCATTGATGTTCTTGAATCAATGGACCTTTTATAAGATCAGCAAAAACGAATAGTCGTTGATCTGTCAGCCCAATACTATCGATGGGATAGCAAGTATAAAGGATCAATTTAGGTTGCTCTTTTTGTGTCAGTAATAATTTGATTTCTTCAGCATTTTTATCAAGCACGACTATTTTATAAATCTGATAACTATAATCGCCATAACTTGCTTTTATTTGAATCACATCACTTTTTTTTATTGCGACCAATTTACCAAATTCATCTGCATTATGCCCTGCAACTAGAGTAGTCCCAAATTCGCCTGGATAGACCGAACCCATATATTGTCCAGCACCTTGACGTAGTATTTCAGCTGAATCTCCGTAATACAAAGGCGCATCCAGACTTACCGAGTCTGCTACTACTCTTCCATATCGATAACCAGCTCGAGGATAAACAATTTGACTGGAAAAAATTGTTTGTTCATTGGTTTCGATCGTTTGCTTGTCTAATTCAGGCAATGTCTGCTCATTTTTTTCAAATTTTGGAAGCTCAGACAGAAGAAATAGTTGTAACGAAGACGAAGTAAAATGGATGACAGGTCGCCCTACGATATATACGAGAGAGTAGCCACACAGCAAGAAAAGGATTGGGATCGCTATCATCCCCCCGATTCTTTTTAATTTTTTTTGTTTTCTATGCAAGTTTCACTTTCTTACCGATTATGAGCGCTCCTGTTGCGGTCAATAGCAATAAGCTAATTGCAAGAAAACTAGATATATGTACTGCGCCCGTTTGTTTGATTGGCTGCTCCGAACTAAAAACAGCTGAAGTCGTACCGTCTGGATTTTGAGTGCCTAATTCGACATGTCCCTCATTCCAACTTAGAACAACCAACCCCAACACGTCTGCTGATTCTGTGATAAGTCGCTGAAGTTCTACAACAGAATCTCTCGGAATGCGCTTAATTAATTCATCCAAAGAATGAACATTAGACAAGTCGATATCTAAATTTTTGATCAACGATTTTGCTTGCCGAATATTATTGATCACAACCAGTGTTTGCGATTCCGCTAAATCATTTTGCTTTAAATAATTTTCTGTTTGTGTGATGTATGTTTCTGGAACTTGAAATTCATTTCCTTGGACTTCAAGTTTCTGAGTTAATTCATCCAAAATCAATTGCTCTTTTACCGAAATAGCCCCAGCAGCAGCTACAGAACTCGTAAAAAAGAAACTTAGTAACACTACTAATACATACTTTCCAACGTTTTTCATTTTGATTGGACCTCCTTTTTTTAAATTTGAAAGGCTTATACCCCCGAAATAAAAAAATAACATATATAAGCATCTCTACAATTTTATATTAGCATATACCTTTCTTTAAGACAATTGGGTAAATAACGAATTCAAAAATAACAAACGCAATAAAATAGCTATACACACAAAAAATAAAAATAGAAAATGAATTCCAACTCTTTTTAATAAATCACAATACAAATATTATCAAGTATTATAAAAATAACAACAATTACTTTAAAAAACGGAAAAATAATCGTATTATTTATATAAAAAAAGCGAAAGAATCTCATAAAAGACTAAAACTTATCTTATCCTTAGTTTATCTGTTATTTATATTTTATGTACGTATCGATCAGAAATTATTCGAACAAAAATTTCCATATCAAGAAATTTTTATTCCCATTTTTTTGATTTTATTACTTCTTCGATTTTTCTAAAAACCTAATTATTTATATGAGTACTAAGCGCACCTTATTCCATCGTGATAAAAATATTTTGACTAACTATTTCCTTGACCCTCTCAAAGAGAACTAGATCATGAGCACGTTGGTTGTAAATGGCCTGAAAAACGTGACGGATCAACCATCACAAAACCCCTTATAGAAATCATGCTCGTTGAATGAAGTAGAATATAAAAAAGTATGTGGGAAAAATCTAAAAATCAGTTTCGCTACAGACTCTCGAATAAACAAGTCAGGTTTTTCGGAAATTTTAAAAAAAAGAACGTGGAACAAAAGTAAGAAACACTTTTGTTCCACGTTCTTTAAAAACGCATAAACGGTGGGAGCGGCAAAGCCTTGATAGATACGTTTTAATTCAATATCAAACTAGGGTCTGCATTCAATCGATAGTCTGCAAAATGTTTCTTTTGTAATTCGACATGTGCAGCTGCTCCGATCATTGCTGCATTATCCCCACAAAGTCTTAATGGTGGGATACATAATTCTATCTCTGGTAAGGTTTCAGTTAGCGTTTGTTCAAGTGTTTCTCGTAATCCCTGATTAGCGGCTACTCCTCCAGCGACGATTAGTTGCTTCACAGGGTACTCTTGACAGGCTCGAATCGTTTTGTTTACCAAAACGTCGATCACACTTGCCTGAAAACTGGCAGCTAAATCATTTTTATCAAGTTTTTCACCACGTTGTTCTGCATTGTGCACAAGATTGATAAATGCGCTTTTTAACCCACTAAAACTGAAATCATAGTTATTTTCATGGATCATTGCTCGTGGAAAGTGATACGCATCTTGACCTTGGTGGGCTAGTTGATCGATTTCCTTGCCGCTTGGATAACTCAAGCCTAAGACACGACCTACTTTATCATACGCTTCACCAGCTGCATCATCTCTCGTTTCTCCAATGATTTCGTAGTCGCCATCTTCTTGCATGTAAACTAGTTCTGTATGTCCACCACTGACTAGTAACGCAAGTAATGGAAATTTAAATGGTTTTTCGAACCGAGCAGCATAGATATGACCTGCCATATGGTTGACAGGGATCAACGGCAAATGATTTGCCCAAGCAAATGCCTTAGCAGCAGAAATTCCAATCAATAATGAACCGACTAGACCTGGTCCATACGTAACTGCTACAGCACTTAACTCTTCAACTGTGACTTTCGCTTCTGTCATTGCTTCTTCAATACATAAAGTGATCTGTTCTACATGATGACGGCTTGCAACTTCAGGTACGACACCGCCAAACCGCTTATGGCTGTTTATTTGTGAGGCAACAATATTCGATAAGATCTCGTTTCCGTTCCTTACGATCGCTACGCTCGTTTCATCACAACTTGATTCAACTGCGAGAATCAATTCTTCATTCATTTTATCGTCTCCGTTTTTAACTTTGTACTCATAATAATCGCATCTTCTACCGGATTGTGGTAATAAGATTTTCGTTTACCTAACATCCGAAACTTCTCTGATTCATAAAGTTTTCGGGCGGGTGTATTGGATAGTCTTACTTCTAAAAAGACTGTATACGTGCCCGCTTTTTTCTCTTCAGCCAATAAAAATCTTAACAGAGTTCGCGCACAACCTCTATGTTGCATCGCTTTTGCCACTGCGATATTTGTGATTTCCGTCTCATCCATTACGTTAGAATAACTTAGAAACCCTTGAATTGTCGAATGTTCGACTAATATACAATAATCAGTATGCGGCTGAAGGATATCTGCTAAAAACTGACTCTTCGTCCAAGGCGACCCATATTCATAAGCTTCTTCGCAAAGGGTCCATAAACATTCCGCCAACTCTTCTGGTTTAAACTTATTTTTTTTATAAATCACTAGTTTCACTCATTTTCTAAAAATTTTACCATGTCTAAAGCGTCTTCGTTCGTTTGAGTATAGTAGCCTTTTCTTACTTTACGTGATTGGAACCCTAATTTTCGATAGAGTCTTTGCGCATCCTGATTACTGATCCTGACTTCTAAAGAAAGAGTCTCACAGCGATTCATTATAGCAAAATCTTCTATTTCGTCAATCAGTTTCGTTCCAAGATTTTTTCGTTGATAAGTTGGGATAACAGCAATATTCGTGATATGGCAATCAAACCCAAAGATTCTTGCACCAATAAAGCCTATAAGTTCGTTTCCCTGAAACACTCCCAGATATAGATTTAAAAAAGGCGATTTCATTTCTGATAAAAAAGCACTTTTTGTCCAAGGCAGCTCTCCGTCATATACAGCACGTTCAACCGCTAATAAATCTTTCACATCATTCGGATTCAATTCTTTGAACTGATAGGCTTGTCCTTTTATTTCTACAGTTTTCGTTGAGAAACTCTTTTTTTCGTAGAACAAACTTCTGGCATATGCTTTAAATTTTTTCAACATAACTTTCTTCTCCGGGACTATGAGTCTCTAACCATTTTTCTTCTGCTTCCACTTTCTTTAAGTAGCGCGGTAAAAAGTTTTGGATATCTTCAACAGGATCATCAGCGGCACCCATTTTAGCTATAGTCGCTCCATTAGGTATGTTCCATTCCGCAAGGCGATTGATTGTTGCTTCTGGTAAGTTTTCAGCAATCTCTGCAGAGAACTTTTGGCAGTCTTCCCCGACAAACAAAATAGATTCATTCGATCCTTTTAAATGGTCAAACAGCTCTGCTAGCGAGATATGTGTATCTGCTAACACTGTTTCAAGATCCCCATTCTTTTGACGATAGATTGCACTATAGACATTTTTTCTTCTTGCGTCGAAAATAGGCACGATAAGCCCTTCAATTCCGCTACAATTTGTTGCAATAGCCTTCAAACTTGATACACCGACTAATTCTTTCTTTAATGTATATGCTAATGTCTTAGCTGTAGTCACACCGATCCGCAATCCTGTGTAGGAGCCAGGTCCTGCCGAAACAACGATTCGATCAACTGCATCGGGTGTCAATTGGATTGCTGAAAACAATTGATCGATAGTTGGCATCAAGCTGATACTATGATTCTTTTTTACATTGATTTGTACCTGACCCAAAATGTGATTATCATCGATCACTCCAACTGCTAAAGTTTGATTGGCTGTATCTATTCCTAATGTAATCATTTATTTATTCCTTTCTACTTACTACTGTCGTTTTATATTGTAGCATACTTCTAGCAAAGAAAAGAAAAAAGAATTTCAGCAAAAAAAGAAAAAAAGTTGTAACAAATACACAACTCTTTTCCTTATTTATACTTATTCTATTACTTACTGATTGGGTTCGTTGATCCTCGCAAGATGAGATCCGTTCCGACAATTATCTTTCTTGAAACAGGAGATTTTTCATTCATCCCTTGAACCAGTGTTTCAACTGCAAGCTCTCCCATCCATTCTGTATAGACCTTCACCGTTGAAAGTGGCGGAGAAACATATTTTGCTACACTGACATCATTAAAACCGATCAGCGAAATATCTTGTGGAACTCTATAATTTTTTTCCGTAATAGCTTTTAATGCACCGATAGCTAATGCATCATTTGCCGCAAACAGCGCAGTTGGAACTTTCTGATGATTTTCTAAATGTCCCTTCATCACTTGGTACCCGGATTCTACGGAAAAATCTGCTTCGATAATTGTCCCCTGCAATCCCTCTGCAGCGATAAGCTGTTTGAATGCACTGCTCCTCGGATCACTGACTCTTTGGCGGCTCTTTTTTGTATACTCTTTGCCAGCAAGCATCGTGATCTCTCTTACCCCTTGATTTTTGAAATAATCAATGATCTTTTTAATACTTGAAGAGAAATCAACGATCAAAGAATTGATACCGTGATTGGTCCCATCTGAATCAACTAAGAGAAGGTTCGCTTGTGATTTTTTCAATTCCACTAATTGATGTGTATCGAACTTACCTAAAGCAATTGTTCCATCTGCTGGCTTCTCACTTACCGAATCCCACGTTTCTTTTAGTAGCGCAATATTCAACTCTTCCGCTTTCTTTTCAATCCCCAGACGGATCGCAAGATAATACAGATCTTCTAATTCTTCCTGATCATTGTACCATTGGATCAGACGCACAGTTTGTTTGCTTGCAGAACCATTTCTAAGATGCTTCGTATAATTCAAACTTTCTGCGACCTCAAAAATTTTTTTCTTTGTCTCTAAAGCAACTGACAGCTCGCTATCATAGTTAAGAACTCTCGAAACGGTAGCAGGAGAAACACCTGCCAACCGAGCAATATCTTTAATTGTTGCCACTGTCTCTCCCTCCTCTCCGTTTTCCATCCATTTTCTTATAACCCTGCAGTAAAGCGTTCAAAAGCAGCTTGTCCTTCTTCATCACGTTTGAAAACACCCGCGTCTTCTAATACACGTGCAAAAACTTTTCCTACTGCTTCAAAGACGATATTGTCCACTGATTTCTCAGTCAATTCTGGGTGTTCAGCTTTGAGCTGATCCGCCCATTCCACATGATAATCCGCAATATGATGGTCTTTTCCTAATAGATAATTTTTAACCTCTGCTAATTCTGGTTTTAAGCGTGGCGGTAAAACTGCTAGCCCCATGACTTCGATTAAGCCAATGTTTTCTTTCTTGATATGTTGGATATCCCGATGTGGATGGAAGATCCCTTCTGGATGTTCTTCTGACGTATTATTGTCACGTAACACTAAATCAAGTTCATAATAGTTATCCCGTTTTCTAGCTATCGGTGTAATCGTATGGTGTGGTGTTCCATCTGGAGAAAATGCATTGACTTCTACTGCTGGATCAGAATAGTTCTTCCATTTTCCCAACACGCTTGTAGCCGCTTCGACTAATACATGTCGATCTGTCGCTTGTAAACGGATCACAGACATCGGCCACTTGACGATTCCAGCAATTACTTGCGGATAATCAGATAATTTGATCAATTTTTCTATTGGCGCTTTTGCCATTGGAAATTCATGACGCCCTGCTTGATAGTGATCGTGAGATAAGATCGATCCCCCTACGATCGGTAAATCAGCGTTTGAACCAACAAAATAGTGTGGCAAGACTTCGGTAATCTTCAGTAAACGAGCGAAAGCCTCCTTCGTAATTCTCATTGGCCGATGTTCTTCTGAAAGAATGATCGAATGCTCATTGTAGTAAGCATAAGGTGAGTATTGAAATCCCCAACTTTCGCCATCCAAGTTCATACGAATGATCCGATGATTCGTCCGCGCTGGATAATTCAAGCGCCCCTTGTATCCTTCGTTTTCCATACACAGCATACATTTAGGGTAATCAACTTTCGCAGCTTGTCTTTCAGCTGCAATTTGTTTGGGATCTTTCTCAGGTTTCGATAAATTGATCGTGATTTCCAGCTCGCCATAATCTGATGGGTAGGTATATTGGATATTTTTTGCGATAGCTCGGGTCTTGATGTAGTCATTTCGCTTGCTCAAATCAAAGAAATAGTTCGTTGCCTCTTCAGGGTCGTTGGCATAATGTTGCGCAAAAAATGCATTGACTACAGAAGGTGGAGGAGTCAAAAAGTCCATCAGTTGTGCTTCGAAAATTTCTTTTTCCGCTGTTAAGTCAGAAACTATTCCATTTTTTTGTGCTTGCTCGACTAAACGATCCAATAAATCCACTGAACCCTCATTGACGGAACGGACTTGGTACACATCCATTGCCTCTTCGCCGATCATGCCGTTGATCCTATTTTGTAGATAGATCCGGTCCATCTCCATCCATCCACCCGCTTCGATCGCTAACGTAGTAAAATCGCAAATCGTTTGACTGATTGTCATCTTTCCTCTACTCCTCGTAACCATTAGGATGGCTGACATGCCAATCCCAAGCAGTTTTAATAATTTCTTTCACGTCTGTAAATTTCGGCTGCCAACCTAAAATCGCTTGTGCTTTCGCACTTGAAGCGACTAATCGACTTGGGTCGCCTGCTCGTCGAGGAGCAATTTTTGCTGGAATTTCTTTTCCTGTCACTTCTCGAGCTGCTTCAAGCATCTCTTGCACTGAATAGCCTTGATTACTTCCTAGATTGAAGAAGTTGCTTTCGTTACCGGCTTTTAGATATTCTAAAGCTAAGATGTGTGCGGCAATCAGATCTTCTACTTGTACATAATCTCTGACGCATGTCCCATCTGGTGTATCATAGTCATCCCCATAAATAGCTAATGCTTCACGTTGGCCTAACGCTACTTGCAAGATGATTGGAACTAAATGGGTTTCTGGTGTATGATCTTCTCCTATAGAGGCATCCGATTTAGCACCAGCCACATTGAAGTAGCGTAAAGCGACATACCGCATTCCATAGGCATTATCACACCACTTCATCATTTTTTCCATCATCAGTTTGCTTTCACCATAAGGATTTTTAGGATTCGTTGGGGTACTTTCTGTAATCGGGAATTCTTTCGGCTCGCCATAGGTTGCAGCAGTCGAAGAGAATACGATATTTTTGACATCAAATTCATGCATGACTTCCAATAACACTTGCATACCATAGACATTGTTGTTGAAATATTTTAACGGTTTTTCGACTGACTCACCTACTAATGAACTAGCAGCAAAATGAAGAACTCCTTCAATCGTTTCTTTTTCAAAAACAGATTTCAAAAAAGTTTTGTCTCGAATATCACCTTCATAAAAACGTGCATCTGGATGGACTGCTGCTTTGTGACCAGTCAATAAATTATCCACCACGATTACTTCATAGCCTTTATTGATTAATTGATCCACAGCATGGGAACCGATATAACCTGCACCACCTAAAACTAAAATTGACATATGACCACTCCTTTTTCCTTCTTTTTAATCAAACATTTACTTCTTGAAGAGCGTGGGACAAAAGTAAGAAACACTTTTGTCTCATTCTTCAAAAACGAATAAACGGTGGGAGCAGAAGCAACTCCTTCTTAAAAAAGCCGAAATCCACAAAAATTTGAAAAGCAATTTTCGTTAATTTTTCTTATTTGTCGGAGTTAAACACTTCTGTCCCAGCCTCTTGTAAAATGCTTTCTTTTTATTTAGTAAATTTATAATAAAACATTTAGTAAATTTTTTCAACCATTAATTGCAAAGGTTTTCAGTTTTTAGACCTCAGACTGGTCTTTTTTTCCATTTTGTTCCATAATAGAGGTAACAACTAATAAACGAGGTGTTTGAGATGAAAAAATTTGTATCAGGTATTTTAGTAGGTAGTCTGGCAACAGCTGCTGCAGTTGCTGGTTTAGTCGCTTCAGTCAAAAAAACAGTCATTGATCCAATCGATGAGAAGGAAGCAATGATCGAAGAAAATCGAAAAAAAGCAATGCGTAAACGTGTTTCTCGCTAATTTTGCTTTAAGAAAAGACCTAAGAGACGCCCTTTCTTAAAAGAGTCGTACTTTTAGGTCTTTTTTTTATATCCTTTTACTCTGCAATATATGTTGTGCGATTCGGTCGATTTGTCTTAAATTCCAAGGATCAGTGTAAGGTCTTGAAACGGCAGCCGTCAACCAATCTACGCCTTCAACTGGGATACCGATACAATAAACCGTCTCCTCTATCTTTCCTTTTTGGTTCACAACTTGGTTTGTTCCTCGAATGACATCAACTGCATTTGTATGGTACTGTTTTTTCTGGTCTTGATAAGTATACGAACGAATAAGCTGATTATTTCTTAGACTCTTTAAAGCTGGGTTTTCTGTGTAAAGGAGGTCATTTTTAGGTACACGTGCTTCAATCAAAAACCTACTTTTGACCGTTACACCTTTATAATCTACAGAAAAACAACCTTCTGACATACGGATATCAATAGGGGGCTCGACCAAATGAAAAATCCCGGCATCAATCAGAGCAGCTAGTTCTCTTGTTCGAATTGCTGGTGGGCCAATCGTAAGAAACGCATTCAGACGAGTGAACCAACCCCATAACAATTCTTCATATTCCTTTACTGTAAAAATTTCCCATTCGATCGCTTGCCGTATCGGATCACGCCAATCTTTCAATGCATCGAATGTCGACGCAATCGCACCTGTACAATTTCCCTTTAAAGCTTCATTGATCTGATATGCAATAAACTGTCTGCTTGCTGGTATAAAATCTTGACTAGAACTCAATGGGTCAGCAAAGAAATCCCACGACCAGTGATAAGACATTAGCTCAGGGTACTTTTGTTGCCACAGCTCTTCTTTATCAGAAAGAAAGTCTTGCTCAAATACGGCACTTGAAATCTCTAACTGATATTCTTCAATGATTTTTTTGTAATAAAACAATTCTGTATCCTTTTTCAATAATTCAAAAAATAAGGTTCCTGTCAATTTCTTCGAATGATACAGTTTTGACAGATTTTCTCTCGTGATCAATCTTGGTAAAGCCATAGCACCTCCCTGTTTTTGGTTCATTCCCCGAGGAAAATAAGGAAGTCCTTTTCTCGAACCGCAATAGACAACTGGTTCCAACCCAGAAGGATGATAAATCAATTTTTCCCCTTTATCTTCAAAATAACCGCCACGGCCAATTGTGAACAGCCCTACGTAGTCGAAAAAACTTAATCCTAATCCTTTCAAAATGACATTTTCTTTTGATGGGATCGATTGAACAGGAACGTCTGCCGGATTTGCAGGGGGCTGATAGAATAAGTTCTCTTTCATTGCGTGATCATAAAGTTTCTTCTCTTCCCCAGTCAGTTCATTTTCCCAATGTCCTGTAGCCAAAACCAATTGATCTACCATAAATACTTGTTTGTCCGTCTCCAGTTGATACTGCTGCTCTTTTTTTTGGATTTCAGTAACTAGCCCTTTGACCAAAGTCAGATTTTTGGGGTATGCTTCATTTAATTGTGTATAAAACCAGTGCTGATAGAGTCCGTAAAAGCAGCGGGAACATTGTTCATCCTTTTTTAACTCCCTTGATTCCTTGATAAACTCAGCTTTCATTGGTATATTTTGCTGTTCAATGAAGTCAACTGCGTTTGTCTTACTCCATTGATAAAGATTGGGACCAGGGGAAATAACTCCTCCGCTTGATAACGTTTCATCAGTGAAAAGTGTCACTTGTTGAGATACAGAATTCATTAGTAATTCAGAAGGTTGATCAAGTCGCCAGACTCTGCCGCCCGGTCCTACTGGATCAAATAGAATAAGTTCAAGTGCTTGCTCATTTGCCCCATTGCACAACAATCGTTCAGCCATGCTCAATCCTCTTGGTCCACCGCCTACAATGCCAATTTTCATCCACCGATACTCCTCTCAAGATATTCTTTCAATACGACCGCTTGATTTTGTTTTTCATCCTTTGCGCCATAGACTAGCGTCACTACCGGATAAGTTTCAAGAAGCAACTTTAACTGGGTGATTGCTATCCGTTTTTCTTCCTCTTTTGTCAATTCCTCGCTATATCGTTTAGAAAATTCTGCAAAATGCTTTGGATCATGTCCAAAAAACTTTCTTAATTCTGTACTCGGTGCAACTTCTTTGAGCCACAAATCAAGATGTGCTTTTTCTTTCGATATTCCTCGAGGCCATATGCGATCAACTAAAACCCGAACCCCATCATTTTCTTCTCTTTCTTGATAAATTCTCTTTAATTTAATCATTGACTCCACATTCCTCTTCTATTTCGATCATAGCATAAATGATTCAAATCATAGTCGATTTTGTCCAATCCTACAAAAACTGATCATAAAGAAAAAGT
>NZ_BCQB01000062.1 GCF_001544215.1 Enterococcus durans NBRC 100479 = LMG 10746
TTTAGTCATTGTTTTTTTTGTTTATCCGATTAATTGAAGTAGTTGATACCCATTGCAGTTTTGACTTCTGCTAATGTTTTCGCTGCTACTTTTGCGGCTTTTGCGCTTCCTTCACGAAGAATCGCCATGACCGCATCTGGATCTTTGGCTAACTCTTCACGACGGGCGCGGATCGGCGCGAATTCTTCTTCTAAAACATCGATCAAGTAACGCTTGATCTTCACATCACCAAGTCCGCCACGACGATAATGAGCTTTCATCTCTTCGATTGCTTCTTTATCTTTTCCAAAGACATCTAAATAAGTGAAGACCATATTTCCTTCAACTTGTCCAGGATCTTCGACATGAATATGATTTGGATCAGTATACATACTCATAACTTTTTTCTTCACGACATCAGCAGGGTCAGAGATATAGATTCCGTTGCCTAATGATTTACTCATTTTTCCGTTACCATCAATACCAGGTAAGCGACCCATTCCTTTAGGTGGAAAAACACCTTTTGGTTCAACTAAGACATCACTGTACGTATGGTTGAAACTTTGCACGATTTCTTGTGTTTGTTCCAACATTGGTTTTTGGTCTTCACCTACAGGAACTAGATTTGCTTTGAAGGCTGTGATATCAGCTGCTTGAGAAACGGGATAGATGAAGAACCCAGTGGGAACACTTTCACCGAATTTCTTTTGTTCAATTTCTGTTTTAACTGTAGGGTTACGTCGCACACGACCTACGCTGACTAGATTCAAATAGTACATCGTCAACTCTGCTAATTCTGGTATTTGAGATTGAATAAAGAGCGTAGATTTTGCTGGATCAAGTCCTACTGCTAAATAATCGAGTGCAACCTCTAAGACATTAGAAGATACTTTTTCTGGGTTTTTAGCATTATCAGTCAATGCTTGCATATCAGCGATCATCACAAATAGTTGATTGTTATCATCTGCTTGCATGTCGACACGTGTTTTTAATGAACCAACATAATGGCCTAAGTGTAATTTTCCTGTTGGTCGATCGCCTGTTAAAATAATATTTTTCAAAAAAGACACCTCTTTACGATTTCTAAGACTAAGCACTTCATATCTTACCGTTTTTTAGAGGAAGACACAACAGTTGCCAATCAAAATTCAAGTAAAATAGAGAAAAAAACGGTAAGATAGTCAAAGACTTGCTAGAAAAGAGTATCTAGGAAAATTTCAAAGAAACTTTACAAGTAGCTTACCTATCAGATATAATATGTTCTATTATATATCTTTAAAGGAAATCTTACTAAATAATAATGGGAGTGTAATGTGATGGCAATGATTAAATTTGATAACGTAGAGAAATACTACGGCAAATTCCAAGCTTTGAAAAACATAAACCTTGAGTTTGAGAAAGGGGAAGTCGTCGTTGTCATTGGTCCTTCTGGATCTGGGAAGAGCACTATGCTTCGATGTATCAATGGGTTAGAAATGATCACTTCTGGAAAGCTGCTGATCAATGATATCGATTTACATGATAAAAAGACAAAGTTAACAGAAGTACGTAAAAATGTTGGGATGGTTTTTCAACATTTCAATCTTTATCCAAATAAAACTGTGTTAGAAAATATCACTTTGGCACCAATCAAAGTGTTGAAACAAGATCAGGCAAGTGCTGTAAAAAATGCAGAAAAATTTTTGAAGAAAGTCAATATGTTAGATAAAAAAGATTCTTATCCATCAATGTTGTCTGGTGGTCAACAACAGCGTGTAGCGATTGCTCGCGGACTTGCGATGAATCCTGAAATGCTGCTTTTTGACGAGCCAACTTCTGCACTTGATCCAGAAATGATCGGTGACGTTTTGGATGTTATGAAAAAATTAGCACATGATGGCATGTCAATGATCGTGGTTACTCACGAAATGGGATTTGCTAAAGAAGTAGCAGACCGCGTGATTTTCATGGCTGATGGAGAAGTGTTAGAGGACAGTCGTGATGTGAAGAATTTCTTTGAAAATCCAAAAGAAGAGCGAGCAAAACAATTCATCAGCAAAGTAATCAATCATTAATCATCAGTAGGAGGAATAAGATGCGTAAAAAATCGATTATTCGTTTATTTTTCCTTTTAGGGCTCATGTTTCTGGTATTGACTGGCTGTAAAGGAAAAAGTGTTGCAAATGAAAACATATTAGAACGTAGTAAAAAAACAGATACGATCGTTTGGGGCGTAAAATATGATACCCGATTGTTTGGTATGATGGACATCAAAAGCAGCAAAGTAGAAGGCTTTGATATTGATATTGCTAAAGCAATCACTGAGAAGATTCTAGGCAAACAAGGGAAAGCGGAATTTGTGGAAGTGACATCTAAAACACGTATTCCCCTATTGAAAAATGGGAACATTGATGCAATCATTGCGACGATGACGATCACGGATGAACGAAAAAAACAAGTTGACTTTTCGGAAGTCTATTTTGATGCAGGACAGTCATTACTTGTCAAAAAAGGAAGTCCAATCAAAAGTGTGGATGATTTGAACGCGGATACAACGGTATTAGCGGTTAAAGGTTCAACTTCGGCCATCAATATCCGAAAACATGCGCCAGATGCAAAGATCCTTGAACTAGAAAACTATGCAGAAGCTTTTACAGCGTTGCAGTCAGGTCAAGGGGATGCGATGACAACAGATAATGCTATTTTATTAGGGATGGCAGATGAAAATCCTGAGTACACTTTAGCTGGAGGAGCGTTCACGAATGAACCATATGGGATCGCGATCAATAAAGGGCAGAAGGATTTCTTGGATGCTGTCAACAAAGCGTTGAAGGATATGCTTGCAGATGGCACGTATGAAAAAATCTACCAAAAATGGTTCCCAGGTTCAACGCAAGGGAAAGTGGATTAAGGAGGAAAAAGAATGGGTGAATTGATACAAACATACGGATCCACCTTCGTAGATGGATTTAAAATCACGATTTATTCAAGTATCTTAGCCTTGTTATTCAGCTTGATCATCGGTACATTGATGGCAATTTTCCAATTGTCGAAAAACAAACTAATCAGCGGTTTAGCAAAAGCTTATGTTGAATTTTTTAGAAATATTCCATTATTGATCATTGTGATGTTTTTCTATGTCGTTGTTCCTCTCTATTGGATCAGCTTTGATGGATTCCAAGCAGGAACGATCGGTTTGACAATCTACACATCTGCATTTATTGCAGAAACAGTGCGCTCAGGGATCCAAACAGTGCCAAAAGGTCAAACAGAGGCTGGATTGTCTGCGGGTCTTACTTATTCGCAGACGATGCGTTATATCGTTTTGCCTCAAGCATTTAAGATCGTGGTACCGCCGCTTGGCAACCAGTTTATCAATTTAGTAAAAAATTCTTCGATCTTGGCCATTGTTGCCGGTTTGGATCTAATGTACCAAGGAGACTTGATTGCGAGTGAAACATTCAATACATTCGATACGTATATCATTGTTGGGCTCTTTTACTTAGTGATTACTTTGCCATTGTCTTATTTGATGGTTTATCTTGAAAAAAAATGGGCAGTTCGTTCATAGAAAGGGGAGAACAGAATGGATTTTAGTGGCGCTTTTTCATGGATGAATATCCGCTTTTTATTAGAAGGACTAAAAGTCACGGTAGAAGTATCGTTGTTCTCGATCGTTTTTAGCTTTTTGATTGGCGGTTTGACGGGGGTCATCCGTTTCTCGAATATTCCTTATTTTTCAAAAATCTTAGGATTTGTAATTGATATCATACGAAATCTACCGTTATTGCTGATCATCTTTTTCACGTATTTTGCTTTACCGCAGATCGGGATTCAAATGAATATCTTCTGGTCAGCTGTTGCAGCTTTGACGATTTTTGAATCAGCAATGTTATCAGAAATTTTTCGTGCCGGGTTGAATGCTGTTCCTAAAGGACAAATGGAAGCAGGCCTTTCGACAGGTTTGACTTATGTTGAAACCATGAGAACCATTGTCTTACCGCAAGCCTTTAAATCAATGATTCCTGCTATCGTCAGCCAATTGATCTCATTGATCAAGGACACTTCTTTGGCAGTGATCATTTCATTACCTGAATTGACACACCAAGCACGAATCATCTACGGGCAAAACACGAATTATGTCTTACCGATGTTCGTCGCGATGACATTCATGTACTTCGTTGTTTGTTATGCATTATCATTGCTTTCTTCTTATCTAGAAAGAAGCAAATACAGTTATTAAACCAATCAAAATCTAGGCTATCACAAGCTTTAAAGAGAAGCATAAATGTACGATCATTAGAAAAAACCGCTATTCGTAAAACGGGTCATTTTACGAGTAACGGTTTTTTTTGAATGAAACACATGTGAAATTTACTTTAGCAGCGACAAAAGTTATTTTGCAGTCAAGCTTAAGTTATCGATTTTTCTTAATAAGTTTTGTTTTGACATCTTGTCTAAAAAAGTAAGTAGCATTATCTCTGATAAAATGGCAGAATATAATCAAAAAGCGATCAGAGATTTCACTAAGTCTAATTGGATGTGAGGAGAAGCAGAAATGGAGATACAGACGAAGCGTCTCAACATACGGAAGTTTGTTTCTGGAGACATCAATAGCTTTATGGACTATCGAAACAATATTGATTGGATGCGTTATCAAGGATTTAAAGGAAAGTCAAAGGCGTTCTACGAAGCTGAATTACTTCATGATGTCTCTTTAGAAAAAGGGCTGCAACTTGCAATCATCCATACAGACACAAAGCAGTTGGTGGGGGATATCTATTTGAGAAAGGAAAATGATACCTATTGGATCGGGTATACTATTCATCCACAATATGCCAGAAACGGCTACGCATCAGAAGCAGTTACTGGAACTATAAATTGGGTCATCGATCAAGGAGGCAAGGTGATCAAAGCGGGTGTTTTACCAGAAAATGATGCTTCAATCAGGTTGCTTGAGAAACTTGATTTTACTTATGAGACAAAAATAGAGGATGAGTTGATTTATACCTATAACTTGTATCAACGGTGACTGGTACTCTCTGGTGTGCATCGATGCTTATCCTAAGAGCTTACAGATAGTAGTGGATAATGGGAAGTTTTACAACAGATACTATCGGAATGATCATCTCTCATGTAGCGGATGATTTTACGTAATAACTTGTCTTTATCCCATTTTAAAGAAGAGTTTTGCTAAAATATTCTACAAGTCATTTTTTTCGGAAATTTCAAAAAAAACGAGCAATACAAAAAAACGTATTGTTCGTTTTTCTCTCCAATTTCTCAAAACTAAACAACTTTTGTCTTGACCTCTGTTTATGTGTTAAAAAGAGAATACTTGAATCAGCCTGTTATTCGTGTATTAAACTTGAGGTAAAAGTGTATCTCACTTTTATCTCAAGCTCTTTTGACTATTCATTGCAAATGATTAAAATGTTTTTGCAATATTTTCGATTTTCACTAAGGCGTCATTTAAAATTACATCTGCATTTTGTGGCGCATATGCCTGTCCTTCAACATAGACACTTTCGAAATCAGTTAGTCCGATAAAATTAAAGATATCCTTTACATAACGTGATGCTGGATCATTTCCTTCATAAATGCCACCGTTCGCTTGGATATGCAATAGCTTTTTCCCAGAGACCAAACCGACAGCCCCAGTTGCTGCATATTTTAACGTTTTTCCAGTAATAACAGTTGTATCGATCCATGCTTTAACTTTTGTTGGTATCATTAAGTTCCATAGTGGATTTGCAAGTACGATTTTATCTGCTGCCATAAATTGTTCTGTCAATTCGTTGAAACGAGTGATTTTTGCTTGTGCAGCAGTAGATAGATCAGTGAAAGCTATTCCAGACTGTAATTGAGCCCAGCCAGTCATCATATCATCATCGATTTCTGGTACATCATCATGGAATACATCTATGATTTGTACATCATCATCAGGATGTGTCGCACGATATACCTCAAGAAATTTATCGAAGCCTTTCATTGAAAAGGATTGTTCTGCTGTTTTGGGATGGCCCTTGACCATTAATAATGTTGTCATAATATCCTCCATGTGTTTCTGTATTTTGTTTACATCCACAATACTACATGGTAGAATGCAAATGAACAAGTACGCTATTTTTTGATAGGTACTATCGTTTTTAATAGAATTGAGGTGATAACTGATGAAACCAATTGAAATTGATGTTGATGTTGATGTTGATGATTGCCCCATTGGAGGAAATGTACAGAAAATCGTGCGTGGAAAATGGACGATGGTCATTATCTATTACTTGAGTCAAGGAACATTTCGTTTTGGTGAACTTAGTCGAAAAATACCACAAGTCACTCAAGCTAACCTTACAAAAGAATTGCGAATGCTTGAGAGTTATGGATTGATTCACCGAGAAGTGTATCCTGTCGTGCCACCTAAAGTTGAGTACTCTTTAACTCCACTTGGTGTAGATTTCATTCCTGTGATCCAAGCGTTAGGGGATTGGGCAGAAATCTTCAGAAAAAAATAATCCATACACAGAATAAGCGAAAAATCAGAGTGCAGCTGTCACTCTGGTTTTTCTTTTTGTAACAACAATCAGTAAATGTATATTGTGTAGTAGCATACATGTAAATCAACAAGCTAGATTATGACAAATTCAGACTGGCAATTTTTTTCAGGTGAATGATGTAAACAATCTATATCCAACCATGTTCTATCGAGATCAACGAGGGCTGCATAGATGATTGAAAGTAACGATGAATGATCCAATTTGATCCTGAGGGAATTGAGGTGGGATACGGTGATCTCGGATCATATGAAATAAAACGAACCGGATCACCAACAAGCTGGAAACAGAGTTGGTCAAGGTCAAAAATTTAAACTGATTTTAAATAATAACTATAGAAATAGCGGACACCAATCAAGAATGTAGGACTTGAAAAATAAGGGCAAAAAGTCCACAATAAGGAAGATAGAATTTATTGAAAAAAGGATGATACGAGTGACTGATAAGCGCCCAATCGGTTTTATTGATTCAGGGGTCGGCGGCTTGACCGTAGTGAAAGAAGCCTTGAAACAATTGCCAAACGAAAATATTTTATATATGGGAGACACTGCACGTTGTCCTTATGGTCCAAGGCCCGCAGAGCAGGTCATCAAGTTTACGTGGGAAATGACAAACCATCTGGTGGAGCAAGGAATCAAGATGTTGGTGATTGCTTGCAATACAGCGACAGCGGTTGTGTTGGAAGAAATCAAAGAAACGCTTCCCATTCCAGTTATCGGAGTGATCCTACCTGGAACAAGAGCGGCAGTGAAGAAAACAAAAAATAAAAATGTTGGTATCATTGGTACACTAGGAACGGTAAAAAGTGGTGCGTATGAAACAGCCCTTAAAGAAAAAGTACCGGAATTAGTAGTGACTAGTTTGGCTTGTCCGAAATTTGTTTCGGTAGTCGAAAGTAATGAGTACCATTCATCAGTGGCAAAAAAAATAGTAGCGGAAACCTTGACACCGCTTCTCTCTAAAAATATCGATACGCTTGTTTTAGGATGTACACATTATCCATTGTTGCGTCCGATCATTCAAAATGTCATGGGAGAGAATGTTACACTGATTGATTCAGGAGCTGAAACAGTAGGTGAAGTATCCATGTTATTAGACTATTTTGAAATCAGTAATTCGCCAAAAAATGGCAGAGAGATTTGTCGATTTTATACAACAGGTTCTGCGAAACTTTTTAAAGAGATTGCAGAAGACTGGTTACCGATCGACCATATAAAAGTAGAACATATTGATCTAGGAGGAGTATGAGACATGCGTCATGATGGAAGACAGGCACAGGAGTTAAGAAAAGTAACGATCCAAACAAATGTTTTTAAACATCCGGAAGGTTCTGTTATGATCAGGTTTGGTGATACGACTGTTGTATGTTCTGCAACGGTTGAAACCAGTGTTCCTCCTTTTTTGAGAGATACCGGTACAGGTTTGGTCACTGCTGAATACAGCATGCTTCCTCGTGCGACGAATACGAGAAACCGCAGAGAGAGCAGCAAAGGAAAATTATCAGGTCGAACGATGGAGATCCAACGTTTGATCGGTCGTTCTTTGCGAGCAGTCGTTGACCTAGAAAAACTAGGAGAACGTAGTATCATTGTGGATTGTGATGTTTTACAAGCAGATGGCGGGACGCGTACAGCAAGTATCACAGGTGCGTTTATAGCATTGAAACTAGCTGTCGACAAATTGCTTCAAGAGAAGAAATTAAAAGAAGACCCTATCAAAGAACACTTAGCAGCAATCAGTGTAGGGATTCTTCCAAATGGAACCTGTGCAACGGATTTAGATTATGAAGAAGACTCTGCTGCATTGGTGGATATGAATCTCGTGATGACTGAATCAGGAAAGTTTGTGGAAATCCAAGGGACTGGTGAAGAAGCCACTTTTGATGGCGAACAATTGAATGAAATGCTTTTTTATGGAAAAAGTGCGATTGAACAGCTGATCTTGGAACAAAAAAACAGCTTGTTTACTCCAGAAGTGTCAGATACTTTGGAAAAAGACAAGACAATCGTCATCGCTACTAGAAATGCAGGAAAAGCAGAAGAGTTCAAAGCGATGTTCGGTAAAGAAGGATACGAAGTGAAGACATTGTTCGACTATCCAGAGTTGCCAGATGTGGAAGAAACGGGTTCGACATTCGAAGAAAATGCACGCTTGAAAGCGGAAACGATTGCTCATTTACTGAATCAACCTGTGTTAGCAGATGATTCTGGATTAAAGGTGGATGCTTTAGGGGGAATGCCAGGCATCTATTCGGCACGCTTTGCAGGGGAACATAAAAGTGATGCTGGAAACAATGCAAAACTCCTTTATGAATTGACAGAAGTACCAGATGAAAAAAGAACTGCCCAATTTCATTGTACGTTGGTTTTTGCTGCACCAAACAAGGATAGTTTAGTAGTGGAGGCAGAATGGCCAGGGAAGATCGTTAGGATTCCGCAAGGTGAAAATGGGTTTGGTTATGATCCGTTATTTCTACCAGATGGGTCTGATAAAACAGCAGCAGAATTATCAAGTGAAGAAAAAAATAAAAAAAGCCATCGTGCGCAAGCGATGAAAAAACTAAGCAAACAATGGAAAACATGGCTGGAAGGTGGGAAATAAGTGCGGTATTTAGTAGTAAGTGATAATCATGGCGATCGAGATATCTTAGTACAGCTGGTCGAACGTTACCAAGGAAAGATAGATCATTTCTTCCATTGTGGGGACTCAGAATTATCAGCAGAAGATGTGTTGTGGAATGTTTTTAATGTCGTTCAAGGCAATTGTGATTTTGGTCCAGGATACGAAACAAAGCAATTTATCGATACAGGGGTCGATAAAATATTGATTACTCATGGACATCTAGCGAATGTCCGTTTTGGCCTGACTCAGTTAGCGATGGCAGCTAAAGAACTAGGAGCAAATATGGTCTTTTTTGGACATACTCATCAAATCGGTTGTGAATTTGACCAAGGCATTCTCTATTTAAATCCTGGCAGTATTTCACAGCCTCGTGGCCCAATCCAAATCCCATCGTATGCAATTATTGATAGTACAGCAACCAAAATAGAGGTACAGTACTATAATCGTGCACACCAACCAGTAGAGGAATTGGCATTTACGTATGCACGCTAACTTAAAATTCTCTAATTTTTGCTAAAAAATCAAATGATTTTATGATTTGTGCATCCGTTTTCGGTAAAATAAGATTGTTGAGTGAAATAGAAATGGAGGGCATCCGATGATTGGACCTATTGTAAGAGATTTATTACTACAAAATCAGGAGACTTTTTTGATTCCTGCTGAAAATGTAGCAAATGTGATGTATCAACATCCTTTATCACATGGGTTGCTCGTTTTATCGAAAGTTGGCTACACGAAGATCCCTGTTTTAGGAAAAGATGACCGTTTTGTTGGATTAGTTAGTCTATCCGATGTGGTGAACAAGATGATCGACCTTCAAACGATCAGTATGGATCCTTTAGAAGGGTTGACAGTAGCCGATGTGATGGAGACAAATGTTCCAACGATCGACGAGAACTGGGAACTAGAAGATGTCTTGCATTTGCTGGTGGATTCGCCATTTTTACCAGTTGTGACAGAAGAAAAAGTCTTTAAGGGGATCATTACCAGAAAAGAATTATTGAAGGCTGTGAACTATATGGTTCATGAATTAGAGCGTCGGAACATCGTCTCTCCTAAAGTAGAAGAATTAAAAGAGAAAATCAATATCGTCAGTTAGACGAATGAGTAAAAATAAGGCAGTCGACTTTCTACCTTAAATGAAAAGTGTTTCAAAAGCACCCACTGAGAAGCTGATTCTCTGAAAAAGTAACTTATTTCAGAGGATTCAATTTTCTCAAAGCGCTTTTGAAACACTTTTTTGGTATAAAGATGAGTGAGGCAAGAGTAAAGTCACGTTTTTGCTTAAGCTGCTTTTACTAGAATGACAAATCTAGATTATTTTAAAACGATCGGTGTATTAGGGATCGTAAAGCCAGCAGCAGTGAGCTCTTTGACATAAGAGCTTAGAAATTCTTCTTTTAACGCAAACTGTTTCCCATTTAACACGTAGCAAACCGTGCGGATCGCAAAGTTACTGTTCCCTAGATCAACTAGACCAAAAATCTCTGGTTGTGTTTGTAGTTCATCATTGTATTTTTCTGCTAAACGTGTATTTACTTGTTCGATGATACCGTAGATACGGTCATATCCTTCTTCTGGAACGATCCGAATATCTAATAAAACTTGCATATTTGCCCGTGAAAGATTGCTGATCGTTGTGATATTACGGTTAGGAATAAAATGGACTGTTCCATCCGTTGCTTTTAGCTGCAATGTTCGAATACCGACAGAAACAACTGTTCCTTCAATCGTCAAGTTCGCCAATTTTACATAGTCACCGACATCCATTTGCTGTTCCATAATAATGAAAAAGCCTGTGATGACATCGCTCATAAATCCTTGCGCACCTAACCCGATAGCAACCCCGGCAATTCCAGCTCCTGCTAATAGTGAGCCAATTGGAACACCGATCACTGATAAAATCGCATACATGAAGAAAAAACCCATCGTATAATGAAAAATGGTATTTAAAAGACTGTGTAACGTTTTTAAACGACTTTCGTTTAGAACCGTCTTTTTAGCATACTGTTTAAATGATTTATCCATCAGATATTTTCCGATTCGATTGATCACGCCAAATAAGACGATCAAAAAAACTAAATAAAGTCCTTTCTGGATAAGTGTGGCTAGAATCCCATCCCAATCGATACCGTTCCAAAAACGTTGAAAGGCATTTACTTGGTTTGCTGCCTGTTCCGTCAATGTTTCTCCTGTAGAAGTGGTAGATGAAGCAGTAGCTAATTGTAAAAGCATAAAATCCCCTTTTCTATACTATTTGATGTACTTGTATTGTAACAATAACTGACACAAAAGAAAATCTCCATGAAAATATTTTAACGGGATATCTTAATTTCAGAAATTCACAAAAATTCAAATGACAAATAACAGTGATAGTGCTAAAATATTCAAAAAGCAATGATTGGTGGAATGAATATGCAATTGGATTGGAATAATTTGGGATTTTCATATATTAAAACTCCTTGGCGTTATGTAGCAAAATGGAAAGATGGGCAATGGGAAAAAGGGGAGTTGACAGAAGATAATTATTTAACAATCCACGAAGGTTCTCCAGCGCTTCATTATGGACAACAATGTTTTGAAGGATTGAAAGCTTACCGAAGAAAAGATGGAAAAGTAAACTTGTTCCGTCCAGACCAAAATAGTCAACGTTTGAATCAAAGTGCAAGACGGCTATTGATGCCGATGGTACCAGAAGAAATGTTTATCGATGCGGTCAAACAAGTCGTTAAGGCAAATGATGAATTTGTGCCTCCATACGGTACAGGAGCCACTTTGTATTTACGTCCCTTATTGATTGGGGTAGGAGAAAACATTGGCGTCCATCCAGCACCAGAGTACTTGTTTGTTGTCTTCTGTACACCAGTAGGCGCATATTTCAAAGGTGGATTGAAACCAACAAAATTTATCGTATCTGATTATGATCGTGCTGCGCCAAAAGGTACAGGAGCTGCTAAAGTGGGCGGTAACTATGCCGCAAGCCTGTTACCAGGAACTGAAGCACAGGAATTGGATTATTCTGATTGTGTCTATCTTGATCCTGCTACCCACACAAAAATCGAAGAGGTAGGGGCTGCGAATTTCTTTGGGATCACGAAAGATGGTCAATTCATTACGCCACAATCACCATCTATTTTACCAAGTATCACGAAATATTCCTTGTTGCAACTAGCAGAAGAACGTTTGGGCTTAAAAGCCGTTGAAGGGGATATCTTTATTGATCAGTTGGATCAATTTGCAGAAGCAGGCGCATGTGGTACAGCAGCTGTCATCTCGCCAATCGGTGGTATTTACTACGAAAACAATCTTCATGTTTTCTATAGTGAAACGGAGGTCGGGCCTGTGACAAGACGCTTGTATGATGAATTGACAGGCATCCAATTTGGCGATGTAGAAGCGCCAGAAGGGTGGATCCAAGTGGTGGGATAAACCATTTGGAAAAAAATCTAATAAAAAAGGAAAGAATCCGCATCATACGGATTCTTTCCTTTTTAGTTAGATGATTAAGATAAATGAACACCTTTATCAACATAGATGATATCACCGATCATCCCGCTTGAAAGGGGACTGATCAAGAAGGCGCAGGCGTTCCCAACTTCTTCGATCGTAACACCTTGTTGGTCAGGTGTACGTGATTCAGATAACTGGATCAGTTTTTGGTAATCTTTCACACCAGTAACGGCTAATGTTTTGATTGCTCCCGCAGAAATGCCGTTGACACGAATCCCTTTAGGTGAGAATTCTGCTGCCAAGTAACGGATAGCGGCTTCTAGTGATGCTTTGGCGATCCCCATCATATTGTAATTTGGTATCGCACGTTCTGATCCTAGATAAGACATGCTGACGATTCCACTGTTTGGTGCAAGATACTTTTGCGCATATTTTGAAACAGCAATCAAAGAATAACTGCTGATATCTTGCGCTAATTGATAACCATCTCTGGAAATATCAGATACGTTACCTGATAGTTCTTCTTTATTGGCATAGGCGATGGCATGCACCAATCCATGGATCTCTCCAGCGTATTCACCGATCGCGTTCATCGCTGTTTCGATACTTTCATCACTTGCCACATCACATTCAACCGTAAATGCGTCTTCACCGACTAACTTAACCAATGATTTTTTCATTCGTTCATTTTGATAAGTATAGATGATTTCCGCACCTTGTTTCATCATCGCTTCAGCACAGCCCCAAGCAATACTACGCTTATTGGCAACTCCCATGATGACGATTTTCTTTCCTTCTAAAAAAGACATATTGACACTCCTTTGATCCTAGAAAAATTTGATAGGTCGTAATAATGAAAAAATAAATGCAATAAATAACCTCTTGATTTTCTATTATTAGGCAAAATGTTTTGATTGTCAAACTATTTTTTTACAGAATAAAAAAAGATTGCTAAAACTTTAAGAATATGATACTTTGATAATCAAAGTAATAAACTAGGCGTTTAGCCGGAAGAGGGAGTAATTTATGTCTTACGTATTATCAGCCACAGAAGTGATGGACTTGATTCCTAATCGCTATCCAATTTGTTATATCGACTATGTAGATACTTTGGAACCAGGGAAAAAAATCGTTGCCACGAAAAATGTAACGATCAATGAAGATTTTTTCCAAGGACATTTTCCAGATAATCCAGTAATGCCAGGCGCATTGATCTTAGAAACCTTAGCGCAAGCAGGCTCTATCCTTATTTTGAAATCGGAAGAATTCTTGGGTAAAAGAGCGTATATCGGAGGGATCAATAAAGCGAAATTCCGTCAAAAAGTAGTCCCAGGTGATGTGATGAAATGCCACTTTGAGATCACAAAGATGAAGGGTGCGGTGGGAACAGCGTTATCCGCAGCATATGTCGACGACAAAAAAGTATGTGAATGTGAATTTACATTTATCGTTAACAAAGATGCTTAAGTAAATAATAAGTTTTCTTAAAGAAAAAGGTAGGAATGGAAAGAGGATTTTAAAAAACG
>NZ_BCQB01000063.1 GCF_001544215.1 Enterococcus durans NBRC 100479 = LMG 10746
AAGTAAATCACTTTTGCCTAATCCTGTTTTGCTTGTTTAATTTTTTGCTCTTTTTTTATAGAGAATCCCAGCCAATACGATGAAAAGACTTGCACTCAGATAAAATCCAAGCGTTCCATGTCCACCTGTTTGCGGCAAGATAGGTATTGCTTTTTTCTTATCCATTTTTTGAAAATAAGCTTCACTCTTTTGTTGATACAACTGGTCCACTTTTGTAGAAGCAACTGCTTCATCCTTTGTTTGCCATTGAGGAGCCGCTTGACCGCCTTTCAAGTGGAACGTCCCCTTTGCATCTACTGTAAATTCAAAGGTACTATCGTCTAACTGGTAGCCTTCTGGCGCACTGATTTCTTGGATCTTATAAATGCTACTTTCTTTTACCGTCATTATAAAATCACTGGCTTTTTCTCCAGAGAGCTGTTGGACCTTAACTACTTTCGTAGGATCAGCTTGTTGATATTGTGTCACTTGAAATTTTAATTTACTGATATTTTTGATCGTTTTTTGCGTTTGCCCATCATATTTCAACAGATGAAGTTGTAGCTGATCCATTTGCGTTGTATCGAACTTTTCAAAATATAGCTGATCTTTGTTTTGATAAAGTTGGTCTTCATTTGTATTTGCTACTACAAGATAGCCAGTAGACCATTCTTTCAAACTACCATGAAGCAACTTCACTCCTCCATCTGCTTTAATCGTAAAATAATAAGGCGTATGTTCGACGGAAAAACCAGTTGGTGCACTAGTTTCCGTGATACTGTAATGTCCTGGAGTCAATTCAGCAGTGTAATCCTGCGCTACATCGATTACTCGACTGGTTTTTGTATACTTCTCATCACTATATTGAGTGATCGTAAACTTCAAGCCAGTCAGTGTTCCAATCGGTGTACGAGTAGTTTTATCATATTTCAATAATTTGATTTTTTTCGTCACAGTTTGTGCTATTTTTTTATCAAACTTTTGGTAATACAGTTGCTTGCCATCTTGATATAAAATATCTTGATTTGTTTCTGCTTTTGTCTCAAAAGATGGATTCCACTGTGGTACCCCCACCGATTTTTCAGAGGACAATTGCCCATCTTCGGTAATCTTGAAATCAAAATTACTATTACTTAGTTCATACCCATCTGGTGCTGTGACTTCTTTGATCGTATAATCATAACCTGGGTTTAACTTGATCGTAAAGTCACTGATTTGATTACCTGTGATCATTTGTTGCTCAATTACCTGCTTGTGTTCTCCGGCTTGGTACTGCGTCAATTGGAAGCTTAGTCCAGAGAGATCACTAACTTGTTTTTTTGTAGACTTGTCATATTTCAATAATTGTAAATTGAATTCCTTCGCCTGCTTTTGTTTTTGGTCAAACTTCTGGAAATAGAGTTGGTCCGCTGATTGATATAACGTATCTGCTGATCCAGGAGATTGTGTCAAATAACCATCACTCCATGTGGCGATTGCTGAAGAATCGGCCCCTTTCACTGCTCCAGTTGAATTAATAGTAAAATAATATTCACTATTTTCTAGTGCATATCCTGTTGGCGCTGTTTCTTCTTGGACACCATAAAATCCTGGTTCTAGTTCAGCTTGATAGTCTTTTGTTAAAGGGATCTGCTCTTTTACTTGTTGTCTGGCTTCATCTTGGTAGCTCGTTAGTTTAAACGTTAAGCCTGATAGATCTGCCACTTCTTTTTTTGTTGTTTGGTCATATTTCAATAGGTGGATGTTCTTTTTGACAGTTGCCTGTTTTGGTTCATCGAATTGCCGAAAAACAAGCTGATTGTCTTTTAGATAAAGGCCACTCGAGGTTGGCTCAACGCTATCAACGAGTTGACTACCACTTGTCACTTGCATTTTTTGGTCGATGGTAAAGTTGATCGGGGTCGCATCTACTGCATACCCTTCAGGCGCATTTGTTTCAACGATTTGATAATCGCCTGGTACAAAAGAAGCCTCCCAGTTATTTTTCTCTGTCAGCTCAGTTGTTTGCTTACTTGCTAAATTCGTTACTGTATAAGTCAACGTATCCATGAGTTTTTCATCTGTGAGTTTTTCTTTTGTATGGCCATCATACTTTTCGACCATTACTTTTCCCCATTGGTTTTGTTCGGTGAGAATTCTCCTTGCCAATCCCATCGGTATAACGAGCCTGATCCCAGATAGGTATCTGTGATTACAGATCCTTGAATATTGACCCCTGTCCCGTCTACAGTAGCATCTGGTGCCAGTATACTGCCGATCCACGGGGAATGGAGTTCGATATTTTTCATCTTACCAATTGAAAGTTTTCCAGACACTTGGGTCGTATTTGTAAAAGACCATAAAACCGTACTATCTGCAAAATCCATCAACTCAGTTTCTAGACGTTCCTGTTCCGTATTTCCTTGATTATCAACGAATGTATTACCTGTAACATCTGCAGGATTTTCTCCTGCTTTATAATACAGTTTGATTTTTCCATTGATAGTAACACTGTCACTACCTTCGCCATCAACGACAATGAATACTTCTTTATTTGTATCACTGGCATTTGCAGCCTCTAGGCCTACGATATCCAGTGTGTAAGTATCCGCTAAAACTGCTGCGTTCAATTTGATAACAACAGCTTCTTTATCAATTTGCGATACATCGATCACTCGATTGTTCAAATCCCCACTAGCTGTATAGACTGCATCTTTTCCTTTAGTACCCTTGAGAAATTGATCATCACTTTCCACCACGATATCCGCAGATTGCGCATTTTTTGCTAACTCATCATTGGCACTTCTCAAATGAGTAAACTCGCTGTCAAAATCAATAAACGTTTGTCCATTTTGATCTTGAACAATTTGTTTTGCAGTTGTTTGATCATTTTTTACCCCATTGATCGTCGGTTTGCCGTCGGTTCCAACCGCTTGGTAATCAATGCCCTCTCCTAATGCCAAATAAGTTGTCTGATTGTTTCCCGTATTCGCTGGGATTCCAGTTCCCATAGGTGCAGGAGTCCCATCAGCCGCCAGAATATTTTGGATATGATCATCATCATTTTTGATCAGATCCATTTTTTCTCGTCCACGCCAAATATCAAAGGATTGCTGCGTAGAATATAAATTTTGTGCAGCGACATTTCCATTTATATCTGTTGTTATATGGACATTGCGGGCAAATACATTGAAATGCTGTGCTGCGCCTAAAAAGTCATCTTCCTGACCGGGATGCCTCTCATAATAGGTTTGATACGTTTCTGCTGTCTGTTCGGCAAATGCACTACTAGGGATAATCGTATGAATGATCATCAATAATAGAATAATAAAGTTACTTGCTTTTTTCATGACTTATCCTTTCTCCTAATTTGAATGATCGGGCTATCCAACTGGCGATCCTTTGTCCCAATCATTCGGATGTATCGATTTTTACGAAAAATAAAATAGTTCTCTGTTCTGCTTTTAGGACGTATTTTTACAAAAAATGAATGTGTAGGAGAAAGAGAAATTTTCACCTGATAGTATTTCCCAGGTAATTCTCCTAAGTCAATAAATCCATTCTGATTGGTTACATCCGATATTTCTTCTTGCGTTCTAGTAATGATCTTCTTTTTGTGGGAATCATAGACTGTGATCAGTACTTCGTTTAAAGGTAAGCCGACTCGGTCAATCAATGAAAACCGCAGAGCATACTGCCGTTTTTCCCACATACCTAAAATAGTCCAATGCCAAAGTATCCAGATAATCAAACAACTGCCTATGATCCCTAGCAGTCCCCATAAGTAGATCAAATGCGCTTGTATGAAGGAGATTCGCTTCATTTTCGTTGTTTCATTCGTTTCTTTGTAAGGGACTCGATGCCCTCTCACAAGTAAGCGATGCGTGTTGATCATATATGGTGTACATGTCATCAAAGTGACTAAGTCTTTATTTGCTTGTATTTTCAAAGGTTCTGTGTTCGTTGGTTCAATCGTCTGTATATTATCGACTTTATACGCATGGTGTTGCTTATTGATCTCAATGTAGAAAGTATCACCGATTGCTAATTTTGGTAAATCAGTAAATAACCTGGCAGTAGAAAGCCCTCTATGGCCAGATAAAACCGCATGTGTGTTTTTGCCACCTGTAGGATAACTTGTTCCTTCTAGTAACGAGGTCCCTTTTTGTAAAAAGTATTCATTCGTTTCATCAAAAATCGGTAATGAAAGATTGATTTTAGGTATCTCCAACACAGCAATTGTGTGTTCTTGATAGTAAGTTTTATCTACTTTGCGTTTTTCTTTTTTTTGGATAGCCTGATCGTACTGATCCATTCCAGGCTCCGCCTTGTTTTTAACTAGTTCAGCGTTTTTCTCATTCATTTTTTTGATCACTTTTTGAACTACAGCTTGGTTTTCTTTGTTTGCTTGATGTTGATATACGGTGATCAGTTGCTGATCCAAGAAATTATTCAACGCATCACTAACAAAAGGATAGGCGAGTAACAAAACACCAATTGTTAAAAATAAAAGCATAAGGATATCCATTACTCGAACAGTCTTACGCTTTCTTGGCGGCTTTTTCATTTTGAAAGCCTCCTTTTTTTGGTATGTAGCCGAAAAAACCGTGCAAATTTTTGCTAAATTGCTTGTAGGACCTTGCCATTCTTCCTTAGCGCATTACCAATAAAAGGACACGGACTTCTTCGAAAAGAATTTTTATTATGTGCTTGGTACGATGTTGTAAAAAACAAATGAGGTTGGAACAGAAGTGTTTAACTCCGAGAAATAAGAAGAAATTAATGAAAATTGCTTTTTCAAATTTTTGTGAATTTTGGCTTATTTCCGAGGAATTGCTTCTGCTCCCACCGTTTATTCGTTTTTAAAGTATGGGACAAAAGTGTTTCTTACTTTTGTCCCACGATCTTCTTTTAACATTGACCATCTCAGTTGATTTCTCCAATGATCCATTTGTTAACGATTTATTATTATTTGATATGATCATTCAATGAATGACTAGACTTAAACAGTTTGTCTATTTCTTTTTTTGAAATAGATGATTGACACTAGGATCAGCATACAGCCAGTAGCAATAAAGATGATTATTCCTTTTCCTCCTGTATGGGGTAAGATCCCTTTCGAATGGTTCACTACTTTTTGGGCAAGTTTTTCAGTGCCGTTATCCGCATTGAATACCACTGCATCTTTTAAGATGACATGTCCTTCAGGCGCTTTGGTTTCAATCAACTGATAATCGATTGGTTGTCCTGCTTCAGCTTGTGCTAGCCCTTGTACGCCAAACTGACCATTATCATCTGAGATCAATTTGGTTGCTTGGTCTTTATCAGTCTCACCCAGACTAGATCATCTTTTGCAGTATCGGTATAGCCGGTGATTTTGGCAACTGGTTGCCCTTTGGATGCATATTGCAAATAGCTGTTTCCTCTTTGAACAATAAATTCTGCGGCACCTAATTGCTTCCCTGACAGCCACTCCGTCTTAACGAATTGTTTGCCGTATGTTTTAACAGTTGCTTTGTGTTCTTTCGGTGTAAAATCATTGTTGAATGTTACTTTATTATCAATCCCTACAGCCAGTTTTGCACCAGGTTTCACTTTCATTTTCACGGTGAATTGAATCGTTTTTCCCGCATATTTTTCTAGTTCAGCTGGTGTAAAGTTTACTGTAAATTGATTGTGCGTCGCATCATCAATAAAAGTACCCGCTACATCTGATACTGGCTTTCCAGCGATCGTGACGGTTGCTAAAATATCTTTGTCTGACGCTAGTAGCGCTAACTGTGGATCATACGTGTCGACCAAAGAGAACTCCTGATAGTCTGCAATATCATTCGGAATAAGCTGACTGATCTTATAAGTCAAATTCTCATCAATATCCACATCACTGTCATCTACAGTTTTATCGGGTTCTGGTACTTCCGTGTTGTATGCTCTGGCTTCATTCGTTTTAGCTCCTGTTGCTGACGTATATGCATACGTTCCATCTTTATCTGGAGTACCAATGACTGTAGTTTCTGTTTTTGAATCTTGTTCTATATACGTATAAGTCAACACCATCTTGCTGTCTGCGGCTCCTCGTTTCGCCGTTACTTTGATAGGGCCCGATTTGCAAGGTAATGGTATTTATCTGCATTTGCGCTCTTTGAAATCGTTGAGTCCACTTCGTAAAACTCATATGTTTTTCCGCTCGTTAATGAAATATCTGGTACGCTGACTTTCCCCGACTTATCTGATGTGAATTTTTGTGCATCCGCAGCAGTTGTCCCATCGAACTTGTTTTGATTGCTTAGATAATCGCCATTTTCTTCCTTTAAGACAAACATCGCACCCGCTAATGGTGAAGCAAGAGTCAATTTTGTTTCATCTTTCGAATCCACAGCGATCCCATATTTTGTAAATTCTAGTGTACTTGTAGTAAACATATTTTTAGGATAAATATCGATATTTTTATCTAAAATATCTTCATCCTTAAAAATTGGTAACCCAATCACGAAATCACCAGATTTTTGATTGCTTACTCCCTCCGGTGTTTTTGTTTCCTTGACTAAATAAACAGCATTGTCGCTATTGGTTCCGCCTAAGTTAGCCAGATTAGCAGTTGAAAGCCCTGCCTCATCTGTTTCTGGAAAATACGTTCCCGCTTTAACTGTTCCGTCATCTGCTAATGAGTCACCTGTATTATCAATTGCTTGATCAGGATATTGATCTTTGTCATACCCTAATTTATGCAATGTGACCGTTGTGTCTTTGCTAGTTGTGTCATCAGCAGATACGTCAGCTCCCGTACTTGCTAAAAGAAATGGTATCAATACAACGAATAGCCCCAAAACTATGTTGAATCTTCCCTTACCTGTTCTTTTCATTTATTTCTCCTTTGTTTTTCTTTCCATTTAAAAACCATCACGCCGCCTGCTAAAAAAATGAGAAGGATACCTAAAACAATCAGACCTTTTTGTTGGCTATCGTTTGTTTTAGGGAACCATCGAACATTCTTTTTTTGATTGATCACCGATAAAGGCTCAGAACTTGGGAACATCGCATCAATGTTAAAAACAACGGGGGTTTCTGCACGTTGGTATCCCGTTGGTGCTTTGATCTCATGCAACTGATACGTTCCATCAGGTAATCCGTTTATACTAAAATTTCCTTTTGTATCTGATGTTAAAATCACTACTTGCTTTTCTAAAGAAGCAACTGGTTGTGTTTTATCTACCTCAAGCCATTTGTTTTTCTCATCAAGACGACTCAAACTTTGACCTTTTTGATTTTGAACAATAAATTCTGCCCCTGCTAACGTCTTTTTACGGTTCTTCAAATCAACTTTAGTAAATGTTTGTCTGCCACTTTTGACAGTTGTTTTCGTTTTGATCGCTGGATGATTTCCAGGGATCAACGTCGCCGTATTCGTAAAATCAGTTTGTTCGATTTGAGCATTTTCCAATGACATCTCATAAGTGATCGTCATTTTTTCTCCTGAAAATTCCGCTAGAGTTTTTGGAGAAATCTGGATGGTGAACTCGTTTTTTTCAACTGAACTCTGATAATCGATCGTTTTTTGTTCACCAACTTGCACATGAAGAGACCCTTCCTTCATGACTAAGCCATTGTCTGCATGGTCACTGATTTGATAGGTGGAATAATTCCAGCTGTCTACAGGTATCGTTGTAGTAATTTGATAAGAAACTTGATCTCCATAGGCATAACTGTTCTTTTTATCCAACACTTGTTTTTCGAAAGGTGGTTTTGTATATGCGATTTCTTCATTTTTAGGGTATAGATGGATCGTTGATTCTTCTTGATCGTTTTGGTAGACCGGCAAAGTTACAACAAGTGGCGCTGCTCTTTCTTTAACGGTTGCTGGTGCATGGCTTTCAATAAGTAAATAAACAGCGTACTCTCCTTGATAGGAACCACTTGCTTTGTACTTTGGAACATTGAAATTCACTATTCCCGATTCAGCGTGCTGCGTCTCAGTAACACCTGATGTCAAATACTGCGTGGGATTTTGTTTAGCTATCTTAGATCGTACTTGTTCTTTCGTTAAACCTTTTTTCACATAAGAATAATAGTGGTCAGTAACGTCATAAAGAGAGAATGTTACACCATTTAGGCCACGATAAGCAGGTAAATCTTCTTGTGACAGTACTCCCCCATTTGTCTGCAAGTCTGGTAGTTGTCCATCTTCAAATAGGAGCTTATGAACGGAGAGCGTCACGGTCTCTGTTGTTGCTGCACGTATTTGACTCGTTGTGCCAAATAAAATGAAACACACAAAAAGCAATGAATAGATTACTTGCTGTTTTTTCATTCACTTCACCTCCTATTAGATGATCAGAAACAAAAAAATAGTATTTTCTACTATTTTTAGGCAATCATGAGATAAAGATTTCTTTTTATCGTGAAAATTCTCATAAGTAACTATAGGGTTTCTATTTCTTAAATTAAAGACCAGATTTTAAGTTGGGTTATCTCCAAAAATGAACACTTTTCGATTCGTTACTTTTTAAGAATAATTATCGAAGATTATTTCTTATACCTATATAAAAATTATTCTACTCGTTCATAAATGAATAAAACTAACATCCGATGTAAGGTTTGACATAAAAAAAGAATTAAAATTCCTTCTATTTTATACGCTGTTCAACGAAAAAGTTTAAGATACCCTTATTACATACTGTAAAATATCCACTCCATTTAATTTTTGCTTATCTAAAAAAAGAGGTGCTTTATGTACGGTTTAGACACGAATACTCAACTAAAGATCAAGATTGTTCGCTTGTTGGATGAAACGAACCTCCCCTTGACTTCCTTGGAAATCCAAAAAAATTAGGATTTGGCAGTCAAGTGACGATTTTAAATTGCTGTCATGAAATCAAAGAACAGATGGAACTTATCTATCCAAATGGAGAGGCTTATCTGATCATCTCTCCTAATTTAGGAATCCAGTTATTTCGCCGTTCATCTAGTCTGCAGTATTTATATGATGATTTTTATTCATCAGATTTATTTTATGAAATCATTGAACAGCTGATCCAGCAGAGACAATTTTCTACAAATGAATTCTGTGATAAATACGGTGTCAGTGTGTCAAAATTAAAACGGAAGATCAAAGAAATCAATAAGTTGGTCAATCATTATCAGATGCACATCTCTGTTTCTGCAAAAGTAACGATCAAAGCAGAAGAAGCGCAACTACGAATGTTTAGCTATGCTTTTCTCTATGGGATCCACCGTCAATTTTCTCGCATTGATTGGATCAAGAATAAAAAATTCATTTGGGAACTATCGCGAAAAATCCTTACTTATTTTGCGGTATCCCCCAGTGAACAATCTTTAGAATTATTGTCGATCTGGCTTTACGTCCAATTAAATGCAATGGAACAGGAGAGTCGCTTAACTTTCACATTACGGCAAACCCTCTTGTTAAAAACGCTCTCCATTCCTGAAAAACCTGCTTTTCTCTCAGAATGGCACCAAACTGATTGGCAACTACTGATTGCTTTTATCCAGACATCGGATATCTTTGGATACGAGGAAGACTTCCAACCATTTCCACCTGAACTAAGTGGGTGGTTTGATCAACTTACAAACGATTGGTTTCACCTTTTTGAACGTTACTTTACACCGTTGGACGAAGAAGAAAAAAGACTTGCTGTTCGCTTACATCGCTATGAGTTCATCAGCCTCAACTTCTTCAAAATAGACGAAAATTTCTTTCACCAACAAGAGTTGATTTTAGCTGTTCAAAATGAAAAACCAACTTATTACCATCAATTCAACGCTCTCTTTGACACATATACTCAAAAATACAACTATCGAGTACCCGAGAATAGTTTTCGTTTTCAAAATCAATTGCTGATCTGTCTTGCTTTGTGTCCCTTTGACAAACTACGACCACGTTTGGCAATCAATCTACAATCTGATTTGAATTACTTATTGACCAATTATCTAAAACAGCAAGTCATCCTTAATTTAAAAAACAGCTATTTTGTTACTTTTGTTCCACAATCAAAACAAGCAGATTTAGTTATCAGTACGACACCTCAAAAAATGAAGTTAAATAAAAAACAAAAATTCTTACTGGTACGCGTACCATTTACGGAACAAGATATCAAATCTCTTAGATTGATTGCCGGCTCTTTCATCGACATCAAGTAAATACGTTATCGATTCTTTTTATAATGAAAAAAGGTCAGCTTTTTCATATGAATTGATGAAAATTGTATTTGATTGCTTTCTGAATCTAAGTTGTAATTTTTTGGAAATTCTCTTAATATGGAAGTAATCAAATTTTTAGTTAGGATGAGTAAACTGATGAACGAAGAGCAACAAGAACTACAACGAGGTCTCAAGAACAGGCACGTTCAATTGATCTCAATTGGTGGTGCAATCGGAACTGGTCTATTTCTCGGTTCAGGAAAATCGATCCAATTGGCTGGACCATCGATCCTCTTTGCCTATCTGATCACAGGATGCATCTGCTTTTTCATTATGCGTGCATTAGGCGAACTTTTATTATCAAATACAAATAACCATTCATTTCTGGATTTTATTGCAGAATATCTTGGAAAAAAAGCAGCTTTTGTGACGGGCTGGACTTACTGGTTTTGTTGGATTGCTATCGCCATGGCTGATCTTACTGCTATGGGCATGTATGTCCGATATTGGGCACCTGGCGTCCCCCAATGGCTACCTGAGATAATTGCTTTAGTTTTATTGTTAGGATTGAATATGGTCGCTGTTTCTCTTTTTGGAGAATTAGAATTTTGGTTTGCACTGATCAAAGTAGTAGCGATCATCGCTTTTATTATCATAGGTGCCTATATGATCATCACACACTATAAAACAAGTGCCGGTACCGTAAGTATTTCGAATCTCTGGTCGCATGGCGGCTTTTTCCCGAAAGGCGGAAAAGGATTTATCCTATCCTTTCAAATGGTCACCTTTGCTTTTGCTGGAATCGAATTAGTCGGATTAGTAGCTGGCGAAACTAAAAATCCTGAAAAAGTACTCCCAGAAGCAATCAATAATATCCCCATTCGGATCATTCTCTTTTATTTGGGATCTTTATTCGTGATCATGTCTATTTATCCTTGGAACAGCTTAAATGCAGACAACAGTCCTTTTGTGGAAGTTTTCTCAGAAATCGGTATTACGATTGCTGCTTCATTGATCAATCTAGTCGTCTTGAGTGCCGCTGCTTCAGCTTGTAATAGTGCGATTTACAGTACTGGACGGATGCTCCGTTCCCTTTCTCAAGAAGGCAGTGCCCCAAAACGGTTTCGTCGGCTGACTACTCATCGTGTTCCTGGAAATGCATTAGTCTTTTCAACCATTGTGATTTTTATTTCAGTCGTCTTGAACTATATCATGCCTAGTGAGGTTTTCACTTTGATCAGTAGCATCGCAACGACTTGTTTTCTATTCATTTGGAGTATGCTTGTCTATACCCATTTAAAATACCGAAAAAGTATACTTGGAAAAAAAGCTCATTCATTCAAAATTCCTTTTTATCCCTTCAGTAACTACCTCGTCTTCTTATACATGGCTTTTACCTGTGTTGTCCTGCTTCTTGGGAAAGATACACGTATTGCTTTGTTACTGACACCTGTCTGGTTCATTTGCCTATTGGTCATCTATCGAATCAAATATGAGAAAAAATAAAAAACACTTGGGGATTTTCCTTAATGGATTATTCCCAGGTGTTTTTTTATTCAACTTTTCTTGAAAAAAAGATATGGTAGTATTCATCGGCTTTTCGGTAAGATAAAAGCCACAAACCAGAGACGAGGAAACGACCGAGTAAACCGATCATTGGAATAAAAAATACACCGACGATCAGACAAATATTGATGAACATCGACAAAAAACTTCGATGGTCTTTCGTCAACGTCTTGACTACATGCGAATCAGGTTTATTCGCTCGCATCACTTGTTTCATCAGGATACTAAAGGAAAAGCTCCACATCGTGTAGACAAGGACATAAGACAGCTCTGGCCAAAATTCTGTCGGATTACGGCCGACCCAACTTGTGACTGACGGACAAAGTGTCAACCAGAACAACCAAAAAATATTGGCCCATACGACACGATAATTGATCTTATCTGCCATTTGAAATACACGGTGATGATTGACCCAAATGACACCCACAAAAATAAAACTGATACCATAAGCTAACAGAGTATTTCGAATTCCCTATAATGACTGGAAACCCGGCGGATCAGGGATCTTTATATCTAATACCAAGACTGTTAAAACAATGGCTACGACGCCATCCGTGAACGCTTCTAATCTTGATTTTGTCACATGATCACTTCCTATTAGTAAGTTACTTCATATTTTAGCACGGAATGGTCGGAATATCTAAAGATTTATTACTGCCGTTATCTAGAAAATGGTTGCTAATCTGTACTATTTCTGTTACTTTAAAAAAAATAGAAGTAAAGGAGTTATTTATGACAAAGAAGTTAACATTTAAAGAATATATGTTTATCGGTTCCATGCTTTTTGGTTTATTTTTTGGAGCTGGTAACTTGATCTTCCCAGTCCACATGGGACAAGAAGCAGGTGCCTCGATTTTTTGGGCAAACCTCGGCTTTTTAGTAACAGGAATCGGCCTCCCGTTTTTAGGTGTCATTGCCATTGGCGTATCGAAGACGGCTGGCGTCTATGAATTGGCTAAAAGAATCAATCAAACGTATGCAATGGTTTTTACTATTCTGCTTTATCTTGTGATCGGACCTTTCTTCGCATTACCTAGATTAGCAACCACTTCTTATGAAATCGGTTTAGCTCCATTTATACAGTCTGATCAGCAAACTTTGTTTTTAGCTATTTTTAGTATTCTATTCTTTTTTGCTGCTTGGTGGCTATCAAGAAGGCCGACGAAGATCCTCGATTATGTAGGAAAATTTTTAAATCCTGTTTTCTTAGTATTACTTGGACTCTTATTGTTACTAGCATTTATTCATCCTCTCGGTACAGTGCAACATGCTGCTGTCCAACCGAGTTACCAAGATCATGCTTTTTTTACTGGTTTCACTCAAGGGTACAACACACTTGATGCTTTAGCTGCTTTAGCATTCGGGATCATCATCGTGACGACGATCCGCAATATGGGTGTCACGAAACCTTCTGCTATTGCAAAAGACACCATCAAATCTGGTGCAATCAGTATTGTTTTGATGGGGATCATCTATACGTTGCTTTCGTATTTAGGTGCCATGAGCCTAGGTGGTTTTGCGCTAAGTGAAAACGGTGGAATCGCCCTTGCCCAAATCGCTGACCATTATCTAGGAACTTACGGGAGTATCTTACTCGCACTGATCGTCGTATTGGCCTGTTTGAAAACAGGGATCGGCTTGATCACTGCTTTTGCAGAGACTTTCACTGATTTGTTCCCCAAAAGAAACTATTTATTTTTCGTGACGATGGCTAGTGTACTCGCTTGTTTGGTGGCGAATGTGGGATTGACAAACATCATCCAAATTTCTTTACCTGTATTGATGTTCATCTATCCTTTAGCAATGACCCTGATTTTACTGGTTCTTGCGGGGCCATTATTTAAACAACGTCCAGCTGTTTATCGAATGACTACGTACTTTACGTTAATTGCTTCTATTTTAGACGGTTTGAATGCTTGTCCCGACTTTATCAAACAGTCAGCTATAGCCCAACATATCTTGGATTATGCAAAGCAGTATCTTCCATTTTTCCAATTAGGCATGGGCTGGATCGTTCCTGCGATCATTGGTTTTATCATTGGACTGATCTGGAGTAGCATAAAAAAAGAACCGGCACTAGACTGAGTAAGGCTTCTTTTAACGTAACTATTTCTCAAAAGAAATGACTGTTACTTGAAAAATAACCGGCTTTGATAGCCTGATAATTTAAAAATAGCGTAACCTATTTTTGGATTATCAGGCTTATTTTTTAGCAACGATACGTCTCATTTTTTATGATAAACAGCCGTACAATTATCCTTTAGTAACAGGATAATGCGAACTGCTTCATAAGTATCCGTTCTTCAACGTACTTTCATCATGAGCTAAATAGAAAATACTATCTAAGGAGATGATTATTTCCATTTCTTATAAACAAGTAACTTTTATCAACG
>NZ_BCQB01000064.1 GCF_001544215.1 Enterococcus durans NBRC 100479 = LMG 10746
GATCAAGACGCCCTACACATTTGGTTTGTCTTACTTTGTTCAGTTTTCAAAGGTCTAATCTTTTTGTTTTAACAACTCTTATATCTTAACAGATTCTTGAGTTTCTGTCAACAACTTTCTTTCAAAATTTTTTTTGAATTGTTTGTCGTGTTCTTAACGACTTGATTATCTTATCACGTTAGTTGTTATTTGTCAACAACTTTTTTCGTTGGTATAAAAGACTTTCAAGCGTTCATTTCTAAAACGACTTCGTTATTATAACACGATTTAAAATGTTCGTCAACATCTTTTTTTATGAAATGTAACAAGATTTTGAATATCGTTTTGTCAGAACAAATAATAATATATCAAGTACTTAAGTAAAATGCAATAGAAAAAATACATTTTTTTCTATTATTTCAAAACACGAATATTCGCCGATACAAACGTGTTTTTTAACATTTTTTTCCTTATTTAAGCAACTTTTTCACTCGATATCGTCTGAAAAGTTCGGTTAGCCATAAAGTATTTTTACCTTCTATTCTTTCTCCCGTCCGTTTTTGTCTTTTTATTCGTCCTTTACAAAATAAAAAAACAAGCAAGGCACTTTCCTTACTTGTTTTCTTTTTTGATGATTGGAATGAAAATCCTAAAAATCGTTCCTTGGCCAACCACACTTTCTGCAATAATCTTCCCTTTGTAACTTTCTACTAATTGTTTGGCAATCGAAAGGCCTAAGCCATTTCCACCTTTTGTCCGTGCTCTTGCTTTATCCACTCGGTAGAATCGATTGAATATCTTATTCAGATCTTCTTGCGGTATCCCCTCTCCAAAGTCTTGGATAGCAATTTCAAACTCATTCAAAGTAGATGAAATCGAGATATGCACTTCTTTTCGATCTGTAGAATATTTTACAGCATTATCCAAAATAATTATGATCAATTGCTCGAAATGATTGCGATAGATCTGCAAAGTCACTTCTTTTGTCAAATCATCATCTAATGTAATAACGTAGTCCGGATAAAGTATCTTGAAGTTATTATACACTTGGTATGTTACTTCTTTCGCTAAGGTCGTCTCGTTTGCATAGTGGATGTCCACTTGTTCTGCTCGAGAAAGGTCCAGCATTTCTTGTACCAAACTTTTCATTCTGCTGATTTCTTGCATACTTGCAGCTAATGATTCTTCAAGTATTTCGGGATCATCTTTTCCCCATCGATTCAGCAAGCTCAAATGTCCTTCAATAATCGCGACAGGCGTTCTCAACTCATGGGAAACATCTTCTACGAATTGTTCTTGCTGCTCGATATATAGACGCATACGATCGAGCATTTCATTGAATATCTCTGCTAAGTCGGCTAGTTCATCGTTTGTGTCTATCTCAGGCATGTGAATATCCGACTGTGGATCTTTTCGAATCGTATCCATCGTATCTCTCAAGACCTTCAATGGTTTCAAGAAATAAGAGGACAGGAAGAACCCTAGTATGCTACTCAAGATCAACGAAACGATCTCTAAGACTATCAGCGTAAACAAAAGCTTGTTGCGGATATCATAAAAAGAAGAAAGCTCGTAAAAACTTTGAGCGTACCCGATTTTTTCTCGTGTTTCTTTGGAATAGATCGGTTGTACCGAAAGGAAGCCAGTCTTTCCATCCAAGGTAACGATTGTTGGGACTTTCCGTGTTGCTTGGATCAGTGAACGGTCTTTCTCATGTGTTTTGAAAATCAATTTTTCATCTAGGTCATATACATATAAGTCCATTGATTCTTGGCCTAATTCTGAAATAAAAGAATCGATCTTCATCAAATTCCCTTCAATGATCGACGTGTCATTCACACTGCCATCTCGATCTCTTGAATTTGTCAAGTTTCTATAAGTGTTAACAAGCGTTAATTCCTCATCTGAGTTAGCCAAACGAGAAGTAACCTCTGAGATCGTTCTTTCTACATTGTTTCTTTCTTTCGCAACGAGAAGGTTGATCGATGATTTATACGTGATGACTGCGAAAATGGTAAACACTACAAATATAAAGAAAGAACTTGCAAAGGCCCACTTGATAGTCAAGGAGGGACCTTTAAGTTCTCTTTTTTCTGATTTTTTTTGTTTTATCACGAGCGCATCACATAACCTGTTCCACGAACTGTTTGGATATAGCTTTCTTCTCCAGGAACATCGATTTTATTACGAAGATAACGAATATAAACATCTACAACGTTTGTTTCGACTTCTGTTTCATATCCCCATACTTTATTTAACAAAACGTCACGCGCTAACACAACATTGACGTTTTCCATCAGCGTAAGTAATAGTTCGTATTCACGTTTTGTGAGTTCGATCACTTCACTGCCACGTCGTACGACACGATTTTCTTTTTCAATCGTCAAATCACGATAAGTAATTGTTGTTTGTTTCGCTACATTTTTGTCGCCTTCGATATCGATTCGACGTAATAATGCACGTAAGCGGGCTAACAATTCTTCGATTGCAAATGGTTTAACGATATAGTCATCTGCTCCATGGTCTAATCCGGAAACGCGATCAATGACTGAATCTCTGGCAGTCATCATAATGATTGGCGTATTCTTCACTTGACGCACTCGTCTGCAGACTTCTAGTCCATTTAATTCTGGCAACATCAAGTCCAACAAAATAGCATCCCATTCATTGTTCAGGGCCGCATCTAATCCTGTACGTCCATTATAATGAACTTCTGCATTATAGCCTTCATGCTTTAATTCCAACTCGACAAATCGAGCCAAGTTCTTTTCATCTTCAATGATTAGAATATTACTCATTAATCTTTTTTCCTTTCTCTCTACGTGCTTATTCAAAACTATATTATTATACCGATAATCTATTTAAAAATCTACATTCATTTTAGCATGGATACAAATTTTTAAAAAGAGCTGAAGTCCCTTCATATCGATCGACTTCAGCTCTTTCGTCATTTTTTATTCAATCATTCGCGAAAAGTAGAAAGATTACTCTTCATGATACCAAGAATAGTGGAAAATCCCTTCTTTATCCACACGTTCATACGTATGAGCACCAAAATAATCACGTTGTGCTTGGATGATGTTTGCTGGCAAGCGTTCTGCTCTATAAGAATCAAAATAGGCAATTGCAGAAGAAAATGTTGGGACAGGTACACCAGCTTGGACAGCTAATGCAACGACATCTCTGACAGCCTGTTGATATTTTTTAGTGATATCCACAAAATAGTCATCTAACAAAAGATTTTCGATATCAGGTTCTTTATCATAAGCATCTGTGATCTTTTGTAAGAAACGTGCACGAATGATACAACCAGCACGCCAGATTTTAGCGATCTCACCAAATGGTAGATCCCATCCGTATTCTTTAGAAGCTACCCGTAATTGCGCAAATCCTTGAGCGTAACTCATGATTTTGCTGAAGTAAAGAGCTTCACGGATTTTCTCAACAAGTTCTTTTTTATCTCCTGTAAATTCGAAGTCGTTTGTACGAGTTAGAATTTTACTTGCTTGCACACGTTCTTCTTTGTAGGCTGAAATGTAACGTGCAAAAACTGATTCTGTAATCAAAGGTAATGGAACACCTAGATCTAGCGCACTTTGACTTGTCCATTTACCTGTGCCCTTGTTTCCTGCTGCGTCTAAAATGACATCAACGATCGGTTTACCCGTACCTTCAACGTCTTTTCTCGTTAGAATATCCGCAGTGATCTCGATCAAGTAGCTATCTAATTCCCCTTGATTCCATTCCTTGAATATATCTGCCATCTCATCTACTGAAAGGCCTAAGATATTTTTCATCAAGTCATACGATTCAGCAATCAATTGCATATCACCATATTCGATACCATTGTGTACCATTTTTACATAATGACCAGCTCCATTAGGGCCGATGTAAGTAACACAAGGTGCGCCATCTTCTGCTTTAGCAGAGATCTGTTCTAAGATCGGTGCAACTAATTCATACGCTTCTTTTTGTCCACCAGGCATGATTGAAGGGCCTTTTAACGCGCCTTCTTCTCCGCCGGAAACACCGGTACCGATAAAGTTGATCCCTGAATTTGCAAGTTCTTCATTACGGCGAATCGTATCTTTGAAGAATGTATTTCCGCCATCAATCAAAACGTCCCCTTTATCTAAATGAGGAAGCAATTCTTGGATCGTTGCATCCGTTGCTGGACCAGCTTTGACCATTAAAAGAATTCGGCGAGGTTTTTCGATTGAATCTACAAATTCTTCGATTGTGTAAGTCGCTTTGAAGTTTTTATCTGGATGTTCCTCCACCACGGCAGTTGTCTTTGAACCCGTACGATTGAATAAGGCAACTGAATAGCCACGGCTTTCAATATTAAGGGCTAAGTTTTTACCCATTACGGCCATACCGACAACGCCGATTTGTTGTTTTGACATATGAACTCCTCCTACATGTGGGATGTTCTCCCTAATCTCTCTCATTATAGCTTAACATTGCCTCATTGCAAACCAAAGAAGCATATATTTTTATGTTGCAACTCTTTTCGTCATAGAAAACTTATATTTCCTCGATTTTTGAATAAGGAACAAAAAATAAACCTCAAGGCTCCATGGTTAGCCTTGAGGTTTTTACATTTTCTAATTAAAATGTATTAAGCTTCTTTAGACATTACGTCCTTACCATCATAGTAACCACAGTTTGCACATACGTGATGGCTTTTTTTCATTTCACCACAGTTAGGACATTCGTTTAAACCTTTGATTGTCAATTTGTAGTGTGTACGACGTTTTGCTTTTTTAGCTTTTGATGTTCTTCTAGCTGGTACTGCCATTTTGCTACACCTCCTTGTAAAGTCTTGCATCATAAATGATACAATATATTCCAATCTTACGCTTTATCGTCCTCATTTGACGTTGCATCAAAAAGTTCAGATAATTTTGCAAGACGAGGATCTACTTTTGTTTCGGCTTCTTCCAGTTTTCTGCGTTCGTATTCTTCTTCAGAAACAACTTCCCAATCTGTTCCTTTAGGAAAATCGGTCGTCTTTTCTTCTTCTTCAGTCAATACACGCATTGGAATTGCCAATAAAATGTTGTCTTCGATCGATTCTGTCAAATCAAGTTTTGCATCTTCTATCAACAAAATCTCTTCTGCAGACAATTGATCGTCTCTGAGTTGGTACTGTTCCTTTGTCATAAACAGTTCATCTACTGTAAAATCCATGGGTAATGCAACTGGTTCTAACGAACGAGTTGACGGTACGGTCAGAGTCGTCTGCACAGTGTAATGGACAAGATAGCCTTGATTATCAACTGAAACGAACCCATCGACTGTAACAGGCGCAACATCTAATATCAAATTGTCTCGCTTCATAAGATCCGCTTTAAGATCAAGGGTCTCATGAAAAGTTAACGGTGTCTCTTGGTATTTTCTCAATTCCAGTAAAGACCATTTCATTCTCTCATCACTCCTAAGCAACAAAAGCAATTATACAGGGCAAAAACGTCGTTGTCAATGAAATTTTCTTGACACCTTACACTTCATAAAAAAACACAAAGTAAATCGAGAATATCTATCTATCTTGATTGCCTAATATGGAATAAACGTTTGATTCTCTTTGTTTTCAACTGTACTCATTTCGTTCCCACTACTACAGGAACAACAACAAATAAAATGGTGCTTATTAAGTATACAGCATTAATATTTGAGCCTACTACATATTTTGCATCAGGTGATTCATTTCCTTTTATCTGTAAAATGGCACACATCAACAATCAACCGAGAGGCGAAAATTTGTCTCTATAACGAGTACTGTTTTAAAGAAATCCCCGCGGATACTGATGAATAAAATAAATTTCTGTGCTAAAAATAATCAAAGAATAATGCATACGACATTTCCAACTGACTGAATGCAAAGGATTTTCTACGTGTTCGATACTTCATTTGTTTAACTGATCAGTGCAGTCGCTTCTGTTTGATATAGACAACGATATGGATTACAATAAACATTATTTATATGAAGGTGCAGGGGGTATTTATGAATACAAGAGATATTGAATATTATGTCCAGATCGTGAAACAAAAAAACTTTACTAAAGTCGCAAAATATTTTCAGGTTAGTCAGCCAACTATTACATATGCGTTGCAACGCCTAGAAAAAGAGTTAGGGGCAGCACTTATCACCAGAGATCGTTCCCACCATGAATTGATTATTACCCCAGCAGGCAAACAATTATTTCTCCATGCTCAATCGATTTTACAAGAAATCAAGATGGCAAAAGCAGAGATCACACAATTACAGAAAAAGAAACTTCGATTTGGAATGCCACCTATCATCGGTAATGAGTACTTTCCAAAACTATCTAGCTATTTTATCAAGCATCAGCTGATGGAACAAATTGAGATTACAGATGGCGGCTCTAGAGACCTTTACGGAATGATCCACGAGGGGAGAATCGATTTGGCAGTCTTAGGATCAACGCAACCAATCGTTGACCAAAAACTTGAAGTAGAGTTGCTTCTGGATAAACGGTTCATGATCGTTGTTTCTAAAACACATCCACTGGCACAACATGAAGTCTTATCTTTCAAAGACTTAGTAGATGAACAGTTTGTTTTGTTGAATGAACATTACGTCCATCCAGCAGCTTTCACCAAATTGTCTAAACAAGCCCATGTTGAACCAAAAATCGTCTATCAAAGTAACGATTTGGCTATTTTGAAAAGTATGATACGTGAAAATATCGGGATCGGCTTTCTGACAGAGATCGCGATCCATCCTGAAGATAATCTTGTTTCTATCCCACTCTCGGAGGAGATCCAGCCGCGTTTTCTAATCTCATTAGCAAAAAGAGCCCAACAAATCACTACCCCACTACAAGAAAAAGTTATTGAAGTGATCCATGAATTTATGAAGACCCAAAAAAAGCCATAAAGAATTCATTCAACTACACAGAACATGAAAAATACATTTAACGTCTGCTTGTTTTGAAAAAACGAGGTTAGAATAGCCAAAAAAAAGAAGAGCGTGGGACAAAACTAAAAATCAGTTTTGCCACAGACTCTCGAATAAACGGTGGGAGCAGAAGCAACTCCTTCGGAAATAAGCCGAAATTCACAAAAATTTGAAAAGCAATTTTCGTTCATTTCTTCTTATTTCTCGGAGTTAAACACTTCTGTCCCAACCTCTTCTTTTAAATTAGCGAGCTAAATGGATTAGATAGCTGTTGTTTCGCCACGGTAAACAATACCACGACGTGAGTCAACAGTGATCAATTCGCCATCAACGATTGTTGAAGTTGCTTCTTTCGCACCAACGATTACAGGAATATCTTGAGCAATTCCTACAACTGCTGCGTGTGAAGTCAATCCGCCTTCTTCAACGATAACTGCTGCTGCTTTTTCGATTGCTGGCATATATTCTTTGTCAGTTGTTGGTACAACTAGAACCATACCATCTTTTGCTTTTTTGATTGCTTCTTCAGCTGATGAAGCAACGACTGCATTTGCAACGACTGATTTTTGACCAACGCCTTGAGCTTCTAATAATTTAGAACCAATCATTTGAATTTTCATAACGTTAGTTGTTCCACGTTCACCAACTGGAACACCAGCAGTGATCAAGATCAAGTCGCCTTCTGATGCAAAACCTAAATCAACAGCTTTTTGAGCAGCTAATTCAAACATTTCATCAGTTGTTGATGGTTTTTCAGCAACTGTTGGGTAAACACCCCAGTTAAGCATCAAACCACGTTTTGTGCGTTCGTCAAAAGTAACAGCCAAGATGTCAGCATCTGGACGGTATTTTGAAATCATTTTAGCTGTGTAACCAGATTCAGTTGCAGCAACGATTGTTTTAACACCTAAGTTTTTAGCAGCACGAGCTACAGATAAACCGATTGTTTCAGTTACATCTGTTTTGTCGAATTCGTTCAATTGGAAAGTACCTAATTCAGCTAAAGCATTTTCAGCTTCTTGATCGATACGAGCCATTGTTGAAACAGCTTCAACTGGGTAGTCACCATTTGCAGATTCACCTGATAACATTGTTGCATCAGTTCCGTCAAATACAGCGTTAGCAACGTCAGAAGCTTCGGCACGTGTTGGACGTGGGTTTTCTTGCATTGATTCTAACATTTGAGTAGCTGTGATAACAGGGATTCCTGCAGCGTTACATTTTTTGATGATACGTTTTTGAACCATTGGTACAAGTTCAGCTGGGATTTCAACACCCATATCTCCACGAGCGATCATAACGCCGTCAGAAACTTTGATGATATCATCAATGTTGTCGATACCTTCTTGAGATTCGATTTTAGGGAAGATTTGAACATGTGTCATGTCTTTTTCTTCTAAAATTTCACGAATGTCTAATACGTCTTGTGCTTTACGAACAAAACTTGCAGCGATAAAGTCGATGTCGTTGTCTAAACCAAAACGGATATCATCTGCATCTTTAGGTGTGATCCCTGGTAAGCTGATTGAAACGCCTGGTGCATTTACACCTTTACGTGATCCAAGCATACCTGCATTTTTAACTTCAACAACTAATTCACGAGTTGCTTCATCTTTTTCAAGGATTTCCATATCGATCAAGCCATCATCGAATAATACATGTCCACCTACGTGTACATCATCGAATAAGCCTGGGTAAGTTACAGTGATTTTTTCTTTTGAGCCTACGTGTTCAGGGTCCATTGAGATACGAGTTTTATCTCCTACTTCAAATTTGATGTATCCTGCACGACCAAAATCAGCTTCTGTTGTGCCTTGAACAGTTGTACGAATTTCAGCACCTTTTGTATCTAAAAGAATACCTACATCTTTACCTGTTTTTTTAACAGCTTCACGAACCATTTCCATACGTGATAATTGTTCTTCATGGTCTCCATGTGAAAAGTTAAAGCGGAAGACATTTGCCCCAGATTCGATCAATTTAGAAATAATTTCTACTGAGTTACTAGCTGGTCCTAATGTACTAACGATTTTGGTTTTTTTCATTTTACAAAACTCTCCCATTCAATTTTGTTTATTTAAAGCCGATTAAAGCCTAAATATCTTCAGATAACGAGCCTAGGAGCAGAAGCAACTCCTACGGAAAATAAGCCGAAATTCACCAAAATTTGAAAAGCAATTTTCGTTGAACTCTTCTTATTCGTCGGAGTTAAACACTTCTGTCCCAGTCTCATAGTTCAAATAACTTTTTCACTCTTAGAATGAAAGTGAATTATTCAAATCATATAATGATAGATCTGGTTTATGCTTGTTGTTTTCTAATGTATCGATGATGTCAGAAGCAACCATATCATTGTTATGGATACCGACACATAGTCCACCTTTACCTGCTTGTAGCAATTCAACAGCATATGCGCCAAATTTGCTTGCTAACACACGGTCACGCGCGCTTGGAGATCCACCACGAACAACGTGTCCTAAGATAGATACACGTGTATGGTAGTCACCATATTCAGAAAGTTTATCAGCGAATTCATTTCCGCCCATAACGCCTTCTGCTAAGATGATCAAGCAATGTTTTTTCCCACGATCGCGGCCTTCTTGGATTTTTTTAGCAACAACTGCCATATCAAAATCATGTTCAGGGATGATGATTTCATCTGCGCCACCGGCAACACCTGACCACAAAGCGATATCTCCAGCATTACGTCCCATTACTTCAATAACGAATGTACGTACGTGTGAAGTAGCAGTATCACGGATACGGTCAATTGATTCTAATACTGTATTGATTGCTGTATCAAAACCGATTGTGAAATCTGTTCCTGGAATATCATTATCGATCGTTCCTGGAACACCCACTGCTGGGAATCCACGTTTTGTCAATGCCATAGCACCATGATATGATCCGTCACCACCAATAACAACTAAACCTTCAATACCGAATTTTTTCAATTGTTCGATTCCTTTTAATTGTCCTTCTTCTGTCGCAAATTCTGGGTAACGTGCAGAGTACAAGAATGTACCACCACGTTGAATCTTATCGCCCACATCAGCTACATCTAAGCGACGAATATCTCCTGCCACTAAACCAGCAAATCCATAATTGATCCCGTATACTTCTAAACCTTCATAAATTCCTTTACGAACAACGGCACGAACAGCTGCGTTCATTCCAGGTGCATCTCCGCCACTGGTCAAAATTCCAATGCGTTTCATAATAAACATTCACCTCATTAAATTACTTTATCCTAAGCAGTGCTCAGGTTTATAACCTTCTTGCGTTAACCACGACTAACATTCTAACATTATTTTTGCTACTTGTCTTGATTTACAGATAAAAAAATGAAAAAAAATGAAAGCAAGTAGTATTTTTTACCGTAAGTTATTTGAAAACAACATTTTCTTCTTGTAGTAAGTAAGCTAATTGCTTCTTTAAATTAGTACTTGCATCCACCCAGTAAGCCTCTGCTAGTACTACTTTTCGCTGATCCTTCTCATGATACATCACTACAGGAACATAGCCTGGGTGTTTTTGAAAAATCCCTTGCAATTGTTTCATCGTTTGAGGATCATCTACTTCTTCTTTGATCCTTAAAAAACAAGTTTGATCTGGATACTGTTTCTCCAAAGTCTCAGGGTCAGAAAATACTTCACCAATCAGTTGTAACTCTTGATTGTAATTGCTGATTTCCGTTCTCCCTTGGACAAAGATCACTTTGTTTACCTCAAATAATTTACGAAACTGTCGATACGTTTTCGGGAAAACAGTGATAGCTATTTCGCCGCTGATATCTGTTCCCTCAACAAATGCCATCAATTCCCCTTTTTTCGTCCTGATTTCTCGAATCTCTTTGATCATGACCAGCAGACAAGTTGCTTGTTTGGCAACGATCTCAGTGACTAAACGGATATTTTTAGCCATTTTCAATCGTTCATATCCTTCTGTAGGGTGTCCAGAAAGATAGACGCCTAGATATTCTTCTTCGAGTTTCAGTTTTTCTTCAAGCGGATAGTCAGTCACTTCTTCTTCTTTTAATGCCATGATCCCCAGCAGATCGATACTTCCACCACTGTACACAACATTTTGGATCTTGCCTTCTAGATCAAGCATCAATTGTTTTCTATTGGGCGAAAGTCCATCAAATACGCCCACCGCAACTAAGGATTGAAGTAAGTCTAATTTTAGCCAGCGTTTGTCTAGGCGGATCAAAAATTGATCCACTGATTGATAGGTACCATTTTCTTTTCTATCCTTCAGTATGTCTTCAATGAAATCTCTTCTGACCCCTTTGATCGCAGTTAGTCCAAAACGAATTTCTTCTTTATTGACTAGCTCGAATCCGTAATAGCTCTGATTGATAGAAGGGGCAACTAATTTTAGTTTCTTTTTGCGTGCTTCTGCAATATATTCCTTTAACTTCGTTGTATTGTGACGAACAGAGTTCATTAAACTAACAAAGAATGCGCCAGGATGATGTGCTTTGAGATAAGCCATTTGAAAACCTACAAAAGAGTAAGCAAACGCATGGGAACGATTGAAGCCATAGTTTGCAAACCGCTCGATATAATCATATACTTCAACCGCTTTTTCTCTCGAATATCCTTGCTGAAGTGCACCATTCACAAAATGCTCTCGTTCTTTATCGATCACTTCTTTTTTCTTTTTACTGATCGCTCTTCTAAGAATGTCTGATTGTCCAAGTGAGAACCCAGCCATTTTAGTCGCAATTTGCATGATCTGTTCTTGATAAACGATCACGCCGTAAGTATTTTTTAGAATGGGCATCAATGAATCATCAGGATAATTGATTGCCTCTTTGCCTTTTTTACGTGCGATAAATGTATCGATATTTTGCATCGGACCTGGTCGATAAAGCGCATTGACCGCTGCGATATCTTCAATGTTTTCCGGCCCTAGCCTTCTTAATACATTACGGATACCAGCTGATTCAAATTGAAAGACACCTGTCGTATCCCCTTGTTGGAACAACAAAAGTGTTTGAGGATCATTCAATGGGATCTGTTTGAGCGGCAACTCTTTTTTCTCTACTTTTTTGATAGCCTTTAGCGTATAGTCGATGATTGAAAGATTTCTTAAACCTAAGAAATCCATTTTCAATAATCCGATTGCTTCGACGTCATTCATCGTATATTGAGTCAGAAATGCTTCGTCCGAACCCTTTTGCAAGGGTACTAACTCTAAAAGATTTTTATCACTGATAACTACACCAGCTGCATGGGTGGAAACATGTCTAGGAAGCCCTTCTAAAATGATGGCTGTTTTGAATAACAACTGATTTTTTTCATTCGCATTCACTAATTCCACCAAATTTTTAGATGCTTGATATGCTTCTTTCAATGTGATTTTCAATTGATTAGGAATTGCTTTAGACCAACGATTTGCTTCACTTTGAGAAAGCCCAAACACTCGGGCAACATCTCGTAGCACCATTTTCGCTGCCATTGTACCAAAGGTAGCGATTTGGGACATATGGTATTGTCCGTATTTTTCTCTTACATAATTTAATACGTCTTCTCTACGATTGTCTGGTATATCAAGGTCGATATCCGGCATCGTATATCGTTCTGGGTTTAAAAAACGTTCAAATAACAGATCATACTTCAAAGGGTCAACATCTGTAATTTCTAATATATATGCTACTAACGAGCCGGCAGCAGATCCCCGCCCTGCTCCAGTAACGATGTTGTTTTGATGTGTGAATGCCATGACATCCCAGACGATCAGAAAATAATCATCAAATCCCATTTGATGGATGACGGATAATTCATAAGTCAGCCGTTCTTGGTATTCTGGTGTGATCTGTGCCAGACGCTTGCTTAATTGTGTCTGACATAATTCATCAAGATATTCTCCTGCTGTTTTATTTCCTGGTACGGGATAATGGGGAAGAAGTTTTTGATGAAACTGGAACTCAAAGGAAATTGAATTAGCTAACCGTTGCGCACCTTCCACCGCTTTAGTCAAATCTGCCTCTTGGAAACGGGTCATCACTTCTTTCTCAGAAAGAAGAAAGCCTTGCCTTGCTCTATTTTGTTGTTGTGTAAGCTCTTCTAAAGGGAATTGACTTCCCTCTTTGATATGTTTCATCGTCTCTAAAGCAAATAGTTCCTCTTCTCGAAGACTAGCAATCGGATGCAACGCACAAAGCGACTCATTGTTTTTTACTAAAAAATCGAGCCAATCTTGCTCACTATCGGTATCAGACACCCCCACGTAGAAATCCTGTGGGGCAACTTTTGATTTCACTGATTGCCAATGGGTCTCAAAATTTTTTTCAACCTCAAAATCATTTTTGACGGAATGCTGTGTCGGGATAACAAAGATCAAATGATCTGTTTCATTGAAATCCTCTAACAACAAATTTTCTTGGATCATTTTTTTACTTGAAAGCTGCATCAACTGTTGATAACCAGTAGTATCTTTCGCGTAAACTAATAGATCATACAGTCGTTCTTCATAACTATATGAAATAACTGCGCCTATGATTGGTTTGATACCTTCCCTGATGCAGTTCTGATAGAACTCAGGAACGCCATAGAGAACATTTTGATCGGTGATTGCCAGTACAGAATAGCCTGATTTCTTTGCTTCTTGGATATAATCCGTCACACGGATCGTACTTTGTAGTAGGGAATAGGACGTTTTAGTATAAAGCTGTGGGAAAAACATATTCATTCCACCTTTTATATAATTAGACAGCAGTTTATAGTTAAGTTTGATTCTAACTTTTACTGTGAATTGATCACGCTCTAACGAACGCTCTGTTTTGTATGTATTATTCTTATTCTATCATACGGGATAATAAAATCATAAAACTTGCTTTTTTACAACCTGGTTTCTTTACATTCATGAAAAATCTGGTAAACTAATCTTAGAAAAGAGGTGTTCTTTATGCGATATATCGTAACATTATTTTGGTCATTTGTGTTAGGTCAAGTCGTAGGTTACATTGGCGGTGCTCTAACAAAGGGTGCATATGATTTCACTTTAACAACGATCATTTCTTTGATTGCAGGCGTTATTGTCATTTTACTTGGTGCAGTTGCTGTCCCTAGAAAAGAAGCCTCATCACATTCATAAAAATAGG
>NZ_BCQB01000065.1 GCF_001544215.1 Enterococcus durans NBRC 100479 = LMG 10746
CCCCTATTCGTTACTTTTAATATAGAAGCACTCAAAACGAAAAAACACCAAAAGCAGCCTACAAAGCGTACTTTTGGTGTAGAGATTCAATTATTCAACATGACTGCGTTTGTTCAATTCGCTCTTCTTTAAAGAACGTTCATTCAACTTACTACCTCATGTTCTGTTAGGATCTATCTTCGATTGCCCATTACTTAACTTCGGAGTCATGTTCCTTTGCTTGTTCTGTTTTTTCAGCAATCGCTTGTTTCGCCTTATCCGTTTGCTCAGAAGCAAATTGTCCGGTAGTTTTGGCTGCATTTGTTACTTTATCTTGAACTGTCTCTTGTTTCGCGTCAAATTCTTCTTTTGACTGGATATCTGTAACATTGGCATTGATTTCGATCACATCTAAATGAGTCATGTTTTGTACTTCTTTACTGATGATCTCTTTTATTTGTTGATAGATTTTTTCAATGTCTTTCCCATATTCAACGATGATCGACAAATCAACAGCAACTTGTTTTTTGCCGACTTCTGTATCGATCCCGGCAGTCGTATTATCTGTATTCACTAATTTCCCAGCAACATTTGAGAAGAAACCACCATCGACTGACAATAATCCATCGACTTGTTCTAGTGCGATCCCGATGATTTTTTGGATCACTTTATCTTCGTAAGTCAAATCGCCGTTCATATGCTCTTCCTTTCCATGTCCAGCTGGAGATTGTGGCGCATGGGGTGGAACTGGTCCACCAGGTGTATGTCCACCAGGTTTTGGCAGATCATGGGGAGCAGGTTGATGAGCATCATGGTCTTTGTCATGTTGATGTTTGTCGTGTTCGACTTTTTCTTCTACATTTGGCACAACTGGGTCCGGATGTCCTGATACAGGTGCTGTTTTATTTTTTTCATCCGTGATTCCATTTGATTGGTTTGGTGTTACTGGATCTGGATGTGCAGAAACTGGTTTTCCCTGGTTATTATTTTGATTGTTTTGGTTGTTTTGGTTGTTTTTTTCATTGTTATTCATATAATGTTCCTCCTAAGATTTGAAATAATCATCTAAAAGATGCGTACGTTTCAAGTACATACCAACAGCTACACCAATGATCGCCATGATGATGACTAGTAGTGTTTTAAAAAAACCGATCGACAATAATAATATTGCTAGAATCAAGCCAATCACTCCGCAGATGATCGGGAGCTTGTACGTGGTCATAAATTCATTCATTTCGTCAGCCTCCCTATTCTACTCGCGCTTGATCTGCGCTTCTTTTATTCGTTGGTTCTTGATAACCTGTATACTTCACTGAAACTTGAACAGGTTCATCTTCTCCGAGTACATGCTTGATTTCTTTTTCGATATCTTTCATTAAAGTTCCTGTTTTCCCAATTAATGAAGACGTTCGTCTCAACTCGCCTTTGATTCCAACGGATAGCTTATTTTTAGTAGCTTTCACGTTGACTTTAGGGGAATCGATAAAATCATCTTGGTTCAAATGTGAACGAACCATGCCCTCGATAGCTTTTTTATCCAGCACTAATTCTCCGTTCCCTTTTTTCAGTAAGAAACTGCGGATCGTTTTTGGATAGAAAAGCAAGATTAGTATGCCAAGAATCAAGAGAATCGAAAAGGCGATTGCTACCCAAAAAATATAATGTCGCAGATAGAAATTCGTTAAAGAAAAGAAGCGGAAACGTTCTAACTGGAATGGTAATGGATAGATTGCACTGATCAAGATCACAAACAATAGCACGGACAATAGTAAAAGCGAAACGATTGTTCCAATGGTCTTTATTCCTTTATTCATTTTTCTCTCTCCAATCTTTCCTTATAGGTTGATTGCTTCGCCACCTGTGACACCGTAAATTTGTGCCGTCACATAGCTTGCTTTATTTGAAGCCAAGAAAACGTATACTGGTGCTAATTCAGCAGGTTGACCTGCTCGTTCTAACAGACTTTTTTGACCAAATTCTGGAATTGCATCCTCAGGTTGACCTTCATCTAGTTGAAGTGGCGTCCAAATAGGTCCAGGTGCCACACCGTTCACGCGGATTCCCTTCGGTGCCAACTGTTTTGCCAAACCAATCGTAAAGTTGGCGATTGCTGCTTTCGTCGCTGCATAATCTAATAAGTGCTCGCTTGGATTGGATGCTTGGACAGACGTTGTTGTAACAATTGCACCACCAGCTGGAATATGTGGAACAGCTTCTTTAACAAGTGCAAACATCGCAATGATATTGACCATGAACGTATCTTTTACTTGTTCCATCGGAAGATCGACAATCGATGGAGAAGAGATTTGCTGACCCGCATTTAAGACCAATGTGTCTAATCCCCCAAGTTCTGCAACGACTTTTTGGATCATTTCTTTTGGTGCGGTTTCTTCTCGTAGATCATACGGTAACAGCACAACTTTTCTGCCGGCTTTTTCGATATATGAAGCTACTTCTTTCGCATCTTCTTCTTCTCCTGGGAAAAAGTGCAACCCAATATCTGCCCCTTCTCTTGCATACGCAATCGCTGCGGCACGTCCGATACCAGAGTCGCCTCCAGTGATAAGAACACGTCTGTTTTCTAATTGATTCGAGCCTTCATAAGATTCCTCCCCACAATCAGGGTTAGGGCGCATTTCATTTTGTAACGCAGGTGTATCCTGGTCTTGTTTTGGAAATTTCTCTGTATGATAAAGGTTACGTGGGTCGATTAATTTTGGTTCAGTCATAGTTATCCTCCTAAATGTTAGTAAAACTGTTATTGATTATTTCGTGTAGTCTTTTCTGGTTAGATGATATCCAACAGCCGCCGCAATAACGATTGAGGCAATCACGACGAGTAAAAACCCTAATGTTGAGTTTTTTCCAGGGAGTCCACCAGTATTCATTCCCCAGACCCCAGCAATCATCGCTGGAACTGAGATGATCAAAGCGGCTGAATCTAAATATTTCATCAGATGGTTCAAGTGGTTGTCCATCATCCCGTTAAATAGATCACCGATACTTTCTAATAGGTCACGGTAGATCAAGATCATTTTTTCAGTCTGACGTTGTCTCAGTTGGACATCATAAAGTAAACGGTCATCCGCTAATCCTTCGACGAATGGTTTGGAGTCCCATAAGGCATCCATTGTTCCTTTCTGATCTCTCAGCGTATGATCGATATAAACAATATCTCTTTCTAAATCCGCTTGTTTGTATAACTCTTCGTTTTCCGTTGTTTTTCTGGCTTCTTGATCTAAAGAATCGATTCTTTTTTTCATTTCCTTCAATTCTTTCACATAATGGGTATAGATATCTAACACTGTGTATGCGATTACTTTTTCAAAAGAATCGATGTCCTCATGATGTTTTTCGATCAAATGTTCAAAAAAATCGGTTTCTTTTTCGACACAAGCAATCAATAGGTTATCTGATAAAACAAACGAAATCGGCGTCAAACGTTTCTCGATTTTTTCCTGTTTACTTGAGAGATTAAGTAATACCAAAGAAATCGGATTCTGCAACTTGGTCCCTGAAAGGTATTCCAGTCGAGACACTTCTTCGGGATAAGAATTCCCGATGAAGATGTCTTCTGGAAGTTGATACTTCTCGATGACTCTTCCGATTTCTTCAGTATCACTGTTGTTGATCACAAGCCAATTGAAATTTTTTTCATCTGTTTGTATTACTTTTTCTTTAATAAAGTAATAGTCCAGCATTATCAGTCTTCCCTTCTGTTTGTTTCGTCCTCAGATTAACTAAAGAAGCAGTGGCTGAGTTTGATATTGCGATCTAACACGATAATTTCATTTTCTAAGGTAAAGCTATTCAGCTGTTGATTGTATTCCATACTTAATTGTCTACCTAAGTAAAATTGTTCAAGCTTAGAAGTATAGATCTCTAATACTGGATGATCGATTCGAGTGATATATTGGCCAAATTCATTCACAAACGGGATGATCTGAAAGAAGCTTCCTTTCGCACAGGCACTTTTCCCTCTTAAAAAGGGATCAGAATGATCAATCAAAGCTATAGCGATTTTCGAATGTTCCCCTACTTTTTCGATCAATGCTTTGGCAGCAGTTTTTGACATCGTGATTTCCATAGTCATCATCTCCTAGTGATTGTTTATTTAACAAATGTATTTCGATTACGATTTCGATTGACTTGTGCATACAATGGATATTGTGGAAACTTCTCTACACAGCGGAAAGCAGTCATGTTTGCATATTTTTCGTAATATTTTTTACTTGATCCTTTAAAATCTTTGCTCCACGGTTTCACATGTCCAGAGAAATGGATGATCGATGGGTTTTGGCGTGCTTCTTCGTATTCTTTTTCCCCTTTTTCAGTGGGATGTTTTTTCGCATTGGCCATGATGTAGCCTTGCGCATTCCATTTAGGATGAAGAGCAATCCAACGATCATGTAGTACAGCATTCAATGCATCTTGGTCATGGAATCGTAGTTTTTCTGGATTTTCTTCAATAAATTTTAGAACTTTATGCGTGATATCTTGTTCTAACCATTTTTCGACATTGATCAGCATCAAGCCAGAATTGAAGTAACGCATTGATTTAGCAGGAATCTCCATTTTTTCCAAACGTTGGTGGAACCCAGCATCTTCAATAGCTGCGACGATGGCACCATTGAAATCAAGAGACCATAATTTAGTTATGTCATCTAAAGCGACCATGTCACAGTCCATATATAAAATACGTTCGACATTTTTTCCTCTAAATAATTCTGGGATGGCGATTCTGTAATATGCTGTTTCCGGAATACGGTCACTCGTTACGACATTTTCAAAGAACTCTTTGTTGATTTTCAAAAACTCTACGTCAGTATTCATACGAGAATTTTTTACTGAAAAACGCAATAATTTTTTGCTTTCAGCATCGATATTGTCGTCAACGACATAAAATCTTACAAATGTTTTTGGATCACTGTTTTCTAATACTGATACAAAAAGCGCCGCTAGATGAGGCACAAATTTTGTATTACAACTTGATACGATTGCTATTTCTTTTCTTCTATTCATTTACCTCGCCTACTTTCATTAATGCGCTATGCGCTAATTTTTTTAAATAAATCGTTGTATATGGGTGGTCTTTCAATGTGTTCCACGGTTTATCGTGTCCTGTAAAGTGAACGATAGCTGGGGAAGCATTGCCTTCCTTATACAATTTTTCGTATGTTTCATCAGGTGCAGGATGACGTTCAAAGATAAGAGATGTCTGCATGTTCCAACGTGGTTCTAATTGTTCCCAGTTGCCATACAATACAGCATTCAATGCATCCTGGTCGTGATAGATGATTCGATCCCCATTTTCTTTCAAATAGTTGATCGTTTTTTCTGTAATCGATTGTTCATTCCAACGTTCGATGTCGATGATCATCACACCAGAGTTGAAATAATATTCGTTAGAATCAATGCCCAAGCGTTTCAACGCTTTGGTTTGTCCAGGATCGATCACTGCACCGATCGTATGATCGTTCAATGATGTGTCATATAGATCAACGATATCATCCAGTACTAAAATATCTGAATCAAGATAAAGTACTTTTTTATAGTTGTATTTCGTTAAAATTTTAGGTAAAGAAATTCTCAGGTAAGCAGTAGTCGTTATATGATCACTAACCAAAAAATCTTCGTACACATCTGTGTCAACTGTCAGGAACTGGATACTTGCATTTGCCGAATGATCACTCACCGTCTGTCTTAATCCTTCTTTGCTGTATTCAGAGATTCCATCATCAATCACGTAAAAGTAAATGTGTCTTGATTTGTTACAATTGTCCAATGCTGTTGCGATCATTACGCTTAAATAAGGAGCGTAATTTTCATCTGAAGCAGTTAACACTGGAACGATCCCCTGTTTTTTCTCCATTAAAATCACTCCTTTTTTTAATCTTTTTCTAACCTTTTCTATATCTAGAATATGCCTGATCAAACGTTAAAGCAAAATATATGCTTCATTTTCAATGAATATTTTGCAAAAATAATGTTTTTTTTTAGCTTTGAAAACGTTAACTTATCAAGTTTTTTGCCTATTTATTCAAAGGTATTGACCAAATCGCTGCTACTTATAGTCAAATGGAAATAGAGAATTTTTTTTGAAAAAATTCATCACGCAGTGCATTTTATTTTCATTTTTGGTATTTCTCATTTAATCTTAAAATAAGCACACAACAAAGGGAGCGAAAATTATGAAATTAGCTGCAATAGATCTAGATGGTACATTACTTGATCGAAGCGGAGAAATACCAGAAAAAAATATCGAGGCTTTACAAAACTTTGACAGAAATGGTGGAATTGTAACGGTCGCTACGGGACGCAACAGCATCTCAGCGAAAGATATTTTTGAAAAACTGGGCATTGGTGGCTATCTGATCTCTTCTAACGGTTCATTCGTTGCAGAAATGGAAAAAGGAAAAATCGTCAACGTCTTGAAACGTGCGAAAATCGAATTGCCAACATTGAAACGCGCCTTTTATCTCGCACAAAAAGCAAAAATCTCGATCATTGCAAGTCGCGAGACCCAAGATGACCAATTAACATTTGATGAATCTAGTTTAGTAAAAAATGACCCTTACTATAAACAATTCCGTTTACAGAAACAGTCATTTGAAGATATCGAAAAACTACTGGAGGACCCTTCTTTAAGCTATTTGAAATTAGCTTTGACAGATAGAGATGAGAGCAAGCTGCAACAGTTGCAACGTGATTTGGCTGATGAGGGAATCGACTCTGTCTTCTCAGACCCCCACTTTTTGGAGATCACACCTAAAGGCATCACAAAAGCACACTCACTCATCTTTTTAGGTCAATACTTGGGAATCGAGCCTAGTGATATCATGGCATTTGGCGACCAAGAAAATGATATCGCGATGTTGAAAGTCAGTGGACTAAGTATCGCAATGGGCAATGCTCAACCACAAGTGAAAGACATCGCAAATGAAGTGACAAAGACCAACGAAGAAGCCGGTGTTGCATATATCATCAAAAATTATTATTGAGTTTCACAAGGTGAATGGAGGGATCAACGTGTTAGTAATCATCGATATGCAAAACCAAGTGCTTGATCCAACGAGTGATTTTTATGTTCCAGGTTCTGAAGAATTGGTGGATCGAATTGCGCAACGCTTAGCTAAAGCTAGAGAAAATAATGAATTGGTTTTATTTACTAGAGATATTCCCATCGAAAAAAAAGGCGTAGAGGAAGAAATCCCAGCATTACAATTGATTCCGAAGCTTGCTCCTCTACCAAATGAACGAGTGATCAAGAAATACTATTTCACTCTGCCACCCGAGAAACTTATTGAACTAAAATACAGTTATTTGATCGAAAAGACGAACAGAAATCAATCGAAGTTGTGGGCATAGAAACGAATCTATGTGTCTTGTCGAATACGATTGCTTTACAAAGTGCTTTTCCAGAGGCAGATTTTTTCCTTGATCCAGGGCTGTTATCAGAAAATCAACACGGTAAAATGGCCATTGAATTACTAAAGGACTTCAATGTATCGATTCTCTAAAAAAAGGTCGAGACAAAAGTCATTTAGGTTTGAGAAATTGTAGAAAAAAAAGGTTGGGACAAAAGTAATAAACACTTTTGTCCCAACCTCTTTTTGAATTTTCCGAAAAATCTGACTTTTGGACGCCGTTTATTGGAGAGAGGCTGGGACAGAAGTGCTTATTTCCGAAGGAGTTGCTTCTGCTCCCGCCGTTTACTCGAGAGTCTGTAGCAAACCTGATTTTTAGATTTATCCCCCATTCTTTTAAATCTTCTATCACCTTTTATTTAGTTGAAAATACTTTGACAAATCTTTCTCAAACTGCTGATTTATCAATTATTCCCGCTTATTTTACGGATTAAATAGATTTTTTCTTCTATTATATTACATTTATTCTGTACATACATTCAGTGTCTGGTCTGCCTTTCCCGTTTGTCGTGTTTTCATCACTAATTTGAGATTTCTGTTCAGTATTTCACCTATTCTTACATTTGTGGCGGAATTGATCAATAAAATATAGAATCATCGATTGTCTAGCTTCATCAATCTATTCATACTGGAAAGAACGGGATCGATCATCTACGTCCAATCATGTGTTGGTCGTTTTTCTCGTTTTTCTGCTAGCAACACTTTATTCGGTTATCTTTCACTACTATATCTATTTTATTCCGCCAAATTCCGGCTGAGTTTTTAGTGAGACAAAGCAAAAAATCAAATTTTTCCATATAAAAAAAAACGAAGACCAAATGATCCTCGTTTTTTCGAACTTGATGTACCCTGTAGGACTCGAACCTACGACCGGACGGTTATGAGCCGTCTGCTCTAACCAACTGAGCTAAGGGTACCTGTTAAAAATAACCTATTTTCACTATATCATGTAGATTTAGAAGAAACAATCTCAAATAAAACATCACATCTGTTTTTTAATATTTATTATTCCTCTAGCTTTCAATATTGTCACAACAATTGTATAATCTAAAAATCATGCTATTCTTATAAAAAAGGAGGAACCCTTATGCCATTTATCGCTATTCTTTTAGACCTGTTAGCCGCGGGTGCATATTTTTTACAGTTAAACCATCAAACAGAAACATTTCTGCTTATCGGTCTTATCTTTCAAGGGATCGTTACCCTGATCCTTTGTTTTATGACAATTACTTATAAAGGGAAACGATATGCTGCTATCCAACCTCGGCTGTTTATTCGTTACGTATCTATATGCTACGCAATCATCATTTACTCTTTTATAATAAATGCTGTTTTCTTATTTTTATACGTACTCAACTTCTTAGATATCAATCCCCTTGTCTTCCCCAAATAATATCATCTGACTCCATTTCATAGCATATTATTTGTTATGTTACCTAGAAAATGATATCTTTTATTTAAGGTGTTTTTTTGATTGTCCTTTTATATTTTAGCGGCTGTTTAGCAAAAAAATTACAGGAGTTCGTCTTATGATAACATTGGTTCGCCTTATTTTTTTAGTTCCGACCATCGTTCTTATTCCGGTTATTTGTTATTTCATAAGATGGAATAAAGAACGTATTCTTTTGGCACTATTTACTTTCCCCGCTTTATTTTTTATCAATAAAATACTAAACTATCAGTATTTCCAGTCAGATCAATTATTCGTTGAAGAACTGATTGGCTTTATTTTATCCTTATTTCTACCGATCGCATATTTGATTTATTTAAATAAAAAGCGATAATCGTATCAAAACGAATGGGAGGCATATCGATGAGCATTGAAGAAGCGATTTTATTAGATACATTACGTTGCAGACTAGATTTTTTGAGAAAAAAGAACAATCTGACAACTAGTGAAGTGGCTGAACAAGTAGCGATCCCTCTTGAAGTGTATCAGCAGTACGAAGAAGGCAAAACATGTCCAAATGTGATAGAACTACTTTTTATAGCTGATTTTTATGATGTCTCAATTGACTATTTGATTGGCAGGTCTGAAAATCCAGAACGATTATCTTGACCTTAAAAAATGATTACTCATAGAAAAGGTGAACACCCATGCGATTATGGCATCAGGAACTAATTTCTTTATTACCAAGACAGCAGCTACTAGGACAGCATAGAGAATGTTGCGCGCTCCGAGGAAATGGTTGGGGCAAAAAGCATGCAACTGTCGATTATGTCTTTCACTATTCACCTTATAAGCTTTACCAATACCACCAACTAGTCCTTTTAGAAATGGAAAGTCGTGGTTATTTTCCCGCACCTGAATGGCGGATTGCTGAATACCGTGGAAAATCATGTGAAAGCTATCATGATCTTGTGCCAGTCGATCAGACATCACCGATCTATCCAGAACATAATGAAAACTATCTAATGGAATGTTTGACTAATCTTAGACAAAAAGGAATTGAATTAGTTATCCCGCCAGTTGAATGATTCTTTCATCTAGTAGTGTTCAATTCAACTAATTGAGAGATTGGAACAGAAGATTGCTTCTACTTCCATTATTTATTCATGCTTAAATGATGAATGTGGGACAAATCTAAAAGTCAGTTTTTTCGGAAATTTCAAAAAAACGAGCAATACAAAAAACGTATTGTTCGTTTTTTTCAATTTCTCAAACCTAAACGACTTTTGTCTCGCTCTCATCATCTAATTTTCCGTCAGATAGTTCAAAAAATTCTTTAGTAAGTCTTCATATGCGTAGAGATCAATTTCCATTCGTTCTTCGTTCATTTATTTTGCTACTATCGACTTTTTAGCTTTTTCTACTTATCCTCCATAAGGAAGACTGGAATGATGAAGATTGATCTTTAGCTTTCCCTCCTGATTTTTAATAAAGCCGAAAGTATATTCAGCTTTTGTTTCTTCCCCTGTTTTATCAGAAAAGTAATACTCTCCTGAAGCTACAGCAGAGTTCTCATCGATGATCGTGTCGTGATTCTCAAAACGGACCTTCTTCCAAGGCTGTAAGGCAAACCCATGATCTTCACTCACCTCGCCTCCCACAAAATAAGAAATAGCTTCTGCTTTTGTAGAACGAAATGGCTGTTGTGCTGCTTTCGTAGGTTTGAACAACACCGTTCCTTCGTCAAAGGCATACTGCGATTCCACGACTTCTCTCGCTTTTTCCTTTGCTTTTTCCAAACTTTCTTCACCTGCTGCACCGATTGCAATGACTGCATTAGCCCAATCTTCTCGTGCTTTGTTTACTTCCACTACTGTAATTTGTTCTTTTTTTATTACTAATGGTCCTTTTGCATTTGTTGATTCTACACTACTTGTTGTAGTTTCCTCTTCTGAACGATGTATCGTACAACCTGCTAAAGTTAACATCATTGCCGAAAACAAAAAAATTTTTTTAATCATATGTATGTATCTCCTTTCTAATAAAAGAGTAAATGAATAACTAATTTTATTATTTTTTATAATAAATACTTAATAAAAAATTTACTATTTCAAAACAATTCGACTTCTTGTACTATACAAAAAAGCTCACTAATAAATGGACGGTTGCACAAAAAAAGGCCTCTCATTTAAGAGAGGCCTTTTGTTCATTCAATGATTAAGCTTTAACGATGTTAACTGCTTGAGGGCCACGTTGACCGTCTTCAATATCAAAAGTCACTGCTTGACCTTCGTCTAATGTTTTGAATCCGTCACCTTGGATAGCTGAGAAATGTGCAAAAACATCATTTCCGTCTTCAGCTGTGATGAAACCAAAACCTTTATCTGCATTAAACCATTTTACTGTACCGTTATTCATGTATATTTCCTCCTGATACGTATCAAAATACGTTGATTGATGCAATAAATTATTGATAGGCAAAAGGAGTCTTAAACTAAAATAGTAGCTCGAATTACGTTTCAAAATAGATTACTTATATAATATACCATGGTTCAAATCGAAACACAAGAATAACGATCGCATCTTTAGCTATTTCTTTTTTAAGCGCATGGATCCTCCAATAGTCGGGGAATAAAATGTGGTTTCACTTCTTACTCAATAAATCAGTCCAACGTTCAATAGAGGTTTTTAATAAATCTGAGTTGTCTCACTAATAAAACAGTATCCCGATCATTAAGTAATCTATGTGCTTTATTTCAACTATTATTTTTTGAGACTCGTCTTCTAACTTGGACTCATTGATCAATCAACTAAATGAAGATTCAAACTCCAGTTAAATCATTGCCATTTCACGATCATGCTCATTTTATTGAGACTTACACTGTTGTTTATCTCTTTCCCCTACACTCCACAGGATTTTGTTCTTTGCCCCCAATACATTTTTTTCAAAATAAGCTATATTTTTTCTCATTTTATCGTTGCAATTACTGCCTTCTCGTTTTGTTAATAAATATTTAAGTAGCAATTTTTCCATATTTGTGTTATATTTAAAAATGGAATTTCGTTATCAACGTGTAGTTGCCTTTCGTATGAAACAAAGAAAGGAGAATGAATTATGACATTCTATAACAAAGAATTACAATATCGCGTAACATTGGATACACAATTGAATCTATTTATCGTATTTGATAAAAAAGATGAAAATCGTGTGGCCACGGGTGTTACGATCGAACAAGCTGTCCAAGAATTGAAAAAATCCGCATAGGAGTGAAAAACTCAATGAACGATTGCAGTTCTAGTTCACTGTAAAAGCATCTACTTTTAACTGAAAGTAGGTGCTTTTTTTGTTTCCATTTTTATTTTCTTCCATCTATAACAACGGTCATTTTTTAAATCATTACGTTTTATCCATTTTTATTCTTCAGCTCTACATATCGATTAAAAAGAGATGGCTAAGACTTTCGTTTAGTCTACATGTGAATGTCTCGCTTATTTATGCAAAAAAATTTAGGACATTCGACTCTTTGGAGATCGTTTTGGGGAGATGTCCTAAATTTTTTACATGTTCATTATCTCACAATGATAAAATGACGTCCACAATTTAGGCGTTGCGAACTTATTTTTTTAATATCGGTAACTCTTTTAGATTTTTCTCTCATGTCCCAAAAACCTTTCGCTATCCCAGAACTGAGAATTATTCCAAGAAACCCAAATTTCTTTTCCCATTTACAAGAACATGCTATCATTTAGCTTATGTGGGGGCTATAAGAGGGCGATAGTATGATTACTTTAAGCAGGTTATTATTTTGGGTTCCTTTTATTAGTATTATTCTTTTCTTGCTGCTGTTTACCAAATGGAACAAATACGACACGTTGATGTTTCTATCTGCTTTTCCAGCAATTTATTTTATGATTAAAATCATTGAATATTCTTACGAACAACCGATACAATTATTTGACTACTATCTTAAAGGGTTGGTTATTTCGCTTATCCTATACGTGATTTTCGTTTTTTTTATTATTAAAAAAAAATAAAGTATAAGAGCGAACGACTGTGGGACAAAAGTAAGAAACACTTTTGTCTCATTCTTTAAAAACGAATAAACGACTTTTGTCTCGATCTCACTCAATATGTCATCATCCTTTTGATTTTCCAATACTTTTTGACACTTCTCTTCTATTCTCCATTTTGAAAATCTATTATCCATCTTCTCTTTAAGGTATAATTGATGTTACAGTGGACACACAAACCATTATCCAATTACTTAAATAGGAGGAAACAAATGAAACACATTATATATGCAGGAATGATTCTACTATGTATTTTGATTGGATTGATCCTTTTACTTTTGAATATCATCAACTGGTATTCCTATCTAGTCGTAGTAGCAATCGTCGGCATAACTACTTGGCTAGTTGACCCACAAAAAACTCAATCATGATCGATCCTTACTTGAAACTAGAGAAGAACCATTTTAGATACAGAAAACCTGATTTCTATTCCTTCACAGGATTTGTCAGAATCTCAGGTTTTCTTCACGTTTCATTTTTATTGTATTTCTAGACACTTTCTTCTGATAGTTTTGATCATGTAACTATACGTTCAAAAAAAGATGAGACAAAGTAACGATCACTTCATCTCACCTACGATATCCGAAAAAAGTTGTAACAGTGGATAGGCTACAATTAACTAGACAGAAAAATTAAGGTGTGTAGACTAGAAGAAAACATACCAGGAGGAATTTTTATGTCTAAGAGAATACGAAGAACTTTTTCACAAGAATTT
>NZ_BCQB01000066.1 GCF_001544215.1 Enterococcus durans NBRC 100479 = LMG 10746
CCAGAAAAAGAGCTTGGACAAAAGTAAGAATACTTTTGCTTCAAGCTCTAAAAATGGGATAAGAGGTGAGAGTAGGAGTAGCTCTCTTGAACAATAAGTCGAAATTCACAAAAAAGCAAAACGGATTTTCCGTAGATTTCTTCTTACTCCTCGGAGTTAAACATTTCTGTTCCAATTACTTGATAGGACAAGATAATCGCACTGAACGAATTATAGAAATGATTCCTTCGTATGCGTTTTTCCTTGTTCAATATAGTGGACGTCATTGATCCCAGCGATAGAAAATGTACCATCTTCATAGGTAACTTTTGTGACACTACCATTTAGAAGTCCTGCACGAACTGGTTGTTTGGCATCGATTAAGTTCAGTAGAAAACCAATAGTCAAACCATGAGATACGACTAACACGTTTCCGCCGCCTTGTTTCTCACATTGATGGGCAATATCTTCGAAACCAGACCAAACACGCGCTTTCAAAGTTTCATAAGGTTCTGCCCAACCAGCTGTATCGAGATCGTAAATCGCATGCGCAATTTGTTCAAATGTGACATCTGTAGTAAACATATCATCATATGTTTTGAAGTTCAAGACACGAGGAATGATTCCCCACATCTCCATATCATAGCCGCCTTCTAAAGAACCAAAGCACCATTCACGAATACGCTGATCGATAAAGTAAGGGATCTCTTTTCCTTTGGCATGTTCACTTAAAATGATTCGAGCAGTTTCGATTGCCCGTCCGCTGTCACTGGAATAGGCCAGAGAAAAATCGACGTCTTTCAATCCTTTCCCAAGATAGTGGATTCCTTCTTGACCTTGTTTCGTTAATGGCGTATCACACCAACCTTGTACTCGTTCGATCGTATTGAACATCGTTTTTCCGTGTCTGACGATATAAAGGGTCGTTTTAGTCATGTTTATTCCTCCTTGAATGTTAAATTAGTAGGTTGTGTTGAAAAATGGATTCGTACGTTTTTCATGTTCGATCGTTGTTGCTTCTCCATGCCCGGGATAAACGATAAATTCATCAGGTAAAATGAATAATTGTGTTTGGATACTGTGTAATAATTGTTCTAAATTGCCAGAATACAAATCAGTTCGACCGATGCTACCTCTAAATAATGCATCTCCTGATACAACGAAATCATCAAAAATGAAGCTGACACTACCGATCGAGTGGCCAGGGGTCGGTACGACCCGAAAGCTCATATTCCCCAGACGATAAGTTTTCATCTCAAATTCATATTCAGCAGGAGAGACGATGATGTTTTGGATGTCATCGTGGCGGCCTAGCCCAGAGAGGTTCAAAATTGGATCACCCAGCCATTCTTGCTCCAAAGGACTAACATAGACTGGAATTTGATAGAAGTGGCGAAGTTCTTCAACTGCTCCAATATGATCATAATGGGTGTGTGTCAGTAAAATAGCGACTGGTTGTTGCTGTGTTTTTTCGATTTGATTTTTGAGCATAGTTGCATCTTCTCCTGGGTCGATGATCAACAATGCTTCGTCATTATAGACGAGATAGCAGTTTTCCTCGATCATCCCAGTTTTTAATCTTTGAATGTGCATAGACGTTCCTCCCAATGCGTTCTTTGTTTTAGTATAACTCAATTGATGAGAGGAAACAAAAATGCTCCCTTCATTTGAAGATTATCTGAATTATCAGACTATATGAAAAGTATTTATAGATTTTAAACGTAAGGGAAGGAAGTTTTCATTGCTTTTTAATATGTACTTGTTAGAGTTAACTCATCCAAAAATCCAAATTCTATATCCTATATCCCTGCCTAATCAGCAGGGTGTTTTTTTGTATCTTTGCGTAACTTTCTTTTTTCAGGTAATCTTATACACAAAGGAGGCGGAATGGGTGAAACAGTCAAAAATCTCGGTACGAAATCTAGTGGAATTCATCTTGAGGCGCGGAAGTATCGATAATCGCAAAAAAAGTAACCATACCGCATTAGAGGGCGCCAAGATCCATCGAAAATTACAAAAAGAAGCAGGGAAAACCTACGAAAAGGAAGTCTTTTTAAAAACAACTGTAGAGTTAGAAGATATTCAATTAACAATCGAAGGTCGCGCAGATGGTATTTTTCAAAAAGATGGTCTTTATTATATAGATGAAATCAAAACTTCAGAACCTCGATTTGAAGATCTAGAACAGGAACAAGTTGATCTATTTTTTCATCAAGCGCGAGTTTATGCGTATATTTATTGCCATAAACAAGAATTAACAGAAATCAATTTACAATTGACGTACTTTCAAACAACAGAAGAGCAGATCACCAGAAAAACGGAGTATCAAACTATTGAACAGTTAGACGAGTTTTTTAAAAAACTGATAGCAGACTATGAAGAATGGCTGATTTTTCGAGAAAACTGGCGGACGGTTAGAAATGCCTCGTTGATGGCTCTGAAATTCCCCCATGATAACTATCGGAAGGGACAGAGGGAACTGGCTGTAGCAGCGTATAAAACGATCAAGACAAAGCAAAAGCTATTTGCTGAAGCACCAACAGGAACAGGGAAAACAGTTTCGACTTTGTTTCCTACGTTGAAGGCAATCGGTGAGGAATCAGGTGAACGGGTATTTTATTTGACAGCTAAAACGATCACGAGACAAGTCGCAGAAGACGCGATGATTGCATTCAATGATGCGGGTGCTGAAGTTAAAAGTGTGACGTTGACCGCAAAAGATAAAATCTGCTTTTTAGATGAAACCACCTGTAACCCCGATCAATGCCCGTATGCAAATGGTTATTATGACCGTATCAATGAAGGACTATGGGATCTATTGAATCATGAAAATCAGATAACTAGAGAAGTCATTGAAACGTATGCCAAAAAACATACATTATGCCCATTCGAATTGTCTTTAGACGTTAGCCTATGGTGCGATGTCATTATCGGTGATTATAACTATTTATTCGATCCCACTGTTTATTTAAGAAGGTTCTTTGAAGAAGAAAAGAACGAGGACAATATCTTCCTCATTGATGAAGCACATAATCTAGTCAATCGTTCTAGAGAAATGTATTCAGCTGAGTTATCCTATCGAGGTGCGAAGAATGTCTATACGATCGTGCCGAAAAAATTTAAAAAGCTTCGTCGGCGCATCAATAAATTGTTGAAAGAATTTGATAAGATCCAAGAGCTATCCAATGAAGACGGTTGGGACTACCACCACCAAAAAGCACCAGCCGAATCCTTGATCACAGCGGGGTATCAGCTGAGCGAAGTCATACAGGAATGGTTGGCAGAATATCCTGAACATGCGATTCAAGAAACGATTCTACCATTCTACTTCGATCTCCTACATTTTTTAAAAATCAGTGAATTCTATGATGATCATTATGAAACGACGGTCGAGAAGACTTACCACGATTTTGTGATCAAAGAGTTTTGTATCGATCCTAGTTTATTTTTAGAGCAATCGTTAGATAAGGGGAGAAGTAGTCTACTTTTTTCTGCTAGTTTTTCACCATTGTCCTATTATCAAGAAACACTAGGCGGAAAGGAGAGTTTAGCTTATCGTTTACCAAGTCCCTTTCCAGAAGAAAATCAACAGGTATTGATTGCTAATTATATCGAAACGACTTATCGAAAAAGAGAAGAAAGTTCACCTAGGTTAGTTGAAACTATCAACCAATTCATATCAGGGAAAACAGGAAACTACTTTATCTTTTTCCCATCATATCAATATCTGGATCAAACAGTAGCGGCATTTAAGGAGCGTTATCCTGAAGTTCGTGTGTTGATCCAAGAGACAGTGATGAACGAAACGGAAAGAGAAGATTTTTTAGCCAATTTTAAAATCGATCCTGCAGAGACCTTAGTGGCATTTTGTGTCCTAGGAGGCATTTTTTCGGAAGGAATCGATCTAAGAGGAACACGTTTGATTGGTAGCATGATCGTCGGTGTAGGATTACCACAAATGAATCATGAACAAGAATTGATCAAAGAGTACTACGATGAAAAAGACAATCTTGGATTTGCCTATGCCTATCAGTTACCAGGCATGAACAAGGTATTACAAGCAGCAGGTCGTGTCATTCGAGATACGACAGATGAAGGAATCGTCGTCTTAGCTGATCGACGGTTCGCAACCAGAAATTACCGTCAATTGTTCCCGAACCATTGGCACCAGGCTAAAAACGTCAATAATATAAATGAACTATCTAGTGAAATCCACCGATTTTGGACAACTAGAAAGGGTTGAATCCCCGCAGAGCTTTGAACGAATGATTCGCTTAAATATAAAAATGATCTGGATTCCTGAAGAAGTGTTGGCTTCTCTGGAATCCAGATCATGCATTGTAGTGTCATTAACTTGATTCTCACTCAACGGTAGTTCGTGAATTGTAATTCGATCGGCAAATCTAACTTTTTCAACAAAGCAATAACAGCCTGCAAGTCATCACGGTTTTTACCTGTTACACGGATTTGATCTTCTTGGATCTGTGCTTTGACTTTCATTTTAGAGTTCTTGATTTCTGTAGTGATTTTTTTCGCATTTTCACGGTCGATGCCACTCACCAATTCAGCCGTTTGATGAGCTTTTCCACCTAGTGCATGTTTAGAATCAGAAAAATGGATATTTTTGATCGGTACATTCCGTTTGTTCAATTTTCCTAAAAGGACATCCTTGATCTGCTCAATTTTAAAATCATCGTCTCCAACGACTACTAGTTGATTATTTTCTAGCTTGATTTCAATCGTCGAACCTTTAAAATCAAAACGATTCGTTAATTCTTTGATAGTTTGTTGGATCGCATTTTTTACTTCCTCCATCGATACTTCTGAAACGATATCGAAACTTGCATCCTTTGCCATATACGTTCTCCTTTTTACTTTTTTCTTTTATTGTATCATAGCAAGAAAATTTTTTTGAATCTTTACTAAAATTCTTCTCATTTATGTGCGAAGTATTTTCATTTAATTGAGAACCTGTTATTCTTACATTTGGAATAACAATGGAAGGAAGAGGTGCTTGTGAGCAAGATCATGACTGTGTATCAAAGAAATGAAAAATTGAAAAAAATAGTGGTCGTTTTAGTCACCGGACTGACCGCAGCGATTGCCTTGAATTATTTTTTGATTCCTGCAAACGTCTTTTCTGCAGGGATGAATGGGATCGCCCAGATCATTGCCTCGCTCTTATCTGAATGGTTCCACATACAAGTGGATACAGGTGCCTTTATCTTTATTTTGAACATCCCTGTTTTTATCTTAGGTTTTCTGAAAGTTGGAAAACGGGCAACGATCCTGAGTTTTGTCAACGTCGTAGCAGTCTCGGTAATGACTACGATATTACCTACGGGACAAGTTACGGATAACATATTGATGAATGCATTAGTAGGCGGCGTTTTACTAGGTGTGGGAGTTGGCTTATCACTAAAGATGGGATTTACGACTGGTGGAATGGACATCATCTCATTAGTTCTGTCACAAACTACAGGTAAAACAGTTGGAAACTATATGTTGCTACTGAATGGGATCATTGTGGTGATTGCCGGATTCCTCTTTAACTGGGAAAGTGCATTATATACGATTATTTCGATTTATGCCATGACACAAGTGATAGATGCTATCCATACGAGCCATCAAAAGGTCACGGCAATGATCGTGACAGTCAGACCCGATTTAGTGACCGAAGCTATCTCACAAAAAATGGTACGTGGAATGACTTTGCTGCCATCAGTCGGTGGATATTCTAAAAAAGAAGGAAAAATGATCATGATGGTGATCACACGTTATGAAATGTATGATCTAGATCAAATCGTACACGAAATAGATGATGATGCCTTTATCAATATTTTGCCGACCCATTCTGTTTTTGGCCGATTTGCGAATGAATCCGAACAAAAAATGTACCGGTCAACGGGTGTTTTTCCAGAAATCAAAAATACTGCACGAAAAAAATAAGTAATGCACTTATTTTAGATTAGCGGTAGTTTTTACTGTTGAGGAAGCAAGCTAAATGAGAATAGATGTTCTTGATTCTCATTTACAAACATCTAAAAAAAGAGTATGATAAATGAAAATCGCATGAAGGAGTGTGCAGAATGAGCGAAGCGAACCGAGAATGGTCAGCACAAGAAGTTGAAGCAATCAAAGAACAAATCTTAGCCGCATTAGAAATGGTCATCGATCCAGAGTTAGGTATCGATATCGTCAATCTAGGCTTGATATATGAAGTAGATTTTGATCCAGAAAATGGAGAAACAGTCATCAAAATGACATTGACAACGATGGGGTGCCCATTAGCTGATATCTTGACTGATTCTATCCACGATGCATTGAAAGAAGTACCAGAAGTATCCAAAGTTGAAGTGAAACTTGTCTGGTACCCAGCTTGGACGACCGATAAAATGAGCCGTTATGCAAGAATCGCATTGGGGATCCGATAAAGATTTTCGTTGATTTAACAACGTTACTCCTTGAGTATGTAGTCTGAGCTGATTTTTTGGACTTCGGATACCAGATGAAATGAGGGTATTTTCGATATGGTTACTATATCTAATGAGTAAATAACTTCTGAACTCTTTTATTGACTTTTAGACAAAGTTGATAAAAGAGTTTTTTGTTATGCAGAATTTCAGGTTAGGTGAACTATTAGAAAAAATGTTATACAACGAAAAAGCCAGAGGAATCTCACAAAAAACGCTAAAGTAACATCATAAGTTTTTGAAACGGTTCTTAGAATTTTTGAAAAAAGAGCAGATAACCTTATTTATAGTTATCTTCTTCATATTTCAGAATCATAGGTTGATATACTTCTCCTGTTTTTTCACTAGATACTAGTTCTCCATATGCTTTAAACCCATAATTTTCATAAAATTGAATCACTTTTGAATAATTAACGCTATCTAGAATCACCAATTTACCACCTATATGACTTCTGATGGTTTCAATAGCTAATAGACAATAACTCATCAATAATTTTCCATTAAAAAAATCAGAACATTTATCATTTTTAGCGAATTGCCCCAATAATATTTAGGGAATAGAGTTGATATGTTTTCCTGATTTTTGTCGAGCAAGGTATTTTTTCTTCTGACTAGAAGTAAGCTCACTAATATCTAAATCTTTTAATGCTAATGTAAACATACCTAACCAATTTTCATCCTTATCGGTAATAAAAAAAGTTCTAATTAAGTGTCTATACTCATTTATAAGTGCAGTGTCTTTTAGAAATGAGATGATGTCGGGATTGTTTTTACACGAAAAAGAAGAATCTATTCTGTTATTGAATCGTGAACTAATTTCAGTTCTTAATGTATCCCATTCAATCTCAGGTGATTCTTCTTTAATGACATATTCTAATTGGTTAATGATAGTTCTTAATGGTAGACAAACTAAGCTTTTTTCATCCATACTGGTATATCCTTGCTCTTTAATAAATTATTTGAGTCAGGTTTTATAGCTTGAATGCTATCATAGTAAAGTGAAGTGGGGGTTGCCTTATTTGCGACATCCATATCTTTACTAGTTAGAGATATTTTTCTTTCAAAACTAATAGTAGCCATAAAATCGCCTCCATTTCTAGTTACTTACGCTAGTGATAGTTTTAGACTAACACCAGTTTAAAGGAATTATTTGAATAAATCAATTATTCTACAAGGATTAATTAAATATTTAAGACTATTATAACAAAGAAGAATATTTCCTTCAAACTGCCTTTTTGTGAATAGATGCAAAATAACTTTGATGTGAAATTTATATACAAAAAAATTTATATATCAAAGGTTTCTCACGCTTATAATTTCATAGTAATAATATCTCTCAAATGTTTATTAAAGTATAACTCTGCATAAAAAAACTTTACGTCATCTCAGAGATATTTTTCAAATTTTGTAGACTCTTTCTCAGGATTTTTCATGTTGGCAATTAAAGATTTACATATTAGCCAGGTCGAAATAAAAGATATGTGGGTTCCTAATTTTCTAGGATCGTTTTTTTACAACGGCTAGAAGATAGCTGATTCCCGTTACTAGAAAAACTAGGATACCGGAGAACAAAAAGATGTAGCCAAGCCCAAGTAAATAAAAGTTTTCATGTAGGATTCCTGCAGTGTCGATATATTCAACTGAGGTGGATTTGATAAAAAAGCAGAAGAATCCTAAGAATAATAACAAGGAACCAATGAGAGCAGTAATCATATTGTACTTTGCTCGTTTTGTTTTACTACTGTCGTTGATCAATTTTTCTGTCAGATGATTCATGTTGTTTCCTCCTAAAATCAATTCATCAAGTGAAAGATGAAAAATAGTGGAAATCAAAATCAACATTTCTAGATCAGGTAGGTTTCGATTGTTTTCCCAATTGGATACCGCCTGTCTAGTAACAGTTAATTTTGTTGCAAATTGCTCCTGTGTGAGTTTATTTTGTCTACGTAGTTCTTTGATTTTATCGCCAAATTCCATTTTTTATTTTCCTTCCTTGATGTGAGTTCATCATAAGAATTTCCTCTTTGTTTTTCAAGAAAGCATAACTTGCATACTGAAAAATCAGAGGACAGCATTGCTTGCATACCTTGTTTTCTTGATATCTAGCACCATTTAACGTGTTTAAACAGTATATGTTTTTATACGCCAGTATAGCAATGAATAAATTCTAAAACCAAGATTACGGGATAGTTAAATAGAAGTTTTAAATTTTAACGAGGACTTGTTCTGGCGTAAGTTAAATAGACATATTATAGGAAACGGTTTCGTGGTATGATAATTACATAAACAAATAAGGAGAAAGCAAATGGTAAAACGTCGAAGTAACTACTCGATATAGTTGGTTGGATAGAACTATATCGAGTACTGGAGTTATCCAACCAATTGATATCGACCCTAAAACGACTCAAAGACTAAGGGAGCTAATCAAATGGATGAACAACGATTAAAAAAAGAATGGTTACAAAGTGAAAAGAGACAAAAAGAGTTTTCTGGCTGGGATTTTTCCTATTTAAATGATCGGTGGTACTGCGAAGAGCCAGTTTGGAATTACCGAGAGTTGGTTTTAACACATTTAAGTAAAGAAATGATGCTTTTAGATATGGGAACTGGTGGAGGGGAGTTACTACAGACTTTCCATCATCCTTATAGAAAAACTGCTGTAACAGAAGGCTATTTACCTAATTATGAATTGTTAGTAAACACTTTACAGCCCAAAGGTGTGACAGTTCAATTTGTAGAAAAAGATGGATATTTAGCATTTTCTGATGACTCATTCGACTTGGTTATCAATTCCCATGAATCATTTTCGCTAATAGAAGTAAAACGCGTGCTTAAAAAAGACGGCTTGTTTATCTCGCAGCAAGTTGGGGATTTCAATGGAGTAAATCTAGCTTCGCGGTTGCTTAAAGGGTATAAGAAGGAAAGTTTTGATTTTCATCTTGCAACTGTAAAAAAAGAATTGGAAAAAGCTGATTTTGACATTTTACGGGAGGATGAAGCCTATTTAAAACAACTTTTTTTCGATATGCCTGGTTTGATCTATTATTTACGAACGATCAAATGGGAATATCCTGATTTTTCAGTGGAAAAAAATTTTGAAGAGCTACTTTCATTGTATGAAGAGTTGTTGAGGCATGGTAGCATTTTTAACATGCAACACCGCTTCGTGTTTGTTGCTAAAAATAGAAAATAGGTATCTGGCATGAACGCCTGTAAAGTGTAAAGAATAGTCTGTTCATAGCAAATGAAAAATCAAAACGAATGTGGGATAAATCTAAAAATCACGTTTGCTACAGACTCTCGAGTAAACGGCGGGAGCAGAAGCAACTCCTTCGGAAATAAGCCGAAATTCACAAAAATTTGAAAAGCAATTTTCGTTCATTTCTTCTTATTTCTCGGAGTTAAACACTTCTGTCCCAGCCTCTCTCAAATAAACGGCGTCCAAAAGTCAGGATTTTCGGAAATTTTAAAAAAAGCGTGGGACAAAAGTGTTTCTTACTTTTGTCCCAGTCTCTTTGCCGCGAACTTGATAGAAGGATAAGAACGCAGTAAGTCACTCTCAAAATAGATGAATGAGTGATGGGAGTGAGATTGTTTTTACAAGTATTTATTGTTGGCTAATCTACATTATTCATTATTTCCTAATGGTCGGCGGCAGATTCCAAAAGAAATACCTTCATTTTCGCTTATTTTGCTTTTTACGTAAGGAAGTGGGGAATAGGCGTATAACTCCTCGATTTTTGTAGCAATCGTTTGATCAGAGGAGGGTTGTTTATTTTTCAATTCAGTAAACCATTGCTTGATTTCTGTGGGATAAATATTTCCAGCAATAGAAGAAATGGCATTGAATCCTAAAGCTAGTTTTTCTGTTACAGCTGATTCACCACCCATGTAGACTTTTAAAGGTTTTTCTATTTTAGCGAGAAGTTCAGGAAGATGAGCTGGATTTCCGGCTTCTTTTATTCCGATGACCCAATCGTCTTTTAAAAGTGTCAAATAGGTGTCTATAGTGATGTCAAAGCCGGTACGACGCGGATTGTTATAGAGTATCGTTGGCTTATTGGCAAAGGAGATCACCGATTTCGCATAGGAAATAGCTTCCTGTTGTGAAGGAAGAATATAAGGAGGAAAACCTAATAATATTCCTGTGACTTCATTCGAAGTATTGATTTTTTGAGCGAGGATTTCTGCCTCTTTTTGGCGAATACTAGATACACCAAAAATGATTTCCAAATCATTATGTGTATTTAGTTTTTTTAGCGCGTCAAGTAACTGTAATTTTTCTAGTAACGTCAATGAATGTTGTTCGCCAGTTGAGCCGCCTACTAAAACTGATTGAACACCTTGAGTAGCCAAATAATCAATATGTTGTAACGTGGCTTTTAAATTTAAGGTTTCATCTTCATAAAAAGCAGTAGGAACAGCTACTTGAAAATCTTCATTTAATACCATGACATTTCCTCCAATTTTTATCCTGAGTTACGATCAATGAATAGATTAAAAAAATCAATGTGAGGTGCGGATAGAGTCAATATAAAGTGTTTGTAGTTTCTTGGTGATTGCTCCACACTGGCCATCAGCAATCTGTTTACCGTCGATTGAAATGACTGGTACGATTTCATAAATACTATTGGAAATAAAGCATTCAGTGATTTTATCTAACTGAGTGACAGAAAAAGGAGTTTCACAGACTTTTAGTCCATTTGCACGGGCTAATTTTAAAATCTGCATTTTAGTGATACCTGGCAAAACAAGGTTGCCGTCAGGGTGGGTATATAAAATGTCGTCAACGACAAACCAGACATTTGAGGCAGATGCTTCTGTGATCTTTCCGTCTCTTTGTAAAATAGCGTCATCGAATCCTTTTCTGGCAGCTTCATCGAGTGAGAGGATATTGCCAATCAGACTTAATGATTTGATGTCACAATGTAACCAGCGGGTATCTTCAATGACCGTTGCACGGATTCCGTTTTTTTGCATTGCAACGGGTCGTTCAATGGGGATCGTGTAGGCGAGATAAATCGGTGTTGTCTTCTTAGAATTTGGGATCAGATGTTGTCTGGGCGATACGATTCCTCGAGAAATTTGAAAATAGATTTCGCCTTCACTCACATGGTTTTTCTGGATAAGTTGTTGAAATTGCTCTTGAAGTTCATGTTTTTCGAATGGAAGAGTTAAATGGATTTTCTCAGCCCCAACCTTTAAACGATCGAAATGTTCTGAAAACATGAACATCTGTTGATCGTAAACACGGACTACTTCATATAGACCATCCCCGAAATGATAGCCGCGATCATCAGGTGAAATAGTGATTTCATCTTTGGGAATAAGTTGACCATTAAAAATTGCGTTCATAAAAATACCTCCTAAAAGTTCTGAACAAACGAATAATGGGTGTTTAGTCAGAATATTCATACATTTTATCTGTTTGAGACGTACTTTAGCAAAAGATCATGGGAATTACAATGCTTTTTTTCAAATACCTGTAATCATTCGCTGGATCTGCGAGTGTTTGTTACAATCAAAATATAAAAATAAAACGTGTTAAGACAGAAAATAATAGGAGAAAGTACATGAGACCAAAATCAAAAGATGAATTGATTGCAGCAGCGAATCAAAAATTTGCTGAATTATGGGAAGAGATCGCAAAAATTGAGTGAAGAAGAACAGCAAGCACCATTCTTATTTGATGAAGCGTTTTTAGCGAAGAAAAAAGAGGCCCATTGGCGAAGAGATAAAGACTTAAAAGATGTTTTGATCCATCTTTATGAATGGCATCAGCTTTTACTAAATTGGGTCCAAAAGAATCGGAAGCAAGAGAAAATTCCGTTTTTACCAGCACCATACAACTGGCGAACCTATGGACAAATGAATGTTGAATTTGTTGTAAAGCATGAAAACACGCTGTTGTCTGATGCAAAATCTCTCGTGCATCAAACACATGAACAAGTGATGTCATTAGCAGAGGAATTTGATAATGCTGAGTTATTTGAAAAGAAAAAATTTGACTGGACAGGGAACACGACTCTAGGGAGTTACTTTATTTCTTCGACAGCTAGCCATTATGATTGGGCGATCAAAAAAATAAAGCAATCTCAGAAGTAGTAAGTGCTAGTCTAGTTTGGAATCGAAGAAAGACTAATACCTCACTAAAGGCTGTGATATTGTTTCGTTTCTGGGCTGTTGAATGACTTTTGTTTCTAAAGAGAATCTGTCTTGGATTTTTTTCATGCTGTTTTTTTCGATTTGAGAGGATGTATGGCTTAAGTTTTTATGTATTTTTCTTTGCTGACTGGATAGATGTGACAGCTTCTTTTTTATTTCGCGAATTGTAAAATTAAGTTAGAAAAATAAAAAGACATTTATGGTACACTCAAATTGTATTTCCGACGAAAGAAAACAAAGGAGTGTAACCATAAATGACCTACAAACATCTTACCATAGACGAACTGACAATGATAGAATCATATTATCTTCAACATAATAAGCCGGTTGAAATCGCTAACCGAATGGGACGTGCTATACAAACTATTTATAGTGTAGTCAATAAGTTCAAC
>NZ_BCQB01000067.1 GCF_001544215.1 Enterococcus durans NBRC 100479 = LMG 10746
CATTATCCTATAAAAGAAGCAAAAACGTTGATATACAAGTGACAGCTTGCAACGTTTTCGCTTCTTTTTATTTGTGTGAATACGTCTTTGAATACGTTCTGCTTAAATATCAATATATTTTGCGAATTGCGCTGCTGTTTCTTCTTTTGTCTGTAATATGAATATATAGATCCATAGTGATTTGAATAGAAGAGTGACCTAAACGCTCTTGCACATCTTTAATATTTGCACCAACTTCTAAAAGCAAACTAGCATGTGTAAGTCTAAGACCATGAATGGTAATTCGTTTAAGATTATTTTACATGGATGAGTACGGATTCTACTAATCGCTCCTGTAAAGTAAGAATTAAAAAGAGGTTGGGACATAAGTGTTTAACTCCGAGAAATAAGCCGAAATTCACGAAAATTGCTTTTCAAATTTTTGTGAATTTCGGCTTATTTCCGAAGGAGTTGCTTCTGCTCCCACCGTTTATTCGTTTTTAAAGAATAAGACAAAAGTGTTTCTTACTTTTATCCCACTCTCTTCCTAGTAGATTTATACATCTGATATTAACGAAGAAAGGTTCAATTTCCATTGTAAGTTCCATCTTTGCTGAACAAATAATAGATCAACATTCCCAAACCGATGAGGGCAATGATACTTCCTGCAATCGGGACCCAGTTGGCATATTCTTCTGCTAACATAAGTATCGCACCACCAACAAACATGAAGCCAGCTGCTAATAAATTTTTCATTTTGGTTAACCTCCATTCTTGTTGTTTATCTATAGAGTAATAAATAATCTTCATTTGATCTATCCCTGAACGGCTTAATGAGAGCGCTTTATTCTATTGTACATTGGCCAGCTACTCATAGCAAAAATTTTGTACCAGATTGTCAGGATTCGAACCAACGAGCTATTGAGTAAAAGTTCGTCTAACTCAGCTAATAGAGGAGGTGCGAAAAATTACTTTTTCAGTGTCCAAGATCGGAGTAGATCAATTTGAAAGCTGATACATAAATCATACGAGATATTGAATTGTCATAGATGTAAATTGTATTCATGATTAAGTAACAAGTATTATTTTTAAAACCTGGAATAAAAGATAGCGCCGTAGCAAAAAAAGTGGTAAATTAGTTGACGAGCCTTCTTTTTTTTATAAGATAAATGTAAGGTTTCAATTTATTTTCATGTGACGAAAGTGTAAGGGTGTAATTACTCGTTCTATGCGTGTTTACTATGATAAGATGCACATGAACGGATATTAATGAGTGTAACTATTTATTTAGGATGTGAAAAATAGATGTGCGGAATTGTAGGATTTGTTAATAACAAAGATAATAAAAAAACAATAGTGAATGCAATGATGGATCGAATCGTTCATCGAGGACCAAATAGTGCTGGAGAATATATTGATCAATCTGTTGCTTTGGGGTTTAGACGTTTAAGTATCATTGATTTGGAAGGCGGTTCACAGCCTATTTATAATGAAGATCGTACGAAAATCATTATTTTCAATGGTGAAATTTACAATTACCAACCTTTGAGAGAAGAATTGATCAAGGCAGGTCATATTTTCCAAACCCACGCAGATACAGAAGTATTGTTGCATGGATATGAAGAATGGGGTACTGATCTTTTACAAAAAGTACGTGGGATGTTCGCATTTTCTATTTGGGATAATGAAAAAAATGAATTATTTGGGGCACGTGACCATTTTGGTATCAAACCTTATTATTATGCTGAAATGAATGGAACATTCATGTTTGGATCAGAAATAAAGAGTTTTTTACCACATCCAGATTTCAAAAAAGAATTAAATAAATCAGCGTTGAAACCATATATGACTTTCCAATACTCACCATTGAATGGCGAAACATTTTTCAAGGGTGTCCACCGCTTACCAGAAGGCCATTATTTTACGTATAAAGATGGACAACTGGATATCCAACAATATTGGGATGCCGACTTTGAAACAAAAGGAGAACACTCAAGACAAGAATGGATCGACAAGATTGATGAAACAGTGCAGTCTTCTATTGCAGCACATAAAATAAGCGATGTAGAAGTCGGTTCATTCTTATCTAGTGGTGTTGATTCTAGTTATGTGACTTCAGTGCTTAAACCAGATCATTCGTTTTCTATTGGATTTGATGACAAGACGTATAACGAAGCAATCGAAGCGAGAAAATTGACTGAGCGTTTGGATCTAGACAATACCGCGGCTGTGATCGATGGCGATATGTCCTTCAAGGCTTTTCCTTTGATCCAGTATCATTTAGATGAACCTGATTCAAATCCTTCATGTGTGCCGCTCTATTTTTTAGCAAATCTAGCATCGCAAAGTGTGAGAGTTGTCCAATCTGGTGAAGGCGCAGATGAACTATTTGCTGGTTACCAAACGTATGGATTCCATACTAATTCAAAATTTATTCGTGTAATTGCGCAAGGATTGAAAAAATTGCCTAAAGGGACAAGATATAATCTTGGCCGTAAAATTGGTAAAATGAAAAATTTCCATGGGAGAATTCATTTATACGAATCTCTAGCACCTGCTAAAGAATATTTTATCGGGCATGCACGGGTATTTGAAGAAGCGGAAGCTGCAGATATTTTAACTGATGATTTCCAACAAGCGCCAACAGTCAAGGATATTATGGCTGCTCATTATGCGAACACAGATAAAATTGCTGATGAGGTCAATAAAATGCAGTATGTCGATCTTCATCAATGGATGCCGAAGGATATTTTGCTGAAAGCTGATAAACTTTCAATGGCAAGTTCTCTGGAAGTCCGAGTGCCTTTATTGGATATCGAAGTCATGAAACTGGCACAACAGATTCCAAGTAAATATCTGTTGAATCAAAACAACACGAAAGATGTTTTCCGCCAAGCAGCGAATAAACATCTACCAGAAGAATGGTCGAACCGAGTGAAATTAGGCTTCCCTGTACCAATCAAAGCTTGGTTAAAAGAAGACCATGGCTATCGACAAGTAAAAGAATTATTTGAAGCAGATTTTGCGAAAGAATTCTTTGATCAAGAAAAAATCATGAAGTTATTGAATGATCATTATGAAGGCCGTAAAGAAGAACAACGGAAAATTTGGACGATTTTCAGCTTTTTGACTTGGTACAACGTGTTCTTTGTTGAAGAAACAGTTCCTCAAGCAGAAGCAATTGATTATGTAACTGTCTGAAGCTAAGTTTTTTTCTGACAATTATTCAAAGTGAAAGAGGCTGGGACAGAAGTGTTTAACTCCGAGAAATAAGAAGAAATTAATGAAAATTGCTTTTCAAATTTTTGTGAATTTCGGCTTATTTAAGAAGGAGTTGCTTCTGCTCCCACCGTTTATTTGTTTTTAAAGCATGAGACAAAAGTGTTTCTTACTTTTGTCTCATGCTCTTTTTGCTCAATGATATCCAACTGATGGGGTTAAATTCTCCCCATCCACGATAGTAAAAAATCAAGGTGTGTTGGTTGGTGTTAATTCTTTTCAGCAGAATAGCTGATTTCTTTTTCTTTGCTGTCATCTTTTTTGTAGATGGTCAAAGTTGTTTCTTTATTTTGAGCGATCTCTTTGCCTTTTTCAATGGCTTCTTTTTTTGTTGCAAAGCGTTGACTTGCTTTTTTTGCGCCATCTGATATGACGATCCATTGATCCTCTTCAAATCTGACGTTCACATTGGCATTGATCAACTCTGATGCTCGTGGATTTTTTTCGTGTTTGTCTGTTTTAGAGGGATTTTTTTCTTCTGAAAATTCTTTTTTCTCTGATTTGTCAGCATTTTCATACCATTCCTTTGCCTGCTTGATCGCAATAGGGATCGCTCGGTCATCTGGATATCCATCAGCTAATAACGCATTGCCGATAGCAATGGCTTTTTTTCGAACAAGTTCTTCTAGGTTTTTCATTGAAGGTGGGTAGTCTGTCATATTCCATGGCATGAATGTTTCCTCCTTTAAATGATTGTATTATTCTTCTTGCATTTCCTTCTATAATCCATAGTGTAAACGTAAGCTATAAAAAAGAAAAAGAATTTGTTTACAGCATCATGATTTATTCTTTCTTCGTCAAGTAAATCTACTTAACAAATTTCAGGAAAAGGCTAGTAATCTGGTGGAAATCATGGTAAGATAGTCAAGTCTGAGAGTCATCTTAGAGGATTCTAGTAAAAATGGGAGGGAAAAACATGCGCGTAAACATTACTTTAGAATGTACTTCTTGTAAAGAACGTAACTATTTGACAAGCAAAAACAAACGTAACAACCCTGATCGTTTGGAAAAACAAAAATATTGCCCACGCGAACGTAAAGTTACTTTACACCGTGAAACTAAATAAGCATAAATAAAGTTCTTGTTCATTTGTATATGATGGATAAGACTTAGCAAAAAGGACTGGACATCTGAGGATGGTTCAGTCTTTTTTGCTTAATAACTGGTTATTTTTTCGATAAATGTGTATGCTTTTTATAGCATACCGGAGAGGATGAGACAGATGTTTATTTCAATGTGGGCACAAGATAGAAATGGGTTGATCGGCAAAGATGGGTTACTTCCATGGAAATTGCCTAATGATATGCGTTTTTTTAGAGAACATACAATGAATAGAATATTGGTGATGGGGAGAAAAACCTACGAAGGCATGGGAAAATTGTCCTTACCCTACCGAAAGATTATCGTCTTAACAAGCCAAACTGATTTTAAAGTAGAAGAGAACGCAGAAGTGATGCATTCAATTGAAGAACTACTTGCGTATGCGAAGAATTGTTCAGAGGATATTTATGTATCGGGTGGCAGTCGGATTTTTCAGGAATTATTACCAGAAACTGGGATTATTTGGCGTACATTGATTGATGCTACCTTTGAAGGAGATACATTTATCGGTGAAATCGATTTTTCCGATTTTGATCTGGTGGAAGAACATGTGGGCATAGTTGATGAAGAAAATCAGTATCCTCATCGTTTTCAGAAATGGCAAAGACGAGTGGCGGAGGCTGAATGAGGCTGGGACAGAAGTGTTTGATTCTGAGAAATAAGAAGAAATTAACGAAAATTGCTTTTCAAATTTTTGTGAATTTTGGCTTATTTCCGAAGGAGTTGCTTCTGCTCCCACGCTCATCATGTTTAAAATGCCTAATAGAACATGCGCAGTATTGAAGTATTTTTATCAAAATGCAAAAAAAAATGATTTTGATGCGTAACAGAGAAACCAAATTTTGTATCTTTCTTTGAGCGATTATCTGAAATTGCTTGATTTTGATCCTATAAACGATCGATCATTTGAGAAAAAGCGAATAAGTTAATTGATTTTGAAAAAAATAGAAAAAGAGCCTTGGACCAATGGAATTTTTCCTTAAAAGTTCGATTGAATCATCGAATGATACGGAGAAATATTTCATTGGAGACAAGGCTTTTTTCATGATAGTGATTCTTAGTTTAATCGTTCTTTGATATCGTCGACCATTTGTTCACTCGCAATAGGACCATTGTATAGCCAACTTGATTCAGGGCCAAACTCTAATACATTGTTTGCTTTGACTGCTTTAAGATTTTTCCAAGTGGCTTCGTTGAACATGGCTGCTTTTTTATCACTGTTGACTAAAATAATATAGTCTGCATCTAATTCTGCTAGTTTTTCAGAAGAAACAGCAGACCAATCAGAAGTGGCTTCTTTAGAAACTTCTGCAACTAGAGGAGGGACTCCAAACTGCAAATCACCGTAGACGATTCGTCCGCTTGAACGATTTTCGCTTACCATGAAAGCAGAATTATTGGTTACCCATAAGACTGCAGCTGTTTTGCCATTGATCTTATCTGCTAATTCGGTGCGTGTCTCTGTGACTTTTTTCTGGTAATCAGAGATGATCTTATCTGCTTGTTCCTTTTTATCAAGGACTTTTCCGATATCTTTCAGTTGTGTTTCCCAAGTGACCTCTGTGCCATTTTCTACGACGTAGGTTGGAGCAATCTTACTATATTGATCGTATTTGCCACCTTCAACTGTAGCAGAAGAGGAGATTAGTAATAGATCAGGTTCAAAACTCAAAACTTTCTCGTAAGGGAGGTCATAGGAAATGGTAGGAACACCTTTAAGCTCGCTTTGCAGATAATCTTGGATTGAGCCACTGCCAACTGTCCACTGTGCTACTGGTTTTTCTCCTAATGCAATCAGATAGTCTTCCAGATAACTACCGATGATTCGTTTCGGTTGATTGGGTATTGCGACTTTATGACCTAAAGTATCTGTTACAGTATGCGTTGCGTTAGTAGATTCTGTTGTAGAAGTCTCGGCTGTTTTTGTTTTGTCTGTTGACGAACAGGCTCCTAAAAGACCAATCAACAATAAAGTACTAGTGATTGTACATAATTTAGTTTTTAGATTCATTTTTTTCCTCCATCTTTAATTGAGAATCTTTCTCATTTGCTATTATTCATGATAATAGAAGTGGTGTCAACCGTTTTTAGAGAAGTTCTAAGGGGCAAAGTAATGCTTGACGAATTTGTGAAGTGCCTTCATAATTGAGAATGATTTTCAATGGAAGGGTGAAAAAAATGACAATACTGGAAGCCGTTGATATTTCGACAGGTTACCTGAATAAGCAGATCAGTGAAAAATTATCTGTTAAGATCCCTGAAGGAAAAATTACCAGTTTAATTGGACCAAATGGTAGTGGTAAATCCACTTTATTAAAAAGTTTTACACGAATTCTTCCCGTTCAAAAAGGAAAGATCATGGTAGCGGGTTCTGATATTGCGACATATGCACCAAAAGAATTAGCGCGAAAGATTTCATTGCTGGCACAAAGTAGTGAGCATCCTTTAGGCATGTCGGTAGAAGAAGTTGTTTCATATGGACGTTATCCTTATCAAAAACTTTTTAGCGGAATGAATGAAAAGGATCTCTCTGCGATCGATTGGGCATTAGAGGTCACTCATTTGTTGGAGTTTCGTGAAAGAGATTTAGCTAGTTTATCTGGTGGACAAGCGCAAAGAGTTTGGATTGCCATGGCGTTGGCGCAAGAGACGGATATTTTGATCTTGGATGAACCAACCACGTATTTAGATCCAGCCCATCAATTAGAAATCTTAGAATTGTTAGTAGAAATCAATCGTGCAAAGCATACGACCATTTTGATGTCCATCCATGACATCAATCATGCTTCACGTTTTTCAGACTGTTTGATTGGGATGAAGGATGGGAAATTGGTGGTGCAAGGAACGCCAGCAGAAGTAGTCACAAAAGAATGGATGCGTGAAATCTTTGAAATTGATGCACAGATCGTCCAACTTCCAGAGACGAATAAACCTGTCTTTCTATCTTACGATTTGATGACTAGTCGTAAGGAGGGAGAAAAGTGAAACAGAAAAGAAAAGTTTTTACGCTTGTATTGTTTATAGTAGCCATCTTCATTATTTTTGTGATTTCTTTATCAAATGGGGCAGTGTCTATCGGCTTCTCCAATTTGTGGCGGGCAATTTTTCAGTTTGATGCTAGTGTTCAAACACAACAGATCATACGAACGATTCGGCTCCCTAGAATCTTAGGTTCTTTTTTGGTGGGAAGCTGCTTTGCACTTAGTGGTGCGTTGATGCAAGGGGTGGCTAGGAATAATTTAGCGGACTCTGGATTACTTGGTATAAATTCGGGGGCATCGCTAGCAATGGCAGTCAGTTTTATTTTTTTGCCAAAAACATCAGCATTTGGTGTGTTCTTGATTTCGTTATTAGGGTCGTTCCTAGTTACGTTACTTGTATTTTTTTGTTTGAGTCTTTCTAGGGTGGGGATGAATCCCATTCAGCTTATTTTAATTGGTGTGGCAATTAGTTCCTTTTTTACTGCTATTAGTCAAGCATTGACCCAATTGTTTGATCTTCAACAAGATTTGGCTTTTTGGTTTGTCGGAGGAGCTGCAAACATAACTTGGCAGCAACTAAAAGTGATTGCGCCTGTTTATATAGTGGCAGTTGGTTGTTCGTTTGTACTAGGTAAATCTGTTTCTTTAGTAAATCTAAGCGAGGCACATGCTTTGGCTCTTGGAGGACATCCTAAGCGGACTAGGATCGTCGTATTTTTATTAGTAGCTGTTTTAGCAGCAATTGCAGTTTCACTGGTAGGTCCAGTATCATTTATTGGCTTGATGGTGCCTCCGGTGGTTCGAGGCTTAGTTGGTTCGGATTATCGGTATGTCTTACCTGCATCATTCTTATTAGGTGGGGGATTCGTGATGTTTGCGGATTATGTGGCGCGAATGATCAATCCACCCTTTGAAACTCCTTTTGGTCTAGTGGTTGCATTGATTGGTGTTCCGTTCTTATTGTTTCAAGTTAGGAGGGAACATGCATGAAAAAGATCCAATATGCTATCTTTATGTTGTTTTTTTTACTTGTCATTACTTCACTAGCTAGTCTGATGATCGGCACTCCATTTATTTCTCTAGATCAGATCTTCGACTTGATGGTAGGAAAAGGGCAAGCTCTCCATTCTTTGGTGGTGTCTGAATTTCGGCTGCCTCGCTTATTGATTAGTCTTGTTGCGGGTTTGAGCCTTGGGGTGTCCGGTTATTTACTACAAGGAGTGACTAGAAATGAGTTAGCGGACTCTAGTTTATTAGGAATAAACGCGGGTGCGGGATTTTTTGTGATGCTGTATCTAGGATTCTATGCAAATGACTCTTCCCCGTTTTTATTGTTATTGGTAGCTTTTTTAGGAGGCGCTTTTGCGGCGTTCTTAGTATATGCCGTTGCCCATAAGCGGAATGGACTGCTTGGCATGAACCGCATTTTACTGGCAGGTATCGCTGTGAATGCAGGGTTATCTGCTTTGATGTTATTGTGTACGATCAAGTTGTCAAAAGAAAGCTATGGATTTGTTAATTCTTGGCTAGCAGGTTCGATTTGGGGAGCAAGTTGGCCATATGTATGGGTATTGATCCCTTGGGCAGCTGTTATACTCATTCTTACGGTATTTTTCAGTGGCCGGATCGGACTATTATCCTTAGGGCAAGAAAGAGCACGTAGCTTGGGCTTGAATGTAACAAGAAGTCAGCAGATCCTTTTATTACTTGCTGTCGCTTTAGCTTGTGGAAGTGTTGCTGTTGCTGGTAGTCTTTCTTTTGTCGGTTTACTTGCACCCCATGCAGCAAAACTAATCGTGCGACGAGAAAATCAATGGTCATTTCTTTTAAGTGGATTATTTGGCGCACTTTTTGTCAATAGTGCTGATAGTATTGCTCGAATCATTCTACCAAGCGGAGAAATCCCTACTGGAATCTTGATTGCCATCATTGGCGCACCTTATTTCTTGTATTTACTATTTTCCAAACAAAAACAGATTCTAAGTTGACCTAGCTTTAAGAAGAGTCTAGTACAAAAATGTTTGTTTTCGAGGACTAAGAAAAGATTTGTGAAATTACTTTTTAAATTTTATGGATTTCGGCTTATTTCCGAAGGAGTTGCTTCTGCTCTCGCCGTTTATTCGAGAGTCTGTAGCAAACCTGATTTTTTTAATTTGTCCCACATGCTCTTCTTTTTAAAGAAACTGCATTTATTTGAAAAGTTAAATTGCTATTTTGAGCATTTTCCGCTACCATTTTAACAAGAGGAAGGGTGACTTTTTTGGAACGTACAAAAGAAGACCTGCGGAAATTTGGTATACAACAACTGCAAAGGATAGCCGAGAGTGGCGAGAAAGAAGCAAAAGAACGAAAGCTCTATCAAAAATTGTATGAAAGCAGCAAGTGGCAAAAGGCAAGAACTATTGGGCTAACAATAGCGAATGGCTTTGAAATTTCGACCCAACCGCTTATTGAATCAGCTCAAAGTGCAGGGAAAAGCATCGCTGTTCCGAAAACACTACCTAAACGTCAAATGGCTTTTTATCAGGTTGATCAAGAGACAACATTTGAAAAATCAAGTTTTGGTGTGTTTGAACCAATTTCTGATCGGTATTATTCGCCTGATGAAATTGACTTGCTGATTGTCCCGGGGATTATTTTTCATGAATGTGGGTATCGCATCGGTTTTGGCGGAGGATATTATGATCGATATTTGCAAAATTACCCCAATGCTACGTGCAGCCTTGTTTTCCATGAGCTTATCAATAACGAATGGCTCCCTGAAAGTTTTGACAAAAAAATCCAACAACTATTTACGGATGTTTAAAAGGAGGATTTCATGAATTATCAACAACAGATAAAATTAAAGGCTTGGTTAAGAAGGCCGATCATCACTTACTTTTTCTTGGCAATCCAGACAATCGTATTCTTAGCGATGGAATTCATCCCATCAAATAATATTGCTGCATCTATGGGAATGTATGGACCATTCGTCGTTTATATGAATGAATGGTGGCGATTCATCACACCTATCTTTATCCATTTTGGTCTGATGCATTTTGCCATGAATTCATTGATTCTCTATTTTATGGGTGAACAAATTGAAACGCTCTATGGGCATTGGCGCTTTTTTATAATCTACCTATTCAGCGGAATCATGGGGAATGCAGCTAGCTTTGCGTTCAATCAAGCCGGTGTCCTTTCTGGTGGGGCAAGTACCTCATTATTTGGATTGTTTGGCGCATTATTCATATTAGGTTTTCATTTCAAAAATGATTATCAGGTAAGACAAATGATTCGTCATTATATGCTGTTTATTGCGATGAGCTTTGTTTTTGGTCTCATGGATACATCGGTGGATATCTGGGGACATGTGGGAGGAATCATTGGTGGTTTGCTTTTAGGGAATTGTTTAGGTTTACCCAAAAAAATGACCGATTATTCGATCCATCAGCGAATACTTTCACTTCTAGTTTTTGGATTTCTTTTAATAATATGTGTTTTATTGGGTTTAAAAAAATATGGATTACTTGTATAATATGAAGGAAGTGCTTAGAGATGGAGAGCTTGTATGATGTGCAACAACTATTCAAAAGGTTTGGCATCTTTGTCTATGTGGGGTCACGTATCTATGATATTGAGTTGATGACGATCGAATTGAGGAATCTTTATGATAATCGGTTGATCGATCATGATACATACATGACAGCGTGGCATATACTGAAAAGAGAGCACCGAGTAGAAGAAAGCCGAAAGAAAGGAAACTTGTAATGGACAAAAAAATTATTGGGATTGATTTAGGTGGTACAACAGCAAAATTTGCAATTTTAACACCGGAAGGAGAAATTCAACAAAAGTGGAGTATCGATACCAATATTTTGGATGATGGCACGCACATCATTCCTGAGATTGTTGAATCAATAAATCATCGTTTGAATTTATACAACATGAAAGCTGAGAATTTTATTGGGATCGGTATGGGGACACCTGGTAGTGTCGACAGCGATGCTGGAACAGTCATTGGTGCCTACAATTTAAACTGGACTGAACTTCAATACGTAAGAGAGCAAATTGAAGAAGGTACAGGAATCAAATTTGCAATCGACAATGATGCCAATGTGGCAGCTTTAGGTGAACGATGGAAAGGCGCTGGGGAAAATGACCCAGACGTTATCTTCGTTACGTTAGGAACCGGTGTGGGCGGTGGTATCATAGCTTCTGGCAACTTGATCCATGGCGTTGCTGGTGCTGGGGGCGAAATTGGCCATATCACAGTTGATCCAGAAGGTTTTGAGTGTACTTGCGGTAAACGTGGCTGTCTTGAAACAGTCTCAAGCGCAACTGGTGTGGTTCGTTTAGCACGCTTCTTAGCCGAAGAATACGCTGGTGACTCAACACTTAAAAAGATGCTTGATGATGGTGAAGAAGTGACAAGTAAAGACATCTTTGAATTGGCAGAGGGCAATGATCCTTTTGGTTTGATGGTTGTAGACCGCGTATGCTTCTACTTAGGTTTGGCTTGCGGCAATCTAGGGAATACAATGAACCCTTCAAGCATCGTTCTAGGTGGGGGCGTTTCAGCTGCAGGTGAATTTTTACGCAGCCGTGTAGAAAAATATTTCAATCAATTCACATTCCCACAAGTAAGAGAATCAACAAAAATCAAATTAGCGGAATTAGGAAATGAAGCCGGTGTGATCGGTGCTGCTTCATTAGCCTTGAAGTTTGCTTAACAAAGTGGAGGAATTATATGGTTTTATGGGTTATTAACATCGTATTGCTACTAATTATTCTTGCAATCGTATTTTGGGAAGTCTATTTGCGAGTAATGGCAAAACGTTCTGCGAAAACGCTGGAAGAAGAAGAATTCCGAGAAAACATGCGAAAAGCACAAGTCATTGATGTTCGTGAAAAAGATGTTTTTGATGCGGGACACATCCTAGGCGCAAGAAACATTCCTTATACAGTTTTGAAAGATTCACTAGGATCGATTCGTAAAGACCAACCAGTGTACATTTATGATCAAAAGAAAAGTTTAAGCATACGTACAGCAAATAAACTAAGAAAAGCTGGCTACAAAGATATCTATATCTTAAAAGGTGGATATGATGGTTGGTCAGGTAAAGTAAAAAGTAAAAGAGTGTAACATTTCTTCAATACTTGAAGGAATCAGTAAAGATCCTTTTAAAAAGTCTGAGTATCTGAAAATATTTTTTATATTTTCAAGATTCTTAGACTTTTTCGG
>NZ_BCQB01000068.1 GCF_001544215.1 Enterococcus durans NBRC 100479 = LMG 10746
AAAACTAGAAACAATAAAATTTGTGAATGTTGTATACCCCCAAACAATACACATATTTTGAAGGATTAGGATTAATAAAGCTAAAAATATAGTAAGTATACTAAATATATTTACTATATCTAGTATACTTACTATATTTTAATCTTTTGATCGTCTATTATATATAATCCGTTCCTCGTCGTTTAAAGTATCAACATAGGCGTCCATTGCAAGTTTGACTATTTCATACATAGGAATATCTTTTGCATAACTAAGATCCCGAATGGTTTTTAGTACGGGAGGATCTACTTGAACTGGTTTTCTTTCTTTCGCAGTGTACTTTCGTTCCCCTAACTCGACATTAATATCATCTTTAATTGAAATATCTTCAGCACCAATTTTCTTCTTATCTTTGTTCGTTGGTAATAATGCCATTTAGTTTAATCTCCTTTCCAAGAGGTAGGATATGATTGGCCATTGAGTCAGCATATTTAGGTGTATAATCAAATCCTTCAATATCACCATGTTGTTCATAGTATTCAATTCTTTCTTCTAATTCTGTAAAGATGTCTGCAAAAATAGCCCACCATCTTCGATCTACATAATCATTTAATTGGATACCATTCTCACCATACATTTCTAACCGATCCGAGCCTTTAACAATGCTTTTAAAAATGTTTGATTCACCATACTTATCAATTGTTTTTTGATAGTTTGCGTGTTGAGAGGAACGTCGCACTGAGAAAAGAACAGGCAAAATTCCAATGATTTGAAGATGAGACTCTTCAAAATTCGTGACAATCGGAACTAAAACTTTATTAATAAAATCTTCTGTTCCTTCCATTGCGTACCGTTTTAATTCTTGCATTGCAATAATATAATCTGCAGCAGTTAAGAATGCACGAACCACATTATCTGTTGATGGTGGGCAGTCGATAAAGATATAATCGAAATTTTTTCTCAATTCTTCTAAAGGTTTAATGAAGGCCAATGATCTCTTACGACGATCAGGATATTTTTCGGACAAGTATTCATTAAGTTCTTCAGATCCAGGAGAGCCAGCCATAATATATAAATGTGGACTTACTTGAGTAATACCTGAAACCCAGTCCCCTTTTTTGATTGCTGCAGACATGGATCGATCAAAGCTAGTAATTTGATACGTTGATCCAATGTTGGAAGTAGTATTTCTTTGTTGGTCATAATCAATTAGCAACACGTCTTTTTCAAAAAGTTGACTAGAAACAATCGCTAATAAATCATTGTCTGTAGTCTTACCAATGCCGCCTTTTCTACCTGTAAGCATTACAACTTTTCCTAGTTTATCTGATGTTTTAAATGCAGTCCGTAAGTTTTCCATAGTTCCCTCCAATTTCCTATACTAAATATATTTAGTATACTTCATATACTTAATATATTCGATATATCTAATATACTCCAAATTGATAAGAATTCAGACTTTATAAGGAATATAGTGGATATACTAAATATATTTGCTATATTCAGTATATCAGATATATTCAAAATGTCAAAATATATTTGTGCGTTTTGCGTTGACAATTTAGAGTGAAAAGAGGTAAACTTAATTCTATAGAAACCACAGATAATTCACTATTTACAAAGTAGCAAAAGCAGTGGTACTCTTTAAACAGAAAAATTACATAAAAAAAAGAGACGGAAATAATTGATTTTAGCAGAATCAATTATTTCTGAATCACATGGTTAGGACATGTGTTCACGCTCGTCTCAAGAATATGTAAGTAGCTACCAACTACTTATATTAAAAGTTGATCGGATACCTTTTCCGATTGCCTTTATTCTACCAAAAAAAGGCGAGCAACTCAACAGAAGAACGTTTATTTAGTGTACTTAAATTAAATATTCTTAAACACTGAAGAGAGAACACATACTATGGCTGAGATTAAAGCTAAACTGTGTTCTCTTTTTGTTTGAGAAAGGACGTTACAATCGATGTTGAGCGAAATTTATTCAGCTATTCTTAAAAACGGCTTACGTACATACAAATATCGAAACAGCACCATGAAACCTGCAGGTCATATTGATTCCAGTAGGAGTGGTGCTATCTTTGCGTACCGTAGCAAGCAATTAATGAATGTTGGGCGTGGTATGGTCATTACTTCGGAAGAAGCTATTTTAGAGAACGAAAAGAAACTAACGCATTGGACACCTAATACCTATCGCTTTGGTACTTATGCGGATGATTATCGAACAGTGGTTAAAGGTCATTCTGAGAAAAACTTAAGTCAAATCAACACATTTGTAGTTGATATCGATTCAAAAGAGAACCATCAAGGCGAAATTATTTTAGCCTGTTTAGATCAAGTGGGCTACATGCCAACGCTAATTTTAGAATCAGATCATGGTTATCAAGTTTATTTTGTACTAAAGACACCAGGCTATGTCACAAAGAAAAGCAATTTCAAGGTGATCGATGTAGCAAAAAAAATTTCAAAAACAATTCGTCTACAGTTGGCTGAAAAATTGTCCGGAGTGGATCTAGGATGTAACCACTTCGGAATTGCTCGATTCCCACAAGAAAATAATATTGTTTTTAAAGAAATGAACTATCAGTATTCTTTTGCTGACTGGATTCAATGGTCGATGAAGCTTGAATCAGATCAAAAAACAAAAGAAGATCGAGAACGAAAACTAATTGTCTTTCCTGAGAAAAAAGAAATTCGTCAAGTAGATGAACCGTGGTTCGATATGTTACTTCATAAAGCAAACATCGTCGGCGGAGAAGGACGTCTTGGTCGAAATAATGTGATTTTCACGCTTTCTTTAGCTTATTACTCTTCAGGTTATGCATTGGATACTTGCGAATACAATATGTTCACATTCAACGAACGGTTACAGGAACCGCTATCTGAAGCAGAATTAGTAAAGATTGTACGTAGTGCTTATTCTGGTAATTATCAAGCAGCAAGCAGAGAATTCATTATTGAATTGTGCCAGCAATGGGTTTCACCAACCTTAAAAAATAATGATCTGTTCATTCAACGACGTGGCTGGTGGAAATTTAAAAAGCCACGAGATCAAAGAAAATATAGTCATAAAAATGAATGGAAAGAAGATCTATTGGCTTATCTAAGCGAAAAAAGTCTTGCTAGTGAGCCTTATTTGAACCTGTCAAAAAAAGAATTGGCTTCACAACTAACGATGCCCAAGCGAACACTTGATAAGATCTTAAATGAGTTACGAGAGGAGAATAAAGTCTTCTACAAGGTAACACGAGGAAGAAATGGCGGAATGATCATTGCTTCAGTCAAAACGTTGTTCGCGAGGGTTATTCAACTAAGTAAAGAAAAGAGACTAGATTATTCAACAAGGATCACAGAGGTATTTGGACTCAACGAGAGCTTAGTAGAAGAGACATTTAGACAATTATCAACCCCCTTGAACCCTCTTAAAGAAGTGAATCTTTTTGAAGTAGATACAGGTTGAAAAATAAAAGGTGCAAATTGCCTTATACAATATATCTATGATACTTCTGTAGGTGTTGCTCCCTTTGCCTAGCTACGTGTAGGTGGTATACTTATAACTGCGTATGCAGTCTTATGTATCATGGAGGAAGTTGTATGTCGTTAAAAAATTATGTCTATTCACATCCTGTTAATGTGTTTATCATTGGTCGTTTGGGATTATCTGTGGAAGTGTTCTGTGAGCTTTATGGTTTTAAGCAGGGGACTTTGTCTTCTTGGGTTACCAGGGAAAAAACAGTTGCTTCTTTGCCGATTGAGTTTCTTCATGGGTTGTCCTTAGCTTCTGGGGAGACTATGGATCAGGTATATGATTGTTTGTGTGTGTTAGAGCAGGAGTATATTGAGTATAAAATAGCTAACGAGTTAAGAAAAAGGAAGAAGTATATCCAGTAGTAGTTTTTATTTACTTAAAAAATTGGTTCATTGAGCAACCTATCGCTGCTAAAGTAGCAAAGGAAAACGTTAAAGGAAAGAATTTAGGGAAGAAATCGAAATGAAATCGGACGACTGGATTGAACACACCTGGCTTCCTCTGAAAAGAAATAGCAAACGAAAGAAATTTTGGGTATTGCAATTATGGCCATTAGGAAAACTTTGTAGTTACGGGGCACGACTTATTCTTGATTTAACCGTTTACTCGATTGGAGTATTTGGAACGGCTTATTACTTGATAAATGATCCCAATAGGATTGCAGCATCAGACATTTTTACAGTGCTAATGACGTTGATTTTTGTCATGCTATTGTCTATTTTTACTCAATTAGTCATGCAATTTACCAGGCAAAAATTAACAGCAGGAAAACTTTTCAAAAGCCTATTCGATTTAATTGTTGTAAATGCAATTCTAGCGACTTTAATAAAACAAATTGAACAATCTGGAAGAACAACAAAAGGAGTGAAGGATTTTTTATTGACGTTTATTCACTTTGTAAATGGACACATGTATTTGTTTGAAGTGGGTATTATTCTCTTTTTTGTCGGGTATGTATCCACGAAACTTATTAAACGTTCAATTGAAAAAGAAATTGAAATTGACCTGATTCCGACACTTCTTGGTTATGAGTACAATGTTGATTTTGGAAGATATGACGAATTGATCAATACGGATATCGTTCACACGAGTATCCATGAATCTACTGTTAAGGGCATCAGATCTATTTTAAAAAATGGCCAGGAAATGAAAGCAATAGATCGAAGAAAAGAGATCTACAATTTTTATGAAGTCGAAGCAAGCCTACGATATGGCATCGGAAAATTGTGGTTAGATGGAAGTAATATTCGTCAAAACAAACCATACATTTTTTGGAACAGTAGTGATTTAGAACTTCCAATGAAAGATAAATAATTATGGAGAATCGTTTGAAAATGATTCCTCTATACAGGATTGTGCTTATAGTTGGCATGGAGTTAAAAACCTTAAAGAAGGAGCAGTTATTCAAAGTGAAAGAACGTCATAATCAGTTACTATGTAGTAAAACGGGTACGATGAACATTGAATACCGAACAGAATATTTAGAATTAACGAATTAAACTGATTTTTTGTTGATTCGAAAGCAACAAGAGCAAGAAAAAAATTAATGGCTACTTATAGCCAATTGATTGATGAATGGGAACAATTCAAGGAATCTAAAATTCCAGAACGTCTCTAAAAGCCTTTATTTGTAAAGAGCATAAGGAAACGTGGGAACACTTTTTAAAAAAAGTGTTCCAATAGGCTGTGCCTATTACGTTTCTCAAAAATAAATGTGGGAACAAAATATTTAAAAATAGGATAGTGAAAGGATAGTGAAGGATAGTAAAAGGAGGGTAGTAGGATAGCAAAAAGGATAGGCTCCTTTTCGCTATCCTTTTTAAATTGGAGGAATTAATATGGAAGTAAGAATAAGAAATGTGGATGAGAAAATCGTAAGAGAAATTGATCGAAGATGTGACGAACGGTTCTATTGCAAAGTTTTAAATCTACTATCAAATAAGGTAGAATAATAGAAAAAGATAGCAGGAGGAATGACGATGAATCATTTTAAAGGAAAGCAATTTCAGCAGGATGTGATTATTGTAGCCGTGGGCTACTATCTTCGTTATAACCTTAGCTATCGTGAAGTTCAAGAAATCTTATATGATCGTAGCATTAACGTTTCTCATACGACGATTTATCGTTGGGTGCAAGAATATGGCAAACTACTCTATCAAATTTGGAAAAAGAAAAATAAAAAATCCTTTTATTCATGGAAAATGGATGAAACGTACATCAAAATTAAAGGAAAATGGCATTATTTGTATCGAGCCATCGATGCAGATGGTTTAACCTTGGATATTTGGTTACGTAAAAAACGGGACACACAAGCAGCCTATGCTTTTCTTAAGCGGTTAGTGAAGCAGTTTGATGAACCGAAGGTTGTAGTCACAGATAAAGCCCCCTCTATTACAAGTGCCTTTAAGAAACTAAAAGAATACGGCTTTTATCAAGGGACAGAACATCGTACCATTAAATACCTGAATAATTTGATTGAACAAGACCATCGTCCAGTAAAGAGACGCAATAAATTCTATCGAAGTTTACGCACTGCCTCTACCACGATTAAAGGCATGGAAGCCATTCGAGGATTATATAAGAAAACCCGAAAAGAAGGCACTCTCTTCGGGTTTTCGGTCTGTACTGAAATCAAGGTATTATTGGGAATCCCAGCTTAAATCATAGATACCGTAAGGGATTTTATTCTTTATTTAAAACTTTGCAACAGAACCGTAAAATCAATAGGTAATATCACAATAGGAATGCTGTTTATTATATTAGCAGCAGTGCTGATTTTTATGATAGTTATTTGGTTCTTAAATGAAATATCTAAAGACAATCAACACCGTAGGGATATGGAGATAAAATCAATAGAGTCAATAGATTATTTATCGATAATAACACTAAAAAAGCCACGTTCCTAAACGTGACTTACGCTGAACGATATGTGTTGTTTGGTAGACGAACAAATCGTTCATTATAAATATATGATGGTATCCTAATATAGTAAGCGTGGCTAGCATACCTTTAATTACTTTACCTTTTACAGTTACCATACACATTTTTTGAGCAGAAATCAAGTAAATAAAAAAATATTATATTTCACAACATGCTAATAGACTCATATCTAGAACGCATTAAGTATTTACCTGTCTGGTTCGCTGAGACTTCTTTTTTAACTTTCTTCAATTTTCTTCTTTATTCTAAAAAGCGTACTGCGACTGAAACCGGTTATAGCTTCAACTTCCTTATACGATTTACCTGAAGTAAGCAGTTCATATGCGTGCCTCTTCTTCGGTGTGATTGTTGCTTTCGGACGTCCTTCTCTGAAATTAGGATTATTCTTTCTTGCAAACATTTTTCCTTCTTGGGTACGTTCCACAATCATATCACGTTCCATTTCTGCTACACTCAACAACGTCCGTGTCACCATTCGCCCCATGGACGTATTTTCAATCGTTCCTAGATTCAAAACCTTGATCGTTACGTTATCATCGAGTAAAGGTTCAATGATCTCTAATGCTTCTCTCGTGTTACGAGCAAATCGATCAAGCTTCGTAACAACTATTTCATCTCCAGGCTTCAGACCAGCCAACAGCTGATTGAATTTTGGCCGATCCCGTTTTGTACCCGTAAATTTTTCTGAAAAAATATTCTTCTTCTCTACGCCGTTCTCAAGCAACTGTTGAATTTGTTCTTTTGTACTTTGAGAAGCGGTTGAGACACGTGCATATCCATATTTCGTCATTTGGTCCACCTACTTTTACAAATCATCTATCGTATACTCAGAATACCCTTCATAGAAATAGCTGACATCGATTCCTTTCATATATAACTCGCGATCGTCAATTTTATCAGTCAGAGCATTGGAAATTAGATAGCGTATTTCCAAATCGTTTATGGGACTTCGCTCCATTGCAGAAAGATAGTCTGCTTTATCGATTAAGTTCCAATCTACAACTTTTTGCAATTCTTCCTTTAAAATGAGATCCAGCCAAATTCTAGTACTTCGGCCATTTCCTTCTCGAAATGGGTGAGCGATATTCATCTCCACATATTTCTTGATAATCTCTTCAAAAGAAGTTTGTGGCATCTGATCAATATGCTGTAACGAATGTTCTAAATACATAACTGGTGCAAATCGAAAATTTCCTTTTGCAATATTGACCGATCGGATTTTTCCGGCAAAATCGTAAATATCCGAAAATAGAAATTCATGAATTTCAGATAAACCTTTAAATGTACCAACTTCGATTTCATTTATTTTTCCACAATCGTACAATTCTTTCGCTTTTTGTTTACTGAGTTTTTCTTCAACCTTAGCCAACTCAAATTGATTGGTTAATCCCAATTTATTCTCTAAAATCATGCGAAATCTCCTTAACTTTATGACATAAGTTTATGAAACACTCTCAACCCCATTATATCGCGATTTTGTTTATGTGTCAAAAACTATTAAGTTTCTGACCCCCGATAGATTTTTCAAGTGTCTCTATTTTGCACAGTCTAGTTGACCTTTGATACACCTCTATATTTATAGAGAATCTAAAACATCAACATGGCATACTCAAAATTCTAAATATTAGGGATAAAGAATTCTCCTATACAATCAAAAATTTCCTTTATTTCGAACTCCGGTCACCTAACTCTATTGATCTCTTACAAGCCAAAGAATATCTCTATACTACAAAGAAACAATAGGGTGCCTGGTTGGTCTCTTTGTGTTTTATTTTAGAATCTAGAACGTAAATATTCTTGTCATTCTGATTTTATCTAAGAATATCAATTAAATCTTTTTTTGCAGCCTCTGAAGCGGGCATTACAGAAAAGACCAGTCCAATAACCGAAGATACCCCAACCGCTAGTAAAATAGTAAATAGATCAAGTGACACGTTTACCTTTATCAAAGAACCAACACTATAAGCAAGAGCCATTCCTAATAAATAGCCAATTAACCCTCCTGAAAGAGTTAAAATCAAACCTTCTAAAAGGAACTGCAGCATAATCGATTTTCGAGTAGCTCCTAGGGCTCTTCTTATACCGATCTCTTTTGTTCGTTCAGATACAGATATATACATCATGTTCATTACACCTACCCCTGCGATAAATAAAGATATACCTGCTACAGCTGTTATAAAATAAGTGATCGTACTGAGGATTTGACCAATTCCTTTCGTTAACATAGCCGTATCTAACACTTCATATTCCCCCAAATGTTTCAAACTACCTTTTTCTTTCAATTGGTTTATCACTTTAGAGGTCACCTTGTCAGGTTCAACTCCTTCCTCTAAAGTTAACGTTAGAGACGATGTATCCTTTTCAGACTTAAAATAATAGTGGTACGTAGCTTTTGGAATTTCAATGTTTATATTTGATAAGGAAAACAAATTATCTTGTTCTTCTCCTGGAAAAACGCCCACAATCCTAAATAATTCTTGCTCGATTTCAATTCCTTTACCTAATGCTTGCTCAGATGTATCAAATAGCTCTTTGGCAGTAACTGAATCAATCGCTGCGACTTTATTTGACAATTCACTATCTTGACTTGTTAAATTTCGTCCTATAGAAACTTTTTCACCTTCAGAACCTATAAGTTTGATTTGTTTGTTTGTTTTTTTTCCCTTAATTATCAAATCTTTGTAGATTTGCTCTTCGTCTATTTTAGAATAGTCAACTTTTTTAACCCCTTCTACATTTCCTATTATAGATAAATCTGCGTCTTGAAAAAAATCTGTATTTGTATCATACAAAGAAGTATCATTAGGTGTAAAATTTAGTTGAATTTCTACGTTTTTAGAATCGCTCTTAGTAAGATTTTTTATAGTATCCTTCTCAAAACCCCTTCCAATAGCTAAAATTGTTATAACAGAAGAGATTCCTATTATGATCCCTATCATAGTTAATATACTACGCTTACGATTATTTTTAATCGCTTGCCAAGCTGAACGAAAATTTACATAGACGTTCATTGTACCAACTCCTTATCTTCAATAATGGCACCATCTCTAATCTTAATTAGTCGGTGACAATAAGGAACGACTTCAGGGTTGTGCGTAACCATAATAAGAGTCACGTCATCTTCTTTATTTAAAGTAGCAAACAGCTGCATAATTGCCTCTGATGTATTCGTATCTAAAGCTCCTGTAGGCTCATCTGCTATAATAAATTTTGGTTTGTTAATAAGTGCTCTAGCGATAGCAACTCGCTGCTGTTGACCTCCTGATAACTGCTTTGGATATTTATATTCTTTTCCTCTTAAGCCAACTCTTTCCAATACTGAAAATACTTTTTCTTTGGTTTGAAAGGGAGAGATTCCATTATAAAGAAGCGGTAATTCTACATTTTCATAGACTGTATTACTCTCAATTAAACTAAAATTTTGGAAAATAAAGCCTACTGTCTGATTTCTTATTCTAGATAGAATATCATCTGTTGTATTAAACAGAGATTTACCTTCAAACAAGTATTCACCTTCAAATTTACGATCAATAAAGCCTAAAAGATTAATTAATGTTGACTTTCCAGATCCTGAAGGACCCATAATAGCAATCATTTCCCCCTTTTTGACGGATAAATGAATATCTTTTAATACATGAAGAGATTCCTCTTCGTTGGTATAATATTTATTTACGTTATTAAGCTCAATCATTGTTTCACCGTCACTTCTTGTCCATCTTTCAAGCGTACACCAGGAGTTTCGATGATTGAATCATTCTCTTTAAGCCCTGTCTTTACTAAGTATTTTCCATTTTCTTCCTTTACTTCTACTTTTTGTTTAATAGCTTTTCTATCTCTATAAATAAAAACAAATACTTCATTGTTTTCTTTAATCGTATTCTTTTTAGCTAATTCTAAATGATTCGTTGGCACATTTATTTGGACGTTATAACCATAATGAATAGGTTCTTTAGGGCTGACCATGAACGTGAAGGTGGAAACTGTATTATTTTTATCTGAGGATATATTAGTTTGTGTACTTACTTCCATATCTTCAGGTAATGCATTAACATCAGTGATTGTTCCTTCTATTGATTTTTCTTCATTGAGCAGATTAATATTTACTACTTGCCCTACTTTTACTTTATTATAGTCATATTCCGTAACGGTTCCTTTTATAACTTTATCTGGACTAACAATAGTTGCATACGGTACTGTTGCGTCTGTCTTGCCTTTATCGTTAATATAGACAATTCCTTTAATTGGTGCGGTTACCGTATTTGTAATTTTCTTTTTTGTTTGTTCAATAGTATTATTTACACTTGATAGATCAACATTCGCTTCATCTAGTACCTGTTTTGCTTGTGAGACTGCATCTTTTTGTGCATCTAAGGCTTGTTGTGCAGCTTCTATTTTATTCTCAGCTTCAGCTTTCTCCGCTTTTTTCATTTCTTCATCTATTTTTTTATTTGTAATTGCAGCATGTTCATTTTTAGCAGCAGTTAAGCGAGTTTCTAATTCTTGTTGTTTTTGTGTTGCATTTTCAAGATTTATTTGAGCATTTGTAACAGCCAAATTCAACTTTTCTAGCGATTGCGTTTGTTCTTCCGCTTGATCCTCAATAGTTGTATTTTGATAAGTAGCAATTACGTCATTTTCATTGATCTCTTGACCATTTTTAACGGAAATAGCACTGATTTTGCCGAGCGTCTGATCTAAATTTAAGTAACTAGTATTTTTGGGTTGAACAATCCCTTTTAAAACTAAGGGTTCACTCTTTTTTACTTTAACTAGTTTATAAGAATCTTCTTCCACAATAGGGTTACTCAATTTGTAAATAACAGCACCCCCAATTAATAAAAAGCTGATTACTCCACCCATAATACTCAAATAAATTTGTTGTCGTTTAGTCATTTTTTTAGTCATTCTCTTCTCCTACATCTAGTTTAAAAATACCAATTAAGACCATTACGACCGGTATCTTTAACAAAAATATAAAAAATATCGTAAATAATAGCATACCTAGGTTAAACGAAGAAACGCCTGTATTACTATCTAGGTTGTTAGTGGTTAATACAGTAAATAAAACGACAATAACGGTCCATACTAGATTTAAAAAGTAAGGATATTTTTTTATAATCTTTTTATTCTTTAAATTTTTATTCGCG
>NZ_BCQB01000069.1 GCF_001544215.1 Enterococcus durans NBRC 100479 = LMG 10746
GCAACAACGATTAGCCTTACAGGATAAAAAGTTGTTAGAAGAATACAAAGCAGAAAACGACAGATTAAAAGTTCTCAAAATGCCCTCACAGGAAACAGAATTCAAACACTTAGACAATCAATATAAAGATGAAGTGAACGCTCTTAAAGAGAAGTTGGAAAATTTGCAGGAACAAATCAAAGATCAAAAAAGGATAGAAGAACAAGAAAAACCAAGAAAATGGTGGGGACTATGGCGAAAATAGATGATTCAGTTAAAAAGAAAGTTCCAGAATTGCGATTTAAAGGATTCACGGATGAATGGGAAGATCGTAAGTTATCAGACATTGCCGATAGATTTGATAACTTACGTGTACCTATAACAGCATCCGATCGAAAACCTGGAGATACCCCATATTACGGAGCTAATGGTATTCAAGATTATGTTGAAGGATTTACGCATAATGGTGAATTCATTTTAGTAGCAGAAGATGGAGCAAATGATCTAAAAAATTATCCCGTACAATACGTTAATGGCAAGGTTTGGGTTAATAATCATGCACATGTTCTTCAGGGTAAAAAGACAATTACAGATAATAAGTTCTTGATGAATGCTATTAAGAATTTCAACATAGAGCCATTCTTAGTTGGTGGTGGACGTGCAAAACTTAATGCAGATGTCATGATGAAATTAAATATTCTGTTACCAACTTTTGTCGAACAAGAAAAAATCGGTTCATTATTTAGTCTTTTAGATAAGACTATCGCTCTTCATCAGCGTAAGTTAGATTTGTTGAAAGAGCAGAAAAAAGGGTACTTACAAAAAATGTTCCCTAAAAATGGCTCAAAAATTCCTGAACTACGTTTTAATGGTTTTTCTGGTGATTGGGAAGAGCGTAAGTTGGGAGAAATTACAACTTCGTATTCTGGAGGTACTCCTTCAGCAGGAAATTCTAGCTATTATAAAGGGGACATTCCTTTCATTCGTTCTGGAGAAATAAATAGTTCTAAGACAGAGTTATTTTTGACGGAAGAAGGGTTTAACAATTCTTCAGCTAAGTTAGTTGAAGTTGGCGATATTTTATATGCTCTATACGGAGCAACTAGCGGAGAAGTTGGTATTTCTCAAATAAATGGAGCGATCAATCAAGCAATTTTAGCAATTAAACCAATTGAAGGTTATGAGTCACAATTTATTATGCAATGGTTGAAATTACAAAAACAAAAAATAATAGACAAATACTTGCAAGGTGGGCAAGGTAATCTATCAGGCACGATTGTAAAAGATTTATTTCTGAGGATTCCTGATTCAAAAGAACAAAAAAAAATTGGCCAATTTTTCAAACAACTCGACGACACTATCGCTCTTCATCAACGCAAGTTGGATTTGTTGAAAGAACAGAAAAAAGGTTTTTTACAAAAGATGTTTGTTTGATTTTTGCACTTTGTAATCAATAAAATTTTTATTTTTTTGATATTAGAAAAGATTTTCTAGGCATTTTAGGGTAATTAGAAAAGGCTTGGATAGAAATAAGAGATCTAAATGATTATATTGGGGGTATGGAAAATCATATGAATTTTGGAGAAATACTACAGACCAAAAGAAAAGAAAAAGGGTTCACTCAAGAGGAATTGGCTCACCAACTATTGGTTAGTAGTAAAACCATTTCAAATTGGGAGACGAATAAAACAACTCCTGATATAGATAATGTCATCCGTATCTCTCAATTATTTGATATTTCCTTAAATCAGTTATTATTGGAGGGATCAGACATGGTTGAAAACATTAAGAAGAACGCAGAGTTAAGAGAAAGTAAAATTTATTTGGTGACGAGTTCTATAACTAATTTGGTTTTTCTTTTTATAATTGCAGTCAGTCCTATTTTTGGAGAATTACCTGAAATTATTTCAATAGCTTTAGCAGTAGGAGCATTCTTTAATTTATTTTGTGTTCTTTATTTCTCTAGACGATACATGATGTTATCGAATAGTCAGTGGAAGACACGTACAACCAGACAAAAGATGTGGTCTATTTTGCTTAGTGTGGCTTTGGTTATTATTATATTTGCTATCGTCTTTTTTATTCGTTTTAAATACAGCGCATTTTAAATTCAACTCAATTAAAAGGGTCTATAATTAGATAATGACCCCTAGGAAAGACTATTAAAACAGCCCCCATTATCTAATAGTTAGATAACGGGGGTTGTTTTTTTTATAAAATGATATAATACTCCCTAGATAGGAGAAAACGTATGTCTAGACAAAAACGATCGATCAAGGAAAATAATGATAAATTAAAAGTTCAATTAGAACTCCTCCGTAGTTATACGGAACACTTTGACTCAGGTATGATTCATATGGCTTTGCCAATGGCTACACAGGTTCGTGTATTAATACATCAAACAGATAAGTCCAATTTATTGACTTCTGAGCACTTTTTCATCCGGCTGTTGTCGGCGCCGATCATTGTGCGATCGGGGGTGGGCATATGAATTCATTGATTAGTTTAGAAAAAGTTAATTATCAAATCGCTGATCAACATATTTTACATGATGTTGATTGGCAGATTCCAGCTGGGGCTCATATTACATTGACGGGACCATCCGGTGGTGGGAAAAGTACGTTATTACGGATCATTGCGGCCATGATTTCTAAAACAAGTGGGACCTTGATTTTTGATGGGCAGCCGATTGAAAGTTATGACCCAATCATGTATCGGCGGCAAGTCTCATATTGTTTCCAACAACCGACGTTATTTGGTGAGACGGTGGCAGATAACTTAGCTTTCCCGTACCAAATTCGTAAGCAAGTCATGGATACGCAACGAGTGGTAACGGCGTTAAATAATGTTGGGCTGTCCGAACGAACCCTGCATCAGCCGATTATCGAGCTTTCCGGTGGTGAACGGCAGCGGGTCGCGCTGATTCGCAACATCTTATTCTTACCAAAAGTGTTGTTATTAGATGAGGTGACAGCTGGTTTGGATGAAAATAATAAGCAAATCGTGCACGCCTGGTTACGACAGTTAAATGAGCAGGATCACGTGACAACGATCATGATTACTCATGACGCGACAGAGATTGCTGCGGCAGATCAATTAGCGAAAGTGGTTGCTGGCAGATTGGAGGTACACGCATGAATTTAGCAGTTAATAATACGTCGCTATTTTTGGCGGCAATGTTAGTGCTCGTCGCGTTAGGAATTAGTTTGTGGCAGAAACTTGGCTTGGATAGGGACATCGTCATTGGTGTCGTGCGGGCTGTTGTACAACTATTTATCGTGGGTTACTTGCTAAAGTATATTTTCCGAGTCAACAATTTGTGGCTAACGCTGGCGATGATAGGCTTCATTATCTTCAATGCGGCTTGGAATGCGAAAAAACGGGGGCCGGGGATTGACCATGCATTAGCCATTTCGTTATTAGCCATTTTTGTTAGTACGGGGGTAACACTCGGCGTCCTCGTGCTATCTGGTGCGATTAAGTTTGTGCCATCGCAAATGATTCCCATTTCTGGTATGATTGCGTCGAATTCAATGGTCGCAATTGGGCTGGCTTATCGCAGCCTCAATAGTCAGTTTCATGACCAGCGGCAAGGTGTGCTTGAACGGTTGGCGTTAGGGGCTGGTCTACTTGATGCTTCGATTGCCATCGTGCGTGAGGCGATTCGTACGGGGATGTCACCAACCATTGATTCGGCAAAGACTGTGGGTCTAGTCAGTCTGCCAGGGATGATGTCCGGTTTGATCTTTGCAGGGGTCGATCCAGTACGGGCCATTAGGTATCAAATTATGGTCACGTTCATGCTCTTATCAGCGACTAGTTTGGGGTCAATCATTGCGTGCTATTTAGCTTACCGTAATTTCTATAATGAACAAAAACAGTTGAAGTAATGACTCTTGATTGCAGTCCCGCGGGGAGTCCTTTATGATGGAAGCTGAAATAAAACTTAATGCGGGGGTATTGATGTGAATGACGCAGCGGTTTGGGTTCCAGTTCCAGCAATGTTTTACTGGGGCTGGTTAGTACCACTGGTTCTGTTGCAAAGTTTAAAAATCAAATACAAGGTTTATAATCCTTCTTGTTCTTAAGCTAATATTCCCATTAAGACCTTAATCTCAGTAGATACCGAAAATCCGAAGAGCGTTCCATTTCTTCGGTTCTTTTTGTATATTCCTCGAATTGTTTCCATGCCCTTAATCGTGGTTGAGGCAGTTCGTAGACTTCGATAAAATTTATTGCGTCGTTTGATTGGTCGATGGTCTTGCTCAATGAGGTTATTGAGATACTTCACAGTTCGATGCTCTGTCTTAGTATATAAACCGTTACTCTGTAACTTTCTAAATGCAGAACCAATAGAGGGCGCTTTATCCGTGACAATTACTCTTGGTTGACCAAACTGTTTATGTAGTCGTTTCAAGAACGCATAAGCAGCTTGAGTATCCCGTTTCTTGCGTAGCCAGATGTCTAAAGTCAATCCATCCGCATCAATTGCACGATAGAGATAATGCCAACGACCTTTGATTTTGATATAAGTTTCATCCATTTTCCACGAATAGAAGGACTGTCTATTTTTCTTTTTCCAGAGATGATAGAGGACTTTACTGTATTCTTGTACCCAACGATAAATAGTTGTGTGACAAACGTTAATCCCACGATCATAAAGGAGTTCTTGAATTTCACGATAGCTTAGATTGTAACGTAGATAATAACCAACAGCGACAATAATCACATCTTTTTGAAATTGTTTACCTTTAAAATAGTTCATTGATATATCCTCGCTGTCATTTTTATTCATTTTACACTAAAATAGACTTATCAGAAAACTTTGCAACAGAACCGTTCTAGTTTACGTTCTATTGGATTCGATCGAGCTGTTTTAAATACTGACCTTACAAATCTGACTTATAACTTATTGAGGTACGAACAAGTTAAACGTTTAAATCTCAAAACATGGCGGTAATCTGTCTAAAATAAGAATAAACAGTCAAGTGGCGTCTGTAACATAAAGAAAAACACAGTAGACTATGCTTAGTTTTCTGTGTTTTTTTCTAATTTCATTTAGAGGTGAATTAATTGGTAGTTATTAGAGGTGCCCTTAATTTGACAAATCATATAACTAAAATTAGTCTTCATTAGGATCATTTTTAGCTTCCTCATGCGTTTTATGTACTGTACCAGGGACATGATCAGGACCTGCATAAATTGAGTAAATTTTCAGAGGTTTGTCACCAATATTGGTTACATTATGCCAAGTATCAGCAGGTACTAAAATTACATCATCATCTGAAACTTCTTGTTCAAATGTAAGATTATCTTCGGCATCTCCCATTTGGCATAAACCTTTACCTTCTTCGATACGGAGGAATTGATCGATACCCATGTGTACTTCTAAACCAATATCGTCACCGGGTTCAATAGCCATTAATGTAACCTGAAGTTTTTCACCAGTCCAAATTGTTGTACGGTAATTCTCGTTTTCTTTGGTATAATCCTCAATGTTAACGATAAATTTTTCTTTGCCATGATCTTTATAATCGAATGTCATTAGAAAGTCCTCCTTGTTCTTAATTAGACTAATTCTAATAATTAATCTATACTATAGTAATAACATAAAACCGTTTACAAAGCAAAGAAAAAGATTATTATCTACCGTTTTTTTAAAGACGCGAATCGCGAATTGTAAAATTAAGTTAGAAAAATAAAAAGGCAGTGATAGTCGAAATATAGGTTTTGTGTCAATGTAGAATGACACAAAAAAAACTCGACATAACAAATAAGGTTAATAAAGAATGACGAAATACTTTTACCCAAATTTAAAAGATAACCAAAAAGAGTTATTAAATATTATTGATAACATAATAATCAATAATACTATCTCAAAAGAAGAAAAAAAACTTTTTGTAATAGCAAAAAGAGATATTGAAAGAGGGCGAGATTTTGATGCTCAAATTAGTGAACTAATTTCTAGTTTGCAGTATCTGGTGCACTCTTCTCCTGTTCTTTATTTTCTTGAAGAGTCTCGGAAGAGAATGCTAGTTAATCCAGGGACTGGAGGTTCTCCGTATGGGTGGTCAAACTTTGAAAGTAAATAGACATCAAATTTGAGTAGTAACTGGAATTTATTATAGATTAGTTTTTACAAAATTATGGGTATGCTCATTTTGTGTCTAAATATTTAACCTTAGATATCTCGTTTCTTTCGTAACCAGATGTCTAAAGTCAATCCATCCGCATCAATTGCACGATAGAGATAATGCCAACGACCTTTGATTTTGATATAAGTTTCATCCATTTTCCACGAATAGAAGGACTGTCTATTTTTCTTCTTCCATAGATGATAGAGCACTTTGCTGTATTCTTATACCCAACGATAAATCGTTGTATGGCATACATTAATTCCTCGGTCATAAAAAGCATATCTTGTACTTCACGATAGATCAAATTGTAACGCAAATAATAACCTACAGCTACAATCATCACGTCTTTTGGAAATTGTTTGCCTTAATCTTTGTAAAAAAGCAGTTTTGAAATTAACGGTTAGCTCATAACTTAACAGTTTTGACCAGCAAAAGGCGATATGATAAAATCAAGGCTAGTGACAGGTCATAACTGGACGTCATAATTAAAGGAGAAATTAAATGAAAGATGAAATAAACTGTAACAAGAATGATTTTGCTTGGAATGACCATGAAAAAAAGCAACCAGTAAAAATCCCAACCCCTTATAAAATAAAGATAATTGACGATTTATCTCTTCGCATTGAATTAGAGACTATTTTGAATAATTTACCGCAAAAACAATTAGCTAAGTGGGCAATTGAAAATGCTCAAAAATTCAAACAATATTTTGATAACAATTTACAGAACGATGATAGAATTACGCAAGCAGAAAATGTTTTAGAAAATAGAATAAATGACACGTGCAATGCTTACCTGTTAAGACAAGCAGGATTTTTAGCAAATGAATTAGCAAAAGAATCTGAAACAGAAATAAGTAAGTATTCAGCTAGAGTATTCGCTCAAGCTATTGCTGTTGGACATATGCGAGGACATGCGATTGTTTCATCAGATTATGCGATTAAAGTAATAAACCTAATCTATCCTAATAGTTTAGAACATGTAATTGCAGAGCGAGAAAAACAAATAGTTATAGCTAAAAAGATAAGTAAATCTGGTGAACAACTATGAAATACGGCTATGCACGAGTTAGTACCCTCGACCAAAAATTAGAAAATCAAATCAAGCATTTAAAAGACGCAGGCGCAGAAACGATTGTTCAAGAGAAGTTCACAGGGACAACGAAAGAGCGTCCTGAATTTCAAGACTTACTGGCACGCTTAGAAGTAGGCGACACGTTGATTGTAACCAAGCTTGACCGTTTCGCACGGAACACCAAAGAAGCCCTTGAAATCATTCAGAGCTTGTTTGAGAAAGACGTGAGTATTCACATTCTAAATATTGGTTTGATTGATAATACCGCGACAGGACAATTGATTTTTACGATTTTTTCTGCCTTTGCCCAGTTTGAACGAGAATTAATACTTGAACGCACCCAAGAGGGAAAGCGTTTTGCGAAAGCTCACGACCCCAATTTTCGAGAAGGACGCCCAAAGAAATATACAAAGGAGCAGTTGCAACTGGCGTATGAGTTAAAACAGCAAGGCTTAACTTACAAGATGATTGAACGAAAAACAGGAATCAGTATTAGTACCCAACAACGAGCTTTCAAGCAGATGATGAAATAAGGCTGTTTGAGAGCTTTTTCTTTTATCCATGATAATTATTACTAACTCACGTTTAAAATCGCTTAAAAGGCAAACTATGAGCTTATAGGACTATTTAAAGCGTTTAGACTAAACAAAGTAGCCACGACCGTTAGGGAGTTCTTTTTAGTGGATGAACGAACAAAAAATCTCTCGTATTTTGTTTGTTCATCCATGGTTTTAGAAAAAAGAGGGACGATTTCGGAAGAAGAAAATCGTCTCTTTTTTTCTTCTTTTTGTATGACAAAAAGAAAGATCTTTTGCCCATTTTATTTTTATAAAATGGGTAGGTGGCGTTTGCGTAAAGCAAATCGACACAATCCAAAGGGGATAAAAGGGGAAAGTGAAACTTCCCCCTTTTCAAGCCACATTGTAATACAAGAACGAAGTGTTTTGTATTACAATGTGATAGCTTGCAGTATTTATGGGTTTATATTTGCTATTTTGTTGTGAGGATTGTAACCGAATAGGGCGCAATGCTTATTACAAAATCAATGACAAAGGGCGATTGAGGAATGAGCGCTGAGGCATTTTATCTTTGAGGAAGTTCTTGATGGATCAGAAAAATGTATCACAAATTGAAACAAAGACTCACTTATTTAAGAGACGCTACTATCATGAAATTTTGTTGTTGCGATAAGCAACTTCTGATACACGTTTTTTAGCCATTACATCACTCGTTTTTAGAGTGATGTGTAAGTGCGCATTGCTTTAAAAATGGCAATGAAAAAAACCCAAAGAAAATCCCAAAGGCGCACTTACACATCAAATAAATTGATGTCATACTAAACCCTAAAAACCTATATAAGAAGTTGCCTTTGGTAACAACAAAAAATATAATATGGGGATTGGGGCAGTGCCCCAAAAATAAAAAGAATCGTCTGAAACGAGGAACAAACTAAAATGTAAATTTTAGGTGTGACCGAGTGGAAGATGATTACTTTTTACCGTAAGTGGATATACACTTACTAAGCTCGCTATAATACTTTATAACGTTTTTATTTACATGAGCGTAGCGAATTTTATCCAACACGCCTGACGAAAATCAAACACGTTTTACGTTTGATTTTAGCAACGGAACGCACAAAATTTATTTGGTGCGTATAAGTGCGCCCTTAGTAAAAATCGCTAAGGGAATATTTGTCAGATTACCTTTGTCGAAACGCACCCCTTATTTTTAAGGGCGCACTTACACCCACCAAGTTTCATTTGTGGTTAATGTGCGATAAACCTTAATTTACATTTCGTTTTATCGTCAGGCGTGTTGGTTAAAACTCACGTTGTTCGTGTGATACTGTCGGCGTATTTTTTTATTGATCGTAAATAGTCATGATAGGCTTCTAGTTCTTCAAGAGATAATTTAAATAAATTAATTTGATTCATGTCTGATAATTGGTTTAGCAAATTTGTTTGTAGGTTTGTAGAATCGCTTTTATCGAGTTCATTATTTAAAACATAGTTCAACATTTTTGAGTGAATCGCTGATTGAAATTCATTGATTATCTCAATTTCAAATGTTTTTCTGTAATCTAATGTCATGTTGTTTGCTCCCTTCTGGTTTCGCTTTGCTCAACTAAACATTTACTTTTAATTAAACAGACTTCGCTTGTTTAATCAAAAATAAACGTGCGAATAAAAAGCAAATCATTTTTAAAGCTCATAAAATGCGTTCTAAGGCGTTTTATGAGCTTTAGGTGTAATTTATGCTCTTTACTTTTAAAAAGCCTGTATCAGCTTGAAATTAGTGTTTAAATTGATTTTAACCTAATTTTAGGGTGCTTACTTCTTTTTGGGTGCGCTAGTTTATTCAAAAGGAATCCTGTAAATAAAAAAGTAACATGCTCCACAAAGCTCTATTTTTAGTTTTAAGGGGGTTTTTGTTCTAAGTCTACTTTTGAATCTGCTTTTGGGTTGTTAGGGCTTGCCCTGACCGTCTGTAAGACGCTTGATTGCATGATATGAGTATTTAGCTAATCAAACAGTTAAAACAGCTTATATGAGCAATTAGAGGGAATCCAATAAATTCCTAAAAGTGGTTTTGATCTTTTCTTTTAGCGAGTGAACGAAGTGAACGCTGCAAGTAAAATGTGAGCGTGGTTTTCGCTCACTCCTTTTTTGATGACTTTGACCTTTATTTTTACATTTTTGAAAAAAATAAAAAAAGGCGAAGCCTATATTACATTTATCTTATATATTTTAATCTTTTATTTCTTTTGCGTGGAGAAAAAGTCAGTCAGAATAAGGCTTTCTAGATTTTTATAGCTACTAAAAACTGTGTATATAGCTACTAAAAACTGTGTATATAGCTACTAAAAACTGTGTATATAGCTACTAAAACATTGAGAAAGTAGCTATAAAATGATATAATAAAAGCATAGAGAAAATTCACGGCAAAATGACTTTCTCTATGCCTATTTCAAACACGCAAAGGAGCGTATTTTATATGTCTAGTATAACAGAAAAAGCAAAAAATCAAAAGCAGGTGCTAACCTTGAACGAACTCTCAAAACGTAAAGTCGTCGAGCATAACAGCTTGATAACATCAATCGCTAAAATGGATAAAACGCCCTTAAAAATGTTTGAGTTGGCGGTATCTTGTATCAATACCGAAGAACCACCCAAAGACAATACCGTCTATCTTTCAAAGGCTGACCTTTTTGCTTTTTTTAAGGTATCCGACAATGACAAGCATAGTCGCTTTAAACAAGCAGTACGAGCTATGCAAAAAGAAGCCTATTTTGAAATTAAGGAAGAAGCAGGCAAGGGGTTTAAATTTAAAAGCATTGTTCCTATACCTTACGTGGAATGGACAGATTATCATGATGAAGTAAAAATTGAATTTCATCGTGAAATTATGCCTTACTTAATCAATCTTAAAAAGAATTTTACACAACACGCTTTGTCAGAAATTTCTGAATTGAATAGCAAGTACAGCATTATCTTGTATCGTTGGTTATCCATGAATTACAATCAGTATGAACATTACAGCGCTAAAGGGGGACGGAGAGCCGAACAAGTAGAAAGCTACCGCAATCCCTCAATATCGGTTAAAGAACTAAGAATAATGACTGATACCGTCAATGAATATCAGCGATTTACCAATTTTACTAAAAAAATATTAGATATTCCCTTAAAAGAAATCAACGATAATACGACTTTTAAGGTGTCCTATGAGAAAGTCAAAAAAGGGCGTTCGATTGATTCTATTGTCTTTCATATCACGAAGAAACCAGTCGCACGAAATGACTTCTACAAGCTGGAAGAACAAGACCCTATTTATTTGCAGGATAAAGCAAATAAAGAACAAGCAGAAGAACTTTTAGCAGGGAAAGCATTAAAAAGTAAATACACGAAACTTTTGTTGGATAATATGCTATTAAGTCCTTATGAAATGACCGATACGTCACTTATGGCAGGATTGCAGGCGCACGTGTACCCTCTCTATGACGAGCTGAAAGCCTTACGAGGGTTGAATGGGGTCAAAGACCACCTCTCTTATGTGAGAGCTAAACAAGAAGCCTATTCAAAACGCAATATAGCCAAGTACCTCAAAAAAGCAATTGAACAGTATTTACCAACTGTAAAATTACAAGACCTTGAACAACCAGAACGTGCAAAGGTTCGAGGTAAAGGTGCAAGCCATGAGTGAGAATTTAAAAACGATAAAAGAGCTTGCAGACGAATTTAACGTATCGAAACAAGCGGTCAGGAAAAGATTAACCGAAGAATTTAGAGCAAACCATGTGGAAACCGTTACTAGTAACGGAGTGAAAACTTTAGTAGTAACCTATACTGGATATATGTTGTTAAAACAACACTTTACCACTAGTAATGCAACTGGTAACGACAAGGTAACCGATACTAGTAACCCCACAACTGGTGATTTATCTGTAGTTAAAATACTAGAACAACAGTTATTTGTTAAAGATAAGCAACTAGAAAATAAAGATAGCCAAATATCGCAAATGCAAAGTCTGTTAGATCA
>NZ_BCQB01000070.1 GCF_001544215.1 Enterococcus durans NBRC 100479 = LMG 10746
CTCTCCAATTTCTCAAACTTAAACGGCTTTTGTCTCGACTTCATTTTTAGTATGTTTAATCAATTCAGTTTCAAAACTTCTCCCGGATTTAAAAAGTAGTCGTCCATTGTCATGCCATTCAAGGATAAAATCGTTTCTACTGGAACCCCTGTTCGTTCCGCAATTTGGTTTGGTCCTTCGCCTTCTCGAACAACTGTTGTTGCCGCTGAAGCACTTTGATCTGCACTTTGTGAAGAAGAAGTTCCTTGTGCATATTGATCAGTGGACATTTGGCTTTCTGTTGTTGACTCCGTTGTTTGTGCTGTTGTATTGGTTTCAGTTCCACTTGTTTCCTGACTTGTAGATGATTCAACCTTCAAAGAAGCACTCGTACGCAGATAAATATCTGATATTCTAGCAACTTGTGCAGTGTACGTTGCAGAAAGTTGATTGATCATCGTATCAAGATCCACACCATCTTTTGCATGCGCTGTTTGATACTTTTCACGTAGTTTGCGGATTCCTTCGTCAGAGATTGCTTGTAACTCACTCGCTTTTTGGTTTGCAACAGTGGATAGTCCCGTGAGCCCATCCTGATTCTTTTGGATCTCCGTCTGGTATTCTTCAATCAGAACAGGTGTCTGATCTTCGATTTTTTTTGAATAAGTTGTAAGGATCGTTTGTAACTGTTCCTCAAGTGTCCCCTCAGCGGATGATTGTGTCGACTTCATTGTTTCTTTTGTTTTCGATGTTTCCGTTGATGCTGACTCTTTTTTCTTTGCTGTTTTACTTGTACTTATAGTTGTACTTTTGGCACTAGTATCATTCTTATTGTGGAGATAAAGCCCAGTAACAGCCCCCACAAGCAATAGAACGACTGCAACTGCAGAACCTACTTTCAGCATACGTATACGGGACTCTTTTTTTTGTTGTTGCCGACGGGCCGTACGGACATTTTCTCTTTGTTCGTTTTTTTCGTTCATTTTGTACCACCACCCATTATTCATAAAATAGCGTTATCAATTCTCGCATATGTCCATTGTAGCAAATTATCCGAGTAATGAACATTTTAAACTGTGTTATTTAAATGAAAAATTCACCATTTTTGATGGTTCCAAGATTCCCCATCGATCTCTCCTTGCAACTGTTCCATCCGTTCAGTTATTTCAATCACCAATTGTTTGGTTTCATGTAATAATGCTTTTGTTGGATAATCAGCCGCTCTGCTTAATTCATCCAATTGGCTCAACACCCATTCTTCTGTCATAATCTACTCCTTTAATTCGCGTAATGTAAATGTCAGATCTTCAATATCTTCTTTTGCTTTCTCTAAATAATCGATCACGTATTCTTGCATTGGTTCCCCAATTGATTTTAAGGTATCGTTGGCTCTCATTTGTGCAATAAACCAGTCAATACGATTCGCCAAAGTAGGTTTCTCCTTTAAAGTTAAATACTGTTGATACGCAATCAGCCGTTCCCATTTTTTTTCCTTTGATTGATACATGAATTGAGACATGACATATGGTGGTAAAAAAGACATCATCAGTTTGTTCGCGATTCGTTGATACGGCCGCAAAAATTCTGAAATCGTATATTCTTCTTTTCCTCCTGATTGATACTCTTTTTCGGCAACTCCTGTCGTCAAAACGATTCCTAGCTCTTTTCCTCTTAGTTCTAGCGATGCATGCTCCAAAACAGTATCTTGCCATAATTTTAAATGTGCAGGGGCACTGTACCAGTAAAATGGAAATTGAAAAATGATTCGATCATGTTCTTTCAGTAATTGTAACTCTAAAGCTAAATCTATCTGACCATCAGGATACATCTCTTCCAGATGATGCCAAGTAGCATTCGTTCCGTTCATTGCTTCTTTAAAAAATTGTTGGTTCAATGATGTATCGATTGCGGGGTGGCTCACGATGACCAAACTTTTCATGTCAAAAACTCCTATCCTTCATTGTGTCCTATATAGTTTAGCATAAAAAGTAAAAAGGACATTTCTGCCACGCTTGTCTCTAAGTCGTCCATGATACAATTTCTTGCGTTTCTAATTGTTTTTTTAAGGCTTCCAAGGAATGGTATCTTGATTCCTCATTTTTCATTCGTTTCCGATAACTTGTCGCTGTTTCGCCAGTTGTTTTTTTGAACATTCGACTAAAAACGACTAAACTATTGAAGCCAACTTGATAAGCGATATTCTCTACTGAGTTTTCTGTTAATGAAAGTAAAAAAGCCGCCCGATTGATACGTACACCAATCAAATACTCTTTGATACTCGTTCCCAAATGATTTTTGAATACTCGCGACAAATGGCTACGATTGACGGATAATCCGCGGGCAATTTCTTCTACTGTCAGTTGTTGTGCATAATGTTCTTCGATGTATTTCACTGTATCGATCACTAAAGGAGAATACACTTTTTGCTCTCCTAATCTCACTTTCCCCCCATCTTTCAATAGAGTTGCCAAAAGCCGATAAGTTAAAGCAGTCAATTCTAACTCATCTGCTACATCTTCTTGCGAGTAATGGATACATTCCAAAATAAGATCAACATATGCGGAGATACCTGCTGATACCATCGTATATTGGTCATCCTTAAATGGTGAGCGCCGAATGATCTCTTCAGCAGCTGCTCCTCCAAATGATAACCAGCAGTAGACCCAAGGATCTTCTCCATCTGCTAAATAAAAGGTAGACTCACCTGGACGTATCAAAAAAAGATCCCCTTTTTTCAATTCATATCGTTGTTCCCGGACATGGTATGTTCCTTTCCCCTCCATTATGACATGCAAAATAAAATCTTGTCTGATCGCAGGACCGAAAGAGTGAAATGGTAGCGTTTTTGAAAAACCACAAAAGTCAAAATTCAATTCTTTTTTTATCTGTTGTTGTTCCTTTTTTAGAAAAATAGCCTGTTCCATCGATACACCTCCACACTTCAACTTTACTCTAGTCTTCTAAATATGCAACAAAAAGTTAAATAGTAGTCACAGAAATATATTCATTAGGAAGCGTTTTCTTGATAAGTTATAAATAAATAAAGGACCGTTCTTATTCATTTTAATCGCTTATTGTTTGCAAGCAGAATTAGAACCAAGAACTTTAGACAGCTCATGTAGCAAAAAAAGGTGTATTTGCCGTACTTCAATACGTAAAGAAAGGACGTTTATTATGTCAATCACAATCAAAGATTTTGGACAAGGATATCATTTACTTGTTTTAACAAATAAACATGGACTACGATTAGCGGTTACCGATTTAGGGGCGCGTATCGTCAGCTTGAAGGCAGAAAACAGAGAATTAGCATTAGGGTTTGACTCCGCTCAAGAATACCTAGAAAAAGATGCCTATATTGGTGCCTCGATTGGTCGAACAGCTGGCAGAATCGAGGACGGGCATTTTACGCTTGACGATCGCACGTACCAACTAAGTGTTGATCCAGCTACTGGTCATTCCTTGCATGGCGGTTCTCCTGGTTTTGAAACCAAGAAATGGTCTTATCAAACGATTGAAGATGAACAAGGAGATACTGTTCTCTTCACTACCGAAAGTCCTGACGGAGAACATGGTTTTCCAGGTAATCTAAGAGTAGAAGTTCGCTATACATTGACTCAAGATGATATCTGGCGGGTAACCACTCGCGGTATAAGTGATCAAACGACCCTATTCAACCCGACAAATCATGTCTACTTCAATTTAAGCGGTGATATCACCCAACCAATCGATCAGCATGTTCTTTGGTTGGACAGTGAAGAGTACGCCCCTTTGAGAGCAGATAGTATCCCATTAGGAAAAAAATCTTCGGTAGCCAATACGCCATTTGATTTTCAAGAGCCGAGACAGCTTGCAACTGTTTTTGAAAGTGATTTTGATCAAAAAGTGCTTGTCGATGGCATCGATCATCCCTTTTTCTTAAACGAACAAGGATTAGACAAAGTAGTAGCTTTTCTTGTCAGTCCAGATGAAAAAATCAAAGTAAGTGTAGCAACAGATGCGCCAAGTATTGTGGTATTTACAGCAAACTTTGGAGAAAATACACCTGAAATGCGAGGAAAAAATCTGAGTGATCATGGTGGGATCACGTTTGAAACGCAAATTGCTCCTGGGGCAGAACAGTTCTCGGATTTTGGAGATATCAAACTTCCACCAAATACCCCCTTTGAAACAACAACAGAATTTAAAATCGAAACAAGAAAGGATTTTTAATAATGGAAATCAAACGTAGCTTAAATACAAAATTTGCAGAAATCTTCGGACCTAAACAGACAGCTCAATACTTCTCACCCGGAAGAATCAACTTGATCGGTGAACACACTGACTATAATGGCGGGCATGTCTTCCCTGCTTCGATCACTTATGGTACTCAAGGTGTCGCAGCTTCTCGAAAAGACAATAAGGTCTTAGTGTATTCAACGAATTTTGAAGATGACGGCGTAATCAGCTTTACGTTGAATGAGTTAGAATATGATAAACAAGCTGGTTGGGCAAACTATGTCAAAGGAATGATCCTAAAGTTAAAAGAAGCAGGGTATACATTTGATCATGGCTTCGAATTATTAGTGGAAGGAACGATCCCTAATGGTGCTGGCTTATCAAGTAGCGCTTCTTTAGAATTATTAGTAGGTGTCGTATTAGAAGATTTGTTTGATCTAGCTATAGATCGTCTTGCATTAGTACAAACAGGAAAAAAAGTAGAGAATGAATTTATCGGTGTCAACTCAGGGATCATGGATCAATTCGCAATCGGCTTTGGAGAAGTGGACAAAGCGATCTTACTTGATACAAATACCTTAAAATATGAGATGGTTCCAGTGAAATTAGATGGCTATGCAGTGGTTATCATGAACACAAACAAACGTCGTGAATTAGCGGATTCTAAATACAATGAACGTCGAAGTGAATGCGAAGAGGCGCTTAAACGTCTGCAAACACAATTAACAATCGATGCATTAGGTGACCTAGACAGCGAAACCTTTGAAGCTCATACAGATTTGATCAACGATGATACTTTGATTCGCCGAGCACGCCATGCAGTAACAGAAAACCAGCGCACACTAGAAGCAAAAGCAGAATTAGAAAAAGGAAACTTAGCTGCGTTTGGCAAGTTATTGAATGCTTCTCATTACTCGTTGCGTCATGATTACGAAGTAACTGGGATTGAATTAGACACTTTGGTAGATGCTGCCCAAAAACAAGAAGGTGTCTTAGGCGCTCGAATGACTGGTGCTGGATTCGGCGGATGTGCCATCGCATTGGTTAAAGAAGAAAACATTCCAGAATTTGAAAATAATGTCTACGATGCTTACTTGAAAGTTGTTGGTTATGCACCAGAGTTTTATGTCGCTCATATCGGTAATGGCACGACTAAAATCGATCCTGATGTAGCCACTGCTTGATTTCAGTCGAATTCAAATCAATACTAAAAAGAAGTAGAACGATCCTAGATTATCTCTTGGATTCGTTCTACTTCTTTTCTTAGTGAGCTTCGATCTACTTGATTGGTTTTATTGAAATAAATACGTATTGTTTGTCTGTTCTTCAATCGTCTTCTGCCACTCCGTATTCACACAAGACTTTTGTTTTTTTCTGTGAATTTATACGGTCCTAAGTCAAAAAATTGTTTTAGGATTTGGTTGACTTGTTGATACAGCTCTGGGGCCTCAATCACATTTTTGACAGTCAACGCTTCATAATCCTTTTGAAAATGAATTAACCCATCTTCTTGCCGAACCTCCACGCATTTTCCTGCATGTTTTAATTGCCGTATCTCTCCAAGCATCTCGTAAATATCTTCCCCCTCAAATCCCTCTAACAAGGCCAAGCTATCAACTAATGATCCTACGGACAATTCTGCTATTGTTGCTTTTTTCCCACCTAAGTCAAGCTGATAAATCGTAGAGTCAATGATTCCACACGCATTACAGCCACCTTCTGTCAGATCACTTTTCTTGGTTAATTGAACTTCTTTCATTATGGACTCCTCCTTTTTTATGATGATTTAGATATTTTTTTGCTTTGTAGTTCTTCCTTCTCTTCATTTCTCGTCTTGCAGCGTCTCTTAAACAACGAACCTGACAGTCGACATACGACAATATGATCTCATCTGATTCTTGTTCAAAGCCCCAAAAAGACATAATGATCCTCCATTCCCATTTATTTATACGAAGAGGCTGGGACAGAAGTGTTTAACTCCGAGAAATAAGAAGAAATTCACGAAAATTGCTTTTCAAATTTTTGGGAATTTCGGCTTATTTAAGAAGGAGTTGCTTCTGCTCCTACCGTTTATTCGTTTTTAAAGAATGAGACAAAAGTGTTTCTTACTTTTGTCCCACACTCTTTTTTACTTTTACTATACCATTTCTCATTTTTTTCAGCATAAGAAAAAAAGTTCCACTAGTCAATAAAGAAAAACAAGTATAAAAAAATAAAATAGATATATTTGTTTTGATTATGAACAGATACATTCAATAAAAATAAGGAGTACCGCAAATATCATCTCATTAGATGATAAAAAAAGAGAAAACACGCAAGGCAAAAGCAAGGAATGCTTTTACCTCACGTGCTAAACAAGAACAAATGGCAGATGCAACTCTTTCTCAAATAAATCGATAGCCAATCCGGCAAGAAATTTGCATGTATCCTTCTTCTTTCTCAGAGTTAGCCTCTTCTGCCACAACCTCTTTTCGTTCAATATCATTCCTTGCTTCTCATTCAAAAAAGAATGATTGGCGAAAAGTAATCAGCTGCTTATAATTTTTCTACTAATTCTTCTAGTTCATTCAAGCGTTTTTCAAATATTACCATTGCATCTTCGATATAATTTGCTTTCGTCATATCAACACCCGCTTTTTTCATTACTTCAACGGGATAATCACTACTTCCAGACTTCAGATAGGTAAGGTAGTTTTCTAATGCTTGTGGTTCTTTCGTCCAGATTTTCTTCGCTAAAGCAGAGGCAGCTGAAAATCCAGTCGAATATTGATAAACATAGTAATTGTAATAGAAATGAGGGATACGTGACCATTCATACTTGATTTCTGGATCTTCTTCTACAGCTGGTCCGTAATATTTAGTATTCAGTTTCCCATAATTTTCACTCAAGTATTCACTTGTCAACGGAATACCTTTTGCATCCTCTTCATGCATAAAATGTTCAAATTCTGCAAATTGAGTTTGACGGAATATCGTACCTTTGAATCCATCAAGGTAATGATTCAAAACATACGCCCGTACTCGAGGATCTTCTTCTGTTTCCAACAAGTACTCCGTTAAAATATTTTCATTCGTTGTTGATGCAATTTCAGCTAAGAAAATCGGATAATCCCCATACACATAAGGTTGGTTTGAACGAGTGAAGTAACTGTGGACACTATGTCCCATTTCATGTACCAATGTAAATAGTTGATCCAAGGCATCATGCCAATTCAATAGAATGTATGGATTTGTATCATAGCTTCCTGAAGAATACGCGCCACTACGTTTGCCTTTATTTTCTATTACATCGATCCAACGCTCAGAAAAGGCTTTTTCAACGACTGTCAGATATTCTTCACCCATTGGTTTTAAGGCTTCCAATGCTTTTGCTTTTGCTTCTTCATAGGTAAACTTTATTGGTGCTTCACCTAGAACTGGTGTATATAGATCGTACATGTGTAGTTTGTCTACCCCTAAAAGACGTTTACGAACAGACATATAACGGTGTAATAATGGCAAGTTTTTATTGACAACTTCCACTAATGTATCATACACGCTTTCTGGAACATGGTTGTTACTTAAAGAAGCTTCACGAGCTGACTTGTAATGACGGATTTTTGCTTTATAATTATGACCTTTGATATGCGCACTCAATGTAGATGCAAATGTATTTTTAAATTGTTCATATACACTGAAAAAACCTTTGAATGCTGCTTCGCGAACATTGCGATCCGTACTTTCCATTAACTGTCTGTAAACACCGTGAGAAAGTTGGATTGCTTTTCCATTTTCATCTGTGATCGTAGGAAACTCTAGATCAGCATTGTTCAATACCGCAAAGATATCACTAGAGGAACCAAATATTTCGCCTGCTCCTGCAAGTAAAGACTCTTGATCAGCAGACAGGACATGCGCTCTATTATCTACCATTTGTTGGATATAATGGCGATAAAGTTCTAGTTTTGGTTCTTGTTCAAAGTACTGCCAGATTTGGTCATCTGAAAGTTGAAGTACTTCTGGTTCGTACCACGAAATAGCTTCACTCACTTTTGCTAATAAACTGCCAGATCGGGCATACAATGCTTGATAGGTTGTATTTGCAGTATCTTGATCATTTTTCATACTAGAATAAACATAGATCCGTTCGATTTTTCGATAAACATCTAAAACAAATTCAAGTGCATCCAAAAATTCTGTGGCACTATTTGCCAAAGTCCCTTTATATTTATCAGAATTTTTTAATTCTTCATTCAATTTTTCATAAGCCTGATCGAATTCTTGATCGTTTGCAAAGATTTTCGTTAAGTCCCATGTTAGTTCTTCAGGTAATTCTTCTCTTTTTGGTAATTTGGTCGTTTCACTCATTGAATACACTCCTTTTTTTCATTCCTATCGCATCTTTTTTACAATCAAGATGTTCACCTTCATAGCACTAGCTATTGAAGTCCATTTTAGCACAACTTAATTCGGTTTACACATAGAATATAGGCGACATTCTTCATAAAATGAAGAATAAATGATTGAATCCCTAACAAGGGGGAATTGCCAGCTTTTTTTATACGCAAAAAGTTTTTGTAACCATCTTAGGTATCGCCCATAATTGCTTTTATGTGCCTCCCTAATAGAAACCTCCTCGTACAAGATTCTATAAAGAAATACTAACTCTTTAAACATAGAAGAAAAAGTAACTATCACGATACATCCAATCTGGTAAATACAGCAAGTGCCTTTGATAGGTGTAGCAGATACCTTGTAACTTGATATATTTAGGATGTCGCGAAAATAGTTGCTGCTGCAGCCATCTTTTATAGGTTACTCTTTTAGATAATATTTCAGGTTTTATCTCGCCAACGGTTTCATTAAAAAGCTTTGGCAGTACACCACTGAAAAACAACCACGATTTTTTTTCATAGGTGATTTTACCATTGATCGTTTCTTTCATATGATAACGCAGAATCAATTGTCTCTTTTTCCAGTCCAATTGCCATAGATGAAGCCCACAACTTTCATTAAATGCACAAAAGCGTTTTTCGATCATCGTCAATTTTTTATTTTTTAAAAAGTTGTTTCCTATGATCCACCACACCACATAGCCATTTTTTTGATATGTGTTAGTTCGCTCTTCAAATCTTCTGTATGGTAATGTGGAACACTGAATTTCTATTGCTAATGTTTCGTAAAGAACATCCGGTCTTTGACGAATTTTCGGTAAGTATCCCTCTAGATGAATCACTGAATTTGTTGAATGTCGCTGAAGCCAATCGAACACGACTTGCTTTAAGTTTAGGTGTTCTGCTGTTTCACCTTCACTAAAACCAGTACATACTTTACGGCTTTTATGCGCAAAGTGCGCACTTTTTTGTTTCCCATTTTTTAAAACCACCCGCCCTTGACACACCGGGCAAAAAAGCAAATGCTCTTTCGTCACTTTTTGAGCAGGAAACTGTTTTCCCTTCTTATCGATAGCATAAAGCATTATTCTCACCTCCAAAAAAACATACGCAAAAAAGGATCTGATCTTTCAGATCAAATCCTTCTTATCTATTCCAAACAGGTGGAGAAATTTTATTTTTGATCAAGCAAAATAAAATCGTGTTCGTTCTAATGCATTTCTTTCCATAATAAGTTTGGCATACTCATTCAGTGTTTCATTTGTACGATCGCTTTTTTCTGCGTACTCCAAAACGCGTGCAATTTGGTTTTCAACGTCCATTTGGGATAAATTTTCCATCCAAAAATGAACCACTAAGTAGTACACATCATCTAATAGGTAGATATCCGTCCACGCTGATTCTAGTTCTACATTATTCGCCAATTGAATCATTTGTTCAAAGTCGTCAAAAGCAAAAATTGCTTGGTGTTCAATTTCATCGGAAATGCGTTCGTCCGATTCTTCTACTTCATTATTCAGAATTTGTTGTTGAATAAACTCAGTCACATCATCAGAATCCAACGAATCTTCATCATTTTGGAGCATTTCTTCATTCGGAAGATTTTTGCTGATAAAAAGTTCTAAGCCATCTCCTTTTGGCAACACCTGAAAAGTAACAGCCTCACTGCTGCGAAACTCATCTTCAATATCCACTTCTTCCAGAATACTATAGAAAAAGTTTTCAATTTCTCTATGGTTTCCAAGTAGGTCCAAAAATGAGACTCCTCGCTCTTCTAAGTCTTCATGCCCAATCATTACTCGTATTGTGTTTTCGTTAATATGTTCCATTTCCATTTTGCTACACCTCACTTTGCCACAACAGTCAATATACCTTCATTGTATCGAAATAAGCTTAAATGTAAAGAAAAATAATTATCGCTTAAAAACAAACTAAATTTTTTCCATTTACTTGACACTCTTGGCAAATCCCTCTTCTTTTCTTTCATGCTACCATACAAAAAATGATTGCTTTTCTAGTATTTCATCTGTTAATCATAAGAAT
>NZ_BCQB01000071.1 GCF_001544215.1 Enterococcus durans NBRC 100479 = LMG 10746
TTCCAAGAAGCCCGTTTTATGAAGGGTTTCTAAATTGGTCGGTAAGTTTTTGACAACAATATCATGCGCTTGTTTTGGTGTTGCCCTAGCTGTCATTGGATCATCTGCATACATAGTTTCATACCGTTCAATTGTTCCTAAATATGAGTTGATTTTAGGTACTGCCATGACATACATTTTTGTTTCATAACCTTTGGCTTGAAGCATTGTTGCGGTTTGAATAGGAACGTCTGTTGTTCGTCCTGTTCCTTCAATCACTAAATTATAGCCTTGATCGCTTAAACGGCTAATAAGTGCTTCTGTCATACGAACATAGTTGATTTATTCACCATACTTCCCATTACATCGTAAAACGCTATATTTAAGATTTCAAACAACAATTTTAATAGGAAGAAAACTTCATTTTTCCTCTTAGTTCTATAAAAAGTGTGGCTAATTTGAGGCAAAATATTAAATTAAATTTGCCACAAATTAATGGCTCCACTATTATTTTAAATCAAGAAGTAGTAAATAATCTTATTTTTTTACTACCAGACTGTCTTTAGATATTAGCTTTTCGTCACCCACTACAGTTGACATAGACCCACAAAAAACTTAAAAACCTTGCGATGTAAGACTGGCACGGAGAAGACCAATCTATCATCACAAGGTAAGAGTATTCAAATCTTATTGAAGACTCAAATAATAACAAATTTTAATTAAGGATAGTAATATCATAGATTTTTCTAGAAGTTTCTTGAGGTGAAATTTTCGTTACCTGTCTTTTATCTTCTAAGAAATTACCTTCTTCAAGTGAAGTGGAGAGACCACTCCAAGGTTCCAAAGCAATGAATGGACTTTTATTAGTTGTAGACCACAGAATCAAGTTCGGAAAATCATCAAAATCTACTCGAAGACCTTTACCAGACTTCCTTGACCGAAGCGTTACGCTACGAGACTTGAGCTTGTCAAGTGTAATGGCATCATGGGAAAAAAGTGAGTAGTCCAAATCGAGAATCTTTTGATTTTCCAAAAAAGGTGTCCGATCTTGCAAATCTAATAATCCTGTCTCAGGAAAACTCTTTGGTATCGAGCAAGACTCAACCTCACTAAATTCAATATAATAATCCTCATAGTTTTCACCTTCTACTAAAGGACAATTGAATGCTGGATGGGCTCCAATAAAGTAAGGCATTGTTTTTTCCATTTCCAAGTTCGTTACCTGAAATTCGGTTCTAATTGATTTACCATTCAAGGTATAAACAACTCTCAGTTCAAACTGATATAGGTAATTATCAAGCATCTCAGCATTTGGTTTAATACTAAAGGTCACGCTATTATCGTTGACTTCTTCCAGAATAAATTCTTCTTTTCGAACAAAACCATGTCTACGAATAAGACCTGTAAAAAAAGGTCTTTCTTGAGGTCTATAAATAGCCCAATCATTTCGTAAACTACCACAGATAGGAAATAGAATAGGCGCCTGTCCATTCCAATAATTTGGATCAGCTTGCCAGAGATACTCTATCCCATCCTTGTCTTTAATCGAAGTCAGTTGACCACCAAGTGTTTTAAACTGAACAGTAAGATACTCGTTTTTTAATTCGATAGTCACAACTAATTCCTTTCTTTTTATTATTGGAAAGGCAAATAATTTACCTCGAAGTGAATAGTCTCACGTATTTCTACATCGTGTGATTGTAAAAATTCCCATTCAAATGCTGATAACTCTAAATCAGAATGGCAAATCCACTCTTTTCCAGTTAAAACATACCATTTACCACATTTTAGCAACGGGGGTAGCTTCAAGCTCAGGAATCATAGGACAATCTTCGAAACTAACAATATATACCTTTTCAAAGCCTGGTCTAAATAAGTGTTGTACTTTTTCTAAAGTATCGGATAACAATTTTTTACATTTTCAAGTAATATTACTCTATCACTTGAGTTTCTGCTACTTTCTTATACCAATGAGCTGATTTCTTAGGATAGCGTTCTTGCGTGTCAAAGTCTACATAGAATAGTCCATAACGTTTTTCGTATCCGTTTGACCATGAGAAGACATCCATAAGTGACCAGATGAAGTAACCTTTAACATTTGCACCATCCGCAATTGCGTCTGATAAAACTTCCAAGTGTTTCTTCACGTAATCAATACGACCATCATCATAAACGGTATTATCTACAAACTCATCTTTGTATCCAAGACCGTTTTCAGTGATGTAAATCTTCTTGTAGTTTGGATAATCATTTTTCACTCGCATGATTTGGTCATACAAGCCTTCAGGATAAATAATCCAGTCCCAATCCGTTCTAGGCACATAATCTGGTGCGATTCGGCGACCAACACCTTTAATCTGGTACTTAGAACTTCCTTTTTCACCCTTACCATTGTGAATGATTTCAGTCTCACCATCAAAGGCTTGCATCCAATCACTCATGTAGTAGTTGATACCAAGGAAATCGTTCAAATCTTTAGCTGCTTCAAGTGCTTGGAAGTCTTCATCACGAAGATCAAGTTCTCCACCATTTTCAGCTAGGATGTGGTTGACCCCTTCCATCGTTTTATCTGAATAGTGTCCAAGGTAGGTTGCATCCAAGATAAATTTGTTATGGATGATATCTTCTAACTCAGCGGCACGAACATCTGCTGGATTTTCTGGATCATAAGGGTATTTGGTTGGCAACGCATGTACTACACCAATTTCGCCTTTATAACCTTTATCTTTATACAATTTCACAGCACGTGCATGAGAAACCATCATATTGTGGTGTGATTGGAAGACTTTGGCAAGATCATATTGAATGCCTGGAGGGAATTTACCAACCAAGTATTGACCATCTCCAATTGGGCCAATTTCATTGAAAGTTGTCCAGTAGTTTACTTCTGGGAACTCTTCAAAACAGAAAGCGGCATAATCTACAAAGTGTTCTATATTTTCGCGGTTTAAGAAATCTCCATCTGAGTGAAGAACTTCTGGTGTGTCAAAGTGGTGCAAAGTCACGAATGGCTCAACATGACGTTTGTGGCACTCGGCAAAAAGATTATGATAGAATTCAACACCTTTTTCATTTACTTCGCCATAGCCAGTTGGGAAAATACGAGACCAGGCAATTGAAATACGAATACCATTAACGCCATATTTTTCAGCTAATTCTAAATCAACAGGATATTTATGGTAAAAATCACTTGCAGGCTCTGCTGTGTACCAATAATTGTCTTCAAGATACTTATCCCATGCAACTGGGCCTTTACCATCCGTGTGAGTCGCACCTTCTGCTTGATAAGCAGCTGTAGCACCACCAAAAATAAAATCTTTAGGAAGTGTTTTAGTCATAACTATAAATCCTTTCAAAAAAAGCATTTGAGACGATATTCTGAGTTCCGGAAACCAAGGAAATGAAATGAAATGATATGGTTAACAATATTATAAGGAACTGAAAGAATAATCTCGTCTCAAATAACTTTTACAAATTTATTAATCAAACTGTTGTTGAACAAATGCAAGAGCACCTTGTCCATCACGTGTCAATTTGATATATTGAGCTCCTTCAGTTTTTGCAAGTTTAATGCCCAATTTATCTGTTTCAGCCTTCATATCATCGAAGTTTGAAGCGACCTGTGGAGCCAAGATAACCAAGTCAAACTCTGGCAACATTTCACGGTGAGCACCATAACCACCCGCTGCCGCTTTGACTGGAACATTGTATTCTGCTGCTGCTTTGTTCAAGGCATTGGCAAGCAAGCCACTTGTACCTCCACCTGCACAAAGAACAAGGACATTAGTTTCTTTTGTGATATTATTGTTTGCTGCTACATCTTCTTTAGCAACGCCTGCTTTTCCAAGAACGGCATCTGCTTTAGCAGTATTGAAGTTTGCAGCTACTTTTTCTTTAAGAGCATCGTTTGTTTTACCAGAACGTTCTTCTTCAAGAATTTGTTCATCGTATACCTTAACAAATGGGTAATAAATGATAGTATCAACAACTACCAAGAGTCCGGCTAAGATAAATGATAGAACTTGGAAGTTAGTACCGAGTACAATTCCCAACGGACCAGGAGTAACCCATGGAAGGTTGGCAGAGAATGAGTTCATGTTCAATGTGTCAACAAAGAATTTAAAGATCCAAACGTTGACAATCGGAGCGAAAATGAACGGTACAAAGAAAATCGGATTCAATACGATTGGTGCACCAAATAAGATTGGCTCATTAACCCCAAAGAATGTTGGAACAACTGAGGCACGTCCGATGGCACGGTTACGTTCTGATTTACAAATCCACATGAACAAGAATGGAACAATCAATGTAGCTCCTGTTCCACCCATGGTAACAATAAACATTTGAGTACCAGAAGTGATAACTTTATCTGCATGTTGTCCAGCTTGGATAAGATGCAAGTTGGCATCGATATTGGCATAAGTGATAGCAGCGATTGCTGGTTCGACAATTGAAGGACCGTGGATACCAACAAACCAGAAGAAGGCATAAGCACCAAAGATAAGTGTAATTCCAAGGTAACCATCTGCAGCTGAGAAGAGAGGAGCAAGAAGGGTACCGATTGATTCTGCAACGGTTACACCAAGAGTTCCCTTAACAATGAGTTCAAATCCATAAAGGAGAACAACCGATACAGTGAATGGAATCAAGTCTTTAAATACTTGAGAGATATTTGGTGGAACCTCTTCAGGCATACGAATAGTAACATTATTTTTCACACAGACCTTGTAAACATTAACTGTCACAAAGGCTGCAATAAATGCTGTCAAAAGACCTTTTGTTCCCGTGAAGGCTGTCAAGAAGCCTCCTTCTTTTGCAGGCTCAGCTGCCATCAAAAGGAACCCTACCATAGACGCTAGCATCGTAGATAAGAAGTTAATCTGATTGGTCGCAGGTAGGTCACGGTTCATTGAGTCCGTCAAAGCTTTAGCGGTAGTACCACCAACAAAGAATGCTAGGATACCCATCGAATAGCTATAAGGAGTCATCAAGAAGGTCTCAATGTCTTTTGACCAGTGGAATCCCCAAGCATTTGGGACATAGGCAATAAGGATAAAGACAGATGAGAAAAGGATGACTGGCATACCAGCGATAAATCCATCACGAATAGCACGAAGATAGATGTTTCGAGAGATTTTCTCAAAGAACGGTTTCCCTTTCTCAATAAGTTCAATGAGTTTATGCATTATTTTGCTCCTCTTTTATAAAGTTCGATGAGGTGATGAATCACATCTTTTAATAAGACAGTAGTCATTAAGTGATCCTGACCATGCATCATGGTAACGCTGTATGGAAGTTCCTCCCCAGAAGCTTCTCGAGCCAACATAGCTGTCTGAGAATTGTGAGCCTCTGCAATACAGCTTCCTGCTTCTACTACAAGACTATCTGCCTTAGCGAAATCACCATTTTCAGCCGCTTTAAGCGCTTCTAAAAGTTTAGAGCGAGCATCTCCAGCATAAGCAACAATTTCAAACCCTAAGAGAGTCATCTCTTCTCTGTTCATAACAATATCCTCCGTTTTATGTTTTTACTATACTTTATCAGTCCATGGACTAGCTGTTTTAACAAGAACTTTGTTAAGTTCATCAATATTTTCGAATCCAGTAGTACGCAACCATTCACGTGCTGCTTTTTCACCTTCTTTGATGTAAGGTTCTACAGATCCTGCCCAAGTAGCACGTCCACAAAGTACACCATTAAACTTGGCACCTGAGTCGTGAGCAAATTGCAATGTTTCTTGGAACAATTTAGCAGATACACCTGCACTTAGGTAGATGTATGGAAGGTTAGTCGCTTCTTCTTGTGCTTTAAAGAAGTCAGCAGCTTCAGCTTTACTGTAAACCACTTCACCATCAGCAAAACCTTCGACATATTTAACGTTAACTGGTACTTCTACTTTAAGAACATCAATGTTAAAGCGTGGATCAGAGAAAACTTTCATCGCTTCAATGACTTTGCGAGGTTTCACTTTTGCATATTCAACAGAACCTGCATCTGAGATTTCTTCATCATAAGCAAGGATTTCCAAGAAGAAAGGAATATCTTCAGCGACACATTCAGAACCAACACGTTCAATATAAGCTTGTTTTTGTTGGTTAAGTTCATCTGAGCTGTCTACATCATAGTAAAGCAAGAACTTAACGGCATCAGCGCCTTGCTCTTTGATACGTTTTGCAGACCAAACATCCAAGCAGTCAGGCAAACGTTTTGTACTTGATGTATCATAACCTGTTTTTTCATAGGCAAGAAGAAGACCTGCTTCTTTATCCAATGCTTTTGTTGCTGGAAGTCCATATTCAGGGTCAAGCAACATTGAAGAAGCGTATTTTGTAAGTTCATCAGCAACCAAAACCTTTAGTTCTTCCATTTGAGCTACAGTTGGTTCTGTATCTTGATACTGTGCCATCAAACGTTTCAAAGCACCACGTTGGTCAAATGCCAAAGCTGAGATAACACCGTTTTTATCTGAAATTTTTTCCAAAGATTTGCGTTTCTGTTCTGTAAGTACCATTTTTATACCTCTTTTACTCCAATTTGTGAGTTTAGTGTTTCGTAATTAGTCATATTCACATGCCCTGTCATTGTTTCTTGAGCATTTAACATACCCAATGTCATCGCATGTTTTAATAAGTCAGCGTCACTTTTTTTACTATTTAAAGCTGATGCAATACCAGCTACCGTTGAGTCCCCTGATCCGACTGGATTAACAACTGGGATATCAGGAATATCTACCTTATAGAAAACATCACCAAGTTTTGCAAAGGCACCGTTTCGACCTAATGAGACCACTATCCATTCGATACCACTAAAAAGTGACTCTTTAAGAACGTCTTTGAGTTCTTCAATATCTTTTGTTACTTCTTTTCCAAGCAACTGTGAAAGTTCCTCATTATTAGGTTTGATGGCAGTAGGTTTAGCCGACGATTTTAGAACTGTTTCAAGAGGTGCACCTGAACAATCCAAAACGACTGCTACTCCTTCATCCGAAGCAAGTTGGATAAGTTTTTCATAATAATCGTTGGGAAGTCCTGAAGGTAAACTTCCTGAAATTGTCACAACTTCTGATTGTTTAATAAGATTGCTATAGTGGTCAAGAAAGCCTTCTGCTTCTTCATGAGAAATTGTTGGTCCTTGTTCCAAAATTTCTGTTTGGTTACCCTCGTGTAAGATAGCAATACAGTTTCTAGTGTTTCCTGAGATTTTATAAAAAGCTGGACTAACAGGTGATTGTTCTAATTCGCTTTCAATAAATTCACCAATTTTACCACCTAAGAAACCTGTAGCAGTAACTTTATCACCAGATTCATACAAGACTCTAGTAACATTTAAGCCTTTTCCACCAGCTGTCTTACTAACATCTTTCACCCTATTCACTGTATCAATTTTCAATGTTTCTAGAGGATAAGAGATGTCTACTGAAGGATTTAGTGTGACTGTCAGAATCATTTGTTATACCTTAATCGTGGTAGTCACCACGGTCCCATCTTTCAAGGAATTCTGTAAAGAAATCTTCATCTGCTTGATGTGCATTATGTGTTTCAACGTGTTCGATTTTTGCAATCAATTTTTTATTTTCTTCTGTTGGTTTGTACTCAGCTTCAATGAAAGCTTCAATGATGTCATTCATAAGAAGACCACCAGTAATCATTCCACCGAAACCGATAACATTCGCATTTAACTCTTCTTTTGCATATATAGCTGATGTCATATCACGAACCAACGCTGAGCGAACACCTGGAACTTTATTGACTGCATTGTTAATGCCGACACCTGTACCACAGATACATACTCCCAAGTCTGCTTGACCACTTACCACTGCTTCACCGACTTTTTTACCATAGATAGGGTAGTGAGTACGTGCGTGGTCATATGTCCCGAAATCAAGGACCTCATGTCCTTTTGATTTCAAGAATTCTGATACTGCCATTTTTTCATCTGTGACAATGTGGTCACATCCAATTGCGATTCTCATTCCTTAACTCCTTTTCTTAACACATCTTATTAAGCATATCTACTCGGATTTGATGACGTCCGCCATCATATTTACCATTGACGAAACCTTTAGCGATGTTTTTAGCAAGCTCATCACCGACGATTTCAGCGCCAACCGTAATCATTCGTGAATTGTTATGTCCACGTGTCATATAAGCTGAGCGTTCATCTGAAACTTCTGCTGCAACCATACCTTTAATTTTAGTTGCTACCATGAATGGACCAGCTCCATAAGCATCAATTACAATACCTAAGTTTTGCTCATCTTTATTTACTTCAGAGGCAACTGCCAAGGTAACATCAACAAAATCTTGTCCGTCCTTAGTCACATCAATTACCTCAAAACCTTCTTCTACAAGAAAATTTTTCACAACATCTTTTAATCTCGTACCTTTGAGATCTGCACCAACAACAATAGCCATTTTGACCACCTCCTAAATTTTAGAAAGAAATGCTACGTAGAAGTAGAAAACATTTTGCAAAATGCTCGAAAAAACGTTTTCATCATTTCTTTGTTCATATAATATCAAACATTCAAACAAAAAGCAACACCTTTTTGTTTATTTTTTATTTTTTTTATTTGTTTTTTTAAAAAATAGATAACACCGTTAAATTATTGTTCATTTTTGTTCATTTAATCCATCACAAAATGGACGTGAAATATCTATTCAAGTATTACAAAAGTCTTTTACTTTCTATAACTTACTGATTAAGAGGTCCTACTTTATTTTCGTCTTATACAAAATCTGACCTAAGCTAATATACGTCAATCCTCTGTTCTTATTTCATCATCTAACATTTATTTTTGTTTGAAATTGTTTGTTTTACCTTGAAAATATTGTCTTTTATGATACAATTAAAAGAGAATTATCTTTGGAAAAAAATTACTTTATGAAAGAAGGGTCTTCATATGAACAAAAAACGACGATTAGAAAAAATTTTAGATATGTTAAAGATTGATGGGACCATAACCATAAAAGAAATAATAGATGAACTAGATATTTCCGATATGACAGCCCGTAGAGACCTTGATGCTCTAGAAGCTGATGGACTTTTAACACGTACTCATGGTGGTGCACAATTGCTTTCCTCTAAAAAGCCACTTGAAAAGACACATATCGAGAAGAAAAGTCTAAATACAAAAGAAAAAATTGACATTGCTAAAAAAGCCTGCTCTTTAATCAAAGATGGCGATACTATTTTTATTGGACCCGGAACTACACTTGAACAACTGGCATTAGAATTGAAAGGTCGTAAAGGTTATAAAATTCGTGTCATTACAAATAGTCTCCCTGTGTTCTTGATTCTAAATGATAGCGAAACCATTGATTTATTGCTTCTTGGCGGTGAATATAGAGAAATAACTGGAGCTTTTGTAGGTTCAATGGCTTCGACAAATTTAAAAGCAATGAGATTTGCCAAAGCTTTTGTTAGTGCAAATGCTGTTACCCATAATTCTATTGCTACATATAGTGACAAGGAAGGTGTGATTCAACAACTTGCCCTAAACAATGCTGTAGAAAAATTCTTATTAGTAGACAGTACTAAATTCGATCGATACGATTTCTTTAACTTCTATAATCTAGATCAACTCGATACCATCATTACAGATAACCAGATTAGCCCTCAACACTTAGAGGAATTTAGCCAGTACACTACTATTTTAAAAGCGGACTAGAATTATGACTTATAAAAATATTGTTTTTGACCTTGATGACACTCTTTATGACCATCAACTCCCCTTTAAACGTAGCGTTGAGAAATGTTTTCCAACGATTGATATCCAACAAATAGATAACATTTACAAACGTTTCAGATATTGGTCTGATGTTGCTTTTCCTAAATACACGAAAAAACCCATCAGTATTGAGCAGCTTAGAATTTTTCGCTGTCAGAAGACTATGGAAGAATTTGGCATCGATAGTATTTCTAGGACAGAAGCTCTAGACTTCCAAGCTGACTATGAATATGAACTCGATCAGATTACGATGATTCCTGAGATACATCAACTACTGCTGGCTCTACATAAAAACCGCATCCCAATAGGTATTCTAACTAATGGCCCTGTTGACTTACAGAGTCGAAAACTCCAAAATATTGGTGCCTATCAATATTTTGAAAAGCAAAATATCATCATTAGTCAGTCCACTCACGGAGGAGCTGCAGAAAATAGCTATGAAGGTAATGTAAAAAACTTACAAAGTTACCGAAATGTCCAATTATCTAAAAGGGCTATAGAAATTCTTAAAGAGGAAATTGAGTTAAATCACCAACATATAAGATTCAATCCTGATTATAAAGATAATGGATGGATTTTTACTTCCAAAAGTCGTCATAAACCTGGAA
>NZ_BCQB01000072.1 GCF_001544215.1 Enterococcus durans NBRC 100479 = LMG 10746
AACAAATTCGTGATAAGGTAACGGATTTCTACCTTGACCACTTAGATGTCAAAAACTTGAAGGCTGATTTAGTGGATGCTGAGATTGTGATATCGGCAGCTTAGCTTAAATCAGTGTTCATAAATAACTTTATATAAGAGGAGATTTATTGGTAAGGAGATTGCTTGATAGATCTCCTTTTTTCGTTGATTTTCACCATTTGATATTAATCTATTGAGTAATATGGGTAGCGTCAAGAATCTTGTGTAAATGAAATGCCTCCGTACATATAATATGTAGTTAATTTAAATAAAGGATGATTCCAGGGTGTCCTGAAGTCCTTTGAATCCGCGATGGATTCGCTTCATAGACTTCTCGTTGTAGACATTAAACTGAGAAACCAGGAATCGATCCAGTGAATCTTCCGTTGGAAATTGTTCTTTGTGGTTGGTGTTGCGTTTGAGATATTTGTTAAAGTTCTCAATGAAGTTGGTTGAATACAATGAACCGCGAATAGCTGGTGGGAAATCCATGAAAGTGAGCAGATTCGGCATTTTAAGCAGATTTTTGATTAACTTGGGATAGGTCTGATGCCAGTTGTTGGCGAAGTCATTCAATTTTCGTACCTGGCATGACATTTAGTGGGACTTCTGAACGAAATGAAGTTGATTACTGATGAATATAACTAGGAAATGACGCAATTGATTGGGGATATGGACCTTGAAGATGCCAAAATTAGCATAGAAGATCTAAGTGTTTATACGAACGATGATCAAACCTATTTCGTCGTTTTTGATCTCAAATATGAAGGATTGGATTCAAATCAAGTCCTTGTTTATGTAGCATCCGATCACGTCAGTTATTCCAATATAATCGATCATTATGAGCTAATCGCAACAAATACCAAATTAAAAAAGTGGAATAGATGATGGCTATTTTCGAAAAAGTCTCTTACTTTATTTCTATCGATCATCGGTAAAGTATCGTCGGTCGGTCACAAATCAAGTCAAACACCTGGAACGGGTGACGAGCAATGAATTTGATCAATTCAAAAATAAAGTAGCTTTTGAAAAGCTGTAGCGTGAAATCGAACAAGCAAAAATGAGTCAAGAGTCAGACCTATTCAATTAGGAGAAAGAGGAAAGTCATGGAAAATTATTACTTCATCAATAGCGTGGATCCAGAGAACCAAATGATGCGTATTCAAGAAGTGGGTGCTGGCGAAATGAGTGCGCAACAGGTACGTATCACGAAAGAGGATGCCGATGTTTATTCTTTAACGTTGGATGAAGCAACGCAAGAAGGGGAGCCGCTGATCGTTCAGCTGGATCTAAAATAAAGTCAAAATCAGCCGTAGAAAAAATTTTTTCGACCAGTACAAATAAAAACCGATTTTCTTTTTTTAGAAAGTCGGCTTTTAATAACGAAGCTAATTTAGTTGAAGTAGTTGCTCAATAATCGAAGAGCTGCCTGGTAAAAATAAAAGTAGACTACCTATGACTAACAAGATCCCTAAAACAAAACAGGCTATTACGAATTTGGTTGATCTAGATACTTCTTTATTTGAAACACTTATGATCAACAAAGTTATACCGACAGCTAACGTTAAAAAATACCAAAATCCCATTGTTATCGCCCACTTTCTTTGAATAGTTTTTCCTTTCAAACTGTTTAATAAATTTTATCATAGACAAGAAGAACTAATCCTTGTACAAGAAAAATATATGTAAAGTTTAAACTTTCTTATACTATATAGGTTGAATTAAATACTTTACATCCGCACGCACAGTCGGTCAATCACTACCAAGCCAGGTAAAAGCAAAGGGGCTATTTTTGCGTATCGCTCAAAATCAAGCATGATTGGCGGACGTGGCGTTGTTCTGACTTCCGAAGAAGCGATTCACGAAAACAAAGATACATTTACGCATTGGACACCCAACGTTTATCGTTATGGAACATATGCAGACGAAAATCGCTCATATACTAAAGGGCATTCTGAAAATAATTTAAGACAAATCAATACATTCTTTATTGATTTTGATATTCACACGGCAAAAGAAACTATTTCAGCAAGTGATATTTTAACAACAGCTATTGATTTAGGTTTTATGCCTACTATGATTATCAAATCTGATAAAGGTTATCAAGCATATTTTGTTTTAGAAACTCCAGTCTATGTGACTTCAAAATCAGAATTTAAATCTGTCAAAGCAGCCAAAATAATCTCGCAAAATATCCGAGAATATTTTGGAAAGTCTTTGCTAGTTGATCTAACGTGCAATCATTTTGGGATTGCTCGCATACCAAGAACGGACAATGTAGAATTTTTTGATCCCAATTACCGTTATTATTTCAAAGAATGGCAAGATTGGTCTTTCAAACAAACAGATAATAAGGGCTTTACTCGTTCAAGTCTAACGGTTTTAAGCGGTACAAAAGGCAAAAAACAAGTAGATGAACCCTGGTTTAATCTCTTATTGCACGAAACGAAATTTTTAGGAGAAAAGGGTTTAGTAGGGCGCAATAGCGTTATGTTTACCCTCTCTTTAGCTTACTTTAGTTCAGGCTATTCAATCGAAACGTGCGAATATAATATGTTTGAGTTTAATAATCGATTAGATCAACCCTTAGAAGAAAAAGAAGTAATCAAAATTGTTAGAAGTGCCTATTCAGAAAACTATCAAGGGGCTAATAGGGAATACATTACCATTCTTTGCAAAGCATGGGTATCAAGTGATTTAACCAGTAAAGATTTATTTGTCCGTCAAGGGTGGTTTAAATTCAAGAAAAAAAGAAGCGAACGTCAACGTGTTCATTTGTCAGAATGGAAAAAAGATTTAATGGCTTATATTAGCGAAAAAAGCGATGTATACAAGCCTTATTTGGTGACGACTAAAAAAGAGATTAGAGAAACACTAGGCATTCCTGAGCGGACATTAGATAAATTGCTGAAGGTACTGAAAGCGAACCAGGAAATTTTCTTTAAGATTAAATCAGGAAGAAATGGTGGTATTCAACTTGCTAGTGTTAAATCATTGTTGCTATCGATCATTAAAGTAAAAAAAGAAGAAAAAGAAAGCTATATAAAGGCGCTGACAAATTCTTTTGACTTAGAGCATACATTCATTCAAGAGACTTTAAACAAGCTAGCAGAACGCCCCAAAACGGACACACAACTCGATTTGTTTAGCTACGATACAGGCTGAAAATAAAACCCGCACTATGCCATTACATTTATATCTATGATACGTGTTTGAAAGAGAAGACGAAAACGGAGATAAAAAATATTTTATCGGTACATTTCAAAGCGATAAGTTGAAACGACTCACTCCATATAAAGATGATAAAGAGGAATTGGCTCAACAGCTTAAAAAACAGCAAGACCAACATAGAGAACAAAAGCAAGAACAAACAATAGCTTTACAAAGAGAAGAAGAAAAATAAAGGAGAATGAGCTATGAATTTTCTACAAAATAATTTCCAAACTTTATATTTAGGTGCAGCTGCAGGAGATATTCAAGGAAGAATTTCCGGAGCATTAACAACAGTTCAATCTGTATTGACAGGTATACAAGATCGTCAAAAAGCATTTAGATGAAGCGGAAACAATCGTGATTGCGACCGACAGCGACCGAGAAGGTGAAGCAATCGCCCGCTTGATTATCAACCTTTCGGGAAATAGCCGGAAAACCATTAAACGTTTATGGATCAACTCGCTTGAAACTAGCGAAATCAAAAAAGGATTTCAAAATCTGAAGGACGGACAGGCGTTTTATTCCACTTACAAAGAAGCAGAAACCCGACAAATCGCTGATTAGCTGGTAGGAATCAATCTCACCCGTCTTTACACGCTTTATATGCAGAAAAACGGCATGAGAGGCGTGTTTAGCGTTGGACGCGTCCAAATCCCGACTTTGTTCTTGATTTACCAACGCAACGAAGAAATCAAACATTTCGTCAGCAAGCCATTTTATGAGTTGTATGCCACTTTCACACACTCGAATGGTAAGTACAAAGGGAAATACAAAGAGCGGTTTGATACACTCGAAAACCTTGACGGGTTCAAAGAAACCAATCAGCTAGAGCAAGCGGAGAATGCCGAAGTAACAAATGTCAAAGTGGAAGAAAAACGGCAGTATGCGCCGAAACTCTTTAGCTTGTCTGATTTACAATCTTTCGCGAACAAACGCTTTAAGTACAGTGCCGACAAAACGCTTTCGATCGCTCAAAAACTCTATGAAAAAAAGGTGCTTTCTTATCCAAGAAGCGATACCAATTATATTGGTAGCCCCGAATTTGACTACCTGAAAAGCAACCTCAGTCGGTATCTCGAACTAGCAGGAGTGGGCATTTCCGAACCGCAGCTAAACGAAAATAAACGGTATGCAGATGGAAGCAAAGTACAAGAACACTATGCGATTATTCCAACGAAGACATTGCCGAAGCTAAGTGATGTAACGAAAGACGAAAAAAACATTTATCTTCTGGTCTTGTATCGTACCCTCGCAATTTTTGAAAAGCCGTATATCTATGACGAAACCACCATTGATACAGCGATCAATCAGGTTCTGTTCCAATCAAAAGGGAAGACAGAAAAAGAGCGTGGATGGAAACGACTATATAAACAGGAAGAAAAAGACAAAGACGACCCACTTTTACCAGAAGTAACCGTCAATGATTCAGTGGCTTTCGCCCTTGAAACAAAGGAAGGGAAAACCCAACCACCCAATTACTATACAGAGGGCACACTGCTAACCGCCATGAAACATGTCGGACGGGCAATGGACGATAAAGACAGCAAAGACATTCTTAAAGAAACCGAAGGGATTGGAACCGAGGCCACTAGAGCCAGTATCATTGAAACCTTGAAGAAACAGGACTACATCACGATCAGTAAGAGTAAAATCTATGTGACAGAAAAAGGCGAATTGTTGTGCCGCATAATTGCAGAGGACGAAATCGCCAATGCCGGCATGACTGCCCAATGGGAACGTTATTTGAAAAAGATCCGAAGCCAACAAGGCACACAAGAAGCTTTTTTAGGCAGTATCGAGCGGTTTGTGCAGCACCTCATTGAAAAAGTGCCACAAAACTTCCAAGACAAAAAAGAAAACATTGCAGATGTAGCCGGTCATATGGAACAAGAAAATGTGATGGGTACGTGTCCGAAATGTCAAAACAGCGTAGTAGACAAAGGAAAATTTTATGGCTGTTCGGGCTACAAAGACGGTTGCAAATTTACGCTTCCTAAAAGATGGAGCCAAAAAGCACTCACAAAGAAAAATGTCCAAGATTTATTAAGCAAAAGAGAAACGAGTTTAATCAAAGGGTTCAAAAGTAAAAAAGGAAGCAATTTCTCGGCAAAGTTAACACTGAATGACGAAATGAAATTAGCTTTTGAATTTCCAAAAAACGCTTGAAAGGAATTTTTCTTTTGCTCGCTTGTTGCTTTGTAAGAATAAGTAGCTATTCTGCAAATAACCCTAATATTTCGTATTTCTCTAAAAAACCAGTGTTTGAGAGGGAAGTTCTACGCTCATTTCAGATTGATCTATGGGTAACTATCCATGAAAATGCCTGTAAACCGCTCTTTTTTCAGTTTTTTTAAAGAGAGAGAAAATAAAAATAAAATACCAACTTTTTACGTATATTAATAACGAAGGACTTAAATATAGGATGATCAAAGGAGGCGTTCTTATGTATGAAGACGAATGGAGAGAATAATATGCAACCAAAAATGAGAGCATACATATTACGAGAAACAAACTCATTTTCCAATGCAATGAAGGAATCGCTCTGTCTACTCATAAAACGGAAATTGAAAGAATCATGCATGCATTGGCACTTAAACTCTTATTACTGGAGTTAAATTCATATGATTTTTAATCTGCAAAAAAGTTTATAGCACCGTCGCTTATACCAGAAAATATAACAAACGCCGCATTATTTTTTTGTGCACTTTAATAATCTATTCAACTAAGGAATTAAGCTGGCTGTCAAGAGAGTAATATCGTATTGAATCTCAGGTGGAAATTTTCTGCGGTATCTTTTTTGACTGAAATGACATTAGTGTCTTTTGGGGATTGTGTATGTAAGTATTTTTTAAAATCATTTTAACAAGTTTTGGACAAAAATTCTCATGAAAAAACAGAATTTAAATAGCATGATAAATTGGAGAAGATAGTTTAATGTGCTTATAGGAACACCCCACTTTTACAGTCACAATCAATAACCTTGCTACTTTCTTTCGAAATTGATAAGAGTCTAAAGGATTGACAACGCTTGATAGTGAGCATAAACTTAATGTACGCTAGTTAGTTTACAAGTGTAAACTAAAAAAGTATGATGTGTCGTCTCTGAAATTCTCCCTGATTCAAGTCATAACCAGAGTACATATCGGTTATTTTTTGATTCCATATTTTTTCCTTTATGTGCTGAGGATTAAGGGGTACCAATTGTAATTGCGCGTTATATGGTCTTTGTTTAGAATCGCTCTCCAAAAAGCCAATTTTTTTGCATAGAATTTTTAGATGTGGTACCATTAATTAGAATTATTATAAATAAGAAGTAGGTATCATTGTTTCAGTACAAAGATTAGGAGGAATGGAAGATGGAAATAGACTACAAGGATCATGGGAAGAAGCCGTATATCATTAATATTGAAGACGCCACCACAGGAAATGATAATTACCGGACGACCATTTGGACAGGCAGTAAACTGCAAGTCACCGTAATGTCCATTCAACCGGGCGATGACATCGGTTTGGAAGTGCACGAAGGCATTGACCAATTTATCCGTATTGAAGAAGGAGAAGGCGTGTGTAAAATGGGGCCTTCTAAAGATAACTTACATGTTCAACAAAAAGTGATGGATGATGACGCCGTATTTGTTCCGGCGGACATGTGGCACAACATCGAAAACACCGGTGATAAGCCGCTCAGACTGTATACCATTTATGCTGGTCCAGATCACCTTGAAGGAACGGTTCACCCTACTCATGAAGACGCCAAAAACGATCCAAACGAACACTGAGGTACACTAAGATGAAACAAAAGCCCTGCACCCGTATGGATGGTCCACTGGTGCAGGTCTTTTTTATAAAGGAGAGAAGTGGTATGAGTGATTCATTGTTTCAATTAGAGAAGGTTGGTTTTCAGGCAAACGGAAACCAAATCCTTCAAGATATCTCTTTTACAGTAAACAAAGGGGAAGTGATTGTTTTTTCTGGTCCTTCTGGAAGTGGAAAAAGTACCCTTTTGAAATTAATTGGTACGCTACTTTCCCCAACTTCCGGAAAAATTTATTATCGAGGTACGGATCTGCAAAAAATCGATCCTGTGGAGTATAGAAAAGAAGTCTCTTATTTCTTTCAAAACGCTTCTCTATTCGATGAGACAGTTCAAGAGAACTTGTCTTTTCCTGCCCGCATAAGAGAAGAAGGATTTGATCGGGAACGTGCAAAAAAATTGTTAGAACGAGTTCAAATACCTGAAACTTACTTATCGAAAGAGGTCAAGGAACTATCAGGAGGGGAAAAACAACGGGTTGCATTGGTCCGAAATTTGATGTATCAACCGAAAGTGTTGCTCCTGGATGAAGTTACCAGTTCATTGGACCAAGAAAACAGAGCGATTGTCCTTGATTTAGTCCGAGACGTGATGAAAGACCAACAAACTACGGTGTTGGCCGTCACTCACAACCAGGAAGAAATCGACCAAGCTTCTCGTCTGATTACTATCAAAGGTGGAAAAATGGAGGAATCGAAATGACAAACAATTTGGAAATCAGTAATCTTTCTTTGCTTTTATCCTCTGTCCTCTTGATAGTTGCCTTGTTGATTGATTACAAAGAGAAATTGGGATTAGGAAACGACATTTTTATTGCGGGAATTCGCGCTGTCGTTCAATTATTCCTTATTGGATATGTATTGAGCTACGTATTACGAGTGGATAACAACTTTCTCACTTTAGCGATGGTTTTGTTCATTGTGTTCAACGCTTCTTATAACGCCCATACACGCAGTGAGGGGATCAACCGCTCTTTTAAAATTTCAACGACGGCTATTGGAGTAGGAACAGCCTTGTCCTTACTCATTCTTGTTTTTTCAGGAGTCATTGACTGGACCCCTTCTCAAATCGTTCCAATTACAGGCATGATTGCCAGCAACGCCATGACTGCGATTGGAGTGACCTATCGGTCTTTGAATTCAAAATTTACGGACCAACGCCAACAGGTATTGGAAAAATTGGCATTGGGAGCCAATAAAAAACAAGCGTCCATGAGTATTGTAAGAGAAAGCGTCAAAACGGGCATGGCTCCTTCTATTGACCGAACAAAAACGGTTGGACTTGTCAGCCTACCAGGTATGATGTCAGGGTTGATTTTTGCGGGAATTGATCCTGTTCAAGCGATTCGTTACCAAATTGTTGTGATGTTTATGTTGATTTCAGTTACTGCGATTTCTTCATTTATTGCTAGTTATATGGCTTACCGTGAGTTTTATAACAATCGCAGTCAATTAATTATATGATTTGGGATGATACACTACTCTTAAAACCAGTGGTTACAATTTTATGTAGTTAAAAGAAGACCTCACGAGAATAATTGCAAAAAGAACTTCATTTTTTAAGGAAGAAGGATATTTTTGTCATCGAATCTTTGGAACGACTAGGGCGAAACTATGATGAAATTTTTTATATAGTGCAGCAACTGGATTAAAAGGATATCGGACTGATTGTTTTGAACATGCCTATCCTCAACCAATGAGAACTTTCGACGAAATCATGTTCTAGAAAGAAATTTCTATCCAATAAGAATTCCAAATCATGGACACTATTATCAAAGAAGCTTTAATAGATAAAATATTCAAAGCAGATTCTAAAAAAGTCGATTCCACAAAATATACATGAAATGAAAAATGGAGGAATATAAGTGAACTTTATGTATGAAGTTAAAACAACTAAATCATTCCAAGCGGCAACAGAAGCACTCATTGAGAAACTCAAAGAAAGAGAATTTGGTGTATTGTATCAAGTTAATTTTAAAGAAAAAATTAAATCTAAAGGGTTAGATTTCCCTACAAATTTTGAGGTATTAGAAGTATGTAATCCAAAACAAGCAAAAGAAGTATTGGAAAAACGTATTGAAGTTGGCTACTTTTTACCGGGTAAGGTAGTTGTTTATGAAAAAGAAGCCGATGTGTATATTGGACTACTAAAACCAACAGTATTAATTGACTTTATCAAAGATGATAATTTGACAATGATTGCTAGAGAAGTTGAATCAACATTAAAAGAAGTAGTGGACGCTGCTAAATAAATATAAAAAAGACTTTCTCGTGAACTAAAATGGACCCCTATAGAGTACACTAAAAAAAGTGTCCTCTATAGTTTTTTTTGCCCATAGGGAGGAAGGTCATGTAACTTTATCCACTAGCTCTTAATACAAGATTCGGAAATACCGACATATTATGGTCGTTTTTATTCTTTTTGAAAAATGCTTTACAAAAAATATGCATGGGGGTATATAAATGAAAAATATCATTTTATTAAGTATAAAAGGTTATCAAAAAGGAATTTCGCCGTTGTTTCCACCGAGTTGCCGTTATTATCCCACCTGCTCGCACTATGCTGTTGATGCGATTGAAAAACACGGAGCAGCAAAAGGGTCTCTAATGGGAGCAGCACGTATTATGCGGTGTCATCCATTTGTTAAAGGCGGATATGATCCAGTGCCAAGTACATTTTCATTGAAAAGAAATAACAGACATAAGATAAAAGGAGAGGAACAATCAAATGACAGTAAAAGTAACTGATATAACATTAGCATCAGAAGTAAAAGAGGGTATTACATTAGTCGATTTTTGGGCTCCTTGGTGTGG
>NZ_BCQB01000073.1 GCF_001544215.1 Enterococcus durans NBRC 100479 = LMG 10746
GACGTTTATTCTTTTTAAGAAGGACTATTGTCCCAGACTCTTTTTTATTTTCATCAATGATAGAACGAGTATTCATTACAATACAAAAAAATAAAATAACATACATTAATATATAAAATAATTTTTTATCATTTAAAATTTGGAATTTTATTTTATATTTCTCCTATAAAAAAACACTTACATTGTTAAATAATTATGATAAAATAATATATATACTAAGAAATGAAAGGTGGCGAAAAAAGATTTTTGCTATTTAAAAATCTAAAAAAGATGACAAAAGAACCTAGTATACTTGAAAAATCTTCTGAAAGACAAATAAAATTAGCCTTGATTCTGGGTATGTCAGATAGCGATTGTGACACCTTAGCACAACAATTAAATATCACAAAAAAAACTTTATTGAGTGATGTTGTTTTTTTTAATCATACCTATTCACCGATTGCAATCAACATCGATCAATATCAAATTACCTCGTTAAACATACCAAGTGATCAGAATTTAGAAGACCTGATAAAACAAATTCTTAATCATTCAACAAATATTCAGATACTCAAACATATTTTTATAGAATAAATAACTTTATCGAAGCTTTCAGAAACACTGTTTTTAAGTGAAACAAGTATTCGGCGCATCATTTTAAAGATCAACACTTATTTTAAAAGTAAGAAATTGCCTATAAGCATCCACCTAACAACAAAACCAAAAATCATTGGGGATGAAATTTTTATCCGGCACTTTTTTTGCAGCATGTTTCGGGAGTTATATCCACCGCAACATCTCCCTCATTTTGAACACCTATTTGAAATTTTGAAACGTTATTATGAAAAAAGTAATTCTGCTACTGATATCAGTACATATAAATTGATTTTGAATAGTTATTATTTCTATATTTCACTTATCCGTATCGGGCATCATCATTTAGTAGAAGTATCTCCGACTGAAAACTGTAGTACGACCTCCATATTTTTTGATTTACTACAAAAAAATACTGTCCTATGTTCAATCATCGAAAAGAATTATCAATGTAAGATCACTAGAGCAGCAATTCAAGATATCATTCAATCTGGGATATATTTGTTCGAAAATCGTGCTGACAACCATAAAAAAAATGAATGGGATCAATTACATACATTAGCGCAACGCTTTTATACTCAATTAAATATAATTGCTCCTTTATCTACTGAAGAGAAACAACAGTTGCAAGATTTTCTTCACTTCAATCAGGAGTTACAATCGTTCAAAACAACTTACATAGAAATCCTATCCGATCTTTTAATCAAGCATTCACCGAAACTTCTAGTTGCTTACGATACAGCCATAGAAGAAGCCGGACTTACAAACATTAAAAAGAACCATTTTCTGTATGAAGAGTTACTGCTGGAATTGATCACTTTATCCCCACAACTATTGGCGACTTTATTTCCACATAAAGCGCATTTTTCGATCTTGATCATTTCCTATCAAGAAGAACGAATTTTATCCTTTTACAAGCAACTTTTATTAAAGAAATTGCCCGCATTGCATTCAATTGATACATACAAGGGAAATATCTTCAAACTAGATTACCAAGAAATCAATCAATATGACTTAATCTTAACGGATATCGAACTAAATAAGAGTCGAATAACCACACAGATGCTAAAAATTTCCAAAGTACCTATTTCTTCTTTTTGGAACAATTTAGAAGAAATCCTTTATACCTGACACATCATTGGTCAAAAGAACTAGCAAAAACCTATGGATAGTATAAAAAAGTCGGACAGAATAGCTCCGGTAACTAAGAAGGGGTTCACAGAATTTTCTTTTCAAATTTTTGTGAATCCCTTCTTAGATTTTTCTCGTTCCTTATATATCACTCCCACCTATAATTGATTTTATAAATTTTCCTTGTGTTTTAATTTTAACAATGTTAAATTAAAATAAATAATATTAATAAAAGGAGAGTAAAGTAAATGGATTGGTTTTTCACTTTAGAAACTGAAGAACAAGAATTTATCAAAAAATTCTTATTCGCTTCAGGTTCCTTAAAGCAATTAGCAAAAGATTATCAAGTTAGTTATCCGACTGTCAGATTAAGATTGGATCGATTGATCGAAAAGATAAAATTATCTGAAGAAAACAATGATTCTTTTGAAATTGCAATCATGGAGATGGTTATTAATGAAAAACTATCCTTAGAATTAGCAAAAGAAATCTTAATAAAACATAAGGAGAGTAACCATGAATAATATTTTAGAACTTTTATTGATTGTTTTCGTTATTGCTTTTCAAACGCTGTCAGGATATTTAGGAAAAAAATATTTAGGGGCAATCTTACCGGTGATTTTTAGTGGCTTAGTTGTCTATATTGTCATTAGTGGTCACTGGGATCTCTCTTTTAAAAATATTTTGATGCCTTTCGTTGGTTTGATCGCGCTGATCTGTATGTATGAAGGCGGAAAAGAGTCGAAGAAAAAGAAACTCGCAAAAGAATTAGAAAAAATGAAAGCAAAAGATATCCTTAAGCGATAACAATAAAAAAATACGCCACCTAACTTAGACATTCTAAAGTTAGACGGCGTATTGCTTTTTCATTATCTCATGGTTACAAACTCTTCAGCACCTGTAGGATGGATTGCTACAGTATTATCAAAATCGGCTTTTGTTGCTCCCATCTTGATAGCTACAGCAAATCCTTGGAGCATTTCATCTACACCAACACCGATTGCGTGTAAGCCAATGATTTTTTCTTCTTTACCTACACAAATCAATTTCATTTCACATTTCTGACGATAATCATTCAATGCAAAATACATAGGTGTAAAGCGGGAGCGATAGACTTTGATTGCTTCTTCTCCATACTCCTCGATTGCTTCTTTTTCTGTCACACCGATCGTTGCAATCGGTGGATGCGTAAAGATGACCGTTGGTACCAAGTTATAGTCTAAATACGAATCAGCTTTACCATTGAATAAACGTTCAGATAAACGACGTCCTGCAGCAATCGCTACTGGGGTCAATTCAATTTTCCCAATAACATCTCCAACAGCAAAAATATGGCTATCTGTTGTGTTTTGGTATTTATCAACTACGATAAATCCTTTTTCATCTAATTGGACTTGCGTATTCTCCAAGCCAAGTTTCGCCGTATTCGGTACACGACCACCAGCAAATAGGACACAATCCCCTGTCAATTTTTCGCCATTTTCAAATACGACAGTATAGTCATTCTCATTTTTGATGATTTCTTTGGCCACATAGTGTGCATAGGTTTGAATCCCAGCTTCTTGGTACATCTCTACTAAGTTATCAGATAACATTTGGTCAAATGTACGTAGCGGGCGTTCTTTGCGGTATGCCCACATTACTTCGCTCCCTAAGCCGCGAAAGACTCCTGAAAGCTCCGCAGCAATATATCCAGCACCTAAAACAATTGCTCGTTTTGGTAGTTCTGTCAATTCAAAGAAGCCATTTGAATCAATCGCATACTCGCCCCCAGGAATACTCATCTTGCTAGGTTTTCCGCCTGTAGCGATCAAAATTTTTTCTGCTTGATATGTTTCGCCATTTACTTCCACTGTTTGGCTATCGACAAATGTTGCATATCCTTTGATTGCATCAACATGATTACTATCCAACCCACGTTGATACGCTCCATGTAAAAATTCGATGTATTTTTCACGTCGTTCAACTAATTCTTTGAAGCTTACCTTTTTTAGATCCGCTTGGATGCCATAACTTGGAGCATCTCGTTCAATCGTTTCTAAAATCGTACTTGCTTGCCACATGACCTTTTTAGGTACACAGCCGACATTTACGCAAGTGCCACCTAATTCATTTCCTTCAATCAATAAGACTCTTGCACCATGCATTCCTGCACGATTTGCTGAGGCAATCCCACCTGAACCACCACCGACGACTATATAATCATAAGTTTCCATGTTATACCTCCCGATTTAAAAGGATCATGTCAATAATGATACCTTAGATAACAGCTTAAACAAGCTATGAATGCTCTTTCACAAGCTTTATCCTTACAAAAAATAAGTGTAACACGTTTTACTAAATAATAGGTTTCAAATGCTCAGCTTGTCATGCCTCCGCTATTATTTTCTTTTACGGATCATGTCACCTGGCTTAACTGGTTGAGCTACTGGCATCGTTAGGATCATCATTGGGTTAGGCGCACGATCAATGGACTCTCCTTCATCATTATACATTACTTCCACTGGTTGGCTGAAATGTGTAAACCCTGGTCCATAAAATTCAATTTCATCGCCTACAGAAAAAAGATTTCTTTGACGGATCGTTGCAATCTTTGTTTCTGCATCATAAGACAATACTTCACCAACGAATTTATAAACAGGGATCTTGCGACGTTCCCCAAATAATTGTTCATTTTCACTTGGTGTATTGTAGTAAAAACCAGTAGCAAGCTCTCGTTGTGCCACTTTCCATAACTCATCGATCCATTCTTGTTTACATACATAGTTATCTGGATCTTCCATGTAACTATCCACTGCTGCTTTATAGACATTCGAAACAGTTGATACATAATGGATCGATTTCATCCGTCCTTCGATTTTGAAACTATCGACCCCATTCTCGATCAATTCGGGGATATGTTCGATCATTGACATGTCGACTGCACTCATCGAAAATTCTTCTTCGATTTCTCCAGAATCAGTCAAGCTGTTTCTCTCTTGACCAAATGGCATATCGAACAGTCCATATTTCCAACGGCATGATTGAGAACAGCCACCGCGGTTTGCATCACGCATCGACATGTGGTTAGACAATGTACAACGTCCAGAATAAGAAATACACATTGCACCATGAATGAACGCTTCAATTTCAATGTCTGTATTTTTACGGATCTCTGCGACTTCTTCCATTGAAACTTCGCGTGCCAAGACGACACGTTCTAATCCTTCTTCTTTCCAGAATTCAAGCGTTTCAAAGTTGGTTGCAGAGGCTTGGGTAGAAAGATGGATAGGTAGACCAGGTGCTTCCGTTGCACAAATCTCGATTAAGGCAGGGTCTGAAACGATCACCGCTGAAATGCCAACATCACGCAGACTTCTAAAAAATTCTCCTGCTCCCTCTTCGTTTCCTTCATGAGTGACCATATTCGCAGCAACATATACTTTTGCATCATGTTCTTTGGCAAAAGCAACACCTTCAGCCATTTCTTCATAGGTGAAATTACCGGCACGACTCCGCAAACCATAAGCATTACCGCCAATGTACACAGCATCTGCACCATAATGGATCGCTGTTTTTAATTTTTCAAGTGTTCCTGCCGGAGCTAAGACTTCCGGACGTTTTAATTTTCGTTTTGTTGTCATTTTTCTTTTGTCTACTCCTTACTTGATGGCTTCAGGATCAATATAAAAGAAGCCTGTATCTAATTCACGATTTGTTGGATGTAATTCGTTGATTGCAGCACAAATTGCTTCAGCTTGTTCTTCATTCCATGAATCAGCAAGTAGCAAGTCTTTGGCTTTTACAAATTCTTGTGTGATCTTTACAAAATTTACTCCTGGTGTAAATAATCCGTCTAATTTCCATGTACGGAAGTGATGCGTATAAAGTTCATTCAATTCTTTAGAAAGATTTAGATCATTGCTTGCAAAAATATGTGTACCATGTGTATCTTCATAAATGGAATAATGTGTTTCTTCTTTTTTAGGTTCAGAAAGAAAGAGCCCTCTGTCACGGTCTGCTCGCTCCTCTTGCTTCGTAAAATGATAATAATTTTGTAAAAGCGGCCGTTTCGATTGATGGATACATGTAGCACCATACACGAGTACTTCGACAGGAATCGTCAATTTCTCTTCCATTTTTTTCATTTCTTCAAACGGAACTTCACGTGCCAGTACTGCACCAGTCGCTCCTTTTTTCGCCCAAAAGTTGATTTGTCTTGCACTAGTAACCAACGTTTCTGCGTCAAATATATATGGAATACTCAATTCAGGGTATTTTTTCATTGTATAAATAATCCCAGTATCGCCCACCGTGATCTTATCGACCCCGATTTCTTTTAGAAATTTCAGGTATTCTGGAACTTTTTTCATTTTTTCAGGATGGATAATGCCATTCACCGCAATATTTGCTTGTTTGCCATATTGATGAGCCAATTCAACTAATTGGCGTTGTTCTTCTCTCGAGAATGACGCGGGTAATCTTAGGCCAAATAACTCTTCGCCAAAATATAAAGTGTCCGTCCCAGCTTCAATCAGCTCTTTCGCTTGTTCAAAAGATTCTACAGTAGTTATGATTTCGATCATTAGTTCCTCCTCCTACAACTCCATAATAGTAGCATAGCTTAAAAAACTTTCCAATACTTCTTATATTTATTGTTGGATTTTTGAAAATCTCTTCACAAGAAAAACTGCACATAATAAAAAAGAACGGCTATTATCTCTCCACGTAATGTTTACGTTAGGAGAGATAAAAAACCGTTCTTCTTAATCATTAGGATTCAATTGTTGCCTTTTTTGGTAAGCGAACGTTTAAAGTGATTTTCCCTTTCGAGGCGCCCACTGTGACTTGATCCCCTAAATGGATCTCGCCACCTAGTAAAGCTTCACTTAAGCGATCTTCTACTTCTTTTTGTAGGGCACGACGGATCGGACGAGCACCATACTCAGGATCAAATCCCGCTTTACCAATCACATCAACTGCTGCCGGTGTGATTTTCACTTGAATATCTTGGTCTTTTAATCGTTTGACGATCGCACGACTCATGATCTCAACAATCGCATGTATTTCTTCTTTGCTTAGAGAATGGAATACTACCGTTTCATCGATACGGTTCAAGAATTCTGGACGGAACGTTTTCTTCAATTCCTCTAAAATACGTTTTTGCATGGCTTTATGATCTTTTGTAATATCTTGGACATTGAAACCAACATTCTTTTCTTCTCGAATTTGTGTCGCTCCAATATTTGAAGTCATGATCATGATCGTATTTCGAAAATCAACTTTTCGACCTTTAGAATCTGTTAAGTGACCATCATCTAGTACTTGTAATAACAGATTGAAAACATCTGGATGGGCTTTTTCCACTTCATCTAATAGAATCACCGAATATGGTTTTTGGCGGATTTTTTCTGTCAATTGTCCACCTTCATCATACCCAACATATCCTGGAGGTGAACCAATTAGACGACTTGTGCTGTATTTTTCCATAAATTCAGACATATCCACACGAATCAACGAGTTTTCATCGCCAAACATCACTTCTGATAATGCTTTAGCCAACTCCGTTTTACCGACACCCGTTGGTCCTAAGAACATGAATGAGCCAATCGGACGATTAGGGTCTTTCAGCCCACTACGAGCACGTCGGATCGCACGCGACACTGCCTTAACTGCTTCATCTTGTCCAACTACACGTTCATGTAGTAATGCTTCTAGTTCTAATAACCGCTGACTTTCCTTCTTTTCCAACTGTTGAAGTGGGACACCTGTCCATTCAGAAACGACAGTCGCCACATCCTCTTCAGTTACACGGTTCGCATAACCATTTTCGTGTTTTTCTTCAAGCAATAATAACTTATCTAGTTTTTTACGCATTGCTTTTTCTTGTCTGCGGAATTGAGCTGCCGTTTCAAAGTCTTGTTTCTGGATAGCTCGTTCTTTTTCTTTCACAAAAGTATCGATTTCTAACTTGACCATCGCCGATTTAGATAGATCATCTGTCTGATCTAAACGAACTTTTGCAGCTGATTCATCGATCAAATCAATCGCTTTGTCGGGTAATTGTCGGGAAGTGATATAACGTACAGAGAGATTGACAGTAGAACGTACAGCTTCATCTGTGATTTCTACATTATGATGTTCTTCATATCTTGAGCGTAGTCCGCGCAAGATTTCTTCTGCTTCCTCCGGCGTTGGTTCATCCACTTGAATACGGGCAAAACGTCTTTCCAATGCCGAGTCTTTTTCAATGTACTTTTGGTATTCATCTAAAGTCGTTGCACCGATCGTCTGTAACTCGCCACGAGCTAACGCTGGTTTCAAAATGTTCGAAGCATCGATTGCGCCTTCTGCTCCACCAGCACCGATCAGCGTATGCAACTCATCAATAAATAAGATCACTTGGCCATCGTTATAAATTTCATCAATGACTTTTTTCATCCGATCTTCAAATTCACCACGATACTTCGTGCCTGCAACTAATGAGCCCATATCGAGCATCATCAAGCGTTTTTCCTGCATTTCTTCAGGCACTTCACCCAAGATGATCTTTTGTGCAAGTCCCTCCGCAATAGCAGTTTTACCTACACCAGGTTCACCAACTAATACTGGATTATTTTTAGTGCGGCGGCTAAGGATTTGGATCAAGCGTTTTACTTCTCTTGAACGTCCTACTACTGGATCTAATTTGCCTTCTTTAGCTAGTTGCGTTAAATCTCTTGCTAAAGAATCCAAAGTTGGTGTACCTTTTACCATTTGGCGCTTCTCTTGTGGGTTTCGACGACGTAGTCCACCATTACGAGTATCATTTTTCAAGCCCATTTTTTGTTTCAGTGATTGGCGTACTTTCGTTAAACTGATTCCTAAATTGATCATGATGCGAGCAGCCATAATGCTTTCATCCTTCAACAGACTAGACAAGATATGCTCTGTACCGACTTTTTGCGAACCCATTTTCTTTACTTCGCTATTCGCCAATGCAAATATTTGTTTCATCCTTGGGGAATATGGAAGAAATACACCCTGAGGATACGAATTGACCATCCCATAACCAATTAAATGTTCGATCTCTTCATAAATATCCGTTTCGTTAAGCCCCACTTCTCGCAAGACTTTCCCAGCGATACCATTTGGTTCGAGTACTAAGGCTAACAAGATATGCTCAGAACTAACAGACTGATGTTTGAATTTTTTTGCTTCTTTTTGCGCAATTTCTAATACTTGTTGCGCTCTTTCTGTAAAAAGTTCTTCCATTTATGTTCACTTCCCATCTTCATAACTTAAACGTTCTAAAAAGGCTCGAAGAATCCTAGCACGTGTATAGTCTTCTAATTCACTAAAATTAAGTGTACTTTTAGCAATTGCACTTAACATTAAATTTCCTTCTTTTTTTGAAATCATTTGATCTTCATATAGCTTTTGGATAATCGCAAACGCATTTTTTTCACTGATCGTTTCATCAAACAGCTGATTGATTTGTTCCAGCATATGTCTTTTATCAGAAATCCTTACTTTTGCAATACGTATATAGCCTCCGCCACCCCGCTTACTTTCAACTAGATATCCACGTTGAATCGTAAATCTCGTATTGATGACATAGTTGATTTGAGAAGGAACGCAATTAAAGAGGTCTGCCATTTCAATCCTACGAATCTCAATCATTTCATTATCTTCCAAAATTTTCTTTATATAAGATTCAATTAAATCCGAGGTATTCTGATGTGCCATCTTACTCATTCCTTTGACTAATATTGACCTTAATTATAACGAATTTAATATCAGAAAGAAAGAAGAATGACTTTTCTTCATCTTTACCTTAGTATTTATTAAAATATATAAAAAAAATACGGAATAAACCATTCCGTATTAACGCGCCCAAGAGGAGTCGAACCCCTAACCTTTTGATCCGTAGTCAAACACTCTATCCAGTTGAGCTATGGGCGCATATTCAGTTCATTCAAATTATAAATCAACTTGAAAGTAAAAGCAATTAAAAACAAAAAATCGGGAAGACAGGATTCGAACCTGCGACCCCTTGGTCCCAAACCAAGTGCTCTACCAAGCTGAGCTACTTCCCGAAGATATAAAAAAGACT
>NZ_BCQB01000074.1 GCF_001544215.1 Enterococcus durans NBRC 100479 = LMG 10746
CCAAAAGAGCAAGAAAAAAGCAAATCTACTTTTCTCTCACTCTTTAGATACTCAAAAACAAACTTTTCTTATTTTATTACTTAAAACAAATTACCATTATTCAACGAATTCAAATTCAAATTCGCCGATTCTTACGAGGTCGCCATCTTTAGCTCCTCTAGCACGTAAAGCTTCATCAACACCCATTCCACGTAATTGACGGGCAAAGCGCATGACTGTTTCATCATGGTCGAAGTTTGTCATTTGGAACAATTTCTCGATTTTTTCACCAGATAAGATCCAAGTAGCATCTGGATCACGGTCGATCTTGAATTCTGGCTCATCTGGATTAAAGCCATATTGTACTGTTTCTTCCTCGATTTCTTCATCATATAGAGGGAATTCTGGTGTAACCTCAAGTAGATCCGCTGTTGCATTCAATAATGGATCAATTCCTTTTCTAGTCACGCCTGAAATTGGGAAAACAGGAATGTCATCTGCAAACTCGTCTGTTTTTTCTTTGTTCAATTGCTCTTTGAATTTTGCCAAGTTTTCTTCAGCGTTTGGCATATCCATTTTATTTGCAACAATGATCTGTGGACGTTCGAGTAAACGTAGATTATAAGAAGATAATTCATGATTGATCGCTAAATAATCTTCATATGGATCTCTTCCTTCCATCCCACTCATGTCGATCACATGTAGGATAACGCGCGTACGTTCGATGTGACGTAAAAATTGAGTTCCCAGTCCAACGCCTTGGGAAGCTCCTTCGATCAGACCTGGTAGATCAGCGGCTGCAAAACTTCTGCCATCGCTGGTTGTAACCATGCCGAGATTCGGAACAAGGGTCGTAAAATGATACGCACCGATTTTCGGACGAGCTGAAGAAATCACTGAAAGAAGTGTAGATTTACCTACAGAAGGAAAACCAACCAAACCTACATCAGCCAGTACCTTCAATTCTAATTCGATTTTTCTTTCTTGACCTGGTTCGCCATTTTCGGCGATTTCAGGTGCTGGATTTCTTGGTGAAGCAAATCGGATATTTCCGCGACCGCCGCGACCACCTTTTGCTACAACAAGCGTTTGACCATTTTCAATCAAATCACCTAGTAAAGCGCCTGTTTCTGCGTCTCTCACTGTTGTTCCCTGTGGCACCTTGACATACGTATCTTCTGATCCACGGCCATGCATGCCTTTACTCATCCCGTTTTCTCCAGGTTGAGCTTTAAAATGACGGTTGAAACGAAAATCCATCAATGTGCGTAATCCTTCGTCAACAACTAAGATCACCGCACCTCCGTGTCCGCCATCACCGCCAGCAGGACCACCATCAGGTACATATTTTTCTCTGCGGAATGCCACCATTCCGTCGCCGCCTTTACCGGCTTTCACATCGATCGTCACTTGATCTAAAAACATGGACATCTTTAAGTCCTCCTATTAATTTATTTATATTTAATTACTTGACTGCCTGAATTTCCACAATAAACAAAAGTCCTATTTATTTTATCGGTGAAAAGCCATTTTGTCCATCTTTTCAGCCAAAGTTTCTCCCTTTTGTCTGTTTTATCTCTGATTTGACTTGCCTACTTACTTGCGAAGACTCAAAAACGGAAATAATTAAGGTTACTTTACTTTTGTAAGTATAATTTTTTGACAAATGAAAACAACAGGAGGAAAATAATAGATGTATTAATGAAGATTGGGCATTCGACAATCTCCAAATAAAGGAGGAACTTTTGATTATGACAGTAAAAGTAGGTATTAATGGATTTGGACGTATTGGACGTTTGGCGTTCCGCCGTGTCAAAGAAGTATCAGATGATATTGAAGTAGTAGCAATCAATGACTTAACTAGCCCAACGATGTTGGCTCAATTGTTACAATTTGATTCAACACACGGTACGTATCCAGGTACAGTTACTGCAACAGAAGACTCAATCGTAGTTGATGGTGAAACTACACGCGTGTATGCTGAACCTGATGCAAGTAAGATCCCTTGGGTTAAAGAAAATGGTGTCGATATTGTTTTAGAATGTACTGGTTTTTACACTTCTGAAGAAAAAGCACAAGCTCACTTGAACGCAGGCGTTAAACGTGTCGTGATCTCTGCACCAGCCGGAGCAATGAAAACGATCGTTTATAACGTAAATGATGATACGTTAGATGCAAATGACAAAATCATTTCTGCTGGTTCTTGTACAACAAACTGCTTAGCACCAATGGCTTACTTTTTAAATAATGAATTTGGGATTGAAGTAGGAACAATGACAACTGTCCATGCTTATACTTCTACACAAATGTTACTAGACGGCCCAGTAAAAGGTGGTAACTTACGTGCTGCTCGTTCTGCAGCAGATAACACCATCCCTCACTCAACTGGTGCTGCAAAAGCTATCGGCTTAGTTATTCCTGAATTACAAGGAAAACTTCAAGGACATGCACAACGTGTTCCAGTCGTTGATGGCTCATTAACAGAATTAGTTTCAATCTTAAAAACAAAAGTAACTGCTGAAGAAGTCAACGAAGCAATCAAGAAACATACTGTTGATAATCTTTCATTTGGTTATGACGATCGCGAAATCGTTTCCGGTGACGTTATCGGAACGACTCAAGGTTCAATTTTTGACCCAACACAAACTGAAGTAACTACAGCAGGTGATTTCCAATTAGTGAAAACAGTTGCTTGGTACGACAATGAATATGGCTTCACTTGCCAAATGATTCGTCTATTAGAAAAATTTGCAAACCTTTAATTTTAATTGAATAATGACATAAACAGAGAGGTTGGGACAGAAGTGTTTAACTCCGAGAATTTCGGCTTATTTCCGAAGGAGTTGCTTCTGCTCCCACCGTTTATTCGAGAGTCTGTGGCAAAACTGATTTTTAGTTTTGTCCCACGCACTCTTTTTTTTTACACTAATACTGACTGATCTTTTTTTATAACCTGACTTTGTGTAGAAACGCTACTTTTTTTGCTGATTGTCTGCTTGTTCTGCCTGTTCATTTTCCTCTACTAAATAGTAGGTGAATCACTTGAATGTGCTTTTTCATAAAAGGCTGGATTGTCTATTCCACCTGACTTAGCAGGCAACTTCCGATGTTTTTTGTTTGTGTCCATACTTTTTTGGAATGCACTAAGTTTTTTCTCCTCTATTTGCTTTTTTTCATGAATACTAAAGGATTTTTCATACGAAAGATCAGATGCCTTTATATTTTTTATCGCTATCGCTAGATTATTTTTCTGTTTGCTTGTAAATGTCGGCGAATTTTTTTCGATGCCTGTAAGATGATCAATAACTAGTTGATGGATGATTTCAACATTTTCTGGAAGAGAAAGCATCTGCGGTTCTTTTAGCAACTCCTCATTGAAAATCGCCGAACAAACTGCATAATTTACTGCACATTCAAAATTTTTGATATCGCCTTTATCCACGGTATCTACCTCTTCGTATTTTCTAAATTCCTTCTGTGCGCTTATCTTATCCAATCCATCATATGTAGAAAACTTATTATTGCTCTGTCTTGTTGACGTTAACAGATCTGCTATAAGATGTGTTCTAACGGTTGGAACAAGATACCTAGTTAGAGCAACATTAGGCCCCTGTGATAAAAATTTTTCTAACTCTTTGTTCCTTATATCCTTAAAATAAGTATTATGTTTATCTATGACAATTATTTCATAGTTGATGTCATCGAACTTACGGATAACGACGCCACCTACTTTCCTCCTGTTAGTATTTTCAGACGTGAAAAAAGCTGGATAGACTAAAAAAGAAGATTTGGTATTTGCACTCAATTCATATAAAGAACGAATGGTTCCATATTTACTTGTTAAAAATATTGCACTCTTCTCTAGCGAAACACTCAATAGGTGAAACAATATTTTTGGAGTATTCATCGGATTTAGTGCGTCTTTTGTTAAGCTACCGTTTTTAAATAGAGTTGCCCAATAGGATAAATAAGATTTAAACTCTTCGTTAACAAACGATTGCTTCTCACTTTTACTACACGCTAAACCTACCATTCTCGCATGATACTGCTCGATTTTCTCAGGTCCTTCATCCTTCTGGAATAATTCAGTAAAAAAAAGCCTTGTTTCCTCCTCCGCTTTCCTCTGTTCGCGAGAGATAGTTTTTCTATTTAAAGCTTTTTGATACTGATATTTTTCTTTCAAAGATTCTTTTTCTATATTTTTCTGTCTTTTTTCCGATACTTGATAATTTTTTCCTAACAAAGGTTTCTCATCCATTTGGATCCTCCTCTATATTTTATCAATGGCTCGCTGTTCCCACCATTATGACCACTAGTATATTTCGCATATTTTCCAACATTTAATGTAGCTTTCTGACTACTAGTGTATCTTGTAATGCCAAACAAATAGTCCTTTTTTTATTTTCATCTGGAAATTTAGTTTTCTCTAGAAGCTACACCTTGAATAAGCCTAGCAGATAACTAATGAAAAATGGCCTATCGACTATTAGAAACAGATACTAGCTACGATTGTTTCTCAAACACCTTGGTTGGAGTACATACAAAAAAAGACAAAGGCATCTACTTATCTTCTTCGCAAGAAAATAAATTGATACTTTTGTCTACAACGTAAAGCTTGCTAGTGATAAACAAATAAGTAACCAGTATTTTAACTATTTCACTTTTTTTACCTTGATCGAATCGGATCGTTGAAATTTTTTCCCTTCAACGATTTTCTCCTCATCCGTTCGTACGACTAGCCACTCAACAGCAACTAGTCGACTTTTTACCGAATCCCTCGAATTCTACTCTTCACACTTATCCCCATAGTGCGATTGTTTGACACTTTCTACACCGCCGACAATTTATTTCTTTGAGTTTTTCCCACTCGATCCCCCCTCGCTTTCTATTTTTATACTAAAAGAATAACAACAAAGTGACTGTTCATGTTAAAAATATCCTTAACACATAAAAAAACGTCTTGTATGGAGTAAAAATAAGTTTGATTATACATGTTTCTTTTTTATATATCACAGACAGATCGAACCAATCTCAGTTTCATTTGATCTACGAGAGTGGGACAGATCTAAACGACTTTTGTCTCCACCTCATTTCTTGCGCATCTCGATGAAGTGTTCAACTATAAAAAAATAAGCCGAACAATCACCAAAAAGAAATATTCTTGGGATCATTCGGCTTAGTACCATTTGTTGATTTTAGGAGAAACTTTCGTTTATTCCGTTCAAGCACACGGATTACAAAAATTTTATTTTAACTGAAAATCATTGGACATATTTATTTAAGAAGTCTTTTACAACCGTTTGGTATTTTTCTGGATCGATCGAATATGCCTTTGCGTGTTCAGCACCTTTGACTACGTATTTCTCTTTTGGCCCTTTCGTTGCATCATATACTTTGTCCAACATTTCATAAGGAACAAAGGTGTCCGCGTCCCCATGAATAAATAACATTGGTCGTGTATTTTTTTCTAACTGATCGACCGCACTTGCTTCGCCAAAGAAATACCCTGCTCTGACTTTCGTCATCAAACTGGTTACTGGGATCAATGGAAATGCCGGTAGATGAAACATGTCATCTAATTGATAGCTAAGTTCATCGCTAACGGAAGAATACCCACAATCTTCAATGATTGCTTTTACATTATCAGGCAGTTTCTCCCCGCTAGTCATCATAACGGTAGCTGCTCCCATACTGATACCATAAAGAACGATTTTTTGCGATGGCCCCTCTTTTTCTATGATTTGATGGATCCACTGGACATAATCTTTTCTTTCTGGCCAGCCAAATCCAATGTAATCTCCTTCGCTTTCTCCGTGGCCGCGGGCATCTGGGACTAACACGTTATAGCCTAAGTCATGGAACATTTTTGCGTAATTTGCCATTGTTTCTGCGTTGCCCATATAGCCATGAGCGGCAATCACTGTTTTCTCACTTTTTGTTGCTGCCGGTAGATAAATGGCTGAAAGTTTCAAGCCATCTTTGGAAGTAAGGTGCCAATAACTGCGATTTTCTTTGTCATTGAACCATTTTTGTGCTTCTGTTTCCTTCACTACCTGTGATGTACCTGGTGTGTCGTCTTCTAAAAAATCTTTTTCAGATGGTACGACTGCGTAATTATAAAAATAATTTCCTGCAAATAATAATGCCACGATAATCACTATGATGATTCCTATGGCTATTTTGATCCAAAGTTTCATGTCATACCTTCCTTTATTTCAATGTTCCAACACTCTTTTCTAAAATCAGTATAAATAATCAGCCCCATAGATGCAAGTCTACCTAATAAAATCAGATAGCTTGATAACAGATAGATCATATTCTTCGTTTTTTATCAAAGAAAGTTCTGCCCGCTTTTCTTTTGATGTTAAGCTAAGATAAAAAGGAGTGATCTTATGGATACTAAATTAACTGACGAGACTGCGTGGAACGAAACCATTACTGCCACCTATCGCAAAGATCCCAATTATAGTTACCGAATGCTGGAAATACATAACCAAGTTCTTGATCTAGTAGAAAATCGACTAACCCCTCACCCAGATGATCTCAAAGAACTTTATTCTATCTATTTTAATATAATTAAGAATGATCACTCAAGAAAGTTTGTCGAGAAAAAAAATCGGTTGACCGTGGCTAAGTCAATTTATCGAAGTATTTCTGTATATCCTAGTGTTCAGCTTTTAAAAAAAGCACTTTCCAAGTTAGATTCGGAAAACAAACATTCCTTCCTACTTTTTCCAGCAGGATTCAATGTATCAAAATACAGTGGTCACACTTGTTGCTTCGTTTGTACAAAGAAAGAGAATGAATCATTACATGTCGACCTTGTTGATACTCTGGCACGGTATCACCTAAGTTATCCTTTGAAGTACACAGCTCCGGTTCATCGTTTTATTATTCCAATGAAAAAGATCCATCAATTAGCAACTTATTTAAACGCTAGTGCTTTTATGCCCGACTTAAAACACGACGAGAAATTTTTTATCCAGAAGAAATTACTCAAGATTGCCCAATCCAACAGACCACTGGATTACCTATTCAAAGAAGAACAAAAGGTCGGAAATTGCTACCTTAAACAATCCCAATTTGGCTTGCAATATGCACTCTGGGCAAGAAATACTAAAAAAACAAACATCATCACTTGGCCCATTTCTACAAAAACCATGCATCAAAAAATTAGTGAAACAATGATGAATAACCCCCGTTTAAGCCCTGAAATCAAAAATCAGATGAAAAACTTTTTCCTCCTTTATCAAAAAAATAATTTACATGTACTAAAAAGAAAGGCCTTTGAAACACGTTGGCAAAACGCACAACTAGAAAAAAACTATGAAAAACAGTTGTTTTCACAAAAAGAGGACCGCTAGATGCATTCCTTCCAGTAGAAATAGCTGTTCTCCTAAAAAAAGGCATCTCATGTTCTCCCTACGATCAAAGTAGGTGTAACATGAGATGGCTTTCCGTCTATTCTATCCATTTTTTGGTGAAGCCGGACTGTGAATTGTATAATTTTAATCGTTCATTGGCGGTTGTTTTTTCGTATCAAAGCCAACTATTTATTTTCGATCAATTTGAAGTTTGACCATGGTTTCAAGAAATCTAACAAGAACAATTCATCATCAGCAATACGTCCCACGACATTCACGCGTCCATCATTTTTCATTTCTTTCAACGCAATTTGTGTTTCCCCTTTATATTGGCCATACCCTTCGTTATCGATCAATACATCTCCATGGGTCATATCACGCGTATTATGCGCAGGAAACGGTTTGTCTTTGTAATATACACGAGTCATCGTTGATCGTAGGATATATTCCGAGCGGTCACCGCGGTAACTATGCAGATTGTCGAACAAACAAATTCGTTCATCTTCTGTGATGTCTTCTGCCACATCAACTTTCAATGTAGGATAATCTGCTTGGAATGCTTCTGCCATCGCCTGTAGTTCAGCCTCGCTTGCGTAAGCATTTCCAATAGAGATATCGTCAATCAGTCCTGTCAGGATCAAGTGTTTGACTTGTGTAGAAATCTCTAAGTCGCGATGATCTTCTAGCGTACATAAACCATCTTGTGTTGGCCATGGACCAAAATCAGCAGCCTGTGAGTTCACAAAAGCCATTGTATTTAAATTATACTTTCTGAACTTTTCTGAGCAGTAAACAAAGTGATCATACCCTAACCCAGAATAGCGATGAGGATAGAAATTGTGGGAACCTAACAAGTTTGAAGTATTTGGTGAATAGCTCATGATGTTGTCCACATAGTTCGTTCCTGAGCTCATGTTGATCTCAATTTTTATGCCATAAGGATTACGCGTCATCTTCGCTTCTTCAGCACCAGTAAATCCTACATCTAAGCGAATACCATAAGCGCCCATCTTATCAAAGAAAGATAGATCATCGTATGATATCTCAAGTTGATCAAATAAGGCTGGATTGATATCCACCATTACTTCCATCCCTAAGCTGTTAGCATACTCCACGACTTTAGTAAAATCAGCTAAGACTTGCTCTTTATCTCCATCGATTTGAAGTAGACTTGTAAAAACACGTTTAAAGCCATATTTATGTGCTAAATCAAGATAGGCTTTATCCTTTTCAAAAGTTGAACGTTCTGGATAGATCGAAATACCTAATTTTCCCATCAATAAAATCCCCCTGTGTTTTCTTTTTGTATCCACTTACATTATAACAAAAGCGCTTCAAATGGTCTACACCTTTCCTCTAAAAGAAAATTTAACGAAAATTTTATAGGTAAAAAGATAGGTATTCGTACCATAGTTTGTTATCATTATAGATAACAATAATTTCAACTTGAAAGGAAAGAAAAATGAAAGCAAAAAAAGTATTTTTAAGCATTGGATTAGCAGCAACCTTACTATTCTTCGCAGGTTGTACACAAAATAATTCAGAGAGTTCTTCTTCAACTACAAATGACTCCACTGAAAAAACAACAGAAACTAGCACGAAAGAAAGCGTGGATCTTAATTCTTTGACTTTGCCACAATTGACGAATGAAGTAGCAACTAATGAAGATTTGGTTGAGATGGTCACAAATAAAGGGACGATTAAAATCAAACTATTCCCAGAACTTGCACCTAAAGCCGTAGAAAATTTTATGACCCATGCCAAAGATGGCTATTATGACGGGTTGACTTTCCATAGAGTCATCAAAGACTTTATGATCCAAGGAGGCGATCCAAAAGGTGACGGTACTGGCGGCGAAAGTATTTGGGGCAAAGGTTTTGAAACAGAGATCTCAAACCAGCTTTACAATATCCGTGGTGCCCTATCAATGGCTCGCAGCCAAGACCCGAATAGCAACGGCAGTCAATTCTTTATCGTCCAAAACTCTGACGATGTCCATGACGGACTTTTAAAAGATAACTATCCTCAAGCAATCATCGATGCTTATAAAAAAGGTGGCTACCCTACATTAGATGGTCAATATACTGTCTTCGGACAAGTAATTGAAGGCATGGATGTCGTTGACACGATCGCCGCTACTGAAACAGATAGTTCGGATAAACCGAAGGAAGATATCAAGATCGAAAAAATCAATATTTTACAAGAAGCAAAATAAACGAAAGGGTGAGTCCAAAGCAAAATTGCTTTGGACTCACCCTTTTTCAAGCTAATGTGCTGACAGAACTAGAAGAGATTATGCCAATAATAAGTCGTATTCATAAGAACAAATATCTCATTTCTACGATTACATTTTTATTTTT
>NZ_BCQB01000075.1 GCF_001544215.1 Enterococcus durans NBRC 100479 = LMG 10746
GGATTATTAACAACTTTTGACATCAATCGATCATTGAGTCATAAAGGCTGTCCTTTTGATAATGCCGTAGCTGAATCAACTTATAAGTCGTTGAAAGTAGAATTTGTCTATCAATACACATTTGAAACCTTACAACAATTGGATTTGGAGTTATTTGACTATGTCAATTGGTGGAACCACCTTCGGTTGCACGGTACACTTGGCTACGAGACACCGGTTGGTTACCGTAACCAGAGATTGGCGCAGCGAATCCTTGATAATGAGCTCGGATGTGCTAACGCTAGCGAGGCAGTCTAACTTTAACTGTTAGCTCCTGCCGAAGATCGTCACATCCGAGGAGGCTCATTGTCAAGGACAATCGGAATAGCATACGGAAAGAAGTTCTGCACCTTATAAAATTTGTCAAAAAAACTGTTGCCATTCCAAAATTGAACAAGCGAATTTAGGTTTTCCGAGAGAATATGGCTGCGGCTTTTTTTAAGATTTCAAGTTCCTCATTTAAACGAGCATTTTCTTTTCTCAGTTCAGCTACTTCTTTTCCAGTCAGTCCTGTGGACTGATCAGGTAAATATAAATTCTTCCATTTGTAAATCGTTGCTTCAGATAAGCCATATTCTTTCGCTAACCCTCGAACAGAACGTCCAGTTTGATTCAGTTCAACGATCATTTGTTTAAAATTTTCTTCATATCGGGTCATAAAAATTCATCCTCTCGTAGATAAGTTTAATTTATTCTTGTCTCTACGAAAAGCTGTCTAAGATTTGATACTAACACCACGCCACAGAAATGGTAGATATTCATCTTATAAAGGTACAGTTGGAAAAGTGGCCTGTAACGTTCTACATCAGCATTTTAATGAAACCGTACCTTTCAAAGTATTACATACCGATGTTACACAAGTACGCTTGGCCGATACTAAGTGGGCTTACGTTTCAGCTATTACTGACGAAGCAAGTAAGTAAGTTTTAGCATTTCAAGTAAGTAATAGTCCTAACAGTAAACTAATTATGGATACACTCGATGAACTCACAGAAAATATTCCGGAAGGAATAAAACCAATAATTCATTCAGATCAAGGTTGGCATTATCAATTGAATTACTATACCGATAAACTCTCTGAAAAAAAATTTATACAAAGCATGTCTCGTAAGGGAAACTGTCTTGATAATGCGCCAATTGAAAGCTTCTTTCATCTTCTTAAAACAGAATGTCTTAATGGATTTCCACAGTGTAAAGATATTGGATAATTCAAGGAAATCACAAAGAATTACGTCGATTGGTTTAACAATCGACGAATATCACAGAAAACAAAAGGCATGACTCCCTGCGAATACAGGGAACATGCCTTAGCAGTTTAAAAATATTCAATTTTGTCTAACTTTTGTGTTGCACTTTACGGCTCATGCTGTTTTAGACTCTTTTTTATGCAATTTTGTCTTAGTTTTTAATAATTTAATGCGCTTTAAAGTAGTTTTTTATGATTTGCTTTTTATTAATTTGCTGGCTTTAATGAAATCTCGTTGTATCCAGAATGAGATTAGCAGTGCCAATAGATCAATCAAAATAAAGGCAGCTAATGTCAAAGTATAATTGTGGAACAGTTGATGTGTTAATGATAATAGTAATGGTCCAACAACTCCGGCAGCAGCCCATGCTGTCAGTACATATCCATGAACAGCTCCTAATTCTTTAGTACCAAAGACATCACCTAAGTAGGCTGGGATGACAGAAAAGCCTGCTCCATAACAAGACATCAACAAGCATAATGCAATGACAAATAGGAGCGGTAATTTGAAGATGAGCATGGCTGAAAGCATTACAATATCGAGAATAAAAATGGCACTGAAAGTAGCAGGGCGCCCGATATAATCAGACAAAGTTGCCCATATCAAACGTCCAAAGCCATTGAAAAGGCCTATGATTCCAACCATAATTGCGGCTGTTTGGACAGACATGCCGGTCATACTTTGAGCCATGGGGGATGCAGCTGAGACAAGGCCGATCCCGCATGTAATATTGATAAAGAACATTATCCAAAGAAAAGTGAAGGATTTAGTTTTGAGGGCTTGGTTAGCTGTTAGCTCCGGTCCTCGGGTTAGACGTGTTCCCTTTTTTTGAGAAATGCTATTTTCAGTAGTGCTTGATAGTGCCAGATTTGGACGAACAATAAACTGTGCAGCGAGCAGCATAATAACAAAATAAAATGTTCCTAAGAGATAGAATGTTTGTTCAAGACCAACACTAGCCATTAGCTGTTGAGCAACAGGACCAGTCAGCATTGCTGCAAAACCAAATCCCATAATAGCTAACCCCGTTGCTAAACCGCGTTTGTCTGGAAACCATTTAATAATTGTTGATACAGGGGTAACGTATCCCGCTCCCAGTCCTAAGCCGCCTATGACACCATATGAGAGATATAATAGCCAAATTGAATTTTGATGGATAGCCCAACCAGTCATAATGGTTCCAGTTCCGTAAAGAAAGCTAGCAATAGTTCCCGTTAGTCTAGGGCCTATTTTTTCAACGACTTTGCCCATAAAGGCGGCTGACATTCCCAAGAAGAAAATAGCGATACTAAATGCAAGAGCGACTGAGGATTCTGCCCAACCATTTTGTTTTGCAATTGGATTAGTAAAAACACTCCAAGCATAAACGGAACCAATCATTAAATGAAACATGACACCTGCAAACGCAACAACATAGCGATTTGTTTTCAACAACAATTCCTCCATTTTTGATAGTATACGAACAATTTAAACGTTGTTCACAACCATTGTTGGCATATAAGAATAATATCACATTAATTATCACATTTAAACAATTAAATTTTATTATAAGACGAATTTTAACGTTGGCTAATGAAAAGTACATTTAAGTTAGCTATAGTACTGGGAAAAAACAAATTACGGTTGCTGTTTTTGAACAAATAAAAAAGCACAGGGAACCTAAAGTGCTCCATAATTGTTAGACAAGAAATCTAACAGTTATGGAGCACTTTTTCTATGGTCAAATATAGTTCAGAATTAAAAGCAGAAGTCGTTAGTGAATATCTTCAAGGTGACATTAGTATCAGTCTTCTTTCAAAGAAACGTAACTTGCCTCGAATACAAGTAGGTAGATGGATACAAAACTTTCGTTTGAGCGGCGCAGACGCTCTTAAACGAAGAAGAGTTAAACGAAGTTTCTCAGTTGAGTTTAAAGTTGATGTGATAAACTACTATCAAACTCATGATGAAACTTTAGCCGAAGTATCCGCAAAATTTGATGTTAATTCTTGTCAAATCAGTCTTTGGAGGACAGCCTTCAATCAGTATGGTTTAGAAGCCTTGAAGCCTCATCCGAAAGGCAGAAAAACCAAAGTGAAACATAATAAGAAGAAATTACGTAAGTTAGTAAACAAGAACGAAATCGATCAACTTCGTGAAGAATTGACGAAAAAGAATCAAGAATTATATGATGCAAAATTGGAGAACGAAATCTTAAAAAAATCAATGACCCTGTTCGGAACCTCAAAGGACGAAAGAAAACACAAATAGTTGATCAGATCAGGGTCGAACAAGAGTCTCTTCCGAAATCTAACCGGTATAAAGTCGGCGATATTCTTAAGACCATTGGACTTAAGAAAGCGACTTATCATGATGAACGTAAACGTATCAAAAATTATGTAGATAAGTATGAAGATGTAAAAGTAGAGATACTAAAAATTGCCGAAAGCGGAAGATATCGCGGACGTCTAACCTACGGTTATCGTCGCGTTCAAGAAGAGCTCATTAAATTAGATATCCATCTATCAGACGCCGTAGTGCGTCGTTTGATGGATGAATTAAATGTTCAAGTAAGCCTTTATAACCGCCACAGAAATGGTAGATATTCATCTTATAAAGGTACAGTTGGAAAAGTGGCCCGTAACGTTCTACATCAGCATTTTAATGAAACCGTACCTTTCAAAGTATTACATACCGATGTTACACAAGTACGCTTGGCCGATACTAAGTGGGCTTACGTTTCAGCTATTACTGACGAAGCAAGTAAGGAAGTTTTAGCATTTCAAGTAAGTAATAGTCCTAACAGTAAACTAATTATGGATACACTCGATGAACTCACAGAAAATATTCCGGAAGGAATAAAACCAATAATTCATTCAGATCAAGGTTGGCATTATCAATTGAATTACTATACCGATAAACTCTCTGAAAAAAAATTTATACAAAGCATGTCTCGTAAGGGAAACTGTCTTGATAATGCGCCAATTGAAAGCTTCTTTCATCTTCTTAAAACAGAATGTCTTAATGGATTTCCACAGTGTAAAGATATTGGATAATTCAAGGAAATCACAAAGAATTACGTCGATTGGTTTAACAATCGACGAATATCACAGAAAACAAAAGGCATGACTCCCTGCGAATACAGGGAACATGCCTTAGCAGTTTAAAAATATTCAATTTTGTCTAACTTTTGTGTTGCACTTTAAATGAGGTGATCTTTTTGAATCTTTTAAGAAATTATAGCTGCTAATGCAGCACCAGTCCGAGAGTTTTTATCGTTTAGGCTATCTTTTGGATGACCTTCAAAACAAACTTGACCGCCGAATTTACCAGCATCGGGTCCCATATCGACTAACCAATCGGCTCGTGAAATTAATTTCAGATTATGTTCAATCAGAATTAATGTATTGCCCTTATCAACCAATCCTTCAAATAAATCGATCAATTGTTGAGTATCCTGTAAGTGCAATCCGGTTGTTGGTTCATCTAAGAAATAGATTCGGCCGGTATGATTCAATTCCATTGCTAACTTAACACGTTGCACTTCACCACCAGATAAAGTGGTCATCGACTGGCTAAGATTCAAATAACCAAGTCCAACTTGGTGGAGTAGACTAACCTTTTTGTAGATATCTGGCACATCTTTGAAAAACTCTAAAGTGTCGTTGATAGAAAGACTTAGAACCTCAGAAATATCTTTGCCATGATAAGTGTATTGTAGTGCTTCTTGGCTATAACGTTTCCCATGACACAACTCACATTCTTGAACGATTGGATCCATGAATGCCATCTCGGTGATCATCACACCTTTACCTTTGCAACGGGGACAAGCACCTTTACCGTTATAACTAAATAGTTGTGTTGAAACGCCATTGTTGGCTTTACTGAAAAGCTTTCGTAGAGGATTTAAAATGTTCAAGTAAGTTGCAGGTGTAGAACGAATATTCAAACCTACAGAATCCTGACTCAAATCAATATAGTCTTGATCAGAAACTTGTTGTTTGAAAGCTTGGACTAAAGTACTTTTTCCAGAACCTGCTGGTCCAGATATCACGGTCATTACACCTTGAGGGATTCTGGTAGATACGTCTTTTAAATTATGAGAAGTTACATGATTAACATTTAGCCAAGATTGAGGTTCACGAGGCTTTGGGAAAGTGATTTTTTCTCGTAACATTTTACCCGTAATCGTATCTGACCGTAATAGTTCGTCGTAGGTACCAGTGAAAGTTACTTGACCACCATTTTTGCCGGCTTGTGGTCCCATTTCCACGACATAATCTGCTGTCGAAATAATGGCAGGGTTGTGATCAACTAGGATAATGGTATTGCCATGTTTCTTGAGCTTTTTTAAGGATTGGGTAATTAATTTAATATCGTGAGGATGGAGTCCTACACTTGGTTCATCGAGTACGTAAACTAAATCGGATAGGGAACTCGTCAAATATTTGGCAATTTTAATTCGTTGAGCTTCTCCACCAGATAGAGTATCAGTTCCACGGCCAAGGGATAGATAACCTAAACCGATGTCGACCAAAGCTTGAACTTTACTATGTAGTTCACGCACCATTGTTTTAGCCTTGGGGTCCGAGATATTATCCAAAAATTTTAGGACACTTACTAAATCCATATCGCTGACTTCTGCAATATTTTTGCCAGCAATTTTACCAGTTAGAGCCTTTTTGTTCAGACGTGTTCCATGACATACTGGGCAAGGTTTTCGAGTGACAATCTTTGATAAGGCAGCTTCATGATGACGACCTGAGGCACTATGAATAACAGAGCGAAGCATACGTGGAACTAGTCCTTCATATAATGCCGTACGGCCCCAATTTGCCGGTGGATTTTTTAATTTTTGTTGCGGAGCGTGCATGAATAAATCATATTCTTCATCGGTGTAGTCTTTAATTTTTTTGTCTAAATCAAATAATCCACTGTTGCCATATTCCTTCCAACGCCAAGTTCTCGGTTGAAAACCGGCAAAAGTCATTGCACCTTCATTGAGTGATTTATTAGGATCAATTAATTGACGTTCATCTATGTCGTCAACAAAGCCTAATCCCTGACATTTTGGACACATTCCCTGAGGTAGGTTAAAGGAAAACCATTCAGAATACCCAACCCAAGGCTGTCCAATTCGAGAAAACATCAAACGTAAGACGGAATAGATGCCGGTGTAGGTTGCCAGAGTAGATCGAGAATTACGACCAATAGGCTTCTGTTCAACCACAATTGCCACTGGTAAGTTGTCGATTCGGTTCACTTCAGGTTGACCGTATTTAGGCAAATATTGTTGGGTGAAACTAGGAAAAGTTTCATTCAATTCACGTCGGGAAACAGCGGCTAATGTATCAAAAACTAAAGAGGATTTACCAGACCCAGAAAGACCAGCAAATACAGTCGTTTTATGCTTAGGAATATCTAAACTGACATCCTTTAAGTTATTTTCTTGAGCTCCATGGATAGAGATAGTCCCATCTGCAAATAAATCAGTCATAAAAACCTCCAACAGTAAATTTATAATTCCATAATACATAGAAATCTCGTTTAACAAAAATAATCGGGTCTAGAATTTTTGGTGTTGGAAAGTATTTCCATTCCAAAAGTACTAGGCCCTAATTTAAAAAGCCATTGATAATGGATCAAAAACGGCCACTAGGGTATACCCTGTTGGTCCTAAAATGTTATTCTATATGGACATAAATGAATAACTGATAAAGAAATAATAAACTTAGCAAAAAACAAAGATATTACAAAATTAAATAATTGAACCTATATAGTAAGAGTACCTAAACTCAATTAGATACTCTTTCAAAAAAATATAATGGTACTTATTACAACTCAAAGTCCCGACCATGCTTTGGGAGTTTTTACTTCAGCAAGTAACTCCAATAAAACTTTTGGTGTGGAAAAGCCGTTTCTAATAGTGAACCCACTAATTGCAGGTTGAAATTCTTTCTTATAATCATAATAAAATTCACCTTTAGCAGCACTATCTTTTATTTTTTCTAAAATTTCACATAGATTTTTATCTTTTTTAATTTCTGGGGTGGCTAATGCAGTTTCAGTTAATTCTAGAATTTTGTTGAAGGATTTATTATTTTTCATAATAGGATATTAATGTCCCATACCTGCCAAGCCAGAAGCCCAGCCACTAATAACAATTCCTGCAATATTTTCTTTAGCTTCTCCCCAGTTAACCCAGCACTTACTATTATTACAATAAATACCATTATCATATGAACGCGTAGCTGCATCAACTTTTGTACCAAAATTCGTCACAACTAATCCAAACTTTCCAATAAGAGTTAAACTAAATAATTTTTTTCTAATAAATCAATACCTCCTTTTTTCCAAAATAATTATAAATAATTTTCAGAAAAATTTGATAATTATATCATAAAAAGTTTTTTTGAAAGCATAATTGCAATAAAAAATCATTATTAAAACTAATCCCATTTTTATTCTAATCCGAAACACTAAAATACAAGAAAAAACCCGTGGTGCTAGTTAATTTTTTCCTAGAGGAAAATGTCTAAACATGTTGGTAAATCAACAAAAAAACGCATATAGTAGTCTCAAAACTCCCAAGAAATGAGGGCTACATATGCGTTCATCAAAATATACTGAACATTATACAGATACTTTTATAACATTCAAGGAAATTATGAGAACTGTTTCTAACATATACCACAATTGTGTACCAGATAAGATTAAAAACAGAAGAAATACTGATCAACTGAAGCAACGCGATACAGTGATTATTGCTTGTGTTATATGGGGCATAATTAATGGCTATACTAGCCAAAGAGCCACGTATATAGCGGTTTGTTCCGTCTTATTTCCTAATGGTGACTTTCCTAGTAGGAGTCGATTCACTCGCTTAAGTTCAAACTTAGCTTACACTATCAAGATTATTCGATACTTTTTCATCAAGAAGCTCACCAAAGGTGAACTAGTCGGAATTATAGATAGTTTTCCTAGTCCATTATGTAAACCAGTTAGAAATAGACAAGCAAAACTATTGAATCAAATAGCCAAAGTTGGCTATAACTCAACAAAAAAATTTTATTTTTATGGTCTTAAAATTCATATGATCGTTACTAAGACTGGCTTTCCGATTACTTACTCAATCACGAATCCAGGTGTCCATGACGTGAAAGTGTTAGAGACTTTATCGGAAGAAGCGAATCTTCCCAATATCCTAGGGGACAAAGGATATATTAGCCATAAAATCCATGAAAAGCTTGCCCTTAAGGGCATTACTATATCCGTTCCGCCACGTAAAAACATGGATAAATCAGAAAAACTAGACCACAGCTTACTTGGAAAACAAAGAAAAACAGTTGAGACTGTTTTTTCTTCATTAGAAAAATTAGGTTGTCAAAATTTCAACTCACGTTCTGTTAAAGGGCTAGAGAGTAGATTTGAAAGCATATTACTGGCTTACAGTGTTCTATTAAGTCGAGCACAACGACGTTTTGAAGGAACTTTGAAATATTCTTTAGGATATTAAAATTAACTAGCACCACGGG
>NZ_BCQB01000076.1 GCF_001544215.1 Enterococcus durans NBRC 100479 = LMG 10746
TGAAAATGATGGAAAAGAAAAGAAAAAAATTCCACGTTTAGCAAAAGAAAAACCTTACTATATCCGTGAAAGCGAAGATCGTTTAATGGATAAGTTCGGCACAAGTGTCGCTATCCAAGAAAAAGATGGAAAAGGAAAAATCGAAATTGAATATCTGTCACAAAATGATTTGACAAGAATCCTGGATATTCTTAATATTCAATTTGACGAATAAAACTGAGAAACAAAAATCTTAGGCTTTGTCCTATTACTTTCAATAATAGAGAATCCATCATTGCGCTTCGATTAATAAAGCAAGCGTTCAGATATTTTTTTCAAAAAGGAGGGGACTTTTATGTACGACTTACATGATATCGTTGAAATGAAAAAACCTCATGCGTGTCAGACGAACCGTTGGGAGATCATTCGAATGGGTGCTGACATCAAAATCAAATGTGTGAATTGTGCACATATCGTTATGATGACTCGTCGAGAATTTGAAAAAAAACTAAAAAAAATACTTGAAAAAAATTCAGAGAAAGAGTGAATAAATTTATGGCATTAACTGCTGGAATCGTAGGTTTACCCAATGTCGGAAAATCGACTTTATTTAATGCAATTACTAAAGCTGGAGCAGAAGCAGCAAACTATCCTTTTGCAACGATTGATCCAAATGTAGGAATGGTAGAAGTACCAGACTGGCGCTTACAACGGTTGACGGAATTAGTTCATCCAAAGAAAACTGTTCCAACTACTTTTGAATTTACAGATATCGCTGGTATCGTAAAAGGTGCAAGTAAAGGTGAGGGCTTAGGTAACCAATTTTTGAGTCATATCCGCCAAGTAGATGCAATCTGTCATGTCGTCCGTTGTTTTGATGACGACAACATCACTCACGTGGAAGGACGAGTTGATCCTTTAGCTGATATTGATACGATCAATTTGGAGCTTGTGTTAGCTGACCTTGACTCAATCAACAAACGCTATACGCGAGTGGCAAAAGTTGCTAAAACAAAGGATAAAGATGCTGTAGCAGAATTAGCAGTGCTCGATAAAATAAAACCTGTTTTAGAAGACGGTCGTTCCGCACGTTCGATCGAATTTACAGAAGAAGAACAAAAGATCGTTAAATCATTGTTCTTATTAACAACAAAACCAATCTTATATGTAGCAAATGTTGCGGAAGACGAAGTAGCAGAAGCAGAATCCAATCACTACGTTCAAGAAGTACGTAACTTTGCGGCAGAAGAAAAAGCAGAAGTCATCGTTGTTAGCGCGCGTGCAGAGGAAGAAATCGCCGAGTTAGATGATGAAGATAAGGCTGAATTCTTAGAAGCATTGGGAATCGAAGAATCTGGATTAGATCAATTGATCCGTGCAGCCTATGATTTATTGGGGTTAGCTACTTACTTTACTGCTGGAGAACAAGAAGTCCGAGCTTGGACGTTCAAAAAAGGAATCAAAGCTCCTCAAGCAGCTGGAATCATCCATTCAGATTTTGAACGAGGCTTCATCCGTGCAGAAACAGTCTCTTTTGAAGATTTGGATCATTATGGCAACATGCATGCCGCAAAAGAAGCAGGTCGCGTTCGTCTAGAAGGTAAAGATTATGTAGTCCAAGATGGCGACGTTATGTTATTCCGTTTTAATGTATAAAAGGGCTATCAAACTGTACGTATAGTATGTTAGAATGTCTTTTGTGACAACCGTTAGAGTAACGGCTAAGGAGGACTATTAGATCATGGAACCAGAACAATTACGTGAGATCGTAAAAGAAAACAATAGTTTAGAAGAAAAGTTGACGAAAAGAAACCAACAATATATTTTTGATTTGAAAAAAACTTTAGAAGCGGCTAACTTATCCGAAGAGGAAAAAGTCACAGCCCTTCATGACATCCTTCCGACTTTAGTTTCTGAGCAAAAAGGCGGAAGAACAGCGAGACAACTATTCGGTACTGTTTCTGAACGAACAGAAGCAATCATCAATAAACCAGCTGAAGTAAAAGTAAATGCCAAACCAGTCTTGATGTGGCTAGATAACGCATTATTACTACTTGGTCTGTTGAGTATTATGGTTGCAATCACTGGATTGTTTTCACGTGGAACAACGCCGGCTTATGGAATTTCAACTCTTATTTTAGGTTCTGCAGTCGGTGGTTGGGTATTTTATCTGATGTATAAATACATTTATCAGTATGAATATCCTGGAGCAGATCGCAGTAAAAAACCAGGTATGGGTAAAACATTGCTTATTTTAGGAGGAACAACGCTGATCTGGGTTATCGCCTTTTCCGCTACAACGTTGCTTCCACCAGTACTGAACCCACTACTAGATCCAGTAGTTATCGTGATCATCGGTGGGGTCGCTCTTGCGTTACGTTACTACTTGAAGAATAAATACGGTATTATTGGCAGTTTATCAGCACCTAGAAGATAAACAAAAAATATTCCATCAGTCAGAATTTTTGAAGCCTCTTTTGGGAGGATAGAAAATTCTGACTGTTTTTTTTTAGAGTCGACTGCTGAGAGATAAGCAATAAACTATCGGTATGTAAACGCTTATAATGAATATCTTCTTAGAAAAGTTAGGGATTACGGATAGACTGTTGACTTAATAAAGAAAATCGATTATTTTAGTAGATAAACTAAAACAGAGGAGTGGTACTAAAAATGTCCAACTGGGAAACAAAGTTCACGAAAAAAGGGTTTACTTTCGACGATGTCTTATTGATACCAGCAGAAAGTCACGTGTTACCAAACGAAGTGGATATGAGCGTACAATTAACAAAAAATATTAAGTTGAATATTCCGATCATCAGTGCAAGTATGGATACTGTTACTGATAGTAAAATGGCAATTGCCATGGCAAGACAAGGCGGATTAGGTGTTATTCACAAAAATATGACGATCAGTCAGCAAGCCGATGAAGTACGTAAAGTAAAACGTTCTGAAAGTGGTGTGATCATTGATCCTTTCTTCTTAACGCCACAACATCTAGTAGCAGATGCAGAAGAACTAATGAGCAAATACCGTATTAGCGGAGTGCCAATCGTTGAAACTTTAGAAAACAGAAAATTGGTTGGTATTATTACGAACCGTGATATGCGCTTTGTGACTGACTATCATATAGCAATCAATGATGTGATGACAAAAGAAAACTTAGTAACAGCCCCAGTAGGTACTTCTCTAAAAGATGCAGAAAAAATTCTGCAAAAACATAAAATCGAAAAATTACCGATCGTTGACGATGAAGGTCGCTTGAGTGGTTTGATCACCATCAAAGATATTGAAAAAGTGATTGAATTTCCTAACGCAGCGAAAGATGAACATGGACGTTTATTAGTTGCTGCTGCTGTAGGTGTCACAAGTGATACTTTCGAACGTGCCGGCGCATTGTTAGAAGCTGGTGTAGATGCAATCGTTATTGATACAGCACATGGACATAGTGCTGGTGTCATTCGTAAAATCCAAGAAATCCGTTCAACCTTCAAAGATGCAACGCTAATTGCCGGGAATGTGGCAACAGCCGAAGCAACAAAGGCATTGTATGATGCTGGTGTGGATGTTGTAAAAGTAGGGATCGGACCTGGTTCGATTTGTACGACACGTGTCGTAGCTGGTGTGGGTGTACCACAATTAACAGCGATTTATGATGCTGCTTCTGTGGCTCGTCAATACGGAAAAGCAATTATTGCAGATGGTGGTATCAAATATTCTGGCGATATCGTCAAAGCATTGGCTGCTGGCGGACATGCAGTGATGTTAGGAAGTATGTTGGCTGGTACAGATGAGTCACCAGGTGAATTTGAAATTTTCCAAGGACGTCGTTTCAAGACTTATCGTGGTATGGGTTCATTAGGCGCAATGGAAAAAGGTTCGAAAGATCGTTACTTCCAAGGAAGCGTCAATGAAGCCAATAAATTGGTTCCAGAAGGAATCGAAGGGCGCGTAGCTTATAAAGGAAGCGTTGCAGACATCATTTTCCAAATGATCGGTGGGTTAAAATCTGGTATGGGTTATGTAGGAGCAGGTAATTTGAAACAATTACGTGACGAAGCACAATTTATCCAAATGAGTGGTAGCGGATTGAAAGAATCACATCCACATGACGTACAGATCACAAAAGAAGCACCGAACTATTCAGTTGAATCTTAAGTCGTAACAGAACAGATTGGCTACAAGACATAAGAAAGGATTTCCCAGACGTTGCTCTTGAATTTCTGTGAAATCTCGACTTTGTTTTCAGAGAAGCTACTTGTAGGAGACCGTTATCTTGAGTCAGTTCGACTGCTTAAATTGAATAAAAAAGTGAGTCATTCGAAAATAATTTAAAACGCCCCGCAAAAGTTAGATTTTTGGTCTGATTTTTGCGGGACGTTTTTTGTCTGTAGTTTCGAGATCACGTAGCGTATCAGTTTTTGCGTAGCACACGAACGTGCAAGCTTGAATAGTTGTCTTAAAGGCTAATTTTATTTGATGATTTTCAAATTCCCCATGTAAGGAACAAGTGCTTCAGGAACTGTGACAGAACCATCTTCATTTTGATAATTTTCAAGAATAGCTGCCACTGTTCGGCCAACAGCTAAACCAGAACCGTTTAGTGTGTGTGCGTAATGGATTTTTCCATCTTCATCACGGTAACGGATCATTGCGCGACGTGCTTGGAAATCTTCGCAGTTTGAACATGAGCTGATTTCACGATACATATCTTGGGCTGGGATCCAAACTTCTAAGTCATAAGTTTTGGCAGCTGAGAAGCCCATATCTCCAGTTGATAAAGCAACTACACGATAAGGTAAATGCAATTTTTTAAGAATATCTTCTGCATCAGCTGTCATTTTTTCAAGTTCTTCATATGAATGTTCTGCATCAGAGAATTTGACCATTTCAACTTTATTGAATTGGTGTAGGCGAATCAATCCACGAGTATCTCGACCAGCACTTCCTGCTTCAGAACGAAAAGCTGGACTAAGGGCAGTGAAATAGATCGGTAGGTCTTGACCGTCTAAAATTTCGTCATTGTAATAGTTTGTTAACGGAACTTCTGCAGTCGGGATCAGTGTCAAATCTGTATCCTCTAATTGGAAAACATCCTCTTTGAATTTAGGGAATTGTCCTGTACCAAACATTGCACGACTGTTTACCATGTAAGGAGTGATCATTTCAGTATAACCATGTTCATAAATATGTTGATCTAGCATAAAGTTATAGACGGCACGTTCTAAACGAGCGCCCAATCCCTTGTAATAAACAAAACGGCTACCTGATACTTTTGCTCCACGTTCAAAATCTAAGATGCCAAGATTTTCAGCGATTTCCCAATGAGGTTTAGGTTCAAAAGAGAAGTTACGAGGTTCATTCCAACGACGCACTTCGACGTTGTCGTCTTCATCTTTTCCGATAGGGACAGAATCATTTGGTAAGTTTGGCAAAGTAGTTGCAATTTCTTTTAATTTTTCATCTACTTGTGCGACTTCTTCGTCAAGGGCTTTGATATTTCCCCCAACTTCTTTCATTTCATTGATTTTAGCGGTAGCATCTTCTTTATTCCTTTTTAGTTGTGCAATTTCACCAGAAACGTCATTACGGTATTTCTTCAGCTCTTCACTTTTGACAAGTAATTTTCTACGATTTTCGTCAAGTTCCATAAATTCAGCTAACGTTTCTTTTTTCACGCCACGAGTCATTAGTTTTTCTTGTACATAGTCAAAATTTTGGCGCATCATTTTTACATCTAACATTCCTATTCCTCCTTAGTATAAATAAAAAAGACCGATCCATCCCAATGTATTCTTGGGACGAATCAGTCTAACATTCGCGGTACCACCCGAGTTCAACACATGATCAGTGTTGCTCTTGCTAACAGATAACGGCTGTTTGCCGACCTTTCTTATTTCGAAAGGTACACGTCATAGAACTGGAACTTCCAAATTATTTTTTACTGATTTTCAGCAGCCATCAGCTCTCTTGAAAAAAATAAAATGTACTGGGTTCTGTGTTTCATCGATTATCCATGATTGTAATAAGAATATCGGATATTTTAGCGTTCGTCAATGGTTTCCTAGCTTTCAATGGGTAACTTTTCATTTTTTCTTAGTGGCAAGTGCATGATAAAAGAGGTCCAATGTTCATCTGATTTGGCATAGATGTACCCACCATGTAGAGCAACGATGCTCTGGGCGATTGCAAGACCTAATCCTGTTCCACCAGTTTCTTGCGAACGTGATTCTTCAACACGGTAAAAGCGGTCAAAAAGGTTATCGATTGCTTGTTGAGGAATCATCGCCCCATTGTTTTTTACAGTTGCAACTACTTCTGAACCGATTTTTTCAACCTCGATCACGATTTTTGTTGCACCTTTTCCGTACTTTAAAGCGTTCGTCAGTAAATTATTGAAGACGCGGACTAATTTTTCAGTATCTCCATCCATGATCAGAGAATCCACTTGGCTTGTCACAACGATTTGAATATGTTTTTTGGAAGCCTCTAATTCAAAATCAGCTGCTAATTGCTCGATTAGTTGGATCAAATCAAAAGCAGAAAAATTAATAGGGACGGCTGGTTGCCGAACCTTTGTGTACTCAAAGAGGTCGTCTACCAGTGATTTCATTTGTTTCGCTTTGATGTAAGCTGTGTGTGTATATTTTAAAATATCTTCTTCTGTTTGATATTGCCCGTCTTCGATCAGACCAAGATAACCAATAATCGATGTTAGAGGAGTGCGTATATCGTGACTGACGTTGGTGATCAATTCATCTTTTGATTTTTCGATCTTACGTTCATCCTCAATGGCTGCGACAGTACTGTCTACTAAACCATTGATACTAGTGACTACTCGACTAAGGTCACCGCTCAGTTCAAAAGGAATTCGGTGGTCATAGTTACCATTTGCGATATAATGCAGTTCACTGATGATGTGTCGCAGCTGCATTTGACGATACCGACGAATCAGTCGCCAATATAAGACACCAATATCTAAAAGAAAGAAGAGAGGGAAGATAAAGTTTCGGCCATTCCAAAATAAATCGCTATTCAAACGTTCAGCAAAAATGTTTTTTGAATCCCAAATGGCATTTGTCAATGAAGGGGAACTACTGATTACTGAACTAAGAACAACCAATATTGCGACATTCAATAGAAGAAGTAAGATAACTGTAATGATTCCTTCTGCTAATAATTCGCTGATTTCTTTAGAAGTCAAGTTGATCCGCCGACGCTTTTCTGTACCTCTTGTTTTATCGTGCATCAATTTTATAGCCCACTCCCCAAACGGTTTGAATGACTTTTTCTCCACCAGTTGCTTCTTCAATTTTATCTCTTAAGTGACTTACGTGTACCATGACTGTTTTAGCAGAAACAATACTTTCCTGTTTCCACACACGTTCAAAAATCTCATCTGCGCTGAATACGCGGTTTGGGTGACTTGCTAATAAATAGAGGATTCCAAATTCTAGTGCTGTTAATTGGATCTCTGTACCATCAATCGTTTTTACTTCATGTGAATCTTTATTGATGATTAAAGAATTTACTTCTAATATATCTGGTTGGTCAGGGGTAACTTGCATTTTTGTCCGACGAAGTAATGATTTTACACGAGCCATCACTTCCAAAGGATTGAATGGTTTAGTTACATAATCATCAGCACCTGCTACCAGACCTTTGATTTTATCCATATCTGTAGTTTTAGCTGTAAGCATGATGATCGGGATCTGTGATTCTTTACGCAATTCTTTTACTACTTGCATTCCATCCATTTCAGGCATCATGATATCCAAGATAAGCAGTTCGATATCGGGAATGGTACGGATTTTTGATAAGGCTTCTTTTCCGTCATAAGCTTTCACAGCTTCATAGCCTTCGTTGTGAATATAGATACTTAGTAATTCAACGATTTCTTTATCGTCATCAGCAATTAATATTTTCATCGATCGTTCCTCCAAGATTATAATGTAGCTATTTACTATATATATTAGCAAAAAAAAGCGTAAATAGATAAAAGCAACACTTTGTTAACAAAAATTTTAGAAGGTTCAGGAAATAACTATGTACCAAGGAAAACAAAACCTGAACATTTAATGGAAATCAAGGTAAATAAAGGCTAAAAAAAACGAAAATACGAACATTGAAAAGCAATTAGAGGGGAATGGTCGAATATGCTATAAATGTTGATAAAACAGCATTTTCTTATTGACTTTCTATTTTGATGTTGGTATATTATTATGTGTTCGAAAGAGCGCGAAACACTTCACAAATAACTTAAAAAAGTTCTTGACGTGTGGGTGACCACATGATAAGATAACTAAGTCGTTTGGAAAGAACCTATTGAAAAGCTTGATCTAATCAAGAAAAACTTCAAAAAAGTTCTTGACAAATAACAAGGGATGAGTTATGATATACGAGTTGCTGAAAGATTTCTAAAAGCGAAATCGAAAATAACTTTTAAAAAACAGTTGACATTCACTTGTCGCTCTGATATGATATAAAAGTTGCTACAGCAATTCAAGT
>NZ_BCQB01000077.1 GCF_001544215.1 Enterococcus durans NBRC 100479 = LMG 10746
CCAAAAATAAACAATAAAAGACGTTTGCATGAAATTCAGGCAAACGTCTTTTATTGTTTATTAGATTCCGAGTTGGCTTCTACCATTAGAAATGAGTCACTCCTTATTTAGATTCGTTCAATGCTCGGACAGCTTGTTCAATTGTTACGCCAAATGCAACATTTTTTTCATTAGAAGCATCGATAGCCATAAATTGGTTCGTTGTTGTGTCAAATGCAACACGATACTTCATGTTCGTTTTTGTAAATGTCATATACTTTCCTCCTTTTTAATTTTAATGCAAATAGATAGTGTAATTTTCTGTTAAACTTTCCTATCTATTACAATTCTAGCACCTCTTATTTTTTTTAGCAATTAATTGCAATTTAAGACTGTAAGTATCAGTTTTCCGTTAACCCAATTAGTAAACAGATGATTAAAATGATAAAAATAGCGGCTTGGATATAAATCATAGAAAATCCCTCCTTATTCTTATTCTATAAGACTAACAAGTAAATAACACGAACAAGCAGCTTACAGCATCAAACAATAACGTCACTTTGTAAAAAAATCACTAGTTGAGTGAGTTATGTTTCGTATTACGTCTCTCTATATAAAATCAGATGTTCTTAATAAAAAATAAAATAAAACGTTTTCGAATTGTTTGTTTTTTGTTATTATAAATCTAAGAAAAGAATAACTGAAAGGTGATAATCTGATGAGTGAAATAGAAGTAGGTAAGTCATACATATGCAAACCAATTGGGACAAATTACGAAGTTATCGGGTACGTTGAATGTACATATACGAATACAGCTGTTATTTATGTTGAGCGTTATGATCAAAGAGATCGTTCAGTCATTTATGACAGAAAGTATAGGTTACTAGTTAAGTTTTGTGATATGTATTCAGCAAGTAAAACGGAATTAGTATCATAAACAATTTTTTTGAGTAATTTTGTAAACTTCACTATAATGAAACTAAGAGAGAAGGGAGCGAAAAACCATGCAAAAAAGAAAAAGTTCAAGTAAATTAGGGATTATTTTAGCGGTTATTTCTGCTATACCTGCAATATTAGCGATTGTCCGAGCAGTAAAAGGATCAAAAGAAGTTTAAAAAGTGATTATGTGAGAAATAGTTTGCTTTAAGAAATAAAAGAAGAATCGCAAAAATCAATTCTTAAATTAGGGATGATTTTTAGAAGAAGCTTCTTCTACCGTTTATAAAAAAGGCGAGTGCGACAGGATGTTTGTCGTACTCACCTTTTTTATCCTACCCCCAAAACAAAGTTCAATAATTTGTCAGAGTAAGTGATTTCTTCATCGGTTATCTTAACATTCTCATTCAACAGGTCCATTCTATCTGTAATGATGCCATCAACGCCATAAAACATCATTCGGCTAATCGCATCTGAATCATTGATTGTCCATACATATACTTTTTTTCCATCTTGATGGGCAGAATCAATAAAATTTCGATTGATTGTACTATATTCCATCGTGAGGAAATCAGCCGGTGTGACTGGAGGACCAACAATATTGAAAGGTAAAATATACCCTACATAAAAATTTGGATTGGCTTTTTTCAAATCAGAAACAGTTTGATAAGTTAAACTTTGTAAAATATGTTTTTTTTCTAAGATATTTTTTTCGTATTTTGTAACAAAACGAGTAATGACATCTTTCGAATCTTTTTTTGAATTCTTGATCTCGATGAGAAGTTTCTGGTTCAGTTCATCGGCTTTTTTTAGATAATCATCGAATGAGACAACCGGTTCTTCCACACCGTTTTCCTTAACCGTTAATTTTTCGAGCTCTTTCAATGTTAGATCTTGCGGTGCTTTATCCACGCCAGTCAATTGCCGTAGATTGAAATCGTGCATCACCACGAATTGTCCATCTTTTGTTTCTTGAACGTCCATTTCGACATAGTCCGGATGATAAGCGGCGCTCGTCTTTTCCAAAGCTGCCAGAGTATTTTGCGCACTATTATTCCCACTGACCCCACGGTGAGAAACCATTATTGGTCGAGTTTGCGCGGCAGAGGTAAGATAATCCATATTATATAGGCAAACACCGATACCGAAAAATACAGCAAACAGAATAATCCCAGTGTTTTTTACTGCCGAATATTTCTCATTTGACGGTTTAGGTGTGAACCATTTAGGGATATCAGGTAGAAATCCTTCATCGTCCATGAAATCAACAATGATGTAGAAGATCCCAACAGTTGACATCACGATATTGAATAGCAATACGCCTTGAAGAACAGACATTGCAAAAACAGCACTTATCAAGGAATAATCAGGTAGAAATTCTTCTACGATTATCTGCAAAGTGATAATCAGTAGATAACCCGCAGTCGATAAAAGTAAAATACTGCCTCCAATAACAACGAACTGCCCCAATATCGCAAAAAATCTTGCTTTTGTGAGCAACCAACTTTCTTTTACCGCTTGTTTGAACGGGCGATCTCGTAAAATCATTTCGGGAAGGGCAAAAATCAAGCGGATGCCGATATATGCCAAAAGCAAATAGAAAATAATAAAGGTACTAACTACGATCCAACGATTAGCAAAAATAAAGTCCATAATAAAAGCAGGTATCTTCACTTTATAAAGTAGATCGGAATTAAAACTCAAGCCGCTGATGGGTAAAATCAGTAAAAAATAAGCGAGAAAAAATAGAAAAGTCAGTGGACGAATCTTTTTCAATTGAAAAAAAGTTAGTTCCAATAATTGCTTCAATGAAACAGGAACCTGTTTTTTGATGAAATAAACGCTCATTAATAAAAAAGTAAATTCAAAATATACTAGCAATAGTATCGTCAATAGTACAGCAATCAAAGAAAGTAACACTCCTGGATGCTGCGAAATAATGATGGTAATGTTGTCGCTAGACAGATAATCAATCGCCCCACGACGTAAAATGAAACGTGTGGTGCTCCCTAATAAGGGCAAACAAATAAATAAAATAAATCCGTGCATAATCAGAACATCACGAAAATAGGCCTGAGTCCCTTTAAGAAAGTCCCAAGCATTTCCTAAACTTCTTTTCAAATACGTTAACATTCAATCACCTACTCGCCAATATTATAGCGTATATTCAAAAAAATGAGAGTACCACGTAATGTTGTTTACGTGATACTCGCACATTCACTATCGATTTATCCAAATAAACCAGTCAAGAAATGACCACCGTAAATCAAAGCCATACTATATAAGAAAATTGATAGCGGTTTTGCTAAAAGGATGATCCATGTAAACTTTTTAACTGAGATATTGGTTAACCCTGCCATCAAGCATAGCGCGTCGTCTGGAGCGACCGGTAAGAAGATAGCTAAAGCAAACAATTTTTCAAATCGGTTTTGGTTATCCAGCCAGCCAATATATTTATTGTATGTTTTATCACTGATCATTGAAAGAATGAATGGTTTTCCATAGCGTCTTCCTAAGAGGAAAATGATAATGGAGCCAATACAGATTCCTAAGTAGTTATAAATAAAACCGGCATATGGGCCAAAGATCAACACACCAGCAGCAGTGCTGATCCCGCCAGGAATGATAGGAATGACAACTTGCAAAATCTGGATCAAGATGAAAATGATCGGACCTAAAATGATTGAATCTCCCACTAAACCTCTTAAAGAATCCAAATCTTTGAATACACCTAAATTGATGAAGTAAATGGTTAAAGCAATCGAAATTCCCAATCCAACGATCGAGATAAAATTAATCAATTTTCGTGATACTGCAACATTCATCGTCTATCAACTCCTCCGATACTTTTCTTTATACTACTACTTTACTTTAAAAGTAAGCCTTTGCGCCACTATTTTAAATGACAAAAGTCAAACAGTTTTGTAAGTTTGACTTTAGTATAAAAGAGATACAAGAAAAATACATCCAACCAAAGATGTATTTAAAGAAATTTATTATTTGTATTTTTTTAATCAAACTATGCTTAACAAGCATATCAAGAGTTTGAGCGAGGTATTAGACGGAAGAATGTTTTGGCGATAGGATGAGAGTGTAAAGAAACGAAATAAAACATAAAAGGGGTTGGATACAATGGCACAAAAACAAACAGCTGGTCATGATCAATTAGGCGATTTCGCGCCAAAGTTCGCTGAATTGAATGATGATATTTTATTTGGAGAAGTCTGGTCTAGAGAAGAAGAATTAGCCCCTCATCAAAGAAGTTTGATCACTATTTCTGCATTGATTTCAGCGGGGAACTTTGAACAATTACCTGCTCATTTAAGAATAGGTAAACAAAATGGTATTACAAAAGAAGAAATCTCTGAAGTAATCACACATCTTTCATTTTACGTTGGTTGGCCAAAAGCATGGTCAGCATTCAATATAGCAAAAGAAATCTATCCAGTTGATGAAAATCATACCCAGAAAGAAGAGTGAATGTATAATGGCAAAAAATGAAGAAGTAAAGAACGGAATAATCTTCCCCGTGGGAGACAAAAATGAAGCATACGCCGATGTATTTACTGGTCAAAGCTTTTTGAAGATGTTAGTTAATGATCCTGAAGTTTCAGTTGCTGTAGGAAATGTGACCTTTGAACCAGGTTGTCGAAACAACTGGCATGTCCACACAGATGGCTATCAAATTTTGTTAGTGACTGGTGGTGAAGGGTGGTACCAAGAAGAAGGCGAAGCAGCGAGAAAACTACTTCCAGGCGATGTTGTAGTAACTCACAAAGGAATCAAACATTGGCATGGTGCAACGAAAGACAGTTGGTTCGAACATCTTGCCATCACATCAGGAGCATCCAAGTTTATGGAACCTGTGACAGATGAACAATACAATAACTTATGATTTTTATTAAATGGGGGAATATAGATGAATAACATCAAAGACAAAGTTGTGATTATCACTGGAGCGTCCAGCGGTATTGGAGAAGCGACTGCTCGCTTATTGGCGAAGGAAGGCGCAAAATTAGTTTTAGCAGCTAGAAGAGAAGAAAAATTGAAAGCAATCGTTGATGCGATCATATCGGAAGGCGGAGAAGCAATCTACCAAGTAACAGATGTGACGAACTCAAAAGAGAATGAACGTCTAGTTGCACGTGCGAAGGAAGTATATGGAAAAGTCGATGTGATTTTCTTGAATGCAGGGATCATGCCAAGTTCACCACTTTCTGCTTTGAAAGTGGTGGAGTGGAATCAAATGGTAGACATCAACTTAAAAGGTGTGCTTAATGGATTAGCAGCAGTGTTGCCAGAGTTCATAAAGCAAAAATCTGGGCATGTGATCACTACGTCATCAGTTGCCGGTATCAAAGCATATCCTGGTAGTGGGGTCTACGGTGCTACGAAATGGGCTGTCCGCAACCTGATGGAAGTATTAAGAATGGAATCCGCTCAAGAAGGGAAAAATATTCGAACAGCAACGATCTACCCAGCCGCAATCAACACAGAATTGTTAGACACGATTACAGATGAATCGGCTGCAAGCGGCATGAACGCACTGTATGAACAACATGGGATCTCACCAGATCGTATAGCAAATGTAGTTGCTTTTGCAATCAATCAACCAAGTGATGTAAATGTCAGTGAATTTACTGTGGGACCGACTACTCAACCTTGGTAAGATTTTTTCAATAAATGTTGATAGAAAACCTGAACGACTCAAAGACAGCTAAATCTCGCAAATGACACTCTTGCAAGATTTAGCTGTCTATTTTTACGTGTTCTGTTCACCAATTTTTATGAATACTTAAGAAATCTTCCGGAAAATCTTGATATTTATGATTGGTTGATCGTACATGATTTCGACATCATCGATCAAGCTTCCCAACAAATGATAGTCTTCACGGTCGTGAGAAGGACTGCCTAACAATTCTTGATAGTAGATATCCATGCTTGGGTCCCGAGGAGTGTCTAAAAGCTTTGCCAGCTCGGATAGATCATTTGGCTGTTCAGCAATTTTTCCCTGTATTTCAACAAAAAGCCCTTCTTCGGTGTAGTCAAGTCCAATGCGTATTTCTGTTATATCATGTGAGTACAGATACGTAAGAAACTCATCAATGATCCTTTTTGATAATTCTTTTTCCAAATAAATTCTTTTCCTTTCTAACGACAGTAAAGCTGTCTAAAATAGGTACAAGAATACCTGCCACGAATCCCGTTGAGAATCCGCTATTATATAAACTTAATCCCCCATGCAAAGTGTTGACATTGTGGACTAAAGCAATATGTAAAAATCCAGCGAGTACACCGTAAATACTGCCGTAAAATCCACTGATAGGTGCAAGTCCGGTACCAAAAATTGCCGCTACGATCATCGTTGTTTGATTCACTTTGTATACTGTACCAAATAAAGAGGCCAAATAGATACCAACTAAAATAGGAAAACAGTTTTTTAAATGACTACCGAAAGCACTGAAACCAGCGACGGACAAGATTGCTCCAACGATCGGACCATTTACTTTGCCGCCAATCAGTAAAACATACACGCAAAGCATCGCACCTACAAGCCCCATGTTGATCAACGTTGCACCAATTCCAGAGATTGAAATGAAATCAGTTGTTACTTTTCCCGAGGTTTGGAAAATTGCCCGCATGCCTGTCAGTTTAAATGAATTGAAGAAAAAACCACAGATTGCAGTCAAAGAAAAGAAAATAAGCATGATCATGGTCAAGCTACGATGATAGTCTGTAGAAAGGACTGAGTGTGATTCAATTGAAAAATTAAATAATCGTAGAATACTGGTAATAGTCATTGCAATCAATCCCGAAGTAAACCCAATATTGTAGAGAGTAAAACCTCTGTGGAAAATCAAGGTTTGTGCTGCTAATGGTGGTAGTACAAAACCAATGGCAATCCCTACAAGGTTGCCTAACAACATTCCTGTCAATAACGGTAAAGACATGCCAAATGTAATGTAACTAACAACAGGCGACAGTGCACTAGCAAATAGGCCTACCATAATATATTGTGAGAAAGGCTTGTGGACAAAACGAGCATAGAGATAGACACCTAAAATAATCGAAATTGAATTATAGAGATTTTTTCCAAAAAAGGAAAAACCTGTAACGGTCAAAATCGAAGCAAACATTGGACCATTCAAATTGACATTATGCCGATACGCTAATAGAATTGAAAGCAAAGTTAACGTACCAACATTTATAAATGCGCTTCCAAAACCACCTAAAGCTAAATAATCGGTCAGAAGATTACTCGGAGAAGTGATGATCGTATATAAACCCTTGATATTTTTGATAGGATCAGCAGAAATCAAACCGATACTCAGGAAAAAAAGTCCGGTAAACGTTAGATAAAAATACTTCTTCTTTTGTGAAATGATTCTTTTCTGAGGATGAATATAAATAACGTTAGTTTCGTTGTCCATTACACACCTTCTTTTTCTTTAACTATAACGTGAAATAAAAGTCTTGGTCAACTCTGATTTACATTTATATCAAATTTTGTAAGGGTAACCAGTAATTTTGCCAATTTTTAAATAATTATGTGTAATTGTTAAAAAAAAATAAGAAAAAAATTTAAAATATAACGTTTTGAGTAAAATATTTGCAAAAAACATCAAAAATCGGTTACAATAAAACAACATATATTGCAGTAAGAAGTGGGGGAGTTTTAATGAGAAGAAAAGTCTATACAAAAGATCAAATTCTGAAAGCTGCTTATGATGTCGTTGCAAAGGAAGGTTTCAAAGGCTTTACTGCTAGAAATATTGCGAAAAAAATGGGTATCTCTACTCAGCCGATCTATCTGGAGTTCAAAAACATGGAGGATCTCAAGAACACTTTGTTAGACTCTATTTTTGAACATCTTAAAGAAACGGTTTTCCCAGTAGAGCGAACAGGGGACAAAATCATTGACCTTGGTTTGAATTACATTTACTTCGCAAAGAAGCAACATAGTCTTTACATGGCTTTGTACATCGATGAGCATGGGGATGGTCAAAAAATGCATGATTTCTCTTATAATTATTTCCGAGAAATTGTGAAAGAAGACAAACGATACAATCAATTATCTGATGAATATATTGATGCACTCCATACAGGAACATGGATTGCCGTAACTGGTATCGCATCATTGATGTCTTCAAATATCATGCACCCAACAGAAGAGCAAATCATCTCATTCATCAAACGAACAATCGATTCGATTTTAGCTTTAGAAGATCCTGAACAAATCAGATAAAACGAGTAACTACTTTACGTTATCTTACACAAGACTCATTCAAACATTCTTTTGTCAGTTGTTTGACCGAAAATGGTCTTCATTGGGAGTGGGAAAAATGATTCTTGTGTTTTTGTCTATACCTACATGAAAAAATTCATAGAAATAAAAAAACGGACTTGACATTTGTTCCGAAAAGTTTAAAAATAATACGTACGGAAGGTTGGCAGAGTGGTAATGCACCGGA
>NZ_BCQB01000078.1 GCF_001544215.1 Enterococcus durans NBRC 100479 = LMG 10746
GTGCTTGATAAGTGGTCGAGAAGTACTGAACTTCTCGTTCTTCCCACTTTTGATTATCGCCATAAAGTACTGATTTCTCAGCTATTTGACCTAGTCTACGATTATTCTTCAGTCGAATAACATAATGACTCTTTTTTGATTCACACGAATCATACACACCAGGTGTAGCGAACCCGCTGTCTCCACGAACCAAGATGTCAGTGTTTGGTAGAGAGTGATTATAGTGCTCTAATAAAGGTGTGAGAAACTCCTTTACGCCTTTTGATGTATATTGATTTCCTGAACGTAGTTCAGCTTTTAAGAAGTCACCAGTCAATCCGTCAAAAGCTACCAATGGATGGTAACCATAGGTTTGGTAGTGTGTATTATAATTCGTTTGTTCTTGGTGACCAAATGTATCTGAATGGGTCGAATCTAAATCAATGATTAATTCCGTATCATTACGGATGAGGCGTGCTTTATCGATAAGTTCTTGGTTCAAAGCTTGAAGTTCATGGATATTCTCCTCAGATAGTCGATCTAAAAATCGGGAAAGTGAAGATTGAGAAGCGAGTTCTTTCCTATCTAAAACAGCTTTAAACACAGGATCTTGTCTCAGGAGATTAGCTGCAGAATCAGCTGAGTAACCAGCAATTAATTGCATAATGAACTGCTCAAGTATGGATAAGTTGTCATGAGTAAAATACGCTCGTTCGTCTTCAATGTGAATGTGTTGCTTAGCCAGTTCAGAAAAACCAAAGATGTTCATCAGCTCTTTCACTAGGACGAGACCCGAATCACTCGATAATTGACCACCTGTATGAGAAATAGTGATATTTGAATTGAATTTTACTTGGTTTTTGTGTAAGCTAGTCATGAAAAGAACTCCTTTCTTTTGGTTGGTTTAGTCACTTTAACCATAGCAGAAAGGGGTTCTTTTTTCATCACTTAACGGGTGAAGATGAAAAAGTAATTGTAAGCTGCCGTGAGGCAGTTTCACATGGTTTTAATTAAAAGTATGAATTATTCAGGTTTAAATCATCTAAATCATAATAAAGTCTTTGTTTTACAAGTCATGACAAAAAAAGCAGCTGAATACGCTAACTTTAAAACATTAAGAAGTTATGTAAATTCAATATTTGATTGGGCTGAAGAATTGGAATACATCGAGCGCAATAAACTAGAAAAATCTTTGAAACGCATTAAAGCAACGAAAAAAAATCAATTGAAGCAAGCTAGAAAAGAAGAAGATCAATATCTATCATTTGAGCAGTTGCAAGAATGGCTACTACCAGTGCAAGAAGATTACGAAAGCAACCTTTTGTCACTTCAAGATTATGTTTTATTTCAAACAACATTTTTCTTATCCGATCGAAAGTCAGAAACATACGCCATCAAATGGAAAAATGTCAATTTTGAGCAGTCTCAAATTACAATTGGTAAAGCTTTAGATAAATTTGGAAATGAAAAAAGTACCAAAGGAAATAAGACAACAATCTTTCATATTCCAAATGAATTAAAGAATTTATTGCAGACGTGGAAAACACAACAACAACTAGAGTTAGCTCAATTTGAAATTGAACAAACTGACGAACAGCTAGTATTCACGTTCTTTGATAATAAGGGAAATATTAATCAACGATTGCATACGGACTACTTGAACTATCGAATGAATTCGATTGAACGTCGTCATAAACATCTAGCTCATGCTACACCACACAAACTACGACACACAGGTGCAACTTTAGCCAAGAAATCAGGAATAGCTCTTGAACAAATTTCAGAAGCATTGACTCATAGCGATACAACTATCACTAAAACCTATGTCAATACACCAAATGTGGTTAAACTACCTGTTGGTGAAATTGCTTATCGCAAATTGTCTCAAAAAGTTGTCGACCGGAATGGTGTCAACAGTGGTGTCAACAATGAAAAAGACGCTTCGCAAAGTGAATTGCGAAACGCCTGAAAACGTTGATATATAAGGAATATTAACGCTTAGAGAATTGTGAAGCTTTACGCGCTTTTTTAAGACCTGGTTACTAGATAGCTCTTTTCGTGTGGTATCATAACAATGATTTACCAAGGTAAATTCAGAAATAAAGCGACTGTTTATTTTATCAAACTTCATAAGGTTTTATTGTTTTAAGCTCCAAAATCTTCTCTAAAAAACTAAGCAACAGTATGCAACCTACATTAAATAAATAACAAATTAGTATCTAAAACTGTCCCTCCTATAGAACATTCAATGAGATAGGTAGATCAATTTACCAATTTTTGTATTTATCATACGAACTAATCTTTATCAAGTAAACAAAAAAATTGAATATGATATGAATCGATATAGTCACAAAAATATTTAACGTTAAAATGAAGACTAAATTCAAAATCAGAGAAAAAACACTTTTTATAATTGAAGATGCTCCCTGATAAAAAATATGGGCAATCACAAAAGCAAATGTCGATAATAAAATATATTGGAGACTACTATACCCGAAAAAAAGGCAATGCTGATAAATAAAATAACGAAATATCGTTTCTTCTAAAATAGGAAAATGAACAACAGATTGAATGACAATTTTATTCTTTTTATATATAGAACATAATTTGTTAAATTTTTTTTCAAGTATTATATATTCCAATGTAAACAATAAAAAAGGGATGCTCAACACTAAACCTATCGAAATCAAAATAGACAAGCTTCCTTGAAAAAATAAGCCATTTATAATAATTACACAAAAAAGACATATCAAGTATTGAAAAAAATTACTTTTTCTCCCAATAACCGGAAACCTTTTGGTCAAAAGAAGAAACATTCCAGGAAATAAAGTGATTAGAAATAATAAATCATGCAATCGGATGTGGAAGATTGTTAATCACACCTCCTAATTCTTTATATCTACTATGATAGTACGGTGGATAAGACGGAAGATGGATAGATAATAATTCTGGCAAAATAACGCGACTTACTTCCAAATTCATATGCTTAAATTCTGAAGGGGTAATTGCTAAAAAAGCACCATATTCACTAAGTCTAGGTAAATCCCTCATTAGTTCTTTTAAATTTGTCGCTTTTTCTACTTTTAATTCTGCTTGTTCTGGGTTATTTTTGAGACTTGGTTTTCCAAATTTTGAATAGAAGATGACATTATCATCTAAATTATCTATGATTTGCGTTTCCTCTGTAATTGATAGAAATTTCTCTTTATCTGTCCAAGGAACATTCATATTATATTCTAATACCGTTAGACATTCCATAAATGATCGATATATAGAATTATCTAGCGAGTACCCACCTTGTACTCCAACCGTATACCTTGGTAGCTTTTCTTCCTTATCCTTAGATTCTATTTCACATAAAACAACAAAAATCGATTTGTCAAAAGTAATATCCGTGAAAGTAACTTTAAATTTTGATAAAAAGTTTTTAACAGCTATTTGTTTTCTAAACCACAAAGAAAGGTTTTTTTTAATATCAATATCTAACTTTTCTCCTTCAAAACCTCCATACCACCACATATTGAATGAATCAATTTGTAAATATTCGATCAAAGCGTTCTCAACACTCTGTTCCATTGATTCATGACAAGCAGTACCTGTTGATACCGCACTTGTAATATATCTTTTTTCATTCGAAAATAGACTCTCTGTATACATAGTAACAAGTTGTAATGGCATCCATACTTTTTTATCAGGATATATAAGTGAATTCATCTGAATCCATTGAATAGCATCATCAGGCAAAATATAATTATCAGTTTCCGATTGAGAGTAATAAGAATTAATATATTTCAACTCGCATACTAAGTCAGCTTCCTGCTCACGTTTTATCTTGTTATATGAGCAAAAAATAACCTTATCTTTAATAATGGTAGGCAATAACGAATAAGTATATCTTTCGGCACTCTCTCCTAAAAAACTGACTAGTGTCTCGCTAAAATTAATACCATATCCACTTAAATGATAGCTTATTTTAGGCATATCTTTAGAAATAAATTTTTCAAAATTAACAAAATTAGCAGTTAAATAATGGTATTTCATAATCGGAAAAGAACTTGAGCCTAGAAAAAAATTGTTCTTATCCCAAATACCCGTTACATTTCCACTCAATAATTTCCATCGTAATTCATTATACGACAGGTTATTTTGAATATTAATCACTTGCCATCAACTCCTTTAATACATTAACAGAGCGTATATTTTGCTCCTCAAACAACGTATTATTAAAAGTAGCACAGTTGGAACAACAGCTTTGGATTCTGTTAGTATTAAACGAATATTCATAATTATTCATGTTAAAGTGAATATTGTTTCCCAAAAGGGAGGATTGCCCATATATATTAATATTATCAAATTCTTTTTTCACTATCGATAATGCAAAAAGTAATTCTGAAGAAGATACATCCATATCTCTTTGTTCGATATAACTATCTGCGAATCCTTCAAAGTGACTCATTAGTTGTTGCTCTAAACACTCATAACAACCGGTTTCACCGTGCTCTATACATGTGATAAATACATTCTCATTATCAAAAAAAGCAATGGTGTTAACCGTTTCAGTTAGCTTCATCAGTTTATTAAATCCTCGTAAAAGAGATAAATTAAGCATTCTTGTGAGTAGATAGACATGTTCAAAATCCTTTAATATTGATTTTTTTTGTTCTATAATAATTGACAATTTTAATATGTTTTTATCTTCATTTAGCATATCAATTTCCTTTGAAGTTAAAAACTCTGATGCTGAAATTACTTTAGAATGTTGCCCAAAATAGCTTGTCACTTTTTCAACAAGTTCATCTTCAACGATAACTAAAGGTTTTTTCAATTCTTTTTTAGCAAATGTTAAGAATCCAAATTTAGTTAGAGTTTTAAAATCGTCATAGATAGAATACTCCTTAGAAATAGTAATTGTTTTCTTTTCAATTAGTTTTTGAAATGCGTTAACAAAGTCGTTTGAGCTATCCTCTTTATTAATAACTAGTTCACTCTTATGAATTACACCGCGTTTTAATATAAACTCACTATCATTACTTATAATCTTTGTTCCATTTTTAATTATATACGTTTTCATATCATCTATTCCTTCCCACAAATATTGGTAAATACAATGTGATCATTTACTCCATCCAAGTATAATAACTTTTCAATAACAGATTTATTGAATCCAGCTATTGGACAACTTGTAAAATCCATGGACTGGCAAACCAAGTCAAAATTATGAGAAATTCCTCCTAGTTCTACAAGCGTGTTCAACAATGACAGTTCACCGTATTTAACAAAATTCTTGTTTACAGAGTATTCAAAAAAGACGCAAAAATTCATATTGATAACGTCAATGTTGTCTCCAACAAAAAAATGAGTTGAATCCACATTCTCAATATCCAATGGATACAAACTGTGAGAATAAGGTTGATACTTATATATACCTTTTGAAATACCAGAAACATTATTTATATATAAGTAAATATCTATCGGATATAATCCACCACCTGAAGAATAATGTCTAGTTGTTGCTCTTAAATCATCATACACGAGTTGTCGACTTCCTAAGCCAAAAGAAAATTTAATAATAGTAGAAAAAGTTCCAAAATCCATCAGTTCATATACAAACTCTCTTGTACTATGTCTTTTTTCAAGAACTTTAGAAAATTGAGTTTTAATTTTTTTTGATGTTGTAGATAAATAAATAGTATCTTTGTCCAACAACTCTTCGGCTTCCTTAGCTTCGTTAATTAGCGAAGCTAAATTGGATTCATTATAAAACATAATACTTTTAAAATCATTTAAATTTTGCTTATTCAAGTTTAACAAATAGCTCAACATAGGAGAAGTTGTATTTCCAAACATCATTTGAGAATATATGTGCTTATTATCATTATTTGATAGATTTGCATCATCTTTTGTTAACAATGTATGGATATTGAAAAAGCCTTTTTTCTCAAAATCAATCATTTGTCGTCCCCCTTACTTTTTCTATTTTTTAAAGCTATAACAACTTCGGTTACAATGGCTAGCACCATTGAAAATATAATCCCGATAAACATCATATTACTGTTATTTGGTGTTCCTTTAAATTCGTTCCCCACTTTTTGAATATCAAAAATAGTAAAACCAAAAATGTTCACACTATATTCAGTTAAAGAAGAACTTTTAATATACGTATATCCAGAGCGAATTGCCATAAAGCAAACGAAAACTCCTAAAATAATTCCTAAAATAATAGATACGATAACACGAGTCGTTGGATTGTTAAACTTCTTTTTCATTAATGTATCTCATCCCCTCACCAATTTAATTTTTCTTCTTTTGTGTTACAACAAGAATAGCAATTAGGATACATGTTAAGCTTACTCCTAAAATAGTATTTAACACCAAAAAATCTTGAATAAATACTTTTTTTCCAGCCCAAACATCAAAGAAATCATTCATAACATATTTCATTGGGATAAATCTTCCAATTGATTGAAATGAAGTTGGAAGATCTGAAAACGAAGAAAATGCACCTGTAAAAATGTAAGAACTAAATAACAAGACCATCCCTATTGGCATCAATATCCTCGTATTTTTTACTAGCAACGCAATTATTGACCCAAAAACAAGTAAAACAAAGTTACAGTATAAACATTGTAAGATATATGACAAGAAATAACCGATGCTTGGAATATGCAATCCATACATAAAAAAACCAAATAAAATATTGACGACAACGCTCAACAAGGTTAATAACACATAGGATAAAACATCTGAAACAATCATATTGTGTGTGCTTAATCCAAAATACTCCAGACGTTTATAGCTTTGATTTTGAATACTCTCACCTAACCATATAGGAAAACTAATCAAGGAAATCGGCATCATTCCCATACCTGTACTAATTAAAAAATATTTGTCTACAAAATGAAAACCATTACCTATATCAAAATTCCCATATGATGTAACCATCGCAAACATCATAATTAACGGAAACAATAATGAAAAAAAGATGGATACTGGAATACGAAATTGTAACTTAATACTCGTCCCTAAATACCTCATTATTTTCTCACCTCCGTAACTAATTTGCTTGTAGTTTCAGTCATTGAATAGGCGACTAAATAGGTTGTGTATATATTTTGTTTAATGACAGTGTAATTGATGCTGTTCTCTTCAAAAATTTTTTCTATATTTATTTGAATATCAGGACTTGAACAAATAAATGCTTCACCATCTCCAGTATCAGCGTAATCTACATTTTTAATAGTAGTTTCTTTCAATTGTGAAAATTCATTATAATCAATTTTCACAATTGAATAATGTGCGAATTTCGAGAAAAAATCTACAACTGATCCAAAAAAAACTAACTGTCCTTGTCTTAGCATAAGAATTTTTGTCGCCCAATTTTCAATTTCGTCAAAATAATGTGTTACATTTATAACTGTTTGATTAATTACTTTTCTCTTCATCATGGCTAATAATGAAAGTCTTTTTTTATAATCTAAGCCTGATGTAAGCTCATCAAAAAAATAGATTGATTTGTTGCTTTCCAACACGAGGCTTAGTGTCAGCCGTTGTCTTTCTCCACCAGAAAGATCTTTAATATACTTTTTCTTCAAATCCTCCAACTCATAATTTTCTAAAAAATGAGATAATTCCTCTTTTTTCAAAGGTAGAACAAGTTTTATTAGTTCTTTAACTTTTAGTAAATCATTATAAGAATTTTCTTGAAAAACAATTCCACAACTTAGTTTATCAAAGTTTTTTACTATCTTTCCCTCAAATTTAATTTCTCCTAAAATAGCATTGATTAGCGTTGTTTTTCCAGCACCGTTTTCCCCTAAAACTGCTACTTTATCTTTAGGTAGAATTGCTATTTCTTGATTTATATCCAATATTACTTTGTTGCTCTTTTCTATTTTCAATTTGTTTATCGTTAAAATGGAATCCATTTGTATACACCACCTATAAAAAAAGGGGAATGAATCCCCTTTCATTTCTAATACTACTCTTTTGTTTCAGTAGCAGTTGAAGCAGAGCACGTACATGTACATGTTGAACATGAACACGAACAACATCCAGCAGCATAGTTCATGGCTTCAGCACCAACACCTGTGTTACTATAACCATTCATGGATTGAGACTTGATATTCATATAAACACCTCCTTACTCAAAATTGTGTTATATCAACACTAAAATAATTTTATCACAATTAACTGTCTTTAAGCAATCCTGAATAATTCATAGCTTTAATTCTTTGGCACATTTTATTGAAATATGTATCACTAATATCCCTATCAACTGATTTTGACTAAAAAGTTACTTCAAACATTCACTGTTCAAAAATATTGAGGAATAAATTTTGGGTGTAAGGCATTTTGAGCG
>NZ_BCQB01000079.1 GCF_001544215.1 Enterococcus durans NBRC 100479 = LMG 10746
ATTTTGAATTTATGTAGAATCAAAATGAGCGTGGGATAAAAGTAAGAAACACTTTTGTCTCATTCTTTAAAAATGAATAAACGGCGGGGGTAGAAGCAACTCCTTCTTAAATAAGCCGAAATTCACAAAAATTTGAAAAATAATTTTCGTGAATTTCGGCTTATTTCTCAGAGTGAAGTACTTCTGCCCCAGCCTTATTTTGGTTCGTTTTTTCTTTTATAGGGAAGAAAAAACGAACTGTTTTTTTTTTGAGAGAAGGCTATTTTTTTATGGGTCAAACGCTCTTGGCACAGAAAATAAGAATAAATTCCCATTAGAGCACGCTTTTTGTTTTTTCACTATAAAAAAGTGAACCCAGTTTATATTGTCAAGTAAGGCGGAGGAACTTATAGTATAGACGTGCACAAGTAATAAATGAAATAGAGGCGAAATAAGTGTTAAGTAAAGTAATCAAAGATGAATATATTCAACTAGATGTTCAGGCAAATAACTTTGAAGAAGCAATAAGAAAAGCTTTGCAACCTTTCTTAGAAGCAGATGTAGTAACTGAAAAATATGTCGAAACAATTTTGAAGATTTACGAAGAGACCGGTCCATATATCGTTATTACTGAAAATATTGCTTTACCTCATGCAACGGTGGAAAGTGGAGCAAAAGATGTAGCTATTGGATTTATGCGATTGAAGAACCCAGTTACTTTAGGTCATCGTACCAATGATCCAGTTAAATATCTTTTTCCATTAAGCGCCAAGAATAACCAAGCGCATATTGAATTGCTATCAGAATTGGCAAATTTATTAGGAAATCCAGATTTTCTAAAATTTATCAAAGTCGTTTCATCTAAAGAAGAATTTAAAAACTATATTGAAAAAGCAGAAGGAGAGAATAACCATGAATAGTCATAAAGCTTTAGTAGCTTGCCGTGCAGGAGTAGGATCAAGTTTGATGCTAAAGATCAAAGTCAATGAAGTTGTTAAAGAAAATAACTTTCCATTAGAAGTAGAACATTCATCTTTAGATGGTGTGCCAGGTTTTCAAGGAGATATGATCATTACTTTGCCTGATGTTGCGAATGAATTAATAGAAAAAAATTTACCACAGAAGATTGTTGGCATTGCGAATATTGTGGATAAAAATGAAATTAAGACAAAACTTGAAGAAGCATTTATTGAGTTAGAAAAACAGTAGTTAGAAAGGAAGGCTGAAAAATGGATTTTATTATTAGCTTCTTAAGTACGCCCGCAGTACTATTAGGGCTTGTGGCTATGATAGGCTTATTGGCACAAAAAAAGTCTGGAACAGAAGTCTTGACTGGAACCTCCAAGACAATTATTGGCTTTTTGATCTTTAGTGCAGGTGGCACGATCATGACAGGGGCTTTGCAGAACTTTAATACGTTGTTCCAAACCGGATTTCATATCAAAGGAGTTGTTGCTTCTCCTGAAGCAGCGACAGCATTAGCACAGACAGAATTTGCATTTGTTACGAGTAGTACGTTGATTTTGGGATTTATCATGAACTTAGTAATTGCTAGGATCACTCCTTTCAAAAATATCTTTTTTACGACTGGTCATAGTTTGTTCTTAGCGTGTGTGTTATCTTTGGTTTTGAAAGCGCATAACTTCACAGATGTAGCCGCAATAATCGTTGGTGGATTATTACTTGGCTTCTTCTCTGCAGCATTGCCTCAATTATGTCAGCCCTTCATGCGTAAGATTACAGGAAGTGATGCAACTGCTATTGGCCATTTTAATATGGTTGGCTATGCACTGTCTGGTTATATTGGCAAGCTATTTAGTAAATATAAAGACCGCACAACCGAAGACATCATTGGCTGAGTGGCAAATTGGTCGATCCTTCCCGCGGCAGCTTGAGCCGCTACGACATCTGTTCCCAAACTATTTAGAGCAGACTGCAATACCACCGCTCCAATAGCGATGATGGATGATTGGAAAGCCATAGGCAAGCCCGCATTTAAATGAGTGAAAATAGTGTCTTTATCTATTTTGAAATCACTTTTAGAGACTTGCAGCAACGGGATTTTCCGTTTGATATAGATGACACACATCAAACTTGCGGAAATTTGCGCGATAACTGTCGCATACCCAGCCCCAGCGATCCCCATGTGGAAATTGATAATAAACACCAAATCCAAAATCACATTGATGATCACAGCGAAAATCAAAAAGAACAAAGGTGTTCGGCTATCTCCTAGCGCTCGAATCATATTTGAAAGAAGATTGAACGCCATTGAGGCAAACATACCGCCTAAGATCACGGAGATAAATTCCTGTGCTTGTTGGATAATATCCGGCGGTGTCTGCATCAGCAATAATAACGGACGTAAAAATACTAAAATCAAAACAGTCAAAATAGCAGTTACTGTGAAACTAATTATAATAGCAACAGCAAAACTTTTCTTTACACCGCGAAAATCCTGAGCGCCGAAACGTTGCGCCGTGATGATAGATAATCCAGCGGTCAAACCTTGAGCAAAACCAATGATCAAAAATGTGATACTTCCTGTCGCGCCGACTGCTGCCAATGCCTCTTTACCGATCGTTTGCCCAACAATGATCATATCTACCATATTATAGAACTGTTGGAAAATATTCCCCACGAGTAATGGAATGGTAAATAAAAAAATCAACTTTGCTGGGGTGCCTGTAGTTAGGTCTCTCATGATAACTCCTCAATTTTTTTCAGAATATTTGCAAATTACATATTACCATAGTTTAATAGAACCACAAATAGCTGATTTATAAAAAAAATACAGCAAAAAAAGAGCAATTTGTTAATGCTTACAAAAAAGATGCTTGATAGCATAAACTCAGTTCTTTAGATTTTTTAAAATCAATTGGTACAGCTTTAAGAAAATTTTATGAAAAAGATGAAAAAGATGTCAACTGCAAATGACATTTCTCAAAGAAACTGGGATAATAAAGGAAGAGAGGTGGAAGACATATGGATGTAGTACTGATGCGGCACGGGGAAAGTGAAGCAAATTTTGAAAATTATTGGACGGGATGGCTGGATGTTTCTCTGACAGAAAAAGGACAGGAACAGGCTCGTAAGGCAGGGGAAAAAATCAAAAACGCGCAGATCGAGTTTGACGCTGCATTTACGTCAGTATTGAAGCGGGCATCATTGACTTGCCAGATCATCTTAGAAGAAAGCGATCAGTTATGGATACCGACATTTAAAACCTGGCGTCTGAACGAGCGGCATTATGGCGCTTTAGTAGGGAAAAATAAGGATGAAATGGCACGAGAATTCGGGGCAGATCAAGTCAAACGCTGGCGTCGAGATTATTATGAAATGCCTCCATTAGTAGAAGAAAACCATTTTGATCGCCGTTACGCACAATTGGCAGATCAAGACATTCCTCATGGAGAAAATCTGCAAATGACGGTCCAGCGGGTCGCGCCATTATGGCAAGACGAGATCGCGCCGCTGTTGGGTTCGGGTAAGAATGTTTTGATTACCGGACATGGCAACAGTCTGCGGGCACTGGTGAAATATTTGGAGGATGTACCGGAAGACCAAATGGATACCATTGATATTCCCAATGCGCAGCCGATCCACTACCGCTTTGATAAGAACTTGCAGATCGTCAATAAATCGATCCTCTAAAGACGAATATTGGCTGAAGGAAATAGCCCTTTGTTTCAGAATTTTTCATAAAACTATCATAAATTATGGTATACTATTGAAAAAATTGGAGGAATAAGAATAATGAAAGCTATTTTAACGGTGGTCGGGAAGGACAAGGTTGGGATCATTGCCGGTGTCAGCCAGAAGTTGGCAGAATTGAATATCAATATTCTAGATGTATCTCAAACGATCATGGAAGATTATTTTACCATGATGATGATGTTGCAAATGCAACCAGAGGCTGATTTAGAAGCGATCAAGCAAGCATTGAGTCAAGTTGAAAACACGTTGGGCGTCAAAATCAGCATTCAAAATGAAGAGATCTTCAATGCGATGCATAAACTATAATTCGGAGGGAAATGATGGAAACAAAACAAGTACTTGAAACGATCCGGATGGTAGAAGAAGAAAATCTTGATATCCGGACGATCACAATGGGTATTTCGTTGTTGGACTGTATCGATGCCAGCACAGAAAAGACTTGCCAAAATATCTATAATAAAATCACCAGCAAAGCGAAAAATCTTGTAAAAGTCGGTGACGAGATCGCCAGTGAATTTGGGATCCCCATCATCAACAAGCGGATCTCGGTAACGCCGATCGCAATCGTTGCTTCCGCAAGCGGCGGGCAAGACTGTGTTGCTTTTGCGCGAGTTTTGGACAAAGCCGCAAAAGCGGTGGGGATCAATTTTATCGGCGGGTATAGCGCATTAGTTGAAAAAGGCTATCAAGGAGCGGACCTGTCCTTGATCCAATCGATTCCGGAAGCCTTGGCAGAAACAGAATTTGTCTGTTCTTCTGTCAATATTGGTTCGACACGGGCAGGGATCAATATGGACGCTGTCAAATTGATGGGTGAAACCATCAAACAAACCGCCGAAGCTTCAGATATGGGCTGTGCGAAGTTGGTAGTCTTTGCGAATGCGGTGGAAGACAATCCTTTCATGGCGGGAGCATTCCACGGGGTCGGTGAAGCAGATTGCGAGATCAATGTCGGTGTCAGCGGACCGGGCGTAGTAAAACGCGCTCTGGAAAAGGTCAAAGGCGAATCTTTCGATGTGGTTGCTGAAACAGTTAAGAAGACGGCATTTAAAATCACGCGGATGGGACAATTAGTCGGTCAAATCGCTTCTGAGCGATTGCACGTACCCTTTGGTATTGTGGATCTGTCATTAGCTCCTACTCCGGCAGTTGGTGATAGTGTCGCGTTGATCTTGGAAGAAATGGGCTTGGAATCTGTCGGCACACACGGTACAACGGCCGCACTGGCTTTATTGAACGATGCTGTGAAAAAAGGCGGCGTGATGGCCTGCAACCATGTGGGAGGCTTATCAGGCGCATTCATTCCGGTTTCTGAAGATGCAGGTATGATCAAAGCCGTAGAAGAAGGCTATCTGAATCTGGAGAAATTAGAAGCGATGACCGCCATTTGTTCAGTGGGTCTGGACATGATCGCGATCCCAGGAGATACACCAGCGGAGACGATTGCGGCGATGATCGCTGATGAAGCTGCGATCGGTGTCATCAATCATAAAACAACGGCGGTGCGGATCATCCCCGCTAAAGATAAAAAAGTCGGCGATTCTGTCGAATTCGGCGGTTTGCTGGGGACTGCTCCAGTCATGCGGACGAATTCGGCGAAATCGACGGACTTTATCCAACGAGGCGGGCGGATCCCGGCACCAATCCATTCATTTAAAAATTAGGAAGATAGTGAGAAAATAATGTTTGATTCATATATATGGGATTTTGACGGGACGTTGTTCGATACGTATCCGATCATGCTTGACAGCATGATGAAAGCTTTAGAAGATCGGCAAGTAGTTGCTGATCCAAAAGCTGTTTATCGATTATTGAAAGAAAAATCTTCAAAAGCATTGACTGAAAAATATCATTTGGACTTTCGAGAATTCTCAGATGATTTCCATCAATACGAAACGCTTGATACACGCCAACCTGTCACATTTGATCATGTGTATGACACATTGACGCAATTGAAACAACAAGGATCTAAACATTATATCTTGACTCATCGTACGATCGCTTCGACTCGCGAATTGTTAGTAAAAGAAGGAATGCTAGAATTTTTTGAAGAAAACGCTAGGCGCCTGGCACTCATCTTCCTCCCTCCCTACAGCCCTCAGTTGAACCTAATGGAAGGCGTTTGGAAGTGGCTCAAGGAATCGGTCATCAACAATGTTTTTTGACCACGTCCAGAAAATCAAACAGTCGGTCCGCGGTTTCTTAGCCGATGTAAACGAGCGTCCCCTTGAGGTGATTGACCGACTGTGCGTGCGGATGTAAAGTATTTAATTCAACCTATATAGAAGTGAAAAATTTTTAAAATAAGATAAGATAAATTTGATCCATTGATTTTCAATAATATCATATTTTATTATGCGGCTAGGTGTATATAGTAGCCCACGTTTTTCTGGATGGATTTGCAACTGTGAAATAGTTTTTTGATCCACTAAATTTTTGCTTCCAATTGGTTTCCAGTTATATCGTTTGTCAATTCTATATTTTGCTTCTTTTTTTAAACTTTCAAGAGAAACTATTGCTTGAGGTATATTGTTCTCAAACTCTAATATTCGTTGAAAAAGTTGATCGTTCATTAGATAATTTGAAGTAGTAATTTCACGACGAGAAGTTTTTTTAGGAATAAAAGTTCTAGCAAGACCGCCAACCATTTTTTCAATTTCGATTTTCATTTTTTCCCATTCTGGTGTACCTAAATCTTTAAGTATTATTTCAAATCGAGAATAAAAGATAGTTTCACCGATTTTAACGTAAAGAGTATAATAACCTGGAATAAGAGGTACTGTTTTACCTTGATCCCTATTATAAATGATTATATTATCATCACTTGGAATATAGCAAATATCTCCATTTTCCTCTTTTACTTGATTTTCAATCAAATAATCATCTAATTCTGGTATATATAGTTTTGCTTGTTTGTCTATACTGTTAAATGTAAAGCTTAGATTAGAAAATTCTTTTACCTTAACCGGTGTATACTCTAATAACGATGCCTCATCTTGAAAAAATAAAAGTTCATATTCTTGTTCTCCACTTTTATAACCAAAGTTTAATTTCAGACTAAAGGGTAAATCCATGTAAATTCAACTCCCTAGCTTTTTGCAAAAGAATTTTTTTAGTATATTTAAAATCTGAAGACTCAGGATATTCATTAATTATTTGTTCAAATTCACCCACTTGTTTTAAATCATTCTCATTCCATTTACCAACTAATTCTGATAATTGTTCATCAGAACCTCTGATTTTACTTAATACTCTCTGTACAAGCTGAATATCAATAGCTTCTTTTCTTGATAAGTCATTTTGCACTGGAAGATTTTTTAAATATTCATCAATTTGTTTTAATATCCTCCAACCGATACCGATATTTTTGTCTTTAGAATTAATTGCTAAATGGAGTTTCCAAAACATTTCTTTTTCTTTCTGGGTCAAACCATTAGTAGGGTTAGAGTTTTTAAAATTTTTGAAATCATCATATTTAAGTTGATTACGTTTCTTTTGATCTGATTGAATATAGTCATTTACTTCACTAATTTCATGGAATGGTACTAACTCAAGTGAAATAATGTTTGATCTATCCAAAACTTTATCTGAGAATTGATGAGTAGATTCATCTGTATTTATTGTTCCTACAAATAATATGTTTTGTCCTACTTCAATTGTAGAAGGATAGGTTGAAGAGTTATATAATTTATTTTCTAGATCTTCGTTATACAGTTTGATTTTCCTAGTATTTGGCTCCATTTCTAAAACTGAAAGAAATTGGGAGAAATAATGTTCAACACGAGCTAAATTCATCTCATCAAAACAAACCATGTAAATATTTTCTTTGTGTCTTGATGCTTCTAATAGTGCATCAATTAGACCGCTATCTCCTGGACGATAGACAGAATTTACAGTATCAGCATAGCCCAATAAATCAGAATCATCCTCCCAAAAGGGTCTCACAGAAATAAACTTTATTTGTGTATCTGATAATTGAAGTGCTTTTGCATAGGATGTTACTAATTGTGATTTACCGGTACCACTTAGTCCAGCTAATACCACCAAACTATCACCCAACATAGCAGTATGAAAATTCCATAAGTCTCGTTTTGAGTAATGTAATTTACTACGAATTGTGAGCTGATTAAATCTTTCTATAAATTCATTCTGTTCAGAGAAGTGATCATTTTGTTGAATAGCGTGTTTATCTTCTAACTCAGATATATCTATTTGCGTTTGTTCAGTAATAATTGAACTTACTGGAGATATTTTGGAATCAGAGATATTTTCTATGCCTTCGTTAATATCTTTTTTAGTTTCTATAATTTTTTGAAGTAATAGATAGGGCACAAAAATTATATCTTTTGTTTGATTTATAAAATCATCGTAACCTACATAGTTTTTACTACCTTCATCAATAAACTTTTTGTAAAAATTTGGATAGGCTACAATTAACTAGACAGAAAAATTAAGGTGTGTAGACTAGAAGAAAACATACCAGGAGGAATTTTTATGTCTAAGAGAACACGAAGAACTTTTTCACAAGAATTCAAGCAACAAATCGTCAATCTTTACTTAGCTGGAAAGCCACGTGTAGAAATCATTCAA
>NZ_BCQB01000080.1 GCF_001544215.1 Enterococcus durans NBRC 100479 = LMG 10746
GGTCTTTCATCTTTTTTTAGATAATTAGTATACAGAATAAGAGAGACGATGGGATTGAATCATATCAAGTGGAAATGCCCCATAAATTCTTCATAAAACCAATAGCAACTAGAGATGGAGAAAAAGTTACAACTTAAGTCCTATGACTTTTTAACGCATTCGGTGCATAATATGTATGTAAGGAAAAGCTTGCAAACCATTTTTGCTTAAGGAGGCAATTTCCATGAAAGAAAGAGAACGTATTTTAGATCTAGTTAAAAAAGGAGTCCTTTCAACTGAAGAAGGACTGGACCTATTAGAAAGTATGGCAACAGAAAAAGATGAAAAACAAATTGCAAAAGAAGCGGATAGAGTAACTGCCAGTCATAAAGAAAAAAATCAAGTGATCGATGAATTAGAAAATGGTGTAACAGAAGAACAGCCAGAAATAGATCCAAAACAAAAAGAAAAAGAAGACCAAGAAAATCTAGAAAAAATCTTAGATGAACTAGCAACGGAAGCAAATAAGACTTCTGCTCATTTGGATGAAGTCAATGAGAAATTGGCTGAAAACAAAGCTGTACGTAATGAAAAACAGGAAACATTGATGCAGCTGAATACAAAAGAAGAATTAGATCAGCTTTCTGAGGAAGAATTAACACAACGAAAAACGTTAGAAGATGAAATCAAAGAATTAGAAGCTGCAGGAGATATTTTAACAGAAGAACGTATAAAATTAGAAGCAGAACTAAAAGATATCCGTAAAAACCAGTGGTCAGAAAAGAAAGAAACATTCTCAGAAAAATTTGAGATTCCTGATGATTGGAAAGAACAGGCCAATGATACATTGAACCAAGTAGGCGAAAAAATGTCTGAAGCAGGAACGCATCTAGGTAAATTCTTGCGTAAGACTTTCCAATCTGTTTCTGAAACTGTCATTGACAATATGGAATGGAAAGATGTCAATCTTCGTGTACCAGGCATTGCTACAACGAAATTTGAACATGAATTTTATTATGAAGCTCCAGAAGCAAGCATCATCGATATCAAAGCAGCCAATGGGAATGTGGTATTGAAGACATGGGATAGCGAAGATGTTAAAGTTGAAGCGAAAATCAAATTATATGGAAAAATGAATGCAGAACCATTTGAAGCATTTTTAGAACGTAGCCAGATCGAAGTGAATGATGACCATCTTTCATTCCAGATCCCAAATAAGCGTGTTCGTGCAGATCTAGTCTTTTACCTTCCGAAAAGAGTATATGACCATACAGCAATCAAATTGTTGAATGGAAATATCACGATTGATGAGTTAGAAGGCAAAGATATCTATACGAAATCAACAAATGGAAATATCACAGTCAACCATCTTACAGCTACCATGCTTGAAGTAGAAGGTGTAAATGGAAATATCGATATACGTGATGGTGCGATTTTAGATTCTATCATTGAAACAGTGAACGGCACTGTTACGGTTGGAGCTACACCTGAAAATCTATCTGTTTCTTTAGTCAATGGAGATGTGCGGTTAACGATCAAAGAGGATCGTTTGAAAAAAATCGAGGCAAGCTCTGTGAATGGAAATGTCAAAGTAGCATTACCAAGTACGATCGGATTAGAAGGAAATGCGAAAACTAGTTTAGGAAGTATCAATAGTCGGTTATCCGATTATGAAGTAGTCCGTGAGAAAAAAGAACGGACAAACCAAATGCTACAATTCCGCCGTTTATCAGAAGATGGTGTAGCTACAGTTCAATTAACAACAACAACAGGCAGCATCTATCTAAAAGACGCAGAGATGTAAGCCAGCTGTTCACAGCAGGATTTTTATAATTGTCATGCTGTGAACAGTAGTTTAAAAAATAGTGAAAAAGGTACTATTGTCACAACCTTTTTCTTCAATTACAATGATAGGACAGAGGTGAATCAAAAATGAAAAAAAAGTTGACAAAGTCAAATAATAATATCGTCTTAACAGGTACATTAGCTGGGATTGCAGAATATCTCGGAATCGACCCTACAGTTGTTCGAGTGATCTATGTGATCTTGAGTTTGGTTGCTTTTGGCAGTCCGATTATTTTATATATCCTATTGGCGCTGATCATTCCATCAGCACGAAAGAATCGTACAAGTTATGGACACGATAACCAATATTATGAAAACAACAACTATCGTGAACAAACAAAAAAACGTAAAGAGGCAGAAAAAGTCGATGACGATGAGTGGAGTGACTTTTAATGTCTTACCTTCAACGGATCATCGTCAATTCGCTGACTTTTATCTCATTAGCAGTTCTTTTTCCAAATGTAGTCTATGTAAATAGTATTTGGACTGCAGTTTTGGCAAGTTTTGTGTTATCACTATTGAACATGTTCGTTAAACCGATCTTAACGATATTATCATTGCCATTTACGCTGATAACTCTTGGCTTGTTTACATTCGTCATCAATGCAGCAATTTTGAAATTGACCTCTTTCTTTATAGGAGAGGGTAATTTCGGGTTTGCTTCATTCGGAGCGGCACTATTTGTCGCTATCTTGATGGCGCTCGTCAATGTGATCGTTAGTGAACATAATAGTAGAAAATAACGACAATATACGCCTTATGGCTAAAGAGTCGACATGAACTGATTCCCCCCGTTCATGTCGATTTTTTTTGCTTTTTTCATTCAAAAAGTACGAAACGATCGTAAAATAAAACGTTTTTTTTATTTGGTAGTACTTTTTGCTATACAATGATAAAATGAAGGGGAACACTCTAATAGAAATGAGGTAACACGAATGGCAGAAGTTGTAAAGGTAAGCCAATTGGTAGAAAAATTATCATTAGAAATCGTAACTGGTGACGAGAAGAGTTTGGAGCGTGTTATCGTAACTGGCGATATTTCAAGACCAGGCTTAGAATTAACCGGTTATTTTAATTATTATTCACATGATCGCCTACAGTTGTTCGGCAGTAAAGAAATCACGTTTGCTGAACGAATGATGCCTGAAGAAAGATTGATGATCATGAGACGGCTGTGCAGTGAGGATATGCCGGCATTTATTATTTCAAGAGGTTTACCAGCATCCGAAGAAATGATCCAAGCAGCGAATGAACATGGGATGGCAGTATTACGTTCACCAATCTCGACATCCCGTCTACTTGGAGAATTATCCAGCTACTTAGACGGAAGGTTAGCGCCTCGGACGAGTGTCCATGGTGTACTAGTCGATGTTTATGGTTTAGGCGTATTGATCCAAGGGGATAGCGGAATCGGTAAAAGTGAAACAGCGTTAGAATTGATCAAACGGGGACATCGTTTGATCGCAGACGATCGAGTGGATGTCTACCAGCAAGATGAATTGACTGTGATCGGAGAACCACCAAAAATTTTGGAACATCTGATTGAGATCCGAGGAATCGGGATCATCGATGTCATGAATCTATTTGGTGCCAGTGCTGTACGTGGATCGATGCAAGTCCAATTAGCGGTTTATTTAGAAGCATGGGCAAAAGATAAAAAATATGATCGTTTAGGATCAGAAGATACTTCAGTAGAAATCGCTGAAGTGGGGATTCCACAAATCAAGATTCCTGTGAAAACTGGGCGAAATGTAGCGATCATCATTGAAGTAGCTGCTATGAATTTCCGTGCAAAAACAATGGGATTTGACGCAACGAAGACGTTTGAAGAAAGATTGAGCCGTTTGATCGAAGAAAATTCTGGTGGACAGTAGCAAGGAGTGGAAACATGTTGGCACAAATAAACAGAGTGGCTTTTGATTTTCTAGGGATACCTATCTATTGGTATGCACTGATCATTATTTCAGGGATCATCATTGCCATGTGGCTTAGCAGCCGTGAAGCAGTTCGAGTAGGGCTGAAAGCTGATGATGTGACTGATTTTATGTTATGGGGCTTACCCTTATCGATTATTGGTGCACGTTTGTACTATATCTTATTTGATCTTCTTCAATACCTTGCTGATCCGATCCAAATATTCAATATCCGTTCAGGCGGATTAGCGATTTATGGTGGCTTGATTGCTGGGGCGATCACTTTATACTTTTTTACAAAATATCATTTTATATCTATGTGGACATTTTTAGATATTGCAGCACCAAGTGTTCTACTCGCTCAAGCAATTGGACGATGGGGAAACTTCATGAACCACGAGGCTTATGGACCGAACACAACAAGAGCTTTTTTAGAAAGCTTGCATATTCCACAATTTATTATTGATAATATGTATATTGAAGGAATTTACCGTCAGCCGACTTTTTTATATGAATCGATGTGGAGCTTGATCGGTTTTGTTTTGTTGTTGATTTTAAGAAACAAAAAACATCTTCTGAAAAAAGGGGAAGTGTTGCTCGTCTATTTGATGTGGTATAGCTTTGGTCGATTTTTTATCGAAGGATTACGAACAGATAGCTTGTACTTCCTTGGAGTGATCCGTATTTCTCAATTACTATCTGCCGTGTTATTCATCGGTACGATCATTCTATTTATTTGGCGAAGAAAGAAAGAAAATCTTCCTGATTATGATCGTTCATTAGGAAAAGACCAGTTTTTGATCTGATTTGTGAGCGAATAAAATGAAAAAATTAGCAGGAGTGGTAAAATGAAATATAGAGTGGCGTTCTTAGGTTCTGGTTCTTGGGGAACGGCCTTGGCACAAGTACTTGCAGAAAATGGACATGATGTTCGTCTTTGGGGACATCGTGAAGAACAGGCGAATGAAATCAACCAGCAACATACAAATCACCGTTATTTGCCAGACCTTAAAATGGCGGAGACGATCCATGCGTTCACAGACATGGAAAAAGCAGTTGCTGATGTTGATGCTGTCCTATTTGTTATTCCAACCAAAGCAATCCGCTCGGTAGCCCAAGAACTGGCAGATAAATTAACGACTAGACCGATAATCATTCACGCAAGTAAGGGACTAGAACAACACACCCATAAACGGATTTCTGAGATCCTTTTGGAAGAATTGCCAGTTGAAAAAAGACAGGCTGTGACGGTCTTATCTGGGCCAAGTCATGCAGAAGAAGTGGCAAACCATGATATCACAACGATCACCGCTGCTAGTACGGATCAAAAGGCGGCAAAATTCGTCCAAGAACTCTTTATGAATCATTATTTCCGAATCTATACAAACCCTGATGTCATCGGGGTCGAGATGGGTGCGGCATTGAAGAACATCATTGCGATCGGTGCTGGCGCGATCCATGGGTTAGGGTTTGGTGACGATGCTAAGGCTGCGATCATGACAAGAGGTTTGGCAGAAATCAGCCGACTGGGTGTAGCGATGGGAGCTAATCCACTGACTTTTATTGGTCTAAGTGGTGTAGGCGACTTGATTGTTACTTGCACTAGTGTTCATTCGAGAAATTGGCGTGCTGGGAATTTGTTAGGTCAAGGGAAAGACTTGCCATCGGTTCTTGAAGATATGGGCATGGTCGTTGAAGGAGTCAATACCACACAAGCCGCAAAAGAGCTTGCTCAAATCATGGGCGTAGAGATGCCCATCACTCAAACGATTTACGAAGTGCTTTATGAACATAAAGACGTAAAAACCGCAGCAAAAGAAATCATGTTGCGAGATGGAAAACAAGAAAACGAGTTTTCATTAAAAATATTTTAGAGGAGAGTTGACACATGAAAGTAAAAAAAGCAGTAATTCCAGCAGCAGGATTAGGGACTAGATTTTTACCTGCCACAAAAGCAATGGCTAAGGAGATGCTTCCGATTGTTGACAAACCAACGATTCAGTTTATTGTTGAAGAAGCATTGAAATCAGGAATCGAAGATATTTTGATCGTCACAGGAAAAGCTAAAAGACCGATTGAAGACCATTTTGATTCAAATATCGAACTAGAAACAAACCTTAGTGAAAAAGGAAAAACTGAATTATTGAAATTAGTGGAAGAAACGACTGATGTCAATCTTCATTTCATCCGTCAATCTCATCCAAAAGGGTTAGGTCATGCCGTTTTACAAGCTCGTGCATTTATCGGAAATGAACCTTTTGTCGTGATGTTAGGTGACGACATCATGGAAGATGAAGTGCCGTTGACACAACAGTTGATCGATGATTATGAACGTACACATGCTTCAACCATCGCGGTTATACAAGTACCACAAAAAGATACATCGAAATATGGGATCATCAATCCTGGAGAAGAGTTAGAAGACGGCTTATACAATGTTAAGAATTTCGTTGAAAAACCTGAACCAAGCAAAGCACCAAGTGATTTAGCAATTATTGGGCGTTACTTGTTGACGCCAGAGATTTTTGATGTATTAGCAGAACAAAAACCAGGTGCAGGTAACGAGATCCAATTAACTGATGCCATTGATACTTTAAACCGAACACAACGCGTTTTTGCTCGTAAATTTACAGGTAAACGTTATGATGTCGGAGATAAATTTGGTTTTATGAAAACGAGTATTGAATATGGTTTGACACATCCAGAGGTTGGTGAACCTTTGAGAGAATATATTAAAGCATTGGGGAAAGAATTAGAAGCGGAAGATCATTCCGTATCTACAAATATGAAAAAAACGATTGAATCAAAAAAAGAAGATAAAAAATAATCTTTATTAAAGAAAGAGGTCGAGACGAAGGTCGTTTAGGTTTGAGAAATTGGAGAAAAAAACGAACAATACGCTTTTTGTATTGCTCGTTTTTTTTTGAAATTTCCGAAGAACTTGATTTTTGGACGCCATTTATTTGAGAGAGGCTGGGACAGAAGTGTTTAACTCCTAGAAATAAGAAGAAATGAACGAAAATTGCTTTTCAAATTTTTGTGAATTTCGGCTTATTTAAGAAGGAGTTGCTTCTGCTCCCGCCGTTTATTCGAAAGTCTGTAGCAAAACTGATTTTTAGATTTGTCCCACACTCTTTCACTATTTTTTATTTGTTTAAAAAACGTGAAAATGCTATTCTAATAGAAAGAGTATCAGAAGGGAGTTTAATTATGACAGGCGGAGAAATTGCAGGATTGATTGCAGCGATTGCGTTTGCAGTGCTAGTTGTTTTCATCGTAAAAGTTTTACTACAATTATCAAAAACATTAGAAAAAGTTGATCAAACAGTCGCGGAAGCAAATACAACGATTGAAGTTGTAACGAAAGATGTCGATGTTTTATCAAGACAAGTGGAAGGTTTATTAGTGAAAAGCAATGAACTTCTTTTAGATATCAATGGTAAGGTAGCAACTATCGATCCATTGTTCACTGCAGTAGCTGATTTAAGTGAAAGCGTCTCAGAATTGAATGTATCAAGCAAAAATATTGTGACGAAAGTTGGTGGTATCGGCAAAACGACAGCCAAGGCAACGGTGGCTGGAAAAGTTGGCGGGACTGCTTTAAAATTTTTCAAAAATAAAAAACATACTGAAACGACAGGAGGAAAATAATCATGGCAAAAAAAGGTGGATTTTTATTAGGTGCAGTAATCGGTGGAACAGCCGCAGCGGTAGCAGCATTATTGTTAGCACCTAAATCAGGAAAAGAATTAAGAGATGAATTAGCAGCACAAGCAGATGATTTTCTAGACATGGCTTCAGATTACACAGATATGGCGAAAGAAAAAACAAGTACATTGACAGACATCGCAAAAGAAAAAGCACAAGATCTATCACAACAAGCAGGAGATCTTGCTGGAAATGTGAAAAATAAAGTCAATGATTCAGCTGACGTAGTTGAAGATGAATCAGAAGATATTTTGTTGAATCTAAAGGAACAATCGGCAGACCTATCTGATCGTTTCAAAAAATCAGCAGATGACTTGAAAAAACCAGTAAACAAAATGGGTGACGTTGCAAAAGATACAACAGAAGATATCCTGATCGAAGCAAAAGATACTGCATCTGCTGCTGGAGAAACAATCCAAGAGGGTATTGAAGAAGCAAAACCTGTGGCAGAAGATGCGAAAACGATGAAAGATATGGCAAAAGAAGATGTTCATTCAGCAAAAGAAGATTTAAAAGATACATTTAAAGAACAAAAATA
>NZ_BCQB01000081.1 GCF_001544215.1 Enterococcus durans NBRC 100479 = LMG 10746
AAGAGGTTCATTATTATTGTTAGGAATATACTTATTCAAACCTGTCTTTCTTAATGATTCTTTTAACAATACTTCATCAGCCGTTTGGAATAATGTGACATTTTCGACAAATGTACCTTCAAAAATAGCAGTTTTCTGTGGGATATACGCAATCTGATCAAATAAACTACTTCTTTTTATTGTGTTAATCTCAGTTTCATTCATTCGTATCTTACCCACTGCGGGTTGTCTGATCCCCATAAGTAGCTCAAGTAACGTACTTTTCCCGGAACCACTTTTTCCTTTTATGGCATACGTTTTTCCCCGATTAAACACATAATTTATATCGGTTAAGATACTTTGTTTATAGCCAAATGAAACATGTTCTAGGCTGATATTTTGAATATTCGAAATTTCATTGACTCGAGTGATTTCTTGCTTGTCTTCATTGATAATTGATAGGAGTTGATCTGCGATTGGTTTACTTGAAGTAATTTCAGTATAACACGTTGAAAAAGCTTGGATTGGACCGGCAATCGTTCCCATCAATGTCGTCATAGCAATTAGTTCTGGTAATGTTGCTCGGTTAGTCAATACAAAGAACCCTCCCACGATCCATGTTCCTGAATAAACAATACTTCCTAGACCATAGATGATCGTGAAGGTTTTGCCCTGTGAGGATTCAAAGTCGATTGCTGCAGTCTTAGTTTCATTGCTACTAGTTGTCAATCGATTCTTAAAACGAGTTGTTGCATTGCTCATTTTAATGAACGGAAGGTTGATTGAGAACTCTTCAAATTTTTTTAAATAACTATTCTTTTTTTTCTGCCAATTTGAACGTTTTCCTTTTAAGACATGTTTACTCAATATTGGACTAACTAATGGGATAAAAGCCAATAAAATCATTACACTTGCTAATAACCCATTGACAAGGAATGATGAGAACAGGGCAAAAACAAATACTGCAATAACTTGTACTGAGTAGACCAGTTGTCTTAAAAAATTCGTTTCAACGATCTGTAAGTCATTGGTAACATGGGCCACTCTAGTTGAAGAGGACTCTTCTATATTCTTTTTTAAGTCATCTTCCATGTAATGATCAATCAAGTCATTTCTTAGCGAATCCATGATGGACTGTACAAGTCGAGTTGAGGTAAGTCTGGGTAAATAATCCGAAATCACTTCAACAAAGAAATAAATAAGGGCAATGACTGCGATCTTGATGAAGTAATCCATCTCTCCTTTGGTGGCTGCTTCCGATAGCAGTTGATAAATGAACGCAATACAAACTGTCATAAAAGAAGCAAAGATGGCTGCAAGTAGATAAGCAATTGTTAAATATTTGTGATTCAAAAAATATTTTTTCATAAAGGCCTCCATTTTTTACTACTAATAGCGCTGTTGACCTAAGTAGGTAACCAATGGATTTGATCATCCTCAAGGAATATGTATCAGGAGATAGACTAGCCTGTGTGTAGTCACAACGAGTTGTTACTTTACACTCTTTTGATACGACCAATCGATTAACTAGCGGTTTGAACACTATTCGTTTATTTTAGATGATAAAAAACGTTGAACAATCATTTTTATCCCTCCTGCAGAAGTCAAATTTTTCTGATATTAGTATCTATACTATCCTAGTACTAAGGCTGTGGTGGAAGCTTCTTTACTTTTGCCACACATCCTTCTTAATTATAGTACAGACCATTGAAGATTTATATACATTGATAATTATCATACAAAATTAATCCTATTTAAGAATTAATATACATTTTTTCAAATACATACAAAAGTAGAAAAGCAAGAAATTTTCAGAGAAATTCGTATATATTCCTTAAACAAATAGTTGAAATTTTTTGACAACGTTTACAAAAAAGCGGATGATGAGTAAAAGAAAGGAGCTGTTGAAAATGAATAGTATGGTTTTTGTTAATTTTCCAGTGGAGAATGTGGATGCTTCTGTCGCTTTCTATGAAAAATTAGGTTTTACAAAAAACGAGGAATTTTCAAATGAACAGGCGAGTTCGATGGTTTGGGATGATACCTTTTGGATTATGCTACTTTCTCACGATTTTTATAAAAAGTTCTTGAAAGATAAAGAAATTGCAGACAATCACAAATCTAGTGGGGCCTTGATTTCGTTTAGTGTAAAAAATGCAGATGCTGTCAAAAAATTTGCAGAAATTGCAAAAGCAAATGGCGGGAACTATCATGCAGTCGATATGGGGATACCAGAGGAAGAAATGTTTTCTCTTGAGGTCCAAGACTTAGATGGTAACAATTTAGAACCTGTTTGGATGAAGATGCCTTAACAAAAACGCTCTCATAGCGAGCGACACGAGCAAAAAAAGTGTAACAATATCTTTTACTGTGTTCATTCGCATATTGAGAGTTTTTTTTATTTTTATTCAATATAATACATATTTACTTTTTTGATTTTTGCCAGTCAAGGGATAATGCAACTATTCCTAAACAACTTCTCCAAAGAGTAGATCAAGCAATCCCTCCATACTAAAATGAGTGATATACTCCGAAATATTCACCTCATTCAGCTTAGTTTTAAGCGATTCATATAGAAATGGCTGACCTTTAAGAGATTCTTCAAGCTCTCTGATATTTTTTTGTCCAAAAAAATCGCCGAAAAAGCGTATATCCGTGATTTTTCCTTTTTTTGTTGCCAAACGGATGTCGATGATCCCTATTGACGGAATGCGTGTACGACGAGTTAAAGTGAACACTGGTGTCTCACCGTAGATCCACTCATCATTGCCGTAGCGGTCATTCACTAATTCGCTGATTTTTTGCTTATCTGCAGAAGTCAGTACTAATTTTTTATCTTCAATTTCAGCTAAATCAGTGACATGATAAAGTTCTTTTAAAAGCGCATCGCGGAAATCTTCAGTCTGCACATATTGGAATTCAGGACTTAAGTATGGCTTGATGTTTGTGACGCTTTTTCGTACTGATTTCGTTGCTTTAGACTCTATCTTTTCTTTTGAGACTGTCAATATCTTATCTAATACAGATAAATCAACATCATACATCAATGTTCCATGAGAATATAACCGATTCTTTTTCGTATACATTGCATTACCTGAAAACTTCATGCCGTCAACATACAGGTCATTGCGTCCACTAGCTTCGACAGTTGTGGCACCCATGTTTTTTAACGCTTGTACAATAGGTGAGGTAACAGTTTTATATTCGCCAAATACTGTCTGATCTTTCTTTGTGACAAAGCTGAAACTAAGATTCCCAAGATCATCATACACCGCTCCGCCGCCAGAAGTTCGCCGTGTGATCGTGATTTTTTTCTGTTGTACGTAAGTTTGATTGATTTCCTCGTAAACATTTTGATTTCTACCGATGATCACACATGGTTCCTGAATGTATAACAGCAATAATGGTTCGTTGCCAGCATAATGATTCATTAAGTATTCTTCAGTGGCTAAATTTTTACGGATATCTCGACTTTCCATGATATGGTACCGCATGAGCAACCCCTCTTATCTGATGTAATTGTTGGTTCTATCTTCTCTTTTCTCCTTCAAAATGGCAACTATTTTGACTAATTACTGTATTATTCACCTCAAATATCTGTACTAAAATTTATTTTTAGTTTACGTAAAGATTAGGGCATTTTCACCTGATAGAGATATACACTATGGAGAATAACAGCCTTGAAAGAAAGAGCGTAAAATAACTATTGGAAACAAAAATAACTCCTTCATAAATAAGTCAAAAGTCACAAAAATCAAAAAGTGATTTTCGTTATTCTCTTCTTATTTATTGGAGTTATACACTTCTACCCATTCGTTTTTCTCATCATATAATATAGCCAGATTCAGCCAATCCATTTTATCTCGTGTAATGGATAATAAACGAACCGAGCTTTCCCTAAAATATCTTCTTGCGAAATCGTACCAAATGATCGACTATCTTTTGAGACCCGCCGATTATCCCCTAAAACAAAATAGCTATTCTCTGGCAATTTTTTTTGATTGATCAATTCTTCTAAAGTAAAATCTGTCGTATACGGTAAACTTTCATGGTCTGTTTTGATATTTTTTGTCAAAAAAGGTTCTTTGACTATTTTTCCATTTACTCGTAACTGATCATTTTCGTAGCTGATTGTTTCACCAGGTAAGCCAATCACTCGTTTGATGTAAATCGTTCCATCTGCCAATTGAAAAACAACAACGTCGAACCGTTTAATTGTTGAAAATTTTTCCATTACTACCATATCGCCTTGCTTCAGTATATTCTCCATTGAATTTCCTTCAACTGGAACTGGAATCAGAACAAATCCTCTGATGATGAATACAATAAAAATGGAGCAGAGGACATATTTAAATACAAGCCAAAAACGGTCTATATATTGTTGTTTTTTTGTCAATATCCATCAATCCATCCTTTAATTTTTTCCTTCTTTCTCCATTATAGAAAATCTAACCAAAAAATGCGACTAGCTGAGTAGCTTTTTTAAATTTTTAACAAATTGTGATCAGTCGCATTTTTTTACTTTTATGCGTCCTCATTTGAAAACACTATCTTTACAAAAAAAGAGCGCTAGACAAAAGTAAGGAATGCTTTTGCCTCACACTCAAAACACGCTTAAACGACAGAAACAAAAGGCATCTCTTGCTAGAAAGTTGCACACTTTTTTGTTCCAATCTCTTTACAAATGATTCAAAAACATCCGCAAGATGTCCAGTTACAATAAACAATACGATGTTCATGCGACCCAAAGAGCTCATCCAATTATCTACGCAGACAACCTGCTCAATGACTATTTTCTAAATATTTTTCCCATACTTCATCAAAAATATCCATTGAAGGTAGGTAATCAACATTCAATTCTAAGTAATCTGAAATTTCTTCGTAGCTTGTACTGTGTTTTGGGAATTGAATATCCTTCCCAGCATCGGTTGCAAAAGAGGAGATCATATCCGTATGTTTTCCTCCACGTAGTGTCATCAAATAATGGTAAAAGCTTCGGTTCACTCTTTTTCCTCCCAGTTATCTTTTATGAATGCTGCTCTTCTTGCATGGTTTCGTTCATAATTTTCAGGATTTCTTTTATAGTAATCTTGGTGTTCATCCTCTGCTAAATAAAAAGGCTTCGCAGATTCGATCATGGTAACAATTGGTTCATCAAATCGTCCACTTTCAGCTAATTTTTGCTTACTTTTTTCAGCAATCACACGCTGCTCCTCTGTAGTATAGAAAATAACAGGTCGATAATTTTCTCCTCGGTCTTCAAATTGTCCGAATGCATCCGTTGGGTCCGTTTGTTGCCAATAGATTTCCAACAATTCTTCATACGTGATATTTTTCGGATCATAGATGATCTCTACTGCCTCTGTATGCCCTGTTGTCTTAGCCTTTACTTGTTCATAGCTTGGATTTTGGACATGTCCTCCTGTATAGCCTGACATGATCGTGTGGATTCCTGGTAATGTATCAAAGGGTTGGATCATACACCAAAAACATCCACCAGCGAAAATAGCTCGTTCCATTTCAATTCCCCCTAAAAATCATTATTGTTTGCTACTCTGTGTTGTACTTTTACTATCAGTTGTTTTTTCATTCGTTGATTCTTTTGTTGATTTTTGCTTCGTATCTTTAGGAAGGTATAAGCTAAAACGAATGTCATCATTGACCAGATCGATTTTGTTCGCTTTGATATACATGCCATTTTGCATACGGAACTGATCTAAACGAAGCATAATCGTTAGTTCGTCCGTGTTGATTTCGATCCAATCAGGTAATTTGTAATTACGTTTGATCATATTCATGACATCTTTGATCGGCAAGCTGAGTGTCCCGATTGAAAGGCTTCGAGCTTTTAACTGGACGTTCCCATTTTCCATCACATAAGGATCAAAATAAAGATAAAAATTGATTGGAAAACCAAGTACTTCAAACGTACCGTTCAACATTGCTTCATTTTCTAAATAAAATTTATACTGGATATCTTGATCTTTTTGATAGTCAGATAAAAAGAAGCTGATCATCTGATTGACTTTTTCTTTATTCGTATTGATCGTTAAGACTGGGTCGCCTTGTCGTTCAGTGATTTCCGGTACTTTGGCAAACTCAGGCTCCCGATTAGCAAAAATCCGAGTGCCTAAAAATATAGACGAACCGAGTACGATTCCTAAAAGGATCAAGAAAGCGAATTTCCAGTAATTCTTCTTTTTTGATTCCGTTGATACATCTTTTGAGCGTTTTTCCATCGCTACTTATCCTCCTTTGGCAGCCATTGTTCTTGCGTTTCTATCAATTTATCACGAACAGCATTTGCCATTAACTGATAGCCTAGATTATTGGGATGGAAATGATCCTCTTCATATAGCACATTATTCTTTGTACCAGAAGAAGATTCACCTGTGCTAGATTGGGTCGTTCCTTCTTCAGCCACTCCAACTTCCTGATTCAATCCTTGGTAGAGCAGATCATTGATCGGGATGAAGTAGCAATCTTTAGAATCTTTAGTAACTTTTTCTGTACTAGCATTCCAGTTGTCCACAATTGTTTGCATATCCGTTATTTCTGGGAAATTCAAATAGAACGGATTATAAATACCAAGCACGTATATCGGTGCGTGTGCATTGAGAGATCTGATTTCTTCGATCAATTTTGTTACATTTTCTTGGTATTTTTTCATTGGCTTCTTGAACGAATTGATGCTGATTCCAAAAAGATCATTTTGGATGACCTTCATCAAATCATTTCCACCTACTGTCAATGTAATAAAATCTGCAGATTCGATATTTTTTTGGATTGCTTCTTTTTTCTTCACTCTTTTTAGGATCTGGTCGCTTCGTTCACCATTTACTCCATAGTTTTCGATTTCAACAGCTGTCAAATCATATCGATCTTGCAAATCATTTGCAACCAATGGAACGAAACCACCTTGTTTCGTTTGATCGCCGATTCCTTCGGTTAAGGAATCACCGATTGCTACATAATGGATCTTTTCCTTGTGATCTGTCGCCTTATTAGCAGTTGCTGCTGGTTTTAACAAAGGCGCCGCTTTTGGGATCGATAACGACAATCCCGCAAAAACGATAACGGCAATCAGTAGCGGGAACAAAACGAGCAATACCTGTCGTTTTGTAAATTTCATTCTTTTCACCTCATATTATTCGATTGTTTCTTATGTTATCAAACTTTCCACTAAAAAAGTAGTAATTACGAAAAAAATAAATAATTTTTCCAAAAGAAAAAGGATAACACAATGGACCGGCCACTGTCTTAT
>NZ_BCQB01000082.1 GCF_001544215.1 Enterococcus durans NBRC 100479 = LMG 10746
CCGAAAGACCACAAAAATCCGGATTTGGATTTTATGGCTTTCATCTTTTTTGATTCATTTTTAAAAAATCTCATTGTGGTTCGTATTCAATTCTGTGATTTTTCCAGTAGCCAAGTAGACGATCCATTCACAGATATTCGTTACATAATCACCGATACGTTCTAAGTAGCTAGCAACATTTAAATAATCGGTTCCGCTGATGACTGTTTCAGGGTTTGCTTGCATATTTTTTATTGTAGCATTATAAATACGGTTGAAGTAATCATTGACGCGCTGATCCATGTTTGCGATCGTACGTGCATCTTTTTCGTCTGTTTTCACGTAAGCGACTAACACATTGTCCACCATTTTTTTTACGTAATCTGACATATCTGAAATTTCTTTCTCAATGTCTGGGATCCTCGTTTGTCCCTTCACACGGATCGTAGACTTAGCAACAGATACAGCGTGATCGGCCATCCGCTCTAAATCAGAACTAGCCTTCATCACAGTAATGATCATCCGCAAGTCCGTAGTAACCGGTTGTTGTAAAGCAATCATCTCAAAACTTTTTTTCTCTAGACGTGTTTCCATATCATTGATTTTGATATCATTTTCAATGACTTCTTGCGCAAGTGCTTTATCGTGTTTGATATAAGAACGAACGGATTTATGCACTGCACTACTTACCATCATCCCCATCTCATAAAATTGATTATGAAGATTCAGTAATTCTTCTTCAAATTGTGTCCGTAACATTTCATTTCCTCCCTATCCAAATCTTCCTGAGATATAGTCTTCTGTTTCTTTTTTTTCTGGATTCATGAAAATCTTTTTCGTGTCATTGAATTCGATCAAATGTCCATCTAAGAAAAAGGCTGTTTTATCCGAAATACGTGAAGCTTGAGACAGATTATGCGTAACTATAATCATAGTATATCTTTCTTTTAATTCCAAGAGCATACTTTCGATTTTCCCAGTCGATACTGGATCTAGCGCACTTGTTGGTTCATCAAGCAAGATGATTTCTGGGTTGACTGCTAATACTCGGGCGATACAAACCCGTTGTTGTTGCCCACCTGATAAAGATAACGCACTTTTATGCAATTTGTCTTTGACATCTTCCCACACTGATGCAGCTTTTAAACTTTCTTCGACTACTTGGTCGAGAACTTTTTTGTCTTTTTCACCTTTTAACTTTAGTCCATAGATCACATTTTCATAGATTGAGAATGGAAACGGATTTGGTTGTTGGAATACCATGCCGATTTCTTTTCGCAATTCAACGATATCTGTCTTTGGTCCATAGATATCTTTTCCTTTATAAAGCACACTACCGGTGATCGTGACACCTGGAATCAGGTCGTTCATCCGATTCAAAGAACGCAGATAAGTTGATTTCCCACAACCGGAAGGACCGATCATTGCTGTGATCTCACCCTGATTGAAACTTAAATCGATCCCCTTCAATGCTTCTTTTTTTCCATAATATAAGTGAAGATCTTTTGATGAAATTATTTCTTTTGCCATAACGAGTCCTCCGTCTTAACCAAAGTGACCGGACACATAATCTTCGGTTGCCTGAATTTTTGGTCTGGTAAATATCTTGTTCGTCTTATCGTATTCGATTGCTTTTCCTAGATAGAAGAAAGCAGTATAATCACTGATACGTGCAGCTTGTTGCATATTATGCGTCACGATGATGATCGTGTAGTCTTCTTTTAAGTTAACTAATGTTTCTTCGACTGTTCCTGTAGAAATCGGATCTAATGCACTTGCTGGCTCATCTAACAACAGAATATCTGGTTTCATTGCGATAGCGCGGGCGATACATAATCGTTGTTGTTGTCCTCCAGATAGAGCAAGAGCACTTTTATCCAAGCTATCTTTCACTTGATCCCATAGAGCAGCTTGTTTCAAGCTAGTTTCTACGATCTCATCTAATTTCTTTTTGTTTTTTTCACCATGTTGTTTCAGTGCAAACGTGATATTTTCATAAATAGATTTACTAAACGGATTCGGTCGCTGAAAAACCATCCCGATACGTTTACGCATTTCATATACATCGATTTGCGGTGCATTGATATCTACATCTTTATACATGATCTTTCCAGTGACTTTCGTATTCGCGATCCCGTCGTTCATCCGATTCAATGAACGTAAGTAAGTTGATTTTCCGCATCCAGATGGCCCAATCAATGCAGTGATCTTATTTTTCTCAAAAGCTAAGTCTACCCCTTTGATTGCTTCGTTATCGCCATACCAGACATGAAGATCATCCGTATACAAAGCGACTTCTTTTTCTTGTCCCATTGTGATGATATTTGTTTCATTCCAATTATATTCTTTCATCTTACTTCTTCTCCTTAAGCTGAAGTCATTTTACGGTATAAACGTTTGCCGATCGCACGTGCAGCAAAGTTGAACAATAATACAGCGATGATCAAAACTGCTGATGCCCCTGCTGACACAGCAACGCCATCTGGCATCGTTCCTTCCGTATTGATTTTCCAAATGTGAACAGCTAATGTTTCAGCTTGACGGAAAATGCTGATCGGACTGGAAACACTTAGTGGATTCCAGTTTGAAAAATCAAGTGCAGGTGCACTTTGTCCAGCTGTATAGATCAATGCAGCTGCTTCTCCAAAGATTCTTCCTGAACTTAAGATGACACCAGTCAATATCCCAGGCGTTGCTTCTGGAACAACGACTCGGATAACTGTTTCCCAACGAGATAAGCCTAATGCTAATCCTGCTTCTCTTTGTGTGTAATGAACAGCTTGTAATGATTCTTCGACTGTTCTTGTCAGTAAAGGTAGATTGAATACTGTTAATGCCAGTGCCCCAGAGATGATCGAAAAGCCATATTGGAATTGAATAACAAATACTAAAAATCCGAATAGACCGACAACTACTGATGGTAAAGAACTTAGAATTTCGATCGAAATGCGGATGATATCTGTCACCCAATTTTTTCCAGCGTATTCAGAAAGATAAATACCTGCTCCAAATGAGAGCGGGAAACTGATGATCATTGTAATGATAAGTAAGTAAATCGAGTTGAATAACTGGATGCCGATCCCACCACCTGCTTGGTAAGCTTTAGATGGTTCAGTCAGAAAGGCCCAAGAAATATGAGGTACCCCTCGAACGAGAATATATAAGAGTAAAGCCGCTAAGATCAACACGATGATCCCTGAAATCACGTAGAGGATGCCTGTGGCGATTTTGTCAGAGCGTTTTGCGTTCATTATTTCAGTGCCCCTTTCTTACCGATCATTCGAATCACGATATTAAAGAATAATGACATCAATAGTAAGATCAATGCCAATGACCATAAAACATTGTTCTCAGTCGTTCCCATGATCGTATTACCGATCCCCATTGTTAAAATAGATGTCAATGTTGAAGCTGGTGTCGTCAATCCTGTCGGCATCAACGCAGCGTTACCGATAACCATTTGAATTGCTAATGCTTCACCAAATGCACGAGCCATACCAAAAACGATGGCAGTCAATATCCCTGGTATAGCGGCACGTAAAACTACTTTATAGATCGTTTGCCATCTTGTCGCTCCCAACGCTAAAGATGCTTCACGATAATGTCTTGGTACTGCCTTTAGCGCATCGACCGTCATTGTCGTTACTGTTGGTAAGATCATGACGAAAAGAACAAAAGTCCCTGCTAGGATACCAAATCCTGTTCCGCCAAAAATACTACGGATGAACGGAACAACGACAGATAAACCGATGAACCCATAAACAACAGATGGAATACCGACCAATAGCTCAATGACCGGTTGCAGAATTTTCGTTCCATTCTTTGGAGAAATCTCCGTCATGAATACTGCTGCACCGATTGCAAAAGGAGTAGCGATGATCGCTGATAGGAATGTGACGATGAACGAACCTGCGATCATCGGCAATGCGCCTACCATCGGTTTTCCATTTGCCCCTACTTGTCCTGGATTCCAGTTTGTGCCAAACAAGAAATCAAACACATTGATTTTATCGACAAAAAAGGTTGCTAAACCTTTACTGGCAACAAAATAAAAAATTGCTAACACTACGACAACGATCAGCGCGATACAGAGAAAACTGATAAATTTGCCGCGTTGTTCCATTTTTGAACGTTTGGATTTTGTTAATAATGCTTTTTTCACATCTTCCACAGATGATTCCCCCCTAATCAGGTCTAACATACTTATTCAGTGTACAAAGTGAACATCAATTTGAGTTTAATAACATGTAAAATTTATGCTAAGTTTGTAAATTTTGTGTAAAGGCAGTTATTTTACAATGTTTCCTTCCCAATCTCGCTCCACTTCCATCTTTGAAACAGGGATATAACCTAATTCTCCAACAATATTATTCTGTACATCGTCAGAAAGAATGTATTCTAGAAATTCTTTTGTTAACTCTTTTGGCTGGCTCTTTGTATACATATGTTCATACGCCCAAATCGTCCATTTATTCGTTGTGACGTTCTCATCTTTAGGTGCGACACCGTCAATACTCAGTGTTGCTACATCATCTGTTACATACGAGAATGCGACATAGCTGATTGCTCCCGGCGTATCTGCAACGATCTGCCGTACCATCCCGCTTGAGTCTTGTTCCTGTGCGCGGATAGCTGTTTCACCATCTAATACCCATTTCTCAAAGGTACTGCGTGTACCGCTTCCAGAAGCGCGATTTAAAATAACCACTGGTTGATCTTTTCCACCAACTTCTTTCCAATTCGTGATCTCACCGGTAAATATTTTTCTTAAATTCTCCATAGAAATGTCTTTGACACCGACACCTTTGTTCACAATCGGTGTTATCCCCACGACAGCTACACGATGATCCACTAAAGCAGAAGCATCGATCCCTGATTTTTCTTCTGCAAACAAATCTGAATTTCCAATATCAACTGCGCCTGATTGGACTTGTGACAAGCCTGTACCGCTTCCTCCCCCTTGTACATTGATGAATTTTCCGGGGTTTTCTGTTTGATAACTTTCTGCTACCGTTTCAACTAAAGGTTGTAGTGCAGATGAACCGACAGCGGTGATCGACTCGCCACGATCAATCCATTTGGAACAACCAGATAAAAGAATCGTTAATCCTATTATGGGTAAGAGTAATTTTGATTTTTTCATTAGAAATCTCCTTCAATCCTAAATTAAGTTCATTTTAACATTTTAGCGAATACTTGAAAACGAATCGAATTCATTAAATAACAAAAAATAATTATATAAATAAAAAAAATACTATCTCATTGAGTGTTTCTATGCTATACTGGCTTTGAAATGTGTCTCTTTAAAAAGCATATATTGATTTATTTCTTGCTTTCCCCAAAAAACAAGAGATACCCCAAAGTCAATCCGCTCATGCGAGACGCTTTCTCCATTTCTGACAGACTACAGAAATGGCTCCGACAAAAAAGGACATAAGACGACGTCCCTGACGTGCGTTTTATGTCCTTTTTGAATTGATCCTTATTATAGTAATGGCGAGATCAAGCGTGCTAATCCCTCTTTGAATTTGATGATCGTTCCACGTTGTTCATATTTTTCTTTCGTTAATGGTTGCGAGACTTTTGAATCATCAAAAAAGGCTTTTCGCACTTGTGAAGCCATTCGTTCATCATAGATCAAAGCATTTACTTCGAAGTCGAGTCTAAACGATCGAACATCGATATTCGCTGATCCAACTGAAACGACCCCATTATCAATGATCATTGTTTTCGCATGGATAAATCCATTTTCATATGTTTCGATCACCGCACCGTATTCAAGTAGTTCCGCCGCAAAAGAGTATGTCGCCCAATAAACAAGAAGATGATCTGGTTTATTAGGAATTTGCATATGGACCTTCACACCTGAAAGCAAAGCCAATTTTAAGGCTTCATGAATTGATTCATCCGGTATGTAGTACGGTGTCTGTATCAATATCTCTTTTTTGGCTAAAGAAATCATCTTTAGATAGGTCATCTTGATTTGTTCATGCTCCGTATCTGGGCCACTCGTTACAATTTGCAGTGCCATATCTCCACTCGTTTTTATTTGTGGAAAGAACTTTGGATCATAACTGACTTCTTTCGTATGTTGTGAATTCCAATCCATCAAAAAGCGGTTTTGTAACGTATATACGGCTTCACCATGAATCCGTAAATGGTTGTCGCGCCAGTAACCAAATTTTTGCACTTGTCCCAAGTATTCATTTCCCACATTGAATCCGCCAGTGTATCCAATCTTCCCATCGATCACAACAATTTTACGATGATTTCGATAGTTGATCCGTGGATTGATATAAGGTACAAACAATGGGAAAAAGAAAGCGACCTCACCGCCAGCTGCTTTCAAGCCATCAAAAAAACTTGCCGTTACTTGCGTTGATCCCCATGCATCTAAAAGGACTCTTACTTCAACGCCTCGCTTTGCCGTATCAATCAATGCGTCTCGAACCTCAACTCCCAGTGTATCGCTTCGATAGATATAATATTGTAAATGGATATGATCGGTTGCCTGTTTGATATCTTCCAACAGCGCATCAAACTTCTCTCGTCCATCCGTAAACAAAGTAACTTTATTTCTTGTCGTATACAGCGTACTTTCAAAAACAGTCAACATGTAGATCAACTGCTTTACGTCTACCAGTCCTGTTGGCGGATGAGGATACAATCCCCGCATCAACGCTTGTTTATCTTCCTCGATCTCAAGGTTTTTCCCGATCTTACCTTGGAGTTTAAAATCGAAAATCTTGTCTTTAGAAATCCCTCTTCCTAAGAAAATATACAAAATAAAGCCAACGATCGGAATAAACATCAACACTAACAACCATGCCCATGTTTGAGCTGTTTCTTTTCTCTCACGAAATACGATAACAAAGGATAATAAAATATTTAGAATCAAGATAAAGGTAAAAAAATTATCAACAATCAATCCCATAGTTTCACCTCTTTACTTTTTTACCTACTTAAGAATAACTAAGTTGTTTTTTAAAGTAAAGCGAAAGTATAAAAATGATAGGAAACAAAGAAGCAAAACAGGAAGAACTCCCCACCTAGTAGGATGAAGAATTTT
>NZ_BCQB01000083.1 GCF_001544215.1 Enterococcus durans NBRC 100479 = LMG 10746
TTTATTTTAGTTTTTCTTGGAAATAAAAACAGCGAAAATCCGAACATTTTCACCTCTCTCACTTTATAACTTTTACAAAATAGTACTTCTCATAAAAAGCGCTCTAGTTAAAGAAAATAAGAGAAAAATCAAAAAAAACAAAAGTTTCTTTTACACTTGTTTCTATATTCGTTACAATGGTTATGGGAAGTTTTTCAAAAGGTTAAGAAAAGCTTACGGGGGTTTTTGAAATCAAAAAGTAGTAGGGGACGATAAAATGAAACATACACACAAAATCATATTGGCTGTCACTTCTGTATGCACTGTTATTATTCTAGGTGTAAGTATCTTTTTTGTTACACAAGCAGCAACAAACAATAAATTAGAAAACACTAGTCAAACAACTCAACACTCAAGCAGCAGCTCAAAACCTGTTGAAGATAAACAAACGACGAAACAGCTTGATCAAGCAAAACAGCTTGCTGCAAGTTATCATTATGATGAAGCCATCGCCTTACTTGAAAAAGACGACGCCAAAGAAGCGCAACAATTGTTAGCAACTTTGAAAAAAGAAAAAGAATCCTTGGTAAAATGGGAAGACCCGACCAAAATCTCACACGTCTTCTTTCATAGTCTGATCGTTGATCCAGCTAAGGCTTTTCATACCCAGCAAGCACAAGGGTATAAAGATTATATGGTCACTATTTCCGAATTCAATAAAACCATTGATCAGTTATATAAAAATAACTATGTTCTTGTTAATCTAAATGGATTAGTCAAAAAAGGAACAGATGGAAAACTGACCTTTACAGGTGTTTCTCTTCCAGAAGGAAAGAAACCGTTAATTCTTTCGCAAGACGATGTCAGCTATTATGAATACATGGACAATTCAGGATTTCCAAGTAAGTTGATTGTCGATAAACAGAACCAAATCAAGAATATTTATATCGACAATAAGAAGGAAACTGTTGGTGACTATGATATGGTTCCATTGATCGATTCATTCATTAAAAAACATCCCGATTTTTCTTATCAAGGCGCCAAAGGAACATTAGCTTTAACAGGCTATAATGGTGTATTAGGTTACCGTACATCAAAATCAGAATATGGTGATAACGAAAAAACAAACAAAGAAATCGAAGCAGCCAAAAAAGTTGCTGATCAATTAAAGAAAGATGGTTGGAGTTTTGCTTCTCATACTTGGGGACACTTGAATATGACACAAGCTTCTTTAGCCGATATCCAACAAGATAATGAACGTTGGCAAAATGAAGTTGCACCTATTTTAGGCAAAACAAATATTTTGATCTACCCATTTGGCGCTGACATCAGCGATTGGCAACCTTATTCTGAAGCAAATCAAAAATTTGCTTACTTGAAACAACAAGGATTTGATATCTTCTGCAATGTCGATGCCTCAACTCCTGCATGGGGACAACTAGGAACTGACTACTACCGTAACGCCAGAATCAATATTGACGGTATCCGTTTCGAAGCTGACCTAAAAGGAGAAAATCCAATACTTGATCAATTTATCAACGTCAAAGAAGTGTATGACCAAAAAGATCGAGGATAGAGGTTGTGAAAGAAGCGTCCAGCTCCGAGCAAATAAGAACTAGATTTCTAAAATAGTTTCTCATATTTTGGAAATCTAGCGCTTATTGCTGAGGATTTGCTTCTTGAACACCGTGGATAAGGTTGTGAAAAGACCGTTCAGCTCCGCCGACAATAAGAATGAATTTTTCTAAACAGCTTCTCATGTTTTGAAAAATCCAGACTTATTTCAAGGAGTTGGGCTTTGAACACCGTGAATAGAGGTTGTAAAAAGAGCGTTTTGACTTATTGTTGAAGGTCAGCTCTTTGAACACCGCGTGTTAGGTTGTGAAAAGGCTGGTCTGCATCAAGCAATAAGAATGAACAGAGAAAAACAGCTTCTTGAATACCGCAGATAGGTTGTAAAAAAACCGTTTTGACCTGACGATAACCAGTAAAACAGAGGTGAGACCATTGCTAAAAGTAGCAGTGGTCTCATCTCTTTTTTTGCACAAGTCATATTTGATTGTTTCGTTATTTTAATCAGGATAAAGTTCTTTTTTTTCATGCTAAAGAGTGATTCTTTCTTCTCGATTTTCACTTTCTTCGTTTAACTTTTGGTAAATACTTCTGTCAGAAAAAGCTCTAGGTAGACACACGAAAGCAGATAAAAAGCCTAACTTTTGCAACAGTTTATGCTGTCGTTCAAAGTTAGGCTTCTACAGTTTATAAATAGCCCTTTCTATCCATGAATCACATCAAGTAATGTCTGGAATAAGATTGCACTAGAAGCTGCTCCTGGATCAATGTGTCCAATCGCCCGCTCCCCTAAATAAGAAGCACGTCCTTTTTTTTCGACCAAATTTTTAGTATGTTCTTTGGCATTTTCGATGACGTCTGCGGTTAGCTGATTGTTTTTTAATGCTTCCGTAACAGGCAACCAAACATCTAGCATTGTTTTATCCTCTGCTTCAGCTTTTCCTCTTGCTTGTATCCCATTTGTACCTTCTTCGATGATTTTCCCTAATTGCTCTTGTGAATTGATGACGTCAACATCCTTTGTCGCTTTCATCATGTTCATGAATGCTGAACCATATAGCGGACCTGAAGCTCCTCCAACTTTGGAGATCATTGCCATCGAAAGAACTTTAAAGGTATCACTGATTGTTGTCGGTTCCTCTTTCTTAAAGGCGTCTTCAAATGCGGAAACACCTCGCCCCATATTATTTCCATGGTCACCGTCACCGATCGGCGTATCTAGATCACTAAGATAACTTTTGTGGTTCTGTTGCAAAGTTTTCCAAAAAATCTATTTTAGTGTAAAATTGAGAAAAAAGACAGAGAGGACAGAGTAATGAATCATTTTAAAGGCAAACAATTCAAAAAAGACGTCATTATTGTCGCTGTTGGTTACTACCTGCGTTACAATCTAAGCTATCGTGAAGTTCAGGAATTGTTATATGATCGTGGAATAAATGTTTGTCATACTACGATTTATCGTTGGGTACAAGAGTACAGCAAAGTCCTCTATTATCTTTGGAAGAAGAAAAATAGACAATCCTTCTATTCATGGAAAATGGACGAAACCTATATCAAAATTAAGGGACGTTGGCATTATCTTTATCGTGCAATTGATGCGGACGGCTTAACCTTAGATATCTGGTTACGAAAAAAACGGGATACGCAAGCAGCCTATACTTTCTTAAAACGACTCCATAAACAGTTTGGTGAGCCGAAAGCAATTGTGACCGATAAAGCACCTTCTCTTGGCTCTGCCTTTAGAAAGTTACAGAGTGTGGGTTTATATACTAAGACAGAGCACCGAACTGTGAAGTATCTTAACAATTTAATAGAACAAGACCATCGACCTATTAAACGACGAAATAAATTTTATCAAAGTCTCCGTACAGCCTCTTCCACGATTAAGGGCATGGAGACCATTCGAGGAATATATAAAAAGAACCGAAGAAATGGAACGCTCTTCGGCTTTTCGGTGTCTACTGAAATCAAGGTATTAATGGGAATAACAGCCTAAGATATTTGGAGTTCAGAGAGGGCGCGTTTGATTTTCAAACTTCGCAACAGAACCAGCGTCAGGGTGCCCTTGTACTGGTCCAAGAGGTCCCATACGGTTTCGTTCATGGTCTTCCTCCTTTCAATGTAACTATTATACTACAAATAATTATTTTTTTAGTATATTTGTTACACATTGGTACGTGAATGCGTACTTAGGAATGAGGAGCTTTTTGCAGCTCCCTTTAACAGCTAGTTGGATTTTTATACTTTGGTATAATTATCTGACAACATAATACAAAGAATGGATGTGTAACAAATGATTATTCCTGAAAAGTTAAAATCCAACGATGAAATCCGGGTCTTGTCGCCTTCGAGTAATTTTCAAAGAGTGGGAGGGATGGAAGGGAACCGAAAGGCTCAGGAAAGACTGGAGAGTCTGGGCTATAAGGTCACGTTTAGTAAGAATATCCACGCCACCGATTTGATCGGCTCGGCCTCGATAGAAGAGCGCGTGGAAGACCTCCACGCGGCTTTTTCCGACCACAATGTGAAGGCGATTCTCTCCACCATTGGCGGTTTCAACTCCAATGAGTTGCTGCCTTATATTGATTACGATCTTATCCGGAGTAATCCTAAGATTATTTGCGGCTACAGCGATATCACTGCCCTGAATAATGCAATCACCGCTAAGACCGGGTTGGTAACGTATATTGGACCTCACTATTCCAGCTTCAAGATGGACGAGCTCCAAGACTACCAGACAGAGTACTTTTTAAAGGTATGTGCGGGAAGAGAGGAGGTCCAACTGGCTGCCTCGGATCATTACAGCGATGATTTGTGGTTCTTACCCGAGGAGCCGCGAAATTTGGTTGAGAACGCTTGGAAGGTCTATACCCCCGGAACAGCAGAAGGGGTTAGCTATGTGGGCAATCTCAATACCTTCACCCTGCTCCAGGGAACCGAGTATATGCCAGATCTCCATAACGGAATCCTTTTTGTCGAATCCGCAGAAGAGAACACGTCCCATGACTTCGCCCGTGATTTGGCGTCCCTGCTCCAGGTTGCCAAAAATCCAAAGGGATTGGTGATTGGCCGATTTCCTGAAGAGACAGGGATGACCGAAGAAATACTGGTAAGTATTCTAGACAAGCACCCTGTATTGAAGAGCATTCCCGTCCTCTATGATGTGAACTTTGGCCATACCCAACCTATTTTTACTTTTCCTATAGGCAAAAAAATTAAACTAGACGCAGGCAATCTTAAAATCATGATCTAAGGAGAGGAAAACAGATGCAGGCAGAAGAACTATGGAATCATTTTATTGAGGAATACCCCCGCTACAAGCACCACACCTATGAAGCGTGGCAGTATGGCGTGGTTCCCGACGAACTGGCAGAACTGACCCGCCAGGGCGTGAAGACCGCCACTACCTCCGGTTATGACCTGTATGAGGCAGATCAAGAACCCTTGCCGTTAGAAGGAGGGTTCAATGTCATCTTGGACAGGCAGGATAATGCGATTTGTATCACCCAGATCACCAAAGTTTATGTGGTTCCCTTCCAAGATGTGTCAGAACGCCATGCCTTCAAGGAAGGCGAAGGCGACCGCACCCTTGGCTATTGGAGGAGCGTACATACCGATTTCTTCTCGGAAGCGTACCAGGAAGCCGGCCTTCCCTTTAGCGAAGAGTCTCAAGTGGTCTGTGAGGAATTTGAAATGGTGTTCCCAGGAGCGGAGCAATGATGAAAATCAGAAGAGCCACCCCTAAGGATGCCAGAGGGGTGGCCAAGGTGCAGGTGGATACCTGACGGAGTCATAGTATCTTACTAAGCAGGGAACAACACCAAAAAAGGCGCTTTTTGTATGGTTAGGGTGTACCCAAAACCGTCATAAGCAACATGTTGATTTTCAAACGTTATCCATGTAGATTTAGAGTGTCGAATAGATGTTCCTTTTATAAAAAGCTATTTTTTCTATATATGTCATTGAAAAGAGAGGTTTTTAAACAATGAAACTTGATAAATATAACCTGCATGAAGATTTTGATGTTTTAGCTATATGGTTTAGAGAAGACCAGGAAATGAAGGATGGAATAAGAGGGATTCTGCACTATAAATCTCAATCCATTATTCTTGAATTATTCGATTCCTTTTCTGAGAGCTTTGATGATACATTTCAACATTTAAACCGAATTTATGGTTTTTCACAAGATGGGAAATTATTGGCCTTGGAAGGGTGTTATAGAGTAAAAGGTACCGATAGTATTCCTGGCTTTAGTATTGATTCATATTCTGTAAATGAATTTTATATACTCGATGTGAATTTTAATAAGATTGAGGGTAATGATGTAATAAGAACCGCTCTCAACAAAGTATTCGGTGATTTCAAAAAAGATCCCATGGTTGAAAGTATTAGGTTTTCCGTTAATCATTTACATACATGGATAGATAAAACTTCTATTTCAACCTTAGTATTTCCCCAGGAAAATAAAGGGGCTGTACAGTTTGATCTAGACAAATATGGGGAAAGAACTTTTAACATTCATTCTGAAAATTTGTCTATATTAGAAGCTATTACTCTTAATAGGAATAAAAGTAACAGTACTTATTCTCTTGAAGAAAAGTCCTATCTGAAAGTTTTTGAAAATAGTGGAGAAATGAGAAACTTTCGTTCCTTCTTTCAAAACGCTCTATACATCAAAAAGCTATTAGAATTCCTAAATGGTATACCTTTGCATTTTGACTATCTAGAGTTCTTATGCGAAAAAGAAACTATACCAGAACATGCTGGGAAATTTTATCCTTTAATAAGGGGGAGATATTTCTTCCGGCAGATTGGAGAGCGAATCACCACAGCCCCTAAAAGCGCTCTTACATTCCATGCTATAGAAGGTGAATTTGAAAGCATTTTAAATAGCTGGTATTTGAAGAAAGAAAAACTAAGTTTTATTCTTGATAGCTATTTGAACGATTTATACTTACCTTATTATGTAGAGACCCAGCTGCTGAATTCTATTAGAAACTTAGAAATATATTATAGAAACTTTATTAATGATTCGATTGAACAAAAAAAAGAAGAACTAAGAGAAGACCAACAACTGCTAACAGATTATGTGAATGAGAATGTGTCACAGCAGAATAAAGAACATTTTAATGCAAATATTAATTTTATAGGCGAAGATTCCTTACAAAAAAAGCTGAGCCATTTATTCAGGCAACTTCCGGACAAAATATTCGAATCCTGCATAAAAAAAGAAGGGAAGAGCCCATCTAAATCCAGTAGCAGTTTAGCTAGGTCATTAACACAAACACGAAATTTTCACACGCATGGGTATAAACCCGAGTTGTACCCTGATAGAATACAAGGAGCACAAAATTTATTTACAACGAATGAAAAACTGAAGCTCTTTCAAAGATACTTTATTTACGCGAATTGTAAAATTAAGTTAGAAAAATAAAAAGGCATTTA
>NZ_BCQB01000084.1 GCF_001544215.1 Enterococcus durans NBRC 100479 = LMG 10746
TTTGCTTGTTAAAAATGTTTGTTGTCTTGAATCAATCAAGACGCCCTACACATTTGGTTTGTCTTACTTTGTTCAGTTTTCAAAGGTCTACTTGAATTGCCGTAGCAACTTTTATATCATATCAGAGTGACAAGTGAATGTCAACTGTTTTTTAAAAGTTATTTTCGATTTCATTTTTTAGAAATCTTTCAGCAACTCGTATATCATAACTTATCTTTTGTTATTTGTCAAGAACTTTTTTGAAGTTTTTCTTGATTGGATCAAGCTTTCCAATAGGTTCTTTTTAAACGACTTAGTTATCTTATCATGTGGTCACCCACACGTCAAGAACTTTTTTCATTGTTTTTTTGAACGTTTCAAAAAAGAAAAAGTCTAATAAAAACAACAGAAATGAATATATCATGTAAATTTGCACATGTCAATACAAATTTATACTCAATTTAGGTACTCTCCTCTTCTTCCCAACAAAAAAAGGAAATGAGCAGTTGCCACTTCCTCTAAATAGTATCTATTCCTCTTCGTTTTTACTATTCACTTAAAATCAATTGTTCCATTAGTTGTTCGTTGTATCCAACAAATAGAACTTCATCAATAATAATCAAAGGTCGTCTCAACAGCTCCTTATATTGTTTACACAATAGAGCTAATTGTTTTTTGCTGATCGAAGTTAAATCCACTTGAATATCTTTAAAGGCTTCCGACCAAGTGACGAATAATTGTTCAGCGTGCATTTCATCAAAGTTACATAACTCTTCTGCTTCGGTCATGGTTAATTCCTGTTGTTCCAAATCAATGAACTGATACGTCAGTTGATTGGATTCTAACCAATTCTTGGCTTTTAGGCACGTCACACAATGCAGTGAACCGTAGATTTTCACTTTCATCCTCACAAGGTCCCTCCTTTTTAGCTGAAAATACTGTTCTGCATATAGATCAAATTACGCGCGACGGAGCGGATCTCTCTTGGAACAAATGAACGAATCTCATCTTCATTGAATCCAATCAATATTCTTTTTTCATCTATTAAGATCGGTCTTCTTAGCAATGATGGATATTCTTTGAAGAGAACGATCATTTGCTTCAAGGACAATTCATTAAAATCGATAGCCAACTTTTCATATATTTTTGAGCGAGTAGAAATAATATCTTCAACTCCTCCTTCAGTAGCTGCAAGAATTTCACGGATTTCACTCTCTGTTATCGGGTCGGCAAAAATATTTTTCTCTTCAAAATCTAATCGATTAGCTTGCAACCTTGCGCGAGTCTTTCTGCAGGAAGTACAGCTAGGTGAAGTGTATACTTTTATCATTTTCTCACTCCTTTTTAATTATAATCCCATTCTAACCGAATCTCATAAAAAATACCAATTATTAGCTATAAAATTCATGATTTTTTTTACCTTTAGTAATCTATATCTCTAGAAAGCTTGGTATATCAGCATTTTCTATTATTATTTAGTTATAATCTTTTTTTATAAAAATAAAGAAAAGAGCAAGAATATAAACAAAAAAATTTATATTCTTGCTCTTTTCAGTTATATATCGATTGTTTTTTAATTTTACAACCAGTTTCTCTAATAAATCTTGAGGGTTTTAATCGACGTGTTCCCTTCATCAAAGGAATACACAGATACAGTCGATTCCTTGCTCTTGTCATCGCCACATAAAAGAGGCGTCGTTCTTCTTCTATAGTAGTTAGATGCTCTGCCTTTATCTGTTTGTTGCTTAAAGCATTTTTTTCAGTTGCTCCATTATAAGGGATCAGTCCTTCATTGCAACCAATCAAAAAGACATTCCGATAGCTCAATCCTTTACTTCGATGAATGCTTTGGATGCACAATGCATCCAGTTTTCCTTGACGATAAGCAGTCAGGCGGATTTTTAATTGCTTTGCTAGTACTTGTATTTCTTTCTCTAAGCCCATTAGTTGAGTCAGTGTCGGATATTTTTTGATAGTCTCGGACAACCATTCTTTTTCCGTACCATCCATTTCTTTAGCAGGTTTCAGCAATTTTAGAAAACCTTTTATCAATGATTCAATCTTATGGTTCTCATTTTTTTCAAGAGCGTTGATTTCTCCAATAAAAGAGCGTAGTTCTTTTTCCTTTGATTTCATATTAGGTCTCACTGCCAAGAGATAGTTTATGATATCTTTTTTCTTATTCTCATTTGAAAAAAAGAAATCACATTCAGCTCTTTTCAGATAGCAGTTCATCATTAGCTGATGCAATAACTGCTTATACGCATGATTTTTTTTCTGCTGCGTAGGCGCTTCGTACCAAAGTACTAATTTCTGGTAAAACTGTTGAAAAGTCCGTATACTAAATACTCCTTCATATTGCCCATCTGCTTCCAATACAAATGGAATTTCTGTTTGTAGGAGGTCTTGGACTAACTGTTGCGTTTGTGATAACGAACGATATAACACGATCGACTCTTTATACTTCCCATTGCTTTTTATAAAGGACTGGATCTGTTTGATGATCCATTTACTTTCAGTTTGTGTATTTTCAAAAGACAGAGCACTCATAATACCAGCTTCTTTTTGTGCTGGAACCATTGCTTTGGGAATGCGATCGTTCTTATTGAATGTGATCAATCGATTCGCACCTTGAACGATTGCAGCGCGGGAACGATAATTAGTCAGTAAAAACAGGGTCTTTGTGGGGTACTCTTGATCAAAATTTTTGATATAAGAAGGCTCTGACCCTCTAAATCCATAGATACTTTGATCATCATCCCCGACTACGATCAACTTGATATGGCTATCTTTCGTGATCAAACGTACGATTTCCCATTGCAATGGATTCGTGTCTTGAAATTCATCGATAAATAGGTAATCATATTTTTCACCGACATATCGTCTAACTGCTTCATCTTGTAGTGCAGATTTTAAATTTTGCAACACATCATTGAATTCAAATAGCTTCTGTTCTTTTTTTTGTTCTTGGAGTTCAGACATGAGATACTTCATTCGCTCAGAAATCGGTTTTGTTGCTTTTTGTTCAAGCGAGTCAAATTTGTCCTGGATCACTTCAACGATTTCCTCAATCGACAAATTCATATTCTGCCAATAATCCAATCTTGCCGAAATCGTTTTTTCTCCCGACTGATCAAATGCATATAGATTATACTTGCGGATCAGCTGTTGGAGTATACCATTGATTTTATAAGAAGTATCTTTAGAAAATTCCCCTTGTATCCCTGTTGCCGTTATTTCAGGAAAACGTCTTTGGATGTCATTGTACAAACGGAAAAAAATGCTGTGAAATGTGCCGATATGCACATTAGTCTTACATTGACTAAAATTATCTACCCGTTTTTTTAATTCATTTGCCGCATTCCTTGTAAAAGTAATCATCAATATCCGTTGCTCTTCTACTTGTTCTTGTGTCATCAAGTAAACGGCCTTTGCACAAATCGTCTGCGTCTTGCCACTTCCGGCTCCAGCAATAATCCGCAAATTTTTCTCCATGTTGTAGGTGATTGCCGCTTTTTGTTCTTGATTAAATCGATTATACGAACGTTTTTCCATCATATCGAAAAATGAATGGCTTCCATTATCTTCTTTTTCTTCGTCGATCAGGCCTGGAGCTTCGCCATATGCTGCCTCATAACTTGCAATGATTTCTTCTTGCATCCGGAAAATTTGTTGGAGCTTGCTGTACTTTTTTTCCCAATGTTTGAGTTCTCTTTGCAAACGAAGAATTTCTTTTTCGTTTCCTTGATTGATAGCTTTTCCCATCTTTCTGTTCATTTAAGTTCTGATTCGTTTCCTTTATACTAACAGACCTTACGCAAAAATAAAACGGCTTTAGCGAGTAGATTTTTTTCTGAAAATAATCTTTAATATTTCCGAAAAATAAAAGAATGATGTGGTAAGATAGTAAAGAAAATATATCTCAGTTGAAGGTGAAATAAAAATGAATACTTCATTCCACGAAGGACGTACGATTGGTCTTTTGCTAACCTTTATTGGCGGTGCTATGGATAGTTACACTTATATCCAATACAATGCTTTTGCTTCAGCTCAAACCGGCAATATCGTTTTGGCGATTATCCAAAGTTTCGATGGGGAATGGCTAAGTGTCGGCAAAAAGGTTCTTTCTACGCTGTTTTTCTTTTTGGGTATTTTACTTACTAAATTCCTGATCAACTATTTCCAGAAAAAAGAAAAGCACTTTTGGCGACTGTTTGTTCTCTATTGTGAAGCAGTGATCTTTTTCCTAGTCAGTCTGCCCTCGATCAATGCTCATCCTGCACTTGTAACAATCATGATTGCTTTCACCGCTGCAATCCAATGGCTTGCCTTTGACAAAATCGATGGACGTGCCTACACGAATCTATTCACAACAGGAAACTTAAAAGGGGTAGCAACGAATCTCTACGACTATTGGGTAACAAGAGAAAAAGCAGAATTTGATCGATTCATCCATTTTCTTACAGTGGTACTTGCATTTATCGCAGGCGCAATCGTTCAAGTCTTTTTTCATCATTTATTCAATATGTTCTCCATTTTATTAGTCTCTGTTTTATTTTTGATCATTGCAATTACCCAAAGCGTTCAACTTTGGCACTTTTATCGTCAAAATCCTTTCATAGTAAAAAAATAAAAATATGAGATGTGAGTCCCTTGTTAAGTGACTGACACCTCATATTTTTCTTATGAAAAGATTCCTCTCACCTTTTCACGATCTGTTGTGTAACGAGCGGGCATTTCTAACGCTCTTTCTTCTATTTTTTTGGTGTGCTGATTAATCAAACGAACGATTTCTTCCCCTGCGGATGGGTCTTCGACAAAATCATATTTATCCCCGTCGATCACCATTTTTGGACAGATATCAAAACTTTCATACCATTCTTCATAACGGCGATTCAACTCTTGATAATACGCATATAACTCAGGGTCTTGTTCTAGTTGTTCGTAGATTCGTCCTCTTTTTTTGATACGTGCTAACATCGTTTCAAAGGAAACACGGATGTAGACTAACAGATCCGGCTTTTTTGGTGGGGCAACAGCTTCTAATTCTTTGAGCATTGTTTCAAGCAATCCTTGATATTGCGCGACTTCCTCTTGAGTGACTCTGCCTAGATCTGCATTTAAATGGAACAGTAGGCTATCTTCGTAGATTGAACGATCTAACACATTATCATCATGGCTGAACGCATCTTTGATTGCCATGAATCGTTTATTTAGAAAGAAAATTTGCAATAGAAAAGCATACTTATCTGGATTTGAATAAAAAAGTGGCAGTACCTCATTATCCTCTACATTTTCATAGAATGGTTTCGTTTCTAAGTTTCGCGCAAGCATTTCTGTGAGTGTACTCTTTCCTGCACCGATCGTACCAGCTACTATAATCATGTTTGTTTGCCACCTTTCTTTTTTGAGTTATCGACCACGGCCGAAACTTATCCTTATTTTACATCTGTTTCACATGACACAAACGTTATGTATGTTCGATACGTTTTTCATTCTACTACGCTGATCAGAGAAATAAAAGTATCATTGTTAAATCTTTAATAACAAAAATAGACTGATTGCTTCGTTTTATTTGCTCACGAATATCAGTCTATTCTTCCATTATTGATTTATTTTTCATTCTGTCACAGCACTTGATTTCCGAACCACCAGTTGCCATTGAAGGTTGTGCGCAGTATCGTTATCTTCCGTCGCACAATTGATTACACGAATCATTACACTATTTTCGTAAACCTTCTCAATTTCTCCTTTAACAGGCGCACCAAATAAATCGGATTTAAATGCATATGTCTCTCCAACTTCAAATAATTGTTCATTTTCCATAAAAAATCCCTCCCAAACCTTTTCTAAAGGCTATTAAATATTTACCACAAAATTGAAGAAATAACACAATAAACTCCTAAACGGTTCTTTTCATGTCAAAACTGTTCATTTTTTGGTCTCTCTGTGAAAAAGTGGACTGTCCATCCATTCAAAAAAGGGAGTATTATTTTTACGATTTTGACCCCAAAACAACCTTTTATGAATCAAAACTCTATTTTGACCCTTTTTGACATAGAATATTAGTCGGAGGTACGTTAGATGAAAAATAAAGTTGTGAACAAATTATTGGAGACATTATTCAGTGGTGAAAAAACAGAAGAAGATATGGTTTATATCCAAGTTAAGTTTGCTCTTGAGGTGCTGATGAACAACCTAGGAAAATTAGCAGTTGTGCTAGTCTTTGCTTTAGCGACTGGCTCATGGAGCGAAACAGGAATAACTTTTCTTTCCTATATCTGCATTCGTAGATATGCGTATGGACTTCACTCTGATTCTGAATTTGTCTGCCTACTTTGGACTTTGCTTTATTTGTGGGGCGTTCCACTTCTGATGAAACATTTTGAATTGACTGTCTCCTTCCCATGGATGGTCTTTTTATTAGTCAGCTGCTTTTTATTATTGCTTCGCTATGGATCAAGAGGTACAGCTATTAATCCCATTGAACCAGAAAAACGCCCACCTTTATTGAAAAAAGCAATTTTCATGTTTGTTGTATTCACACTTCTGATCTTATTTTTCGCTAATTCTTACTTTTCTACTTACTTGCTTCTCGGGATTGTTTTAGAAATAGCTACGTTGCTTCCAATTACAAACTACCTAATGAATCTTGGAGGAATTTTTTAT
>NZ_BCQB01000085.1 GCF_001544215.1 Enterococcus durans NBRC 100479 = LMG 10746
ATTATATAAACGATTATGAATTCAAAGCTACTTTTTATGACGTCAATCATTGTTATATAATAAAATGTTATATAGTAAAATTACTAATGATATTTAATATTACAAGCAATCTTAAGAAATTCGAAAAGGAAAAAATGATTATGAAAAAGAAAGTATTGAAACATTGTGTTATTCTAGGAATATTAGGAACTTGTCTAGCTGGCATTGGTACAGGAATAGACGTTGACGCAGCTACTTACTATGGAAATGGTCTTTATTGTAACAAAGAAAAATGTTGGGTAAATTGGGGACAATCATGGTCAGAAGGGTTAAAACGTTGTGGAGATAATCTTTTTGTTAGTTTTAGTGGAGGACGATAATGACTTCAATAAACATTGATCACACAAAAAAAGTCATACATGAATTATACAATAGTTTAATGACACGACCTAATCAGACGAAAGCATTATTAGATATTACTGATGTTTTATTTCAGGTATATAAAAAAATTGATACAGCAAAATATCCTGAAATTCTTGTAAATAAATTAGTTAATTATATTTACATCGTGGGTTTTGATAATAAAATACGCTTTATTGATAATGATGAAAAATTATTAATAGAATTAGGGGATATTTCTAAAAAAGCTGGAATTAATAGTAAATACAAAGCAAACTTTACAGATAAATCGCAATTTTATAGTTATTCAGAAACAATGCCTCAACGATAAAATATAGTATACTAGCACCACGGGTAAATATTATAGATTATTACTTTTGACAGCTGAAGCAGGATGGATGGATTTTCCAGAAGTTGTAAAAGAAGTTCAAGAGATAGGTGCAACTATTTCTGATAGCCGCTCCTCTCCTATGAACTATCAGGATGTCCATGGAATTAAAATAATTGATCAAGAGAGAAATGTCAGAAAATACACAACAATAAATGAGTGTGTAATTAATGAAAATCTTTGTAGGGCACCGATAACGAAACACATTAAGAATAGAAGCAAAGCAAAAGACGGAAGAACTTTTACTACCTTCTAAGTTTTTTTCATATTTGTTTGCTATACTTAGATCTAAGGAATTAGACTTTCGCTGCCCATTATTTAAGTTTGAGGTAGCGTCTTGCGAGGGATCAATAATGGAAGAAGAAAAAATATTTGAAAAACGCTGGGAATTGGCTTCAGTTGAACAAAGAGCAAGGTACCATAATCTAATGTCCTCTTACCGTAATATTGATTGGACTTACAAAGAAAAGAAGTACTTGCTTTGGTTATGTCAGTTAGATGTAAATACCTTTGAAACATTTGAAGTGATTCTAGATAAGATTAAAAACAGCAATGAAAAAAGAGCTGATCTATAATGGTTCGCTCTTTTTATTTTATTAACTCTTTGGTTACTATATGTAAAATACAGCTTCATATTACAATAAATTTCAGGATACAAATTTATTTAAGCATATATAAATATAATTGAAATGGGACATAAATATATGAGTATGAGAAAGGTGATTACATGTTTAATAAATGGGCAAACCACCCAATGAACTCGAGAGGTAGAGATAATTTGAAGGAGACGGACAAGTTCTGGGAAGAAGTATATAGTAAAAACAAAAATCTTAGGTTTCCTGAAGGAAAACTTTTATATAGAGTTCATACAGGTGGATATAAAAAACCTGTGGTTCTGTTGCAAAGTTTTCCAAAAAATCTATTTTAGTGTAAAATTGAGAAAAAAGACAGAGAGGACAGAGTAATGAATCATTTTAAAGGCAAACAATTCAAAAAAGACATCATTATTGTCGCTGTTGGTTACTACCTGCGTTACAATCTAAGCTATCGTGAAGTTCAGGAATTGTTATATGATCGTGGAATAAATGTTTGTCATACTACGATTTATCGTTGGGTACAAGAGTACAGCAAAGTCCTCTATTATCTTTGGAAGAAGAAAAATAGACAATCCTTCTATTCATGGAAAATGGACGAAACCTATATCAAAATTAAGGGACGTGGGCATTATCTTTATCGTGCAATTGATGCGGACGGCTTAACCTTAGATATCTGGTTACTAAAGAAACGGGATACGCAAGCAGCCTATGCTTTCTTAAAACGACTCCATAAACAGTTTGGTGAGCCGAAAGCAATTGTGACCGATAACGCACCTTCTCTTGGCTCCGCCTTTAGAAAGTTACAGAGTGTGGGTTTATATACTAAGACAGAGCACCGAACTGTGAAGTATCTTAACAATTTAATAGAACAAGACCATCGACCTATTAAACGACGAAGTAAATTTTATCAAAGTCTCCGTACAGCCTCTTCCACGATTAAGGGCATGGAGACCATTCGAGGAATATATAAAAAGAACCGAAGAAATGGAACGCTCTTCGGCTTTTCGGTGTCTACTGAAATCAAGGTATTAATGGGAATAACAGCCTAAGATATTTGGAGTTCAGAGAGGGCGCGTTTGATTTTCAAACTTCGCAACAGAACCTGTTTGTACATGTTTTATTGTGTTTTAATTTTTCTCTTTTTTATAGCAAGCTCCTTTTATAATAAATATTCCGAAAAGTGAAGACCATTTTTTATTTATTAAGACTATTATTATTAGTGAGATAAAATTTGATTGATCTTACAGAATATTGGTGACGATTATGACACTAAAGATACTATTTATGAAAATTTTGCAAAAAAGTTCTGAAAATTACATATAATTGTTTTATAAAAAAGGGAGGCAATTATATGAAGAAAAAATTTGTTAGTATTTTTTGATTTTAGGAATTGTTTTATTGAGTGTATCTACTTTAGGAATTACAGTAGATGCTGCAACTTATTATGGAAATGGTGTTTATTGTAATACTCAAAAATGTTGGGTAGATTGGAGTAGAGCTCGCTCTGAGACTGTTGATAGAGGAGTAAAAGCTTACGTTAATGGTTTTACGAAAGTGCTAGGTGGAGTCGGTGGAAGATAAAAAAGAAAAACTTTTTGACTTAATTGCGAATGCATATAATTCAAAGTCATATAATAATGTAGGAGTAAAAGAAGGATTTCTTCAAGATGCTAAGAAAATACGAGAGGATAAACCATATCCTGAAATTATTATATCAGTGTACAAACATTTATCTAAATTAAAAGCTGAGGAACGCATAAATATCAATGAAATTAAGTGCTTAATGGAATTTATCAAAGAAGATTACACAAAATTGAGTGCTAAAGAGTTGAGAAAATATGATATTGGTTATGGTGCCATGTCTATGCCTTATATTTTTTAATTAAAAATGAATAGTATTATCTGAGTTAACGCAAAAGAAGCTAATTTAACCCGTGGTGCTAGTTAATTTTTTCCTAGAGGAAAATGTCTAAACATGTTGGTAAATCAACAAAAAAACGCATATAGTAGTCTCAAAACTCCCAAGAAATGAGGACTACATATGCGTTCATCAAAATATACTGAACATTATACAGATACTTTTATAACATTCAAGGAAATTATGAGAACTGTTTCTAACATATACCACAATTGTGTACCAGATAAGATTAAAAACCGAAGAAATACTGATCAACTGAAGCAACGCGATACAGTGATTATTGCTTGTGTTATATGGGACATAATTAATGGCTATACTAGCCAAAGAGCCACGTATAGAGCGGTTTGTTCCGTCTTATTTCCTAATGGTGACTTTCCTAGTAGGAGTCGATTCACTCGCTTAAGTTCAAACTTAGCTTACACTATCAAGATTATTCGATACTTTTTCATCAAGAAGCTCACCAAAGGTGAACTAGTCGGAATTATAGATAGTTTTCCTAGTCCATTGTGTAAACCAGTTAGAAATAGACAAGCAAAACTATTGAATCAAATAGCCAAAGTTGGCTATAACTCAACAAAAAAATCTTATTTTTATGGTCTTAAAATTCATATGATCGTTACTAAGACTGGCTTTCCGATTACTTACTCAATCACGAATCCAGGTGTCCATGACGTGAAAGTGTTAGAGACTTTATCGGAAGAAGCGAATCTTCCCAATATCCTAGGGGACAAAGGATATATTAGCCATAAAATCCATGAAAAGCTTGCCCTTAAGGGCATTACTATATCCGTTCCGCCACGTAAAAACATGGATAAATCAGAAAAACTAGACCACAGCTTACTTGGAAAACAAAGAAAAACAGTTGAGACTGTTTTTTCTTCCTTAGAAAAATTAGGTTGTCAAAATTTCAACTCACGTTCTGTTAAAGGGCTAGAGAGTAGATTTGAAAGCATATTACTGGCTTACAGTGTTCTATTAAGTCGAGCACAACGACGTTTTGAAGGAACTTTGAGATATTCTTTAGGATATTAAAATTAACTAGCACCACGGGTAGTTTTAGGTTTAGAAAGTGTCCCTAATGAAAAAGAATTTGATAAAGTATTGAAAGATACTTGTTTGTGGAGTTTTATTAATGAGCTTCCTCTGGGTCTTGATACGTATCTAGAAGAAAATAGAACGAATTTATCAGGTGGTCAAAAGCAAAGAATAGCTCTAGCAAGAGTTTTATTATCAGAAAGTAAAGTTTTATTGTTAGATGAAGCTACGAGTGCTCAAGATTCTAAAACTGAAATGCGAATTTTTGATAAGTTATTAACATACTCTAATAAGACATTAATAATGATATCCCATAACCTTAACTTAATAAACAAGTGCGATTTGATAATTGATTTAGATAAAAAGTGACTTCGAGAAATTATAATAAAATTATTTAAAAGTAAATTAAAATTAAGGAGGATTAATAAATGAGTAATTTAAAATGGTTTTCTGGCGGAGATGATCGAAGCAAAAGAGCAGAAATAATTATTACTGAATTATTAGATGATTTAGAGACAGATTTAGGAAATGATTCCCTTCGAATGATATTGCACACCTACCTTGGAAATCTGAAAAATGAAGGAACTTCAGTACCTTTAATTTTAATTCGTATGAATTTAGAAATATCAAATGCAATAAAAAAAGACGGTGTATCTTTAAATGCAAAGCAATCAAAAAAATTAAAAGAATTGATGTCTATATCTAATATAAGATATGGTTATTAGTAATTTCGGTTGCGTCAAGAATTATGTGTAAATGGAAAAAAACATTCTGTCGGTTAAGTTAAAACATTGATTCTAATGTATCTTGTATTTCTTTAAAACCTTTATGAATCCGACACAAAAACTTCTGATTATAGTTGTTGAATTGAGAAACTAAGAATCTCTCCAGAGATTCTTCATTAGGAAATTGTTCTTTTCTTTTTGTATATTTTTTTAATTGTTTGTTAAAACCTTCAATCAAGTTAGTTGAATAAATGGTTCTTCTGATTGATGGAGGAAAATTATAAAAGGTTAATATAGCAGGATTCATGAGTAATTTAACTACTCGTGGATACTGCTTTTTCCATTTATCTATCATAAAACTTATTTGATTCATAGCTTCTTCTTTTGAAGCTGCTTGATAAACCAATTTAAAATCATTACAGACTTCTTGTCGGTCACTAACACGAACCTTATGAGCAATGTTTCTAGAGATATGGACACAACATTGTTGAAATTGAGCATTTGGATAAATACTATGGATACTATCGTTAATGCCGCTTAAACCATCAGTTACAACTAATAAAACCTCTTCTAAACCACGGTCTTTTAAGTCTTGAAGTATTTCTTTCCAAACATACGAAGACCCAGTTGGAGCAATACTAAACCCAAGAACCTCTTTGGTCCCATCTAGTCGGATACCTATGACAATATATACAGCTTCTTTTGAGACAGTTTGTCTTTTTAAAGGAATGTGAGTAGCATCCATAAAAATGATTGAGTATTGGGATTCTAAGGACCTTTCTTTAAAAGCAACAACATCTTCAGATACTATTTGAGTGATATTGGAAATGGTTTGTGGCGTATAGTAATGACCATACATTTTTTCAATCAACTAAGAGATTTCAGACATAGTGATTCCTTTTTGAAATAATTGGATAATGGTGGTTTCTAAAGAGTCGTTACTTCTTTTATAAGCAGGCAACGTTTGTTGAGAAAACTCTCCGTTTCTATCTCTAGGAATTGCCAAATTTAATTCTCTATACTCTGTTTTAAATGAACGAGAATAATTCCCATTTCGGGAATTACCTGAATTAAAACCAGTGCAATCATATTTCTCATAATCAAGAAAAGCCGTTAATTCAGCTTGTAGCAGTGTATTGATAGCTAATTCTAGATGACGACGGAATAAGTCATCCAAATCACCTTTATTGATTAGTGTTTCCATAATTTCTGTAGTAAAATTAGTCATGAGAAAGTCCTCCTATAAAATTTCGGTTGTGGTAACTTTAATTTTACAGAATGGACTTTCTTTTTATCTACCTAAAATTTCTATTTACACAAAATATTTTACGCTATC
>NZ_BCQB01000086.1 GCF_001544215.1 Enterococcus durans NBRC 100479 = LMG 10746
ATTATCAAAAATATGGAACAAATCTAAAAATAAGTTTTGCCACAGACTCTCGAATAAACGGTGTCCCAAAGTCAGGTTTTTCAGAAATTTCAAAAAAAAAAAAAAAACGAACAATACGTTTTTTGTATTGCTCGTTTTTCTCTCCAATTTCTCAAACCTAAACGACTTTATCTCGACGTCTACTTGATTTTCTATTTTTTATAAATAACCATAATTCCCACTTATTTTTAAGAACAAAGGCCTATTGATCCTAGAACGAGTGCCTTTCTTACACTTATTGTCCAGTAACGATTTGTGAAAATCCATTTTTCAATTCTTGATTATCTGTTTCTCTTAACTCAAGATAGTTGTTCGGATTCCCTTGATTTTGACTGATGACCAAAACTTTAGGAGTTCCTCCCTCAATGGTGAAAAAGTAAACGTGCCTTGTTTTTTGTCCAGATTGTGTTTGCGCATCTGAATAAACTGCTACTAATCCGTAGCCAGATGGTACTTCTCCATTTTCTGACCAAGTTAACGAAATTGGTGTATTGGCAACCGTTGCTTGCCAACCATTCATATGGTTCAAAACTCCATCAGGTAACTGTAATCCATAGAGATTTACATTATTACCCGGTCCATAGGCTTGATAACTTTGTCCCATGGTTTGACCCCAACTAGCCATAAAGCTAGCCAATTGATTGCTTTTATCTGCACTCCACAACAGATTTGAAACCGTAGTTGTTTCTGTTGCTGTACTAGAGCTGGTATCTGTGCTACTTGTTGAATTGGTCGTTGTGCTGCTTGTCGAGCTGCTTGTTGTACTGTTTGTTGTACTGCTTTCTGAACTTGCTTTGCTACTCGATTCTTTTGTTACTGCTATACTACTTTCAGCAGACTTTGAAGACTGAGCCGTCGCTTTTTTTGTTTGTTGACATGCAGCCAATAACACTGTTGACAATACTAAACAAAACATCACCGTTTTTTTCATCTGTTTTCTCCTTATTCCCCAAACCTCAATTTTTTATAACTTATTATAAGCTTGTTTTTATAACAATACAATTACTTATTTTAGCCCCTGATCGATAACATATTCCCCTTGGTTTTCGGGGTAAAATCTAGGCTTCATGTGCTTTCTTCTTTACCTTGCTCACTTGCTTTCCCAAGAAAAATCACTCCTCGATTCTTTCGTGACCATCTGTTCACCACGTAGAAAATAATGTTATAAAAAAGAAGAACGCAATTCAAAACCAGCGAGTTTCTGGATAGGATTCGAAAGAATGATTTCTAAATATAGCATAGTTCCATCTACTTTAATTTCTTGATTTTAAAAGGTTAAATCGCGAATTATAAAAAAATTACTTTTAGTTTATTTATCAAAATGATAAGATATGAAAAAGGAGTGATCTAATTATGAGTAAAAAAAACGTTGTTATTTTTATATCTTTATTGATTTTATCTACTTTCTCGTTAAGCGCTTGCGCATCTGCGGATAAAGACAAGATAGAAAACGTCGTCATCGTTCAAGTCACAAATGGTGGTACTTTGCAAAATCGTGGAGGTTATACCATAGAAAATGGAACTCTTGCTATTTTTAAAGAAATCCAACTATCTAAAAATCTCAACCAAGATCCCTCTAGCTTAACCACTTCAGACAGTGAAAAAGAAGAAATAGAAAAATTACTTGCGAATGATTTTACTGAAGAAGATCAACACCCTGAACAAACTGGGCTATTTCAAACATACGATTGGAAAATAAAAAAAGCCTATGCTCAGATCGATAAAGAAAACAAAAAAACGTATCTCTATGGTGAGCACTATAAAAAAGAATTTACTTGGGTAAATGTTCAAGGAACCCGCCTAATGGATTCGAATAAAGTGGAATATAGTTTTAGTCAAAAATAGATTTTCTAGTTTCTGTCACATGAAAAAATTGGACAGTTTCTTGTGTTTATAGGCAAAAATATCAGCCCTTTTCAATAAGAAATCAGCTGATATTTTTGTCTATTTTAGTTAAAACAATAGGAACTAGTCGATTAAATCGTTATTGCTCTCGCTATATCTTTATATAGAACTTATGTCCGACAAAATACAGACTTGCGTTTTCTTGCATTGCTCACGCTTTTGGTACAGCACGCGACTTTTATAGAAGAAATATAGCGTATCAAAGATGCTTTGTTTTACAATAGAAATGAAAAGATTTAAGCTAGTGCTGTTGAAATAATGCTTAGTTTTCGGATGGATTCAGGAGACAACCACCAAGTGATGCTCGTTTTCCTATCTTTCGACCTTCTAAGCTGATTCTATATCGCTTCCTTTACGTCAAATTAAAGGAAGACGTTTTGTCCACTAGCAGAGGAGGAAGTTTTATGTCAAATGATCCATTGATGCAGGCTGTTGGCTTTTTTGAAGGCTTGCCGATCGATGACCCTAAAAGTTTCATTGATCAAAAAAAAGAAATCCCTATTCCTGAAGCAAGAAATATACTGATAAAGGTCAAAGCGGTATCCGTCAACCCTGTTGACACTAAGTTAAGACAGACCGCACCTAAAAGCGATACGCTAAAAGTACTAGGATTTGATGGCGTAGGTGAAGTCGTCAAAATAGGCGAAAAAGTTTCTAAGTTCAAAATCGGGGATCGAATTTTTTATGCAGGTACTACAACACGTTCTGGCAGTAATCAAGAATATCAACTCGTTGATGAACGGATTGCAGCTTTAGCACCAAAGCATCTATCAGATGAAGAAGCCGTAGCCCTTCCCCTTACCTCCTTGACGGCCTATGAACTACTGTTTGATAAATTTGGATTGATTCCAGAAGAAAATGCCAATCAAGGAAAGAAAATCTTAGTGATCAATGGAGCAGGTGGTGTCGGCTCTATCTTGAACCAGTTAGCTAAATGGGCAGGATTAGAAATCTATGCTACTTCTAGTCCTAAAAACTTTGAATGGCTCACTTCAGTTGGTGTAGATCATCCACTAGATTATCATCACGATTTAAAACAAAGCTTGCAGGAACTAGGTGTAGAGGCTGTTGATTATATCGCCGTCTTATTCGATATCACCCATTATTTAGAACAAATCACTCATCTGATCAAACCGTTTGGACATGTAGGCACGATCGTTGGGGTCAATGAACCGCTGAACTTAAGTGCTTGGAAAAATCTATCAGTCAGCTTGGATTGGGAGTATATGTTTGCGAAAACTGATTATGACTACCAAATCGAAACACAAGGTGAAGCATTGGCAATGATTGCTTCGCTAGCAGAAAGAGGCGTCCTAAAAACAACCTTGACAAAAGTCTACTCGGATGGCATCAACGCAAAAAATTTGCGGGCAGCTACAAAAGAAGTCGAATCCGGACACATGTTAGGTAAAGTTGTTCTTAGCGGTACATTCAACGGCGAAGTTGCTCCATTTTAAAAGTTGAATCAAGTCTTCTTTTGATACATTTCATCGCTTGAAATAAAGGTTGAACAATAAACACATGATGTGCGTTTTCAAAAATGTTCCGTGCAAACGACAAATTTGGGAACGCACATCAACTTTTTTAATTAAAAGTGTTTACCAAAAGAACCAATCGCAATTTTTTCTTCCACTATTCCCCCTGATTTATTCGGATCAGTACGTTTCTTAATTGTTGGTACTTTTCTTCAGTTAACTGAAATGCCTCAGGATTCGCCTGATGACTATTCAGCATCCAATCTTTAGGGTCAGTGACAACTAAAAATTCATCAAGCAATTGTTGGACTTTCTTTTCGTTTTGTTCTTCTGCATGTTTCAATAACCAAAAGTCTTCTATTCCTCTTAGAAGTTGTTTGTAGCGAAGGGATAGTAATAAATCACCGTTATATCCTGGGTAGATCAAACAGTTGTCGCCAATCGGAAGTGCCCCCGTGTTATAGCGGATATCTGTTCGAGCATTTGTTGGCCAGCAGTTCAGTGCCCAACGCAATAAGCCATCCGTTTTAAAGTAATAAGCAAGCAACCCTTGGACTCGTGTTTCAATCAATGGACTGTGTAAAAAGGTATTAGGTTTCGTTGGATAATTACAGATATAGTAGTTCAGTTTTTTTCCAAATTTTTCTAGTAATTGCTGTTGGTTGTTACAAGTACAATAAAAAGAAGTCACAGGATAATCAATGACTGATTCTAATGAGTTTAAAACTGATTCTTTGTCAAAAGCAACTTTGATTTGAATAGATGGCTCGATGGCCTTTAAGTCATTGACTGCTTGGATAAATGCTTCTACTTCATGTGACTTAGGTTCATCTGCGGTCACATAGGTTCGTTCCCACACCCCAATCTCTTTCAAATGAAAAACAAGTTGTTTTAAGTACGCAGTAAAATCAGCTGCTTGTTCAATAAACGTAATCTTATCTGTTGATTCATCAAAATAGCGTAAGACGATTTTTTCTGAATGTCCCGACTGCTCATTCAAAGGAAAATAAGGTGGTTTCCAAACACCTAAAAGACCAAATAGATTGATTTCTTGATTGATACCGTATTTTTCAAAACAAGCAAGATAGCGATCCAAAATCGAAAAATCACAAATAAGTGCCCCTTCCATATTTTTCCGAATGGGAATCATTGAATATTCATATAGATTCGCTGGATAATCTTTGACAATATAGTTGAACCAGCCTTTCCAAGGAATCGCACCTGCGATCACTGTCACTGCCTTTTGACCAATTGCAGCTAACTTGTCAGCCATTTGATCAACCAAGTCAAAATGAGCATCTCCCCACAGAGGCACATGGAAGGTGCGTGCCAAATTGGAAGGTTGCTGCCAGATATCCAGTCGAAAGTCTTGTTGCACATCATCTGGAAAAGCAAAATCCAAAACAGATACTTCAATTGATTTTTCCGCGACTAATTGATCCTCTTGGTTAATGAACGAACGGTATACAGAAAGTTGGACTGGGTAAGTACCCGGTTTTACTTGTTTATCGATAGGGATCTCTATATAAATAGGTGCATAGCGATCGCCACTATACGTATACGCTGTTTCTCCAATCAACTCATCCGCATAAGCCAATCCATCTGTTCCTAAATAATAGTCAACAAATTGTGCTTGATAAGGTAAATCACTTTTGATGGCAATTCGATACACGGGGATCTCGATCTCATCAGGAATCGAAAATTGCTTATTTAAAATAAAGTGATTCTTTTTGCCATCATGTAATAAAAGCTGAAAAACGGCACAACTATTTTTAGAACTAGTAATCGTGGTGATTTGTGTTGGTTCTTCATGAGAAAGTTCTGTTGAAGCTTTATAACTTTCATCTACGATCATAAATTTCATTCTTTTCCACCTACCCTTTTTGATTGTTTCATTTGTTCATGCACCTTTGCTATACGTGCTGTGGAGAAAATTTCTGGTGAGAATTGCTGCAATTGATTCAATGAAAACCGACGAAGGATCTTGTAATAACTCTTTTCCGCTAATTTTGGGAATTCTTGGAATAAGATTGCTTGATTCGTTCCATCTTCTAGCAATTGATCTAACGGCAGTTCGAGAACATTTTTTTCCATTGGTCCATTGACTGTTTGATTTACTGGCTGGGTTTCTTGCTCCCAATTCAACTCTAACCACTCACAAACGAGCTTCAACCAACGCGCAAAGCGTAAGTCGATCATTTCTGGTGATGCACCAAACCATTTAGTTCCCAGTGAAAGTCCATGACGCCCTTTTTGGAAAATATGGCTTTCAAATGGTACATCATGTTCTTCCAAAGCACTCAAATACAGCAAAGAATTCTCGATCGGTACGACATTATCTTCAAACGTAGAAAATAAAAAAGTTGGCGGTGTTTCTTTTGTTACACAAGTATCTAAAGAAGGCGCTTTGATTTTCATCACCTCAGCAAATGACGACAAAATCGCTGGATAACCTAAAATACAAAGATTCGGTTTTTCTTCTAACAACGTAGACATCGCTGCTGCAAGGTGTCCACCAGCAGAAAAACCAATCACCGCAATCTGATCTTGCGCGACTTTGTATTTCGCATCGATCTTTCTGATCTCTGCTAATGCCTGTTTCGCATCCTCTAATGATCGTTCGAAATCTCGATTTTCACCTACATGATAACGTAGTACGCAAGCATGATATCCCTTTGCTACAAATGATAAAGCGATTGGTTCAGCCTCTCTCTCACTACAAAAACTATAGCCACCCCCAGGGATCACTAAAACTGGAA
>NZ_BCQB01000087.1 GCF_001544215.1 Enterococcus durans NBRC 100479 = LMG 10746
TCAAAAAAACTAGCGNGTATCGACAGAGCCGTCGATACGCGCTATTTTTTTGAAGGAACGTCTAGTACACCACTAACGACAAAACAGGTAAAACTAGTCATTTTTTTTTGAAATTACCGAAAAACCTACTTTTGAACGACGGTTATTCGAGAGTCTGTAGCAAACCTGATTTTTAGATTTGTCCCACATTTGTTTTCCGCCTCTAATAAAAGAACATTTCCACGTTTTATTTTAAAATCTCTTTTGTTAGTCGTTTAGCAGTTGGAGTTGCTGCTAGACCACCTTCTGCTGTTTCTTTGAAGATAGAGGGCATTTGTCTGCCTACTTGATACATCGCAGCGACAATTTCGTCAGGGGGAATCACACTTTCGATACCGGCTAACGCCATGTCGGCAGAAATGAAAGCTTGAGAAGAACCAAGCGCATTTCTTTTGACACATGGAACTTCAACGAGCCCTGCGACAGGGTCACAGATCAGCCCCATCATATTTTTTAAAGTAATTGCAACGGCTTGAGCGGCTTGATGCGGCGTACCATTTTTTGCACATACTAATGCAGCAGCTGCCATGGCACTGGCTGAACCAACTTCTGCTTGGCAACCACCTTCTGCACCACTGATCGAAGCATTATTTGCCATGACTAGTCCGAATGCCCCAGCAGTAAAGAGAAATTCTAACTGTTGTTCATGACTTAATTCCAAGCGCTCACGAACAGACATCAATACACCAGGTACGACTCCAGCGCTGCCGGCAGTAGGTGTTGCGCAGATCAAGCCCATTTTGGCATTGACCTCGTTCACAGCAATCGCATTACGAACGGCAGTCAGGATCGTTTCACCACTAAGAAAATCAGCTTCCTTTAAATAATCGTTTAGTTTTTTTGCATCGCCACCTGTAATGCCAGTTACAGATGTTACACCTGCTTTTCCGTCAGCAATGGATTGTTCCATCACACTTAGATTTTTTTCCATGATCGCGATGATCTGTTCGCGTGAACGTCCGCTCATTTCCATTTCAACAGCAATCATTAATTCAGCGACACTGGAGTAGTCGTTTGCTTGTTGTACGAGTTCTTCAATAGAGAAAAACATTTTTCTTCCTCCTTTAATCGAAATAATTGACACTATCGATGTTTGGCAATTGATTTAATTTTTTAACAGTATCATCTACTTGCGGGTCATCGACTTCGATGATCATGATCGCATTTTCGCCTTTAGATTCACGAGTCACCGTCATAGTCCCGATATTTGTATTCGTTTCAGAAAGGATGTTTGTGACTTTGGCGATCATTCCCGGCACATCTCGATGGACGATGATCAGGGTAGGCGTGCCCATGCTTAATGAGATCTTGAACCCATTCAATTCAGATATCTGAATATTTCCGCCACCGATCGAGATCCCAGTTACGGAAAGTTTACGAGTTCCTTTTCTTAACAACATTTTTACAGAGTTGGGATGTTCCGCTTTTTCCGCTTTTGGAACGAATAATACTTCCATGCCTGCTTCATAAGCCAATTTCAGTGAATCTGCTAAATGTTCATCATCTGGTTCCATGCCTAATAAGCCGCCGACTAAAGCAATATCGGTACCATGTCCTCGATAAGTCTTAGCAAAAGATTCATAAAGATAAATATCGACAGAATCTGGTTGTTCGCCAAAAATACTACGGACGATTTTACCGATTCGAGCAGCACCAGCGGTATGAGAACTACTAGGACCAATCATGACAGGACCGATAATATCGAAAACACTGCGGTATTTTAATTCTTTCATTTCTTCACCTCGTTAAAATTTACAGATATATAGCTGGCGCATGTCAGCATTTCTTCTTGGCGCTAGTTTAGCACAAATGGTAAACAAATAGGGAAGGTTCTTCACGTTTTAAGGAGAAAATTATCGATTTCTTCCATAGAATGTAAATTTATAAGAAAAAAATCTTGAAAAAAAGAATATATTTGCTATACTGTACCAGTGTGCATTGTCGTGCGCACTATTTTGTCTGATAATCAGATGATTATGAGAGAAAACGTGGGAGGAGAAATATGCATCTCCAATTAACCACATCACGGACTTAAGGAGGTATGTCTCGTGGCAAAGAAAGTAGAAAAAATCGTTAAATTGCAAATTCCTGCAGGTAAAGCAACTCCAGCTCCACCAGTAGGTCCTGCACTAGGTCAAGCGGGTGTCAATATCATGGGATTCACAAAAGAATTCAATGCTCGTACAGCTGATCAAGCAGGTTTGATTATTCCGGTTGTTATTTCTGTATACGAAGACCGTTCATTCACATTCGTTACAAAAACACCACCAGCTGCAGTATTGTTGAAAAAAGCAGCAAACATTGAAAAAGGTTCAGGCGAACCAAACAAAAACAAAGTTGCTAAAGTTTCTAGCGATCAAATCAAAGAAATCGCTGAATTAAAAATGGAAGACCTAAACGCAGCGAACGTTGAAGCAGCAATGCGCATGGTTGAAGGAACTGCACGAAGCATGGGGATCACTGTAGAATAATCTCTACACCCTAAGAAAGTAGCTTCTCAGTTGGCTCTGTATTGAAAGATATAGAACACGTGGGAGGTACAACCGTTATAACCACAATCAAGGAGGAACCAAAATGGCTAAAAAGAGCAAAAAAATGCAAGATGCATTAAAAAAAGTTGATTCAAGTAAAGTTTACCCTGTTGCTGAAGCAGTAGCATTAGCAAAAGAAACAAACATTGCAAAATTCGACGCTACAGTTGAAGTTGCATACCGTTTGAACGTAGACCCTAAAAAAGCAGACCAACAAATTCGTGGTGCAGTAGTATTACCTAACGGAACTGGTAAAACACAAACTGTTTTAGTATTTGCTAAAGGCGACAAAGCAAAAGAAGCTGAAGCAGCTGGTGCAGACTTCGTAGGAGACGACGACATGGTTCAAAAAATCCAAAATGGATGGTTTGACTTTGACGTAGTTGTTGCTACACCTGACATGATGGCTACTGTTGGTCGTTTAGGACGTGTTTTAGGACCTAAAGGCTTAATGCCAAACCCTAAAACTGGTACTGTAACTATGGATGTTACAAAAGCAGTGAACGAAGTAAAAGCAGGTAAAGTAACTTACCGTGTGGACAAAGCTGGAAACGTCCATGTTCCAATCGGTAAAGTATCATTCGACAACGAAAAACTTGTTGAAAACTTTACAACAATCCATGATGTATTAGTGAAAGCTAAACCATCAGCAGCTAAAGGTCAATACATGAAAAATATCACTGTTACAACAACATTTGGACCTGGTATCCATGTAGACCAAGCTTCTTTCTAATTTAAATTAGAACGTTGATTGATCCAACTGAAAAAATAATTCTTGACTCAACTAGTTTAGCATGCTAAGCTAGTTGAGGTTAATAATTAACTTGTACCGAAGACAGTAGGTGGCATTCGCCTTAATTTCCTACCGAGGACGTTTATTGAATACTTTCAATAGTCCCTCTATGTCTGCGGTGGCATAGAGTTTTTTATTGTGAATCACTAAGAACGATGTGAATAGATGATGAATAATACTTGGCGAACAGAGTGAGCGAAGTCTCCTCTCAGGCGAAGCATGTTGAATCACTAAGAACGAAGTGGATCATTGATACACAATACTTGGTGAATAACTAAGTGTAAAGAACTCTTCCATCAAAATTCAGGAGGTGAAACTCAAAAATGAGTGAAGCAATTATCGCAAAAAAAGCAGCAATCGTTGATGAAGTAAGTGAAAAATTTACAGCAGCAGCATCTGTAGTCGTTGTTGACTACCGTGGTCTAACTGTTGATGAAGTGACTCGTTTACGTAAACAACTTCGTGATGCAAACGTAGAAATGAAAGTTATCAAAAACTCAATTCTTTCTCGTGCTGCAAAAAAAGCTGGATTAGAAGGCTTGGACGAAGTATTCACTGGCCCTACAGCCGTTGCATTTAGTAACGAAGATGTAGTTGCACCAGCGAAAATCATGGACGAATTTGCTAAAGAAGCAAAAGCATTAGAAATCAAAGGCGGTATCATCGAAGGTAAAGTATCTTCATTGGAAGAAATCACAGCATTGGCAAAATTGCCAAACCGCGAAGGACTTCTATCTATGTTGCTATCTGTACTACAAGCGCCAGTCCGCAACGTGGCTTACGCTGTCAAAGCAGTGGCAGAAAAAGAAGATGGAGATGCAGCTTAATTGCCGCATAGCATAAATAAAAATATTAACATCTAAAACGGAGGAAATTATAATGGCATTGAACATTGAAAACATCGTTGCTGAGTTAAAAGAAGCAACTATCCTAGAACTTAACGACCTAGTTAAAGCTATTGAAGAAGAATTTGGCGTATCTGCTGCTGCTCCTGTAGCTGCAGTTGCTGCTGGTGGCGCTGCTGCTGAAGAACAAACAGAATTCACTGTTGAATTAACAGCAACTGGCGACCAAAAAGTTAAAGTTATCAAAGCAGTTCGTGAAGCAACTGGCTTAGGCTTGAAAGAAGCTAAAGCTGTAGTTGACGGAGCTCCTGCACCAGTTAAAGAAGGCGTGTCAAAAGACGAAGCTGAAGAATTAAAAGCTAAACTTGAAGAAGTTGGCGCAACTGTAACAGTTAAATAATCACTCTTGATTATTACGAGCTAGAATCCTTATCATGAGGGTTCTAGCTTTTTTTGTTTGGCTTTAGGATAAAAGGACAGAAACCAAATTCCAAGAAATAAACAAGGACTCGCTGATTCAATCTTTAGGTTGGCTGGTTCTTTTTAGATGTATGGTACACTAATACATAATCAGTGTTTTGGTAGGTGGAAAAATGGAAAGTAAAAAATTACAGAAAGTATTGATTGCGCTGGGCATTTCGCTGATCCTTTTTTTAGGGTACCACTTGTACTTGGAATACCAAGCAGATATCCATCTGTTAATTGATCCTAAAGCAAATGAACAACAATTGTTGCATAGTGTACGCTCCCATGGTCTTTCTGCGGCAGTGATCCTGATTTTGTTGATGGGGATCATGTGTGCTATTCCAGGAGTACCTACTGCAGTCATCGGAGTGATTGTAGGGTTAAGCTATGGTCCTTTTCTTGGTGCATTGATCAATATTGTAGGGAATGCTTCTGGGAATATTTTAGCGATTTCTCTTATGCAACATTTGAAATTGGTGGACCATTCTAAAAAATCAAATCGTTGGGTCAAAGCGATTCGTAGCATGAAACACCCAAAAATCGGGATCATGGTGGGATACATGGTGCCGATCATTCCTTCATCAGTGATCAACTTTGCAACGACGACGTTGAATTTACAGGTGCGAGAAATTTTGATGTCGATCATTATTGGGGTGATCCCA
>NZ_BCQB01000088.1 GCF_001544215.1 Enterococcus durans NBRC 100479 = LMG 10746
AAATAAAATAAAAAAAGATTTGTGATTTTTTTTAGCAGAGAACAACAAAAAAACAGCGTGAACACGCTGATAAAACAACATGTTACGCTATATAGATAAGCCACTTGCCGGGTTTGAACCGGCGACCTCTTCCTTACCATGGAAGCGCTCTACCAGCTGAGCTAAAGCGGCAAAAATCTTACAGATATTAGGATAACTAATATAGGTGGATTTGTCAATATTTAATTAGAGAAAACAGCTATTTTATGTTTGGAAATAAGGGGCAAAATACTGTTTTTAAATAACGTATTTTTAAAAATTTTTTCCATAAAAAAATAATAGAAATTTTCAAAAAAAGTATTGCGTTATTTATCGTAACTTGCTATTATATACATGTACTTGATTCCGGCATAGCTCAGTTGGTAGTAGCGCATGACTGTTAATCATGATGTCGTAGGTTCGAGTCCTACTGCCGGAGTAATTTGACCACAGTCGCTGACTGTGGCTTTTTTTATAGAGAAAAAATAATATTTCCATAGGTAAAAACGGTTCATTGGAGGAATTCCTTGAGCCTATTTTTTTTGCTAAAAATGGTGAACGAAAAAGCGTTTGTTTGACGAAAAAAGGTGGTCTAAAAAGAGTACTCTTTTACCGAGAGCTTTTACTGTTAGAAAATTCAAAAAAAGAGTAGATTATAGGTATCAAAAATGAAAGGTCGAATGCTTTATGACAAGTTTAAAACCACGTGATGCTGCGCAAGATGAATTATTATCTCCGGAAAATTCTGTATTTCTGTTGATTGATTATCAACCAACCCAAGTCAATTCCATCAACTCCATGGACCGCCATCAATTAATTGAAAATGTAACAGCCGTGACGAATCTGCTGAAAGAGTACCAAGTGCCGATCATCCTTTCGACAGTCAATGTGGCAACTGGTCGCAATCAGGAAACGATTCCCAAATTAAAAAATGTGTTAGCTGATTTACCTAGCTATGATCGTACGTCAATCAATGCTTGGGAGGATGCAGAGTTTAAAGCCGCCGTTGAAGCGACTGGTCGAAAAAAATTGATTATTGCCGCATTATGGACGGAAGCTTGTTTAACTTTTCCGACCTTGGATGCTTTGCAAGCTGGTTATGAAGTGTATCCGGTGGTGGATGCAGTTGGTGGCACAAGCGTGATTGCCCATGAAACTGCTTTGCGCCGTGTGGAACAGGCGGGTGCGCAATTGACGACGTTTGCCCAATTGGCTTGTGAGATGCAACGTGATTGGAATCGAGGAAAAACTGTACCAGTTTTTGTTAAAGCAATGCAAGACAAAGGAATTTTCTTGAAATTACAGTGAGGTGGGAGAATGCTTGATGTGATTGGTTCTATCAAAAATTTACAAGAAACAACTGAGCGCCATTTTCTGCATATCAAAAATCAACATGACTTCATTCGAATCTGGGCGATTCAATTTGAAATCACTTATACCGATTTTAGGGTCATCCAAATGGCGCTACAACTAGCTAACGAAGGGGCATTATTATCCGAATTTACGCAAGCGTATCAAGCAGTTTATCAGTTTGAGTATGCTTTTGCAGAAGGTGGTTTGCCAGTGTTCAACCAACAATTTGGTAAACAAATGTCGGAATATGAACATGCGAAAAATCACTTGAGAGACGTTTTAGAAAGAATCAGGCAACAACAACCTCCAGTGACTGCTGAAAATGATTTGATTTAGGAGGAGATCCAAGATGGTCCAAGAAATGATTTACGATGTGGAAAATCAACTGGCATGCGACGTGTATCAACCCACCGTGACCAAAGGAACGATTATTCTGATTCACGGTGGTGGATGGTTTCGAGGAGATAAGCAAAAAGAATCAGCCTTAGCTGAACAGTTGAGGACAATTGGTTATTTGGTTATCGCTCCTAATTATCGTTTGGCACCCAACTATCTTTATCCAGCTGCTTTGAACGATGTGTTGAAGGTTTATGATTGGTTGCTAGCAAGTGATTTGCCAGTGGAAAAGGGAAAAATTGCCGCTTTAGGATCTTCTGCTGGCGGTAATTTAGCAATCGAACTGGCTTTACAAAAGGGAATTGCTGCGGCTTCTTGGTCAGGGATTATTGATTTAGCGGATTGGGTGGCAAAACATCCAGATGTCATAGCTGAAATGAACCAAAACCCCAATTTTGATCAACAGGAAAGTCGTCAGATCGATCAAGGGGGAACTAACGATGCTTTTTATAAGTGGTTTATATTGAATTATGTCGGTCAGGATCAAGTTTTGCTACAGCAAGCAGATCCGTTGCAACGGGTCTCAGCTGAGAGTGGGCCGATCTTTTTGGCCAATTATTTAGAAGAATTGGTACCGTTGAGTGGTGTGTACAAATTGCAACAAAGTTTGGCTGAACAAAAGGTTCCTAGTGAAAGCAAACTTATTGCTGGTAGCCAACATGGAGAGGGTTATGCCGATGAAGTTTTTGCGAATACGCTGAATTTTTTACAGGAATACTTAGGCTGAAATCGGACTAAATTGAACCATGAAAATTGCTGAGTTGATTGAATATGAGGAATGAATTCAAGTCAGAAAAAGTTTTTAAGATGATCCAGTAAAAAAGCTGATGAAGGATGAATATTTTTTATCAGCTCTTTTCTGGACTCCAACGGAAATGTAAAATAAACACAATAGAAAAATAGCGTTACTATGTTAATGAAAATCTAGCTTCATTAACTAACTCCTTACGGTAAAATAATAGGCTATCGCTAGTCTGGGTTGCAGTATAGTTATCAGCCAAATGGTCCATTTTAGGAAGTAGAAAAAGGTGTCCAACGTTCTAGTCATATAACTTCTGCTACATATCTATGAGCATGAACCTGTGTTAAAGAATACTTTTGTAATGAGGGAATGTGGGACAAATCTAAAAATCGGTTTTGCTACAGACTCTCGAATAAACGGCGGGAGCAGAAGCAACTCCTTCGGAAATAAGCCGAAGTTCACAAAAATTTGAAAAGCAATTTTCGTTCATTTCTTCTTATTTCTCAGAGTTAAACACTTCTGTCCCAGCCTCTCTCAAATAAACGGCGTCCAAAGGTCAGGTTTTTCGGAAATTTCAAAAAGAGGTTGGGACAGAAGTAAGAAACACTTTTGTCTCGACCTCTTTGTTCACAGTAGTATTCTTTGTGCCGATGAATGAAAATTCTTTGAAAGAAATGAGTTGAGAGGACATTGTAATTCAAAGAACTTAAGAGTAGAATGATAAGTACATTTTGGATTGGAAGGATGATTGGATGAAAGCTATTACTTCGGATATGACGAAAAAATTTGAACAACAGTTTCAAGCAAGCAACAAGAAACAAGCATTACAAAGAGCTGTGGTAAAAAACGGAATCACTGCTTCTGCAGAGAATGTTTCTGCACATGTGACAAATACACCTGTATTTTCTATTGATCTAGCAACAGGAAAAGTTGCGAATCAAAAGCAATCAGGACGCTGCTGGATGTTTGCAGCATTAAATACATTCCGTCATAAATTATTGAATCAGTTCAATTTAAAAGATTTTGAATTATCTCAAAACTACACATTTTTCTGGGATAAATATGAAAAAGCAAACTACTTCTATGAAAATATCATTGCTACTGGAAAAGAAGCACTGGATAGTCGAAAAGTTGCCTTTTTACTTACTACACCTCAGCAAGATGGCGGACAATGGGATATGATCGTTTCACTATTCCAAAAATATGGCGTTGTTCCTAAATCAGTGATGCCAGAGAGTGCAAATAGCTCTAATTCTCGTGAATTGAATAATTATCTAAACAAGATATTACGTAAAGATGCAGTTGCTTTGCGCAAAATGATTGCTGATGGAGAAACAAAAGAAACGATTCAAGCTAAAAAAGAAAAAATGCTAGAAAATGTCTATAATTTCTTGGCAACTTCTTTAGGTACACCTCCAAAAGAATTCGATTTTGAGTACCGTGATGAAGACAAAAATTACCACATCGATCAAAATCTTACACCACAAACATTCTATGACAAATACATTGGTGTAAAATTGGAAGACTATGTAAGTATCATCAATGCACCTACCAAAGACAAACCATTCGATCGCTCTTACACAGTTGAAATGTTAGGAAATGTCGTTGACGGAACAGAAGTAAAATACTTGAACGTTGATATGGAAACATTTAAAAAATTGGCGATCAGTCAACTGGAACAAGGAGAGTCAGTTTGGTTTGGTTGTGATGTGGGTCAATCTTCTACAAGAGATAGTGGAATCATGGCATTAGATGTTTATAGCATGGATGACCTATTTGATATTGACTTTACAATGACAAAAGCAGAAAGACTTGATTATGGAGAAAGTTTAATGACTCATGCGATGGTATTGACAGGGGTCGACATTGTTGATGGACAATCAACAAAATGGAAAGTTGAAAATAGCTGGGGTGAAAAAGTCGGAACGAATGGCTTCTTTGTGATGAGTGATGAATGGATGGACGAATACACTTATCAAATCGTCGTTCGTAAAGATTTATTGACAAAAGAACAACTAGCTGCATTTAATGAAAAACCAACTGTCTTGGCTCCATGGGATCCAATGGGCGCACTAGCTTAAATTCCAATAGATTCAACAGGAGAGGGAAAAATGTAGATTCCTTCTCCTTTTTTAGTGGGTTCCTTTCTAACAGAGCTAAAAAGCAGTGTGTTCTTTGAGTGGATCATTTTTTCTAGAACTAGCTGACTACATGCTGATTTCCTTCTTTTCTAATCGTCTATGGTATAATTCATATAGCATATATAAAAGCAGAAGTCTGTTTTCCTAAGCATGTAAGGAGGAGTAGAAATGGATGTACGATCGGTCTTGTCAGAAATCAAGTTAGAAGGAAAAATCATCCCAATAACTGGTGGTGATGTCAATCAAACTTATCGGATTGAGGGGCAATGTTCTTATTTTTTAAAAATTCATCCGAACATCGGTAAAGAATTTTTTGAAGTTGAAGCAGCTGGATTAAAAGAATTAGCACCTTATGTACGTGTACCAGAAACTTACATGCTAGGAGAAATACAAGATGGCGCCTACCTGTTGATGGAATGGATCGAACCAGGAGAAGGTAGCCAGGAAGAACTGGCAGCTACTTTAGCCAACCTGCATAAGGTAACTGCACCGCAATTCGGTTATCGAAAGAACAACTATTTAGGTATATTGCCCCAAATAAATACGTTTGAGGAAGATTGGTGGACGTTTTTTTTTCAAAAACCGATTAGAGAGTCAAATTGCTTTGGCACAAAAAAATAATCGATGGAATCAAGTGCGCCAGCAAAAATTTTTAGAAT
>NZ_BCQB01000089.1 GCF_001544215.1 Enterococcus durans NBRC 100479 = LMG 10746
ATAATATAAATATGAGTCTACAATCAGGAACGATTTTAGGATTGATTGGTCCAAGTGGGGCTGGGAAGTCAACTGCAATCAAATGTTTAATGGGAATGGAAAAATTAGAGGTAGGTTCTACTGAAGTATTTAATACAAAAATGCCAAATCGAAAAATTTTGGAACGAATTGGCTATATGGGACAAAGCGATGCCCTCTACGAAGATTTAACTGGAAAAGAAAATTTAATATTTTTTGGTAATTTAATGGGACTAACTGGTGAAAAACTTGATGCTGCGATAAATAAAAATACACATTTAGTCAATTTAACAAAATTTTTAGATAAACCAGTAAAAACTTATTCTGGTGGGATGAAAAGAAGACTATCTTTAGCTATCACCTTACTTTCAAATCCCGACCTGCTGATATTAGATGAACCCACTGTAGGAATTGATCCTAGCTTGCGTATATCGATCTGGAATCAATTAAAAGAGTTAGCAAATAATAATAAAGGAATCATTGTGACCACTCATGTAATGGACGAAGCAGAAAAATGTGATTACGTTGGACTTATTATTGAAGGAAAGCTGTTTGCATTAGGTACACCACATGAATTAAAAGAACAGTTTAATGCAACCAGTATTGAAGAAGTTTTCTTGAAAGCCGAGGTAAGTGTAAAATGATTCGCTTTAAAGCTATATTGACCCGTGTTATAAAAGAATTAGTTCGAGATAAACGAACGTTAGCATTGATGCTGCTTGCCCCAATCCTTGTTTTAAGTTTAATGAATGTTGTTTTTGACTCAAATTCTGACACACATGTAGTTATCGGGGTAGATAATTCCGTTCCTTCACAAGTAGTGGAGCAACTTCCTTCAGACGAAGTGAAAGTAAAACACTATGATACAAACAAGGATTACAAAGCGAAAATGCGTGAAGACAATTTAGATGCTTTTGTAACTTTAGACGGTTCTACCTTCCGTGTTACGTATGAAAATGAAGATCCAAATACTACAGCAAAAGTAAAGGGACTTTTCCAAAATTCATTGACGGCAAACCTCTTAAAAGAACTTAGTACCAATGTCCAAAAATTAGCCGCACAAACCGGTCAAAAAGTAGATATAGAAAATTTTTCAGTAAAAAATTCGTATATTTACGGCGGAGCAACTAGTTCTTTTTTTGACAAGATATTTCCTATTTTGATTGGATTTTTTGTTTTCTTCTTTGTATTTTTGATTTCAGGTATTGCTTTACTAAGAGAACGTACGGCTGGTACTTTGGAAAGACTACTAGCTACACCTGTCAAACGGACTGAAATTGTTATGGGTTATCTGGTAGGATACGGGCTTTTCGCAATTATCCAAACGTTGATCATTGTTTTTTTCTCTATTTATGTACTAAATCTGCAAATAATCGGTAGTTTATGGTGGGTAATTATAACAAACATTTTTATCGCACTCACAGCATTAGCTATGGGAATATTCGTATCGACATTTGCGAATTCGGAATTTCAAATGATTCAATTTATTCCATTGATAGTTATTCCCCAAGTATTCTTTTCGGGATTGATTCCATTAGATAGCATGGCGGATTGGGTAAGATACATCTCTTATCTATTTCCATTAAGTTATGCTGGTGATGCATTAACTGCTATTATGATCAAAGGTCAAGGATGGTCTGCCATCTCCTTTGACCTAGGTATACTGATTCTCTTTGTTATTATTTTTACTTTCCTAAATATTATTGGTTTGAAACGCTACAGAAAAGTTTAGTGGCTAGTACATTCGTATAAAAAAGTTGAAATAGATGTATTTCACGCAAAAAGATAAGCCGGGATTCACGGAAATTGCTTAGCAAATTTCTTGTGGGTACCGGCTTATTTTCGAAGGAGTTGCTCCTGCTCCCACCGTTTAATCGTTTTTAAAGAATGAGAAAAAAGTGTTTCTTACTTTTGTCCCACGTTTTTTTAAAATTTCCGAAAAAACTGACTTTTGGACGCCGTTTATTCGAAAGTCTGTAGCAAACCTGATTTTTAGATTTGTCCCACATTCATAGTCTTTGCATTATTTCTTAATGCAGCTTGTCATTCTCTCCCAAGAATGACAATAGTGAATATTATTGTTCGGTTAATACCAATTAATTCAATTCGATTACTCATTATATATATATGATAATCATAGTTCAACGATTCCAAACATGAGTTATCTTCTGACACGACCAAAATAGTGACCCTTAGAGAATCAATTCTCGATGAAACACTGCAATTTCGCATAACCAAATTAAAAATCAGGCAATTCATTTATAAAATGATGATTCACAGACTTCTCTTTTTAAGAGCTCTAAACCAAATCAATTGGATGATTGCAAGAATAATAAAGAAAATAACCAGCATAGCTATAGAAACCATTTTATTATTTGTTGTATTGACAACTCCGCTACCATCGACTTTTCTAAACCACAAGAATAAAATACCCACAACAAAAATGACTAATTCTAAAATATTAACAACCTTCCACAACTTCATATTTTCCACTCCTCTGAATAGTAGTAGAAACGCATAAAGAATGATTGGAATTGAAATAAAATACGCTTCTTCTAATTTCAGCTTCTAAACATCGTTTACCATTTCCATGAATCAATACTAACATAGATTTCTCAACTCGCTTTCCTCTTCTCAAAAGAAAGTGAAAAATAGAAAACCTCATCGATAGAGAAAACGCTAAAAAAATATACTATTCAATACGGAGGAATTACGTTTCTTCATACGGTCTATACGTTTCATGCTTTTGTTCGTATTCACTAATCGAGATGATCTTATCCCCATCAAATTCTATGATTGAAACACCATCAAAACTGTATTTTGCTGTCTCTTCAGCATAAAAGTACCACTCCACCACAAAAATATCATCTGAAACATCAAGTATTCGATAGATGTGCCATGCAATAACCCTTTGTTTTGTTCGCATATGACAAAGCCAACTACTGATTTCATCCATACCATGATATACTGGCCCATAACATTCTCTATACACGATATCTTGATGAAAGTATTCAGGTATTTTGGAAAAGTCTCTTGTAATCCATGAGTGAAAATAGTTTTGAATCATTTTTCTTTTGTCCATAATACTTCTCCTTAGAAATCAATTGTAGTATCTATAAAAAGGGAAAAATCAAGACTTGCATCAAAGCAATCATAAACCGCTTCCATTTATATCAGAGATAATCATTTGGACCACTTGTTCTTGAGTCATTTCTGACGTGATCAACGTTTCATTTGAGAAATTTAATACATCTTTTTCCAACCACCATTTTTTCATACATTCAGCACCAAATTCTTTTGCTTTTTCTCGTTGTCCATGACGTGCCACAGTTTCTTCAAATGGAATATCATAGTAGTAAGTGTATACCTCATCAAAAAAACGACATAAGTGTTCAAACATCTCTTTGTAAATGTGAGAACCAAGAATACCTTCAATAATCACTACATCAAATTTATCATATCCAAATTCAGCAATCAGTCGAATTAAATCAGCAGTCGGATTCTCTTTACGATCTTTGACATTTAAAATACCTAAACGGATCTCATCTTGAGAAATGAGCATCACTTTTCCACGTGGAAAATAATTTTGTATAGCCTTCGCAGTAGTTGTTTTGCCACTACCAGAGTTTCCTCTTAAAATAATCAACTTACTCATATGTCTTCTCCTATTAACACGTTCATTTGTTTTCACAAATAAATATAGCATGATATGAAAGAGACACATATTTTTGACAAAAGAGGTTTCCATTGAGTGAAAATGTATTCTCCTATTTTTTTCAAACAAAAAAACACTAACATAAGAATATGTCAGTGTGCCATTACTTTTCTAGAAACAAAAAGAAAACCCAAACGTAAAACTACGTTTGGGTTAGGATACCGGCGGCCGGGGTCGAACCGGCACGATCGTGAGATCACTGGATTTTGAGTCCAGCGCGTCTGCCAATTCCGCCACGCCGGCGTGATAAAACTGGGGTAGCTGGATTCGAACCAACGCATGAGGGAGTCAAAGTCCCTTGCCTTACCGCTTGGCTATACCCCAAAAAAGAAGGGCGAATGATGGGAATCGAACCCACGAATGCCGGAGCCACAATCCGGTGCGTTAACCACTTCGCCACATTCGCCATAATAAGATATGTTATTTTATTTCTCAATAAAAAACTAAGATGGGTTCATCTTAGTCAATACCGGCGGCCGGGGTCGAACCGGCACGCCCTCAACGGGCACTGGATTTTGAGTCCAGCGCGTCTGCCAATTCCGCCACGCCGGCAAGTTGATTTATTAGTACTAAGGCGGTAACCGGATTTGAACCGGTGATGAAGGTTTTGCAGACCTCTGCCTTACCACTTGGCTATACCGCCATTATACTATTATCAGTCTATAAAGTAAATTATAGAACTGGGGTAGCTGGATTCGAACCAACGCATGAGGGAGTCAAAGTCCCTTGCCTTACCGCTTGGCTATACCCCAAAAAAAGAAGGGCGAATGATGGGAATCGAACCCACGAATGCCGGAGCCACAATCCGGTGCGTTAACCACTTCGCCACAATCGCCATGGCAGGGGCAGCAGGAATTGAACCCACACTAACGGTTTTGGAGACCGCTGTTCTACCTTTAAACTATGCCCCTATTAAATGGAGGAGAGTGGATTCGAACCACTGAACCCTAAGGAACGGATTTACAGTCCGTCGCGTTTAGCCACTTCGCTACTCCTCCATGGTGGCGCGGGACAGAATCGAACTGCCGACACACGGAGCTTCAATCCGTTGCTCTACCAACTGAGCTACCGCGCCAATATTTAAAAATGTATTAATTGAAAAAGAACGACGGTTCCGACGGGAATCGAACCCGCGATCTCCTGCGTGACAGGCAGGCATGTTAACCCCTACACCACGGAACCAATTCATTATGGAGGTTAACGGGATCGAACCGCTGACCCTCTGCTTGTAAGGCAGATGCTCTCCCAGCTGAGCTAAACCTCCATATTTTCAATTAATGACCCGTACGGGACTCGAACCCGTGTTACCGCCGTGAAAGGGCGGTGTCTTAACCGCTTGACCAACGGGCCAGGATAATTCTATTACGGAGAGTAAGGGATTCGAACCCTTGAGACAGTATAAACCATCTACATGATTTCCAATCATGCTCCTTCGGCCTCTCGGACAACTCTCCCGAGTGAAAGAAGCTCATTACTCTTTCTCATAAATGAGAA
>NZ_BCQB01000090.1 GCF_001544215.1 Enterococcus durans NBRC 100479 = LMG 10746
GAACAGAACGTCCAGTTTGATTCAGTTCAACAATCATTTGTTTAAAATTTTCTTCATATCGGGTCATAAAAATTCATCCTCTCGTAGATAAGTTTAATTTATTCTTGTCTCTACGAAAAGCTGTCTAAGATTTGATACTAACACCAAAAGAGTTGAAACAAATTTGGAGAAAATGAGCATAGAATGTCTGATGAGTTAAATAGACCTAAAAATTATCTAAAAGTGGAGCAAAATTAGGAATTAAAATATACGCGAATTGTAAAATTAAGTTAGAAAAATAAAAAGGCATTTATGGTACACTCAAATTGTATTTCCGACGAAAGAAAACAAAGGAGTGTAACCATAAATGACCTACAAACATCTTACCATAGACGAACTGACAATGATAGAATCATATTATCTTCAACATAATAAGCGGGTTGAAATCGCTAACCGAATGGGACGTGCTATACAAACTATTTATAGTGTAGTCAATAAGTTCAACCAAGGCAAGACTGCTCTTGATTATTGGTACCAGTATAAAGAAAATAAGAAAAAATGTGGGAGAAAAGTCATTCAATTACCTGCTCATGAAGTAGATTACATTAAAGAGAAAGTCACTCTTGGTTGGACGCCTGACGTCATTATCGGGCGAAAAGAAAGGCCTGTTTCATGCGGTATGAGAACACTTTATCGTTTATTTTCTAAAGGAATATTTGATATTGACACACTACCGATGAAAGGTAAAAGAAAACCCAATGGCCATCAGGAAAAACGGGGAAAACAACAGTATCAGCGCTCAATCCATGATCGACCTGATAATTATCCTGATTTCAATTCTGAGTTTGGTCACCTTGAAGGTGATACGATCGTTGGCATTCATCATAAAAGTGCCGTCATTACTTTAGTTGAAAGGTTATCTAAAGTCATTATCACGATTAAACCCAACGGCCGTAAGGCATTAGATATTGAAACTGCCCTTAATCAATGGTTTTCTCGCTTCCCTAAAAACTTCTTTAAATCTATTACGTTTGACTGTGGAAAAGAATTTTCTAACTGGAAAGCCATTAGTAACCAACATGATATTGATATATATTTTGCGGACCCTGGAACACCTTCTCAACGCCCATTAAACGAGAATTCTAACGGGATTCTGCGTCGTAATGGACTGCCGAAATCAATGGATTTTAGAGAAGTGAATCAGACATTTATTTCCAGTGTCAGCAATCAACGTAATCATATTCCAAGAAAATCATTGAATTACAGAACACCAATCGAAATATTTTTGAGCTATGTACAAGAAGCATTTTATTCTAGCTTAATTTGACAAATCATATGATATAATTACGTATTACAAGAATGAACAGAAAAAATTATTTAAGTATAAAGGAACAAAAAGATGGGACAATAGGCATTGGTACGATTTAGACCAAGAAAAGAAAACAAGCATACTGAAGTTGATGAAAAGACTTAATATCGACAAATCTCTATATTTTTCTATATATGGAATTGGATCAATGGATGTTCATGGAACTGGCACTATTAATCATATTGCATCAAATATTGGAATAGAATCAGCGTTACAAATACATGTATTGGAAAAACTATCATTTGTGATAACTTTAGATACTTTGAAAGTAATAAAAGAATTCTATAGATGTAACATCGAGAGAGTGTAAAATATTTTGTGTAAATAGAAAAAAGGAAATCCCTTCTGTAGAATAGAGTTACCACAAAACATTCACAGAAGAGAGGACTTCCCTATGAACGATTTTACTACAGAAATTCTAAAGACTCTAGCGAACAAAGGCGATTTGAATGAATTATTCCGTGTCCATTTGGAAAAAGCTGTCAATACGCTTCTCAAAACGGAGTTAACGGCTTTCCTCGATTACGAAAAGTACGATCGTATTGGTTTTAACACGGGTAATTCTCGTAACGGCTCCTATGACCGTACGGTCAAGACCGAGTACGGGGAACTTCATCTCCAGATTCCGCGCGACCGCAACGGCGAGTTCAAGCAACAGACTGTTCCTGCTTATAGACGGACGAATGATACCTTAGAGGAGACCGTCATTCACCTCTTCCGAAAAGGTATTACCATGTCGGAAATCGCAGACTTGATTGAGAAAATGTATGGGCATCACTACACGCTCCAAACCATGTCCAACATGACTAAAGTGCTGACTGAAGAAGTAAATGCATTTAAAGTTAGAACTCTAAATGATAAGTATGTCGCTATTTTCATGGATGCTACTTATATTCCTTTAAAACGGCAAACCGTCTCCAAAGAAGCAATCTATATTGCCATTGGTATACGAGAAGACGGCACTAAAGAAGTACTAAGTTATGAGATTGCTCCGACTGAATCGACCTACGTTTGGAATGAGTTGTTACAGGACATTTACTCCAGAGGGGTTCATGATGTCTTACTGTTTATTACCGATGGCTTAAAAGGCATGAAAGATACGATTCACCAGATTTATCCTAAAGCTAAATACCAACATTGCTGTGTTCACGTTTCCCGTAATATTGCTCATAAAGTACGTGTCAAAGATCGAAAAGAAATCTGTGATGATTTTAAGGCTGTTTATCAAGCTAGCTCAAAGGAAGAGGCAAATACCTTTTTAGGGAGTATGATTGAGAAGTGGCAGAAAACTTATCCTAAAGTGACGCAGTCACTGATAAAAAATCAAGATTTATTGACTTTTTATGAGTTTCCGCCTGGTATCCGCCGAAGCATTTACTCAACTAATTTAATCGAATCTTTCAATAAACAAATCAAGAAATACAGCCGCAGAAAAGATCAGTTTCAAAATGAAGAATCACTAGAGCGTTTCCTAGTATCCATCTTTGATACATACAATCAAAAATTCTTAAATAGAAGCCATAAAGGCTTCCAACAAGTGACGGATACATTAGCTTCAATGTTTACTGAGTAACCCATTATTTTGCAGAAGGACGAGTTATTTACACAAAATTATTGACGCTCCCAACATCGACGATTTGGATGATAATATTATATTAATGGAGGAAGCTTTTAAAAAGATAATTGAGTAATTATATTTACATTTTACAAATTTTATATAGGAGGAAAATAATTATGGATTCGGGATTTTTATGGAATATAACAAGTACAGTGTTGGCATTATTTATACCAATTGCTACATTTTTATTTGAAAATGAGAATGCTGTTGATTGGGATAAAATGGTAGTATTTGATCAAGTTATAAAAATAAAAAAACTGTCTTTTGGACTAATATTGTTAACATTGCCTTTACTTTTCTATCAAACAAATTCAGCAAGTAATGAGTTTTATAGAAAACTTAACTGTATAGTACTTCTTTTATATGTAATCGGCATAAGCTTATCTATTCTATCGTTAGTTAGGTGCTATTTTTGGATTATTAACAAGCGTACTTATTCAAAAAACAATTCTAGTGAAACCGTTAAATATAGAACAGAATGTAGGAAAAGATATATTAGTAACTTATCCAAGAATGAAGCTGTTCAGAAAGAAATATGGTCTCTCATATGGAATTCAGTGGATCAACATGGAGAGATAGAAGAAATCGATCTGATGGATATGTATATAGATCAATGTGAAGAAAATAAAGACTATGAAAAAAAATTAGAATTTATGTCTATCTTTTTCACTAGTATAGACATGAATAAATTTGATGAAATAAATACGTACAATACTATCGATTATGATGTTTATGAGCGTTTATCCAAATTTATTTATTCCGAAATAAAATGTGTGTATCTTGAAGGAAAGAATATAGATATAAAAAAAGTAAATGATTTTTTCGATATCTATACAAAAAACTCTATTTTTAATTGGAATTCTAGTAACAGATATAATCAATTCCTATCACAATTTTTAGAAGAATTATCTGGAGAAGAATATAGATTATTCCTAAATAATAATATTTTAAAATTAATATCTTATGCCAAGAAAGCTAATAGCCTATCTTTAGTAGATAACTTAGATAATCTTTTACCCGATAAACTTATTTATGATGAGAATGAAGATAATTCACAAAAACAAATAATTATATTTGAATTGTATTTAAAGTGGCTTAGCAGCCTGTCAGTGTCACCAGAAAGCAATGATGATGATAAATATTTTGCGAACAAACTGTTTCAATTTATATTTCCAGACTATTCTTCAATGCCATTTTTTACATTAATAAATTTTATGCTGTATGTTAAAAAACACTTAGGATATGATGATTTAGTAGAAATGATAAAGGCATATGATAAAGAACCTTATCCATTCAAAGGAATCAATACTGGTTCAGATATGGCTATGATTTCAGGCGAAACTGTAGAAGAAATTCTAGCTAATTACAAAGAACAAAATATAAAAACTCTGGAATTAATTAAAAAGAATATAAAATACTATGATCCTTTACTAGCGAATAAAGAAAATATTGATGAGTTATTAAATGCAATTGCTGATTCTGATGTTAGATCTCCTAGAATTGATGAGTTAAAAGAAGAAATTTTAATGTATAAAGAACTTTTTTAATTCATTTGATTACTGTTATACTCAATATCATTCTTAATTCTGTAAATAGTTTGTCTAGTAATATTGTAGTTTTTAGCAATTTTTGAAATAGCTATGCCCTCATTTAAATCCTTAACGATGTTTTCATAAACTAAACGTCGTTGAGGATTTTTTGTATCTGCACTATAGAGTTTTGGACGACCTTTATAGACGCCATTTGCTTTTGCAATTTTAATGACTTGCGCCTGGCGTCGTTTAGATTCGGTACGCTCTTGCTCTGCAATCATGGCCAAAATTTGGATGATTAAATCTTTAATGAATTTATCCAAAAGAGGATTGCCAATTGCTTCAGCCATGATCGGTAGACTGGTGATGATCAGCTGCACGTTTTTCTTCTTTAGGTAATTGACTGAAGCAATGATTTCGTCGTAATTTCTTCCAAGTCGGTCGATTGCTTCGACAATAAAAATATCTTGGTCTCGGACAAACTCTAAAGCTTCCTGGAAAATCGGTCGATGAGTAATCGTTGCTCCAGATTGTTTCTCGATGAAAATTTTTTCTGCGCCGAACTTTTTCATTTCTTCAATTT
>NZ_BCQB01000091.1 GCF_001544215.1 Enterococcus durans NBRC 100479 = LMG 10746
ATTTCTAAGATAAAGCCTAATGACGTAGAATTTGAAGCTGTATATACTTCGATGTATGAGTTATGTAAAGTGTTGAATATAAAATCAAGTGGCAGATCATACAATCAGCTAGCAGAGAGTTTAAACGATTTGAGAAAGAAAGATGTAATCATCTATGACAAAGAACGCAAAGCAATAACACAATGTGGGTGGGTATCTAGTGCTACTTATTATGACAATGGTCAAGTTGAGTTATGCTTTGCAGATAAGTTAAAACCGTATTTGTTGCAACTGTCTAAGAACTACACTCAATATTTATTGATTGATACCGTAAAATTAAAATCTAAATATTCTATTTTGCTATACAAATTAATACGAGAAGCGTGCAAGGATAAAACAAAGGTAACTATACTACAAGGAACACCAGATGAATTTAAAGAGATGCTAGGCGCACCAGATAGCTACACATATAAACAAATGAAACAAAATATATTGCTTAAAGCAATCAATGAAATAAATGAAAAAATAGACGATATGCAACTTGAACTATTTCAAGCAACAAAAGGTCGAAAAGTTGTTCAAGTTGAGATTCATAATGATTGGACTGAAAATAGGTGAGCTAAATGAAAACTATTAAAGAACTAGCAGATGAATTAGGTGTAAACAAAAACAAAGTTAAATACCAGACCGGTAAATTAACTGATAATTTACTGGTTAAAAAGAATGGGATTATCTACTTAACAGATGAAGCTGTATCAACTGTTGTAAAAGAATTGACCGGTGAAAAATGCCGGTTAAAAACCGATGAATTAACTACTGATTATCTACTAAATGAATTGGATAAAAAGAATCGAATAATTAACCATTTATTAACCAGCCAAGACAACCTACAGAAGTTATTGGATCAAGAACAACAATTACACCAATTAACGCACGCACAGTTGAAAGATAAGCAGTTATTACTTGAAGAAACACAACATGAATTAGAAAAAGTGCAAGTCAAAAAATGGTATCAATTTTGGCGATAAGGTCAAAATTGATACCATTTTAGTCTATAAAACAAATTACATTAGCAGACATTTTGTACTTTTTTTTAGCATGTTATACTTAATTTGCGAAACGTTAGAATTTCTTTTACCATGTTAACACCTCCAATCGGAGGCAAGTTGCCATGAATGAGTATAGCATAAATTATGAGTTAACTGACCGGTAGATTTTCCTTTTAAATAACAAAAAACCTTCTCAGTCATTCCATAAAATTCACAAGTTATCGCTCAGAGGATTGCTGATATACTAGGGTTTAGTTTTGGCAAACGAGGTAGACCAATTGCGATTCACAAAGAAAGCCCCTGGAACTGTTGATCCAGGGGCTACTTCGTTTAATACAGATTATGTCGACTAAGATTTTAAATAACTTGTTTACGATTATACCTACATATTTCGTTAGATACCTACTCACTAAATAATTTAACTTACACTATTTTTTATCCCATTCATTATTTTCCCATAGATTACAGCCTTTTGTCATATTATTGTCAGATGACTGACAGGTAGATGTCGTGGTGATAGAATAGGGTTTTGTTTATGATGGATGCAAATAAATCATAAAGGGGTCGAGAAACTATGAGGCAAACTAATCAGATTGCATTACTCAGAAAATCAAAAGGATGGACACAAGAAACATTAGCTGAAAAAAGTAATCTAAGTATAAGAACCATTCAACGTTTAGAATCTGGAGAAGATTCCAGTTTAGAGACATTGAGACTAGTGTCTAATGCACTAGAGGTTCAAATTAATGATCTTTTTTCATCTTCTGAAAAACAATCCAGCGAAATAAACTTTATGTCTAAGGAACAATCTATTCAACTAGAAAAGAGAAAGGCAGAGAAACAAGTATTCAATATAAAGGCGTTAATTTTTTATATATTCATTTTATTATTAGCTGCTTTTATAGATAAACTTCCCGAAGATACACAAGCATTTCTGGGTATCTTATGGATAGGACTATTTTTCTTAGGCCTTTATGTAATAAAGTACTACAAAGCAAAATGGGTTCTGAAAATGGATGAAAAATATCCTCTAACAAGGGGCGTAAAACTAACAAGAGAAAAAAATCCAGATGATTTCCTCTGGTGGAAACAACCTGTTGTTCGAACAATCATGATGATTTTTTGGGGAGCCATCATTCCACTGATTTATATTTTGAAATTTGGTCTCCATCTATTCTAAACAAATAATTTAAAGAGTCATATATTGAACATTTGATAAAGAATAAAGAACAAAGCACTAAGTATAGTTTCTCCATTTTTAAACTGCAACTTCTCATACAAAATTTCAAGTAAAAACACACCACTTTTAAAAGTGGTGTGTAAGTGCGCATTGACCTAAAAATTCAGTTGGTCAATGATTCTGATTAACTATTTTTTTTACTTTCTTTTTACATGAGCGAAGCGAATTTTAACCAACACGCCTGACGAAAAAATAGTACAAGTTCATGAAAGTGATCTGTACTCTTTTTTAGCACGAATCTATCAATTTTTCGTAAGAAAAATTTGGTGGGTATAAGTGCGCCCTTTGGTAATGGAGACCCATGTTGATAATGGTTATTAAGATCAAATTATTTATTCGATTTTAGATAGTGAATGGAGAAAGAAAAAATAATTTATTTTTACGAAAAAAGGCGTCTATAAAACTTTATAGACGCCTTTTTTCGTAATTTTTTAATTACTACTCAATTGGAATAGATTTTTTTATTTCTTTGTTACTATCTTTTGGCAAGGTTAGTTTAAGAATTCCATCTGAATAAGAAGCCTTTATTTCGTCTTCTTTAACATTTTCTAATAAATATTGACGTCGGACACTTGTTAAACTACGTTCGCTACGAAGCAGCTTTCCTTTTTTATCTTCGGTTACTTTATCAATTCGGTGTTGGCCACTAATTGTTAATACTCCGTTTTCGTAAGTAACTTGAATGTCTTCTTTAGGAATACCAGGAAGTTCAGCTTCTACAAAATATTCATTATCAGTTTCATGAATATCTGTTTTGACTAAATTTGGCTTAAAATCATTGAATAAATTACGACTAAAGTCTTCAAAAAAATTAAAAGGTGACATACTATATGTGTCTGAGTTACGTCGTTGAATCTCGTTTGACATAATAATCAATCCTTTCTATATTTTCTTTCAATCATTATTTTAGTCAAAAAAAGTCAGATTTCAAGTATTAAGCTATTTGAAAATTGTAAAATTATTTTTCATGTGATGCTATCAGCATATTTTTTTATTGATCGTAAATATTCATGGTAGGCTTCTAGTTCTTCAAGAGATAATTTAAATAAATTAATTTGATTCATGTCTGATAATTGATTTAGCAAATTTGTTTGTAGGTTTGTAGAATCGTTTTTATCGAGTTCATTATTTAAAACATAGTTCAACATTTTTGAGTGAATCGCTGATTGAAATTCATTGATTATCTCAATTTCAAATGTTTTTCTGTAATCTAATGTCATGTTGTTTGCTCCTTTCTGGTTTCGCTTTGCTCAACTAAACATTTTATTTTAATTAAACAGACTACGCTAGTTTAATCAAAATAAAACGTGCAATTAGAATTACATCAATGCTTCTAAAAGGTTCTTATTTTCATTCTACGGTTCATTTATTAGATTTTGGCAATCAGATTCAACTAGAGATAACAGTAAAGGTGCCTATTTTTCGTTTTAAGAGGTTTTATCTGATAATCAGCTATTTATACTAATAAGATAATGAAACGTCTGAAACGGGTTGCTAAGTGGCTTAAAATCAGTTTTGAATGGATTCATCGAAAAAACATAAAGAATAGGGGATTGATCTTACTTTTTTACCTAAGGGTTGTTAGGGCTTGCCCTGACCGCCTGTAAGGCGCCTGATTGCTTACTAAGCGTATTTATCTTGCCAAACAGTTAAAACAGGATAGGCGAGCAATTAGAGCTATCCAAAGCCATTCCTAAAAGAGGGGTGATCTTTTCTTTTCGCGAGTGAACGAAGTGAACGCTGCAAGTACAATGTGAGCGTGTTTTTCGCTCACTCCTTTTTTATTCTTTTATATATTGACCATGAAAATGATCGTTTAGCTAGTTAAATATTGTCTTGGATTTCTCAAGATAAAACATAAATTTTTGGGGGTGCTTATATTTTATATATTTATTTTAAAATAATTTATAATACTTAGGACGAGAAAAATGTAGTATTATCAGGTGTTTAAGGCTTATATAGGGCAGTAAAATACACGTAAATGGGCAGTAAAATACACGTAAATGGGCAGTAAAATACACGTAAATGGGCAGTAAAATACACGTAAATGGTATGTTTTTATTTTAATAATATAAGAAAATACTTACCTTATTGGGCATTTCAGTTTACAATGTATTTATCAAAGTTAGATTGAGGTATATTCTTATGCAAAATTTATGGGTTGATAATCGCAATTTAAATACAGAATCATATGAGCGACAACAGTATTACTATGTATGTGAAAGTAATGATTTAATTAAACGAGCAAGACATGAGCTAACCACTAATCAATTAAAGATAGTGGACTTCATT
>NZ_BCQB01000092.1 GCF_001544215.1 Enterococcus durans NBRC 100479 = LMG 10746
GATTTATCGTTGGGTGCAAGAATATGGCAAACTACTCTATCAAATTTGGAAAAAGAAAAATAAAAAATCCTTTTATTCATGGAAAATGGATGAAACGTACATCAAAATTAAAGGAAAATGGCATTATTTGTATCGAGCCATCGGTGCAGATGGTTTAACCTTGGATATTTGGTTACGTAAAAAACGGGACACACAAGCAGCCTATGCTTTTCTTAAGCGGTTAGTGAAGCAGTTTGATGAACCGAAGGTTGTAGTCACAGATAAAGCCCCCTCTATTACAAGTGCCTTTAAGAAACTAAAAGAATACGGCTTTTATCAAGGGACAGAACATCGTACCATTAAATACCTGAATAATTTGATTGAACAAGACCATCGTCCAGTAAAGAGACGCAATAAATTCTATCGAAGTTTACGCACTGCCTCTACCACGATTAAAGGCATGGAAGCCATTCGAGGATTATATGAGAAAACCCGAAAAGAAGGCACTCTCTTCGGGTTTTCGGTCTGTACTGAAATCAAGGTATTATTGGGAATCCCAGCTTAAATCATAGATACCGTAAGGGATTTTATTCTTTATTTAAAACTTTGCAACAGAACCCTCAAATCTAAAAACCTTATTCTACGTGGCGCTCCTGGAACAGGGAAAACATTCCTTGCAAATGAAATGGCAGCTGATGTCGTTTCAAATGGAAGAACTACACTAATCAATGAATTGAGCGAAGATGAAAAGAGCCGAATTGGATTTGTCCAGTTTCATCCTAGCTATGATTATACTGATTTTGTCGAAGGTTTACGTCCAACCACATCCGATGATGGCGTTGTTAGTTTCACCTTGAAAGATGGAAGCTTTAAGAGCTTTGTTGAAGAAGCAAAGAAAACAAAGAAAGTAGATGGACAAGATAATTTTGAAGAAGCTTGGACTAAATTTTTTGATGCGGTAACGGAAGCTAGTATAGAGGGAGAAGGCTACAATAAACTTAAAACATTGACAGGTAAACCAGTACGCAATCTTCTAGCTTATGAAAGAAATGAAATTCAAGGCGTTTATCCTGCAAAAACTACTACTTACATGAACCATGACCAAATTTATAATGTCTATCGTGGATTACCTGGTACGCCAAAAGGTGGATTTGATGCTTATCGAAAAGCGATTGTAAAACACTTAAAAGAAGAATTCGGCTTAAAAAACTACACGGCGTCAACGGTAGATTCTACGAATAACCAAAACTATGTGTTTATCATTGATGAAATTAATCGGGGCGAAATTTCCAAAATTTTTGGCGAATTATTTTTCTCAATTGATCCAGGGTATCGCGGGCATAAAGAAGGTGTTTATACACAATATGCGAACCTCCATGAAAATCCAGAAGAAAAATTCTATATTCCTAATAATGTTTATATTATTGGGACGATGAACGACATTGACCGTTCTGTTGACACTTTTGATTTTGCTATGCGCCGGCGATTTACTTTCTTAGAAATAAAGGCAGAAGATTCAGCACAAAATATGCTGACTCAAGAGAAAACAAAAAAACTTATGATGCGCTTAAATGAGGCGATCGTTGCCAAAGAAAAAGGTGGACTGTCAACGGATTATCAAATTGGTGCTAGTTACTTTTTAGGTATTGACAATGGCGAGGAGACAATGGAACAATTATGGGATACTAAGTTATATCCATTATTGAAAGACTATTTTCGTGGTGAACATAAGGCGACAGAAAAATTAGAAATACTAGGAAAGGTATACTCTAATGACGGTGATTTAGATGAAGCTGAAACCTCTATACGATAATCAAGAAATCAATGACTCAGTTGTGCAACATCCAATCATTACGAACTTAGTTAATCGTGACTTAAGTAGTTTAGAGAAAGAAAATTTTATTATCTTTCCGCAACAGTTAAATCAATCCAAGGATCTAAGTGAAGATAACTTGATATTTCAATCAAGAAATGGAAAAATTTGGACTTGTAATGTTGTAGGTATCCTTAGCGATTCAACAGATGAATTAAGAATTCATTCTAGATTCGCTAATCAAATGAAGCATGAAGATTTCTTTTTACGTTATATGCTTCAGCGTGTTTTGAATTACAACGTGATTAATGATCATTTTAGTGCATCTAAAAAGATGACATACTACGATTTGTTGGTATTTCTCTTTCCTTATTATCTGAATGAAGCAATGCGTAAAGGGATATACAAAGAATATGTCAAACGAGAATACAATAATGCCAATATCAAGGGAGCTGTTGATGTTGCAAAACACATCCGTTCGAATGTTCCTTTCGTTGGAAAAGTTGCTTATCGAACACGAGAGTTTAGCTATAATAATCACCTAACCCAGCTTATTCGTCATACTATTGAAAAAATCCAAAATGAGTATGATTTCTTACTTAGTGGAGATGAGGATACGAAAGAAAACGTGGTTCTAATCAAACAAATAACACCTGATTATGCTAGATTAAACCAATTTAATATCCTTCAAGAGAATATCCTTCATCCAGTCAAACATAGTTATTACGAGGAGTATTCGGCTCTTCAACAAATCTGTATCCAAATTTTATCGGAAGAAAAATCAGGATTTGGAAGTGATAAAAATCAAATACATGGAATCATTATCGATGTGTCTTGGCTATGGGAAGAATACATTGGGAAAGTCACTGGTTGGAAACATTATGGCAGAGATAAAGGGTTAGCAACAATGCATTTATTTCAAGAGCCCAACCGGTCCCCACGATATCCAGATTTTACATTTAATAATATACCAATTGATACAAAATACAAAAAACATCTTGATACTAGAAATGACTATAATCAGTTAGTCACATATATTCATAACCCGTGGTGCTAGTTAATTTTAATATCCTAAAGAATATCTCAAAGTTCCTTCAAAACGTCGTTGTGCTCGACTTAATAGAACACTGTAAGCCAGTAATATGCTTTCAAATCTACTCTCTAGCCCTTTAACAGAACGTGAGTTGAAATTTTGACAACCTAATTTTTCTAAGGAAGAAAAAACAGTCTCAACTGTTTTTCTTTGTTTTCCAAGTAAGCTGTGGTCTAGTTTTTCTGATTTATCCATGTTTTTACGTGGCGGAACGGATATAGTAATGCCCTTAAGGGCAAGCTTTTCATGGATTTTATGGCTAATATATCCTTTGTCCCCTAGGATATTGGGAAGATTCGCTTCTTCCGATAAAGTCTCTAACACTTTCACGTCATGGACACCTGGATTCGTGATTGAGTAAGTAATCGGAAAGCCAGTCTTAGTAACGATCATATGAATTTTAAGACCATAAAAATAAGATTTTTTTGTTGAGTTATAGCCAACTTTGGCTATTTGATTCAATAGTTTTGCTTGTCTATTTCTAACTGGTTTACATAATGGACTAGGAAAACTATCTATAATTCCGACTAGTTCACCTTTGGTGAGCTTCTTGATGAAAAAGTATCGAATAATCTTGATAGTGTAAGCTAAGTTTGAACTTAAGCGAGTGAATCGACTCCTACTAGGAAAGTCACCATTAGGAAATAAGACGGAACAAACCGCTCTATACGTGGCTCTTTGGCTAGTATAGCCATTAATTATGCCCCATATAACACAAGCAATAATCACTGTATCGCGTTGCTTCAGTTGATCAGTATTTCTTCGGTTTTTAATCTTATCTGGTACACAATTGTGGTATATGTTAGAAACAGTTCTCATAATTTCCTTGAATGTTATAAAAGTATCTGTATAATGTTCAGTATATTTTGATGAACGCATATGTAGTCCTCATTTCTTGGGAGTTTTGAGACTACTATATGCGTTTTTTTGTTGATTTACCAACATGTTTAGACATTTTCCTCTAGGAAAAAATTAACTAGCACCACGGG
>NZ_BCQB01000093.1 GCF_001544215.1 Enterococcus durans NBRC 100479 = LMG 10746
GTAATATTAAAAAGTAAATAAAGAGCAATTGATGCGCCAATTACTTCCGCAATATCTGTTGCCATAATCGCTAATTCCGTTAAAATCCATAAAATGATTCCTAGTTTTTTACTCGTTCTCGCTCGAATTGCTTGAGCTAAATCCATTTGACTAACAATTCCCAATTTAGCAGCCATATATTGTAATAGCATTGCAATTAAACTAGACATTAAAATGACCGACATTAATAAATACTGGAAGTTTTGCCCACCCGTAATCGAAGTAGACCAGTTGCCTGGATCCATATATCCCACAGCAACTAATGCTCCCGGTCCAGAATAGGCGAACAGGGTTTTCCAAAAGCCTTTGCCTTTGGGTACCTCGACAGTTCCGTTAATTTCCTCTAAAGAGGGACCATTCGCATGCTGAATTAATCGAGGTTTGTGCTCTTTACCGGACTGACTTGTTGTATCTTTCAAAATATTTCCACCTTCCTTTAAAAACATCATAAGTATACACCTCTTTTTTATTAAATTAAAGCAAAATATTAGACAAACCTAAAAAAAAAATAAACATTCGCCTAATTTAATATTATTTGCCTTCATTTCATTTGTATCGGAATGAATCAATTGTACACGTTAAAAATATATCTATATGATAATTACCATTGTTAATATTCACGATTTTTTGTTGAAATAGTCGAGAGAAAAAAATAAGGTTGACCAAAACATTTTTAGAGTTAAGGCTAAAATTAGAAAAATTTAGTTTTTAAAGGAGGTTTTTATTTGTTAACTGTAAAAAAATTATCTGTTGCGTACGGCGATACACCGGTATTCAATAATTTATCCGTCCATTTTAATGGAGGGAAGATTACTGGCATTATCGGACCTAATGGAGCTGGTAAATCTACTTTAATCAAGGCAATATTGGGTCTTATTCATCCAAAATCAGGTAGTAGCGCGCTTGATGGTCATTCAATGGCAACAGTAAAAAAGAAGGTTGCCTATGTAGAGCAACGAAAGGATTTAGATCTCAGTTTTCCAATCAATGTCTATGATTTGGTTTTAACTGGTAGTTATGGAAAACTGGGATTGTTTAAGACTCCAGGAAAAAGCGAACGTGTTGCTTGTGATGCAGCTCTTGAGCAAGTTAAAATGACTGACTTTGCTAATCGGCAAATAGGTAATTTGTCAGGCGGACAATTACAGCGGGTATTCGTAGCTCGAGCAATTTTACAACAGGCAGAAATTGTTGTCTTAGATGAACCTTTTGTTGGAATTGATGTGGAAAGTGAGCGTGCCATCATGGCTATTTTAAAACAATGGCGAGACGAACAAAAAACCATTATCGTTATCCATCACGATTTAAATAAAGTTTATGATTACTTTGATGAATTAGTCATTATGAATCACGGAATCATTGACTTTGGACCAACTCAAGAAGTCTACAATTCGAAGAATATCAGTAAAGCATTCAGTACTGACTTATCTTCAGTTCTATTTCAGGAGGTAAATTAAATGACTGCTCTCTCGGATTTTTTTCAAGCGTTAGGAAAATATGATTTCCTTCAAAGTGCATTAATCACTGCAATAATGGTGGGGATTATGTCTGGGATTATTGGGAGTTTCATCATTCTACGAGGAATGTCTTTGATGGGGGACGCTATTTCTCATTCAGTATTGCCAGGGGTTGCTGTTGCTTATATGTTAGGTATAAATATCTTGATTGGAGCATCTATTTTTGGTGTACTAGCTGCAATGTTAATCGGCTACGTGGCTTCTCATAGTAAAATCAAAGTAGATACTGCAATAGGGGTTGTCTTCAGCTTCTTTTATGCATTGGGATTCATTTTAATCTCTATGGCCGAAAGCTCAACCAATCTACACCATATTTTATTTGGAAACATTCTAGCTGTTAGTAATAGTGATATGATCACAACGGCAATTGTTTTAGGAATTGTGATTATTTTTGTACAAGTATTTTATAAAGAATTGTTAATCACTTCCTTTGATCAGACCTTCGCTAAAACATATGGATTAAATACCCAACTAATCCACTATAGCCTTATGCTCGTCTTAACGCTAGTAACCGTATCAGCATTACAAACTGTCGGAATCATCTTAGTAGTGGCCATGTTAATTACGCCAGCTGCAACAGCATACTTTTGGACCGACCGCTTGTCCGTGATGCTTGTTTTCTCCGCTATATTTGGTGTTGTCGCATCAATTTGTGGTTTGTACTTCAGCTACACATTCAACTGGGCTTCTGGTCCAGCGATTGTTATTGTCGCAGCAGGGTTATTCTTAATTTCCTTTATCTTCTCACCAAAACAAAACTTGTTACATATACACAAAAATAGAAAAGAGGCGTAAATATGAAAAGAATATTAGTAACCATCGTAGTAGTGATCGCAGCCGTCGCCGGAGTAATCTTTTTTGTCAACGGACGAAGTGGAGATTCCAAACAATCAACAGATTCCAAAAAAATCAGCGTAGTAACTACAAACTCGATTTTGGAAGACATGGTTAAAAATGTGGCTAAAGATCGCGTTGAACTATATAGTATTGTTCAACGCGGCGTGGATCCCCACGAGTATGAACCTAAACCGGAAGATATCTCAAAAGCAACAGATGCAACAGTTTTATTTCACAACGGACTGAATTTAGAAACTGGCGGTAGTGGTTGGTTCAAGAAGTTGGTAAGCACTGCTCATAAAGAATTCGATAAAGATGTTTTCACCGCCAGTGAAGGTGTAACACCGGAGCACTTAACAACCAACGTCGAAGAAGAAGATCCTCATGCCTGGCTTGATTTAGCCAATGGTGTTCAATACGTCAAAACAATCACCAAAGTCTTAAAGGAAAAAGATTCAAAAAATGCAGATTATTACCAAACTAATTCTGATGCTTATATCAAAAAATTACAAAAGTTACATGAGGAAGCGTAATCAAAATTTCTCGATATTCCTGAATCACAGCGTTTATTGGTCACCTCAGAGGGTGCCTTCAAATACTTCTCAAAAGCCTATCATGTTGCGCCAGCTTACATTTGGGAAATCAATACCGAATCTCAAGGTACTCCCGAACAAATGAAAGCTGTGTTAGCTAAAATAGAAAACTCTGATGTCAAACATTCGTTCGTAGAAACCTCTGTTTCATCTAAGTCAATGAATAAAGTTGCCGATGAAACGGGATTAGAAATTTATTCCAAAATTTTTACTGATTCATTAGCAAAAGAAGGTTCCGAAGGCGATACCTACTATACAATGATGAAATGGAATCTAAACAAAATTCATGATGGTCTAGCTTAGCAATGTTAAAAACATATTGATATTTTAAAGTTTCCCTCTAAGTAATTATTCTTGTAGTTTATTTAGAGGGACGACTTTTGATGATTGAGCGGTCCTCAGATATCTCATTACGATAAGATATCATCAAAAGACAAATTATTACTTAGCTAATTTTTTTCTTAGGATTATTTTTAGATATGTTACATAAAGACACCCCAGTTTAATAACGTAGGATGCTACTGATTTTACTTGAAAGGAGAACTAACATTGACACCAACCCAAGAAAAGTATCTGCTAGTTATTGACAAACTTAGTAAAGATAAAAAGTTGGTAAGAAATAGACAGGTTGCTGATATCCTAGAGGTCAAGCCTTCTTCTGTTACAGAAATAATGGATAGACTGGTAAATCAAAATATGATTCAGCACATTTCTTATCAAGGTGTTTTTGGAA
>NZ_BCQB01000094.1 GCF_001544215.1 Enterococcus durans NBRC 100479 = LMG 10746
ACTTGATGAAAGCCAAAAAAGAGAATTGAAGAATTTACTTTTAGATATAGTGGATGACTATAATTTGGTAAATACAAAAGATTTAATGGCTTTTATTCGCCTTAGGGGAGCGGAGTTTGGAATTTTAAATACGAATGATGTAAAAGATATTGTTTCAACAAACTCTAGCGCCTTTAGATTATGGTTTGAGGGCAATTATCAGTGTGGATATAGAGCAAGTTATGCAAAGGTTCTTGATGCTGAAACGGGGGAAATAAAATGACAAACAAAGAAAAAGAGTTATTTGCTGAAAATGAGGAATTAAAAAAAGAAATTAAGGACTTAAAAGAGCGTATTGAAAGATACAGAGAAATGGAAGTTGAATTAAGTACAATAATAGATTTATTGAGAGGAGGGATTATTGAATAAATAAAAGCCCCCCTGACGAAAGTCGAAGGGGGGTTTTATTTTGGTTTGATGTTGCGATTAATAGCAATACGATTGCAATAAACAAAATGATCGATGCTGTTTGGCAAAAAAAGAAAAAGTGATTAATTTATATTTTATTTATGGCGCTAATTTATTAGCGCTTTTTTTGTTGTCGGCTAGCCGACTTCTGATACATTTTTTTAAGCACAAAAACCACCCAATTTTGGAGTGGTGTGTAAGTGCGCATTGCTTTAAAAATGGCAATGAAAAAAACCCAAAGAAAATCTTAAAGGCGCACTTACACATCAAATAAATTGATGTCGTGCTAAACCCTAAAAACCTGTATAAGAAGTTGCCTTTGGCAACAACAAAAAAATAGACTATGGGGATTGGGGCAACGCCCCAAAAATAAAAAGAATCGTCTGAAACGAGGAACAAACTAAAATGTAAATTTTAGGTGTGACCGAGTGGAAGATGATTCTTTTTACCGTAAGTGTATATCCACTTACTAAGATCGCTATAATATATTATAACGTTTTTATTTACACGAGCAAAGCGAGTTTTTCCAACACGTCTAATCTAAAATATTGGCAATTTATACCATGGTTTTCATGGTATATAAGTGCGCCCTTAGGAAAATAATTTGAATATATTTCAGATTTTCAATCTGACTGCTCCTGTCATCGAGCAGACCGATGAGGAAAACAAAAATAGGACTAAACTTTTTTGTTTAGTCCTATTTTTGTTTTGAATAGTACTAGAATTTTATATCAAAGGCATACATATTAAATATATGAATTAGGAATTCAGTCCCTTAATGAACCCATGATAAAAATCAATATAATTCAACAAATTAGCGCAGATCACAGTAATACACAATAAAAGAATTATTATTTTAGTGGATTTTTTAAGATTGATTATTTCTTGATATTTAAAAATTAATATAATAACAAGAACTACTGAGGCCATTGATGAAATATCTACGATTAGCTCCATGATTGTATCACTCCTTTAAGTTTACTAAATTATCATAACATACTTCTTGTTTTAGTGTCCCTAGAAGGTCATATTTTGGGTTTTAAGCATTTTTGACTAACCGTACGGATAAATTTACTCAGGATTAATTAAAGGGCTGTAACGGGCTTAAAATCGTTTCTAAGAGGATTTAGCGTTTATTTCGTTTAGTTATCGGCATAATCGTTAAAACAGGGGTTCTGATTTGCGGAAAGGGTTTAAGCGTAGCGTCCCTTGTAGCTAATCAGGTTCGCTGTTAGATTATGAAAGCCGATGACTGAATGAAATAATAAGCGTAGCGCCCCTTATTTCGGTCGGAGGAGGCTCAAGGGAGTTTGAGGGAATGAAATTCCCTCATGGTTTTAAAATTGCTTGCAATTTTGCCGAGCGGTAGCGCTGGAAAATTTTTGAAAAAAATTTGGAATTTTGAAAAATGGGGGGGTACTACGACCCCCCATTAAGTGCCGAGTGCCAATTTTTGTGCCAAAAACGCTCTATCCCAACTGGCTCAAGGGTTTGAGGGGTTTTTCAATCGCCAACGAATCGCCAACGTTTTCGCCAACGTTTTTTATAAATCTATATTTAAGTAGCTTTATTGTTGTTTTTATGATTACAAAGTGATACACTATTTTTATAAAATTATTTGATTGGAGTTTTTTAAATGGTGATTTCAGAATCGAAAAAAAGAGTTATGATTTCTCTGACAAAAGAGCAAGATAAAAAATTAACAGATATGGCGAAACAAAAAGGTTTTTCAAAATCTGCGGTTGCGGCGTTAGCTATAGAAGAATATGCAAGAAAGGAATCAGAACAAAAAAAATAAGCGAAAGCTCGCGTTTTTAGAAGGATACGAGTTTTCGCTACTTGTTTTTGATAAGGTAATTATATCATGGCTATTAAAAATACTAAAGCTAGAAATTTTGGATTTTTATTATATCCTGACTCAATTCCTAATGATTGGAAAGAAAAATTAGAGAGTTTGGGCGTATCTATGGCTGTCAGTCCTTTACACGATATGGACGAAAAAAAAGATAAAGATACATGGAATAGTAGTGATGTTATACGAAATGGAAAGCACTATAAAAAACCACACTATCACGTTATATATATTGCACGAAATCCTGTAACAATAGAAAGCGTTAGGAACAAGATTAAGCGAAAATTGGGGAATAGTTCAGTTGCTCATGTTGAGATACTTGATTATATCAAAGGTTCATATGAATATTTGACTCATGAATCAAAGGACGCTATTGCTAAGAATAAACATATATACGACAAAAAAGATATTTTGAACATTAATGATTTTGATATTGACCGCTATATAAC
>NZ_BCQB01000095.1 GCF_001544215.1 Enterococcus durans NBRC 100479 = LMG 10746
CCTGTTTTGAATAATTTACCTGTTTACGATTCAATTTGTTCACAACGCTCTTGAATCGTTTGATCCTTTTCTGAATTTGATGGATACTGTTTTTTCGTCCTCTGTGACTATTGCTACTTAATTCACGGTCAATAATGAATAGTTTCGTTTCTACTTCATCTAAAGCTGAGTGGTAATAAGCCTCTAGTTCTTGATACAATTCAATCGCTTCGACACCCAGTGCACGATTTGTCGCATTCGATTCTTTATTTACGATATTGATCAATTCCTCAATTGGAATTTCGGACATTTCATCTCACTCCTTAGAAAAAAGTATTTTTGGATGGCGCTCTCATTATAATTTTAGCACAAAGCTAATTTTAAACTCAAAATAGCGCTCACTGGATGATCACTAATCGCTAAAAAATACGTGGATAAAATAAAAAACCGCTGAGTTGGTTAGGCTAAGCGGAAAAGGGAGTTGTGGGACAAAAGTAAGAAACACTTTTGTCTCATTCTTTAAAAACGAATAAACGGTGGGAGCAGAAGCAACTCCTTCGGAAATAAGCTGAAATTCATAAAAATTTGAAAAGCAATTTTCGTGAATTTCTGCTTATTTCTCGGAGTTAAACACTTCTGTCCCAGCCTCATCTGTTTATTGTTGGTTAGCTTGGTTACGTATTCATCATAAATCACTTAAGCTAAACTATCATAAAAATAATCTAATATTCAGATTAAATAACTCTTGTTTTCAGTAAAATCAAGTGTTCGTTTATTTTTTCAATAACAAATTAGTCATTTTTTGAATGGCTGATGAGATATTTTCTGTCGCTTTGTCCTGTTTTTCTTCTGACGCATTGAACAAAGCTACATCTACTCCATCTTTTGTCGTAATACTTTGAATCATTTCTTCACAGCCTGCAACATAAGAAATATAGGCTTTTTCAAAATTTTTGTGGATTCCCATTACTTTGGCTGGTGGACGAAGCTGACTGATTTTCTTTAAAATCAATTGGTATTTCTTTGTTCCCTCTTTGAATAATTCACTGATTTCAGTTAATTCTTCAGTGCTTAGATCAGCCGTCTTGTTTTGGTCGATTGCCACTCTGACCACTTGGTATTTGGGATGCATTGTTTCTCCGATTTCTTCCGTTTCTTTCACCATTCGATCAACAGCTTGAACATAATAGCCCATATTTGGTAACATTCATTTTCCTACTTTCCGATTTTTATTTCATTTGACTCTTTACTTTTTATTTTACCTGTTTTTATTTCTAAAAGACAGGTTTTCTTCATTTACTATTTGATGACTTATTCGTTATTTCTTAAAAAAGCCTTCCTTCAAACTGTATTGTTTTCCGGATACAATATCATATTGGATCATCTTATAGGCATCATAAAGTGTTTCTTGCTCTTTATTCAATTGTGCTTCTTGATGCCATTGCCCGCCTTGATAGTATAATTCTCGTTCAAACGCAGGCAGTGTTTGTTCCATTTCCAATAACAACTGATAGAAACCAGTCGTTGGTTGTTTGGTTTGCTCAAGCAAATTAGCAGCAAAATAAAATGGACTAGTAATCGCATCATGCGTACTGTTCTCAGTCAATTTCCCCTGATTGTCAAACATCAAAAACTGCGTTTCATGTAACGTTTGCTTATCATTTTTATTTTGGATATCTTCTGAATAGATACCCGGTAAATGATCGCCCCAAAAAACAACTAGCGTTCTTCTAGAAAGATCTTTTAACTCCTCGGTAAATTTTTTCAACGCTTGACTGCTGTAAGCAATATCTTGAAGATAATTGTCTAAACTGTTGGTACCACTATCGTCCATCGTCTTTGCTGAATAGTTTAGCTTCGAATACTTCCCATTATATGGCATATGCGTCTGCATCGTTACTAGATGGACAAACTGTGGAGTTTCTGTATTCTTCAAAAGATCCATGACTTCTTTATAGGCAGATTCATCTGAAATATAAGGATTATTATCGATCGTTTTTGTATATTTCATCGTGTCCTCACTAATAAAGCGATCAAAGCCCATCACCTTATAGACATCTTCCCTTTTATACATGGATGTATTAAAAGGATGGATCGCAGTCGTCTGATATTTTTGGGCGTTCAATGTCGATACGAGTGAAGGCAATTGGTCGATTTTAGGCACAAGCATCGTATAAGGAGTGGTCAACTGTGCATTAAATAGTGCCATTGAAAAACCAGTCAGAGCTTCAAATTCGATGTTCGCTGTGCCACCTCCGTAATTTTGGGAGAGCATATTCCCACTGTAGGTTTGATTTGCGACATCATAATAATCTGCCAGTGGATCTCCTGAGATCTCCACACCATTCAACCGGCTAGGATCAGAAAAGCTCTCACTCATGACATAGATGATGTTCGGTTGCTCTTCTGTTGCTTCTTGATTTTTTTTATCAGCCAGTTCCTGATATTTTTCGGTGATCTCTTTGATTTTTGCTTCTGAATATCCACTAGGTTCATCCATTGGGTCAATTTTTAAATTATACAAAAAACCGCCAATAAACCCAGTATTGTAATAATTCATCTTTTGGCTGTAAGGAATCCATAATGCTGTTTTATTATAGGCCTTACGCAAAAGATTATTAGGATTATTGAAATGACTGATATATACCAACGATCCGATCGTTACACACAATGTAATCATGCGTAGTATCTGGAATCGCCGTCCTTTTTTGAAACTTCGGTAAATCCCCCATAAACCACCAAGCAAGACTAGCATGATCAACCCTAGAAACAAGTAAAAGGAGCCTGTCCCAGTCATTTCCTTCAATAAGCTGAACTCCGTGATCATTTTCAAATCGTCTGGGTAGATAGGCTCTTGTCGATAACTCATTTTTAAGTAATTTGCATACCCTAATATCCCGATACTTACAATGTAAAAGAACATACCAAAAAGAAATGATCCCATAACCGATACTAAAAGTAAAAAAATCATCAACAATACAAGGCATGCCAATAAGAATTTTTGTGTGTGCCACGAAAAAGCAAAGTTCAACGCAAGGTCAACAGAAAGATCATTTTGACACCATTGTAAATAGAGATTGCTTAATACAACAATCAATAAAGTAAAAATACTGATTGCTGTGTATTTTAAAATACGCTTTTGTGTTAAAGTCAATTTATTTAAGAGATTGCTTAATTTTCTTTTCAAGTAGATACTCCTTCAACTTTCAGTGAATTGATTATTATTACTGTCTACTTTATTTTAGTAGTTAACCTTTTACAAGTAAAGAAACGAGAAGAATTAATGAAGATTTTTGAATCATCTATGAAGACCAATGCTACAACAAGTCCTAACTTAGACTATAAGAAATCAGGCTATTCAAAAAATTAGAAGAGTTTGCTCTATAAGTATAAAAAACTGAGACACCAACTTTTTGATGTCCCAGTTTTTCGGCTCTATACGCTTACTTTTAT
>NZ_BCQB01000096.1 GCF_001544215.1 Enterococcus durans NBRC 100479 = LMG 10746
CATTTGTTTAAAATTTTCTTCATATCGGGTCATAAAAATTCATCCTCTCGTAGATAAGTTTAATTTATTCTTGTCTCTACGAAAAGCTGTCTAAGATTTGATACTAACACCACAAATTATAAAGAAATAATTACCTATCATTAACTAAATTTTGGGGTGGCTATATTTGTCTGATACTAGTAAGCAAAACGTGACCAGTCAAATTGATTCATTAGTATACTGATATAGGGTTATCCTCAAAAAAATAAAATAGTAATTATTATCTAGCGTTAAGCCGAATGTTTACACAACAAAAAACTACAAAGAATACAAGGATATCCTTATAACTTTATAGTCTTTTTTAAAAATTTAGTTTAGTTTAAACATTAATGTCTTTTTAGCCATTTTTCAATTTGATCTATTGTCCATCCTTGTCCAATAAATTGCATGATTTGTTTGTAGAATTTTTTGATTAGTGGCCACCCAAACTTTGTCACTAGTTTTGCGATTGCTCCCATGTACTAACACATCCTTATTTTAAATATGTTTTTTAATCCACTCAATGATTTTGTTAATTGCCCATCCTTCTCCAATAAACTGCATAATTTGTTTGTAATATTTTTTAACAATAGGCCACCCAAACTTTGCTACTAATTTTGCGATTGCTCCCATAATATAACTCCTCCAATCATTTTTTTTGTTCATAATAATTGTATATCACACAAAAACAAAAAAAATATTTGACAAAATATATATTTATGCATAGAAGATGTATTGTTGCAAATACTAGCTTTCCACAATTAAATTTTTTTCTCTTAGAAGAAAAATTTTTTAAAATACGCCGATTGTAAAATTAAGCTAGACAAATAAATAAGCCATTCGTGCTACACTCAAAATGTAATTCCGACTAAAGAAAACATAGGAGTGATCACGAATGACCTACACCCATCTTACCACGGATGAACTGGTGATGATAGAGTCTTACTACCACCAAAACATCAAAATTGTGAAAATTGCTGAGTACCTGAAACGATCTCGAACACCGATTTATAACGTCATTAATTTCTTGAAAGAAGGCCATACGGCCCTCGAATACTACCAACAGTATAAAGAAAATAAGAAACGGTGTGGCAGACGAAACATCGTCTTGCCAAAGAAACAACAGTCCTACATTAAAGAAAAAATTGCCCAAGGCTGGACGCCAGACGTTATCATTGGGCGTAAAGAGAAACCAATCAGCTGTTCCGTAAGAACCCTTTATCGCCAGTTCAAGGAAAAGGTGTTCGATGAATCGACTTTGCCCATGAAGGGTAAGCGGAAACCAAATGGACATCAAGAACGCCGAGGAAAACAGGCTTTTAAACGGAATATCGTTGAAAGAGAAACTGATTACCCGACATTTAAAGAAGAGTTCGGCCATATCGAAGGCGATACCATTGTAGGCATTCATCATAAGAGTGCTGTCATAACTTTGGTAGAACGTCTATCGAAAATCATCATCACCTTGAAGCCCGAGGGGCGCAAGGCGATCGATATTGAGAATACTCTGAACCACTGGTTTGGATCGATTCCCAGACATTTATTTAAATCCATTACCTTTGATTGTGGGAAAGAATTCTCTAATTGGAAGGCTTTAAGTAACCAACATGACATCGCTATTTATTTCGCTGATCCAGGGACTCCTTCGCAACGAGCACTGAATGAAAATTCCAATGGCTTGCTGCGAAAAGATGGTCTGCCAAAAAACATGGATTTTAATCAAGTCGACCAAGCTTTTATCTCTTCAGTGGCGAATAAGAGAAACAATATTCCACGAAAGTCCTTGGATTATCAAACACCCCTGGAAGTATTTATGAGTTACATGAATGAAGATATTTTGTCTAGCTTAATTTGACAAATCAAAATTAGTAAATAAAAACTCTAGAATCAATGGTAAATATATAGCCAATGATATGGTGAGACTAAGGATTGAATCCAATGAACTTTTTGGCTATCAAGGCTATATTCCACAATCTGCCCCTGAACTACACGTTATTGATTATCTATTATACTTCTATGACGAAGACGAGAAAGAACAACCATTAGAACCAGAGTTAATTTCAATAAAAGAGTATACAGAATTAAGTAAACACAATATTGATACAGGAGAGCAAATCTCAAAAATGTATGCTTTACCGTTTCTTAGTAGCCCTGATAAATTCGGAGATACTTATAATGAGTATACAGAAATATTGTCACAAGCTTCAAAAGCAAAATTTTATAAAATTCCTTTCACTAAAGATGAAAATGAACGAGCGATTTGGGTAAATAATTTGGTTCAATAATAATTTTCAGTACAAAACCAAAAATAGTTCAATAGAGTATACTCTGTTGGCTTTTTTAGTTATCTATGATATAATAGGTTTATAAGTAGACAATAGAGTTGCGCAAGGAGATTTATGGATTTAAAAGAAGTTGTACTTAAAAATATTTGCTATACGGATTTAGTTTATCAAAGGATAAATAAAAAATTAGGTATAAGTTTATCTAAAATTGATATAGAAAGTCTTATTTATCGAACTATATTGGACAATTATGTTACCATATCTAAGATTGGTAAAAATTTTTATATTAAAAATCCCAATAATCATATTCAAGTTACCGTTAATTCTAATACTTATCGAGTAATAACAGTTGATAAAATTAAAGGTATTAATTATGACTAAAATAGGATATGCACGTGTCTCAAGTAAAGAACAAAACCTTGATAGACAATTACAAGCCTTAGAAAGCGTTTCTAAGGTCTTTTCAGACAAAGTAAGTGGAGCTACTACCGAAAGACCACAATTACAAGCAATGCTTGACTATATACGTGAGGGCGATATTGTGGTGGTTGCTGAATTAGATCGCTTAGGTCGTAATAATAAAGACCTAACTAAGATCATGAATACCATTCAACAAAAAGGCGCTACTTTAGAGGTCTTAAACTTACCTTCAATGTCTGGTATTGAAGATGATAATTTAAGACGACTCATCAATAATCTTGTTATTGAGCTTTACAAGTATCAGGCTGAGTCTGAAAGAAAAAGAATAAGAGAACGGCAAGCGCAGGGAATTGTACTTGCCAAAGAAAACGGTAAATTTAAAGGTGGCAAGCCTAAATTTAGCGAAAATGACCCTCGCCTTCAGCTAGCTTTCAAACTTTATCTTGAAGGTGCTACTGAAAAAGATGTAGAAAGACAGACAGGTATCAATCGGAGGACATTTCAAAGATACAGAAAAAAGTTCAATATTCATAGAACATAAAAAAGCCATATAGGCTTTTATTTTTTGTCTCACGAAATCGTGACGGTTTATTGTTTAGGGG
>NZ_BCQB01000097.1 GCF_001544215.1 Enterococcus durans NBRC 100479 = LMG 10746
GCGTGGCGACGTCCTACTCTCACAAGGGGCAACCCCTCACTACAATCGGCGCTAAGAAGCTTAACTTCTGTGTTCGGCATGGTTACAGGTGTATCCTTCTCGCTATCGCCACCACACTGTGGTGTTATCTTTTATTGAGTTTGCATTTTGCTCACTCAAAACTGGATTTGAAGTTTAAGTAATGTCCGAGTTCTTTTCTTTTAACCATTTGGTTAAGTCCTCGATCGATTAGTATCAGTCCGCTCCAACCATCACTGGCCTTCCACTCCTGACCTATCTACCTGATCATCTCTCAGGGATCTTACTTTCTTAAAGAAATGGGAAATCTCATCTTGAGGTGGGCTTCACACTTAGATGCTTTCAGCGTTTATCCCTTCCCTACATAGCTACCCAGCAATGCCCTTGGCAGAACAACTGGTACACCAGCGGTAAGTCCATCCCGGTCCTCTCGTACTAAGGACAGCTCCTCTCAAATTTCCAACGCCCGCGACGGATAGGGACCGAACTGTCTCACGACGTTCTGAACCCAGCTCGCGTGCCGCTTTAATGGGCGAACAGCCCAACCCTTGGGACCGACTACAGCCCCAGGATGCGACGAGCCGACATCGAGGTGCCAAACCTCCCCGTCGATGTGGACTCTTGGGGGAGATAAGCCTGTTATCCCCAGGGTAGCTTTTATCCGTTGAGCGATGGCCCTTCCATGCGGAACCACCGGATCACTAAGCCCGACTTTCGTCCCTGCTCGACTTGTTGGTCTCGCAGTCAAGCTCCCTTCTGCCTTTACACTCTTCGAATGATTTCCAACCATTCTGAGGGAACCTTTGGGCGCCTCCGTTACCTTTTAGGAGGCGACCGCCCCAGTCAAACTGCCCATCTGACACTGTCTCCCACCACGATCAGTGGTGCGGGTTAGAGTGGCCATAACGCAGGGGTAGTATCCCACCAGCGCCTCCATCGAAACTAGCGTTCCGATTTCTACGGCTCCTACCTATCCTGTACATGCGGTACAGACACTCAATATCAAACTACAGTAAAGCTCCATGGGGTCTTTCCGTCCTGTCGCGGGTAACCTGCATCTTCACAGGTACTAAAATTTCACCGAGTCTCTCGTTGAGACAGTGCCCAAATCGTTACGCCTTTCGTGCGGGTCGGAACTTACCCGACAAGGAATTTCGCTACCTTAGGACCGTTATAGTTACGGCCGCCGTTTACTGGGGCTTCAATTCGTACCTTCGCTTACGCTAAGCACTCCTCTTAACCTTCCAGCACCGGGCAGGCGTCAGCCCCTATACTTCATCTTACGATTTTGCAGAGACCTGTGTTTTTGATAAACAGTCGCTTGGGCCTATTCACTGCGGCTGATCAAAGATCAGCACCCCTTCTCCCGAAGTTACGGGGTCATTTTGCCGAGTTCCTTAACGAGAGTTCTCTCGCTCACCTTAGGATTCTCTCCTCGACTACCTGTGTCGGTTTGCGGTACGGGTCATTGTTTTCTCACTAGAAGCTTTTCTTGGCAGTGTGACATCAGGAACTTCGGTACTATTATTTCCCTCCCCATCACAGCTTATCCGTGTAGACAGAAGCATTTGACTCCTATCAAGACTTACTGCTTGGACAGACATTTCCAATCGTCTGCATTCCTTAGCCTCCTGCGTCCCTCCATTGCTCAAACAAAAACAACGAGTACAGGAATATCAACCTGTTGTCCATCGCCTACGCCTGTCGGCCTCGGCTTAGGTCCCGACTAACCCTGGGCGGACGAGCCTTCCCCAGGAAACCTTAGTCATTCGGTGGACAGGATTCTCACCTGTCTTTCGCTACTCATACCGGCATTCTCACTTCTAAGCGCTCCAGCAGTCCTCACGATCTGCCTTCAACGCCCTTAGAACGCTCTCCTACCAATACACCTAATGGTGTACTCCACAGCTTCGGTAATATGTTTAGCCCCGGTACATTTTCGGCGCAGGGTCACTCGACTAGTGAGCTATTACGCACTCTTTAAATGGTGGCTGCTTCTGAGCCAACATCCTAGTTGTCTGTGCAACCCCACATCCTTTTCCACTTAACATATATTTTGGGACCTTAGCTGGTGGTCTGGGCTGTTTCCCTTTCGACTATGGATCTTATCACTCACAGTCTGACTCCCGGATATGAATGAATGGCATTCGGAGTTTATCTGAATTCGGTAACCCGAGATGGGCCCCTAGTCCAAACAGTGCTCTACCTCCATCATTCTCAAATCCGAGGCTAGCCCTAAAGCTATTTCGGAGAGAACCAGCTATCTCCAAGTTCGTTTGGAATTTCTCCGCTACCCACACCTCATCCCCGCACTTTTCAACGTACGTGGGTTCGGTCCTCCAGTGCGTTTTACCGCACCTTCAACCTGGACATGGGTAGATCACATGGTTTCGGGTCTACGACTACATACTCAAACGCCCTATTCAGACTCGCTTTCGCTGCGGCTCCGTCTCTTCGACTTAACCTCGCATGCAATCGTAACTCGCCGGTTCATTCTACAAAAGGCACGCCATCACCCATTAACGGGCTTTGACTTGTTGTAGGCACACGGTTTCAGGTTCTATTTCACTCCCCTTCCGGGGTGCTTTTCACCTTTCCCTCACGGTACTGGTTCACTATCGGTCACTAGGGAGTATTTAGCCTTGGGAGATGGTCCTCCCGGATTCCGACGGAATTCCTCGTGTTCCGCCGTACTCAGGATCCTCCTAGGTGCCTTCCAAATTTCATCTACGGGGTTTTTACCCTCTTTGACTGACTTTTCCAAGTCATTCGATTATCTGAAAGAACTACCATATTGGAGTCCTACAACCCCAATGAGCAAGCTCATTGGTTTGGGCTTTTCCCGTTTCGCTCGCCGCTACTCAGGGAATCGAATTTTCTTTCTCTTCCTGCAGGTACTTAGATGTTTCAGTTCTCTGCGTCTACCTCGAATGCGCTATGTATTCACGCAAACGTAACATCCTATAAAAGATGTTGGGTTTCCCCATTCGGAAATCTCTGGATCATAGCTTACGTACAGCTCCCCAAAGCATATCGGTGTTAGTCCCGTCCTTCATCGGCTCCTAGTGCCAAGGCATCCACCGTGCGCCCTTATTCACTTAACCTTATCAACCTTGCGGTTGGGTTTTGATCTTTCTTCTAGCGATAGAAGTCCAATCAAGAAAATAAGCAATTGAACTTATTAAAAAACTCATTCAACGCGGTGTTCTCGGTTTGTATTACTTAATTTACTTCAAATATCCAGTTTTCAATGAACAAA
>NZ_BCQB01000098.1 GCF_001544215.1 Enterococcus durans NBRC 100479 = LMG 10746
GTTCAATTACTCGCCGTAATGGCCGCGCACCCATTGCTTCATCATAGCCTTGTTCCATCAGCCAATCTTTAGCCGCTTTAGTTACCTCAAGTTTGATGGATTTTTTGGCTAAAGTTTTTTGTACATCCGCCAACATCAAATCGACAATTTGACTTAAGTCTTGCTTAGTCAGATGTGAAAATTCCACGATTCCATTAAAACGGTTCAGAAATTCTGGGCGGAAAAATGGTGCTAACTTATCCATTAATGACTGATCTCGTTGCTTGTCACCACTTAATGCTTCATTACCAAAGCCAGCATTAGAAGTAGCAATAATAATCGTATTTTTGAAATTAATGACATTGCCTTGTCCATCCGTTAAGCGCCCATCATCCATCACTTGTAACAGTAACGTTAATACTTGTGGATCAGCCTTTTCAATTTCATCTAATAATACAATGGAATATGGATTACGCCGAACCCGTTCAGTTAGAGTATTAGCATTATCTTCATAGCCTACGTATCCAGCCGAGGTACCAATTAATTTCGACACAGCTGTACGATCAGCATATTCACTCATATCTAGCCGAATAATCGCATTTTCATTTCCAAACATATCTAAGGCTAATTGCTTAGCTAATTCAGTCTTTCCTACGCCAGTTGGGCCCACAAACAGAAAACTTCCAATCGGCTGATCACCCTCTGAAAAGCCCGCACGGTTACGCCGAATTGCTTTTGCTACCATTTCAACCGCTTCATCTTGGCCGATTACCTTACTTTTCAGACGCTTATCAAGATTTTTCAAGCGCTCAATATCATTAGCGCCCATATCAGAAACTGGTATACCAGTTAAACGTTCAACCGATTGTGCCACATCATCAATCGTGGCAGTGATTTTTTCTTTTTGATCCGTTTCTTTAATTTTTTGCTTGGTTTCCTCGATCGACTTCTTGATATCAGCGGCTTTTGTAAAGTCCTCCGCTTTAATGGCGGCCTCCTTAGCTGCCTCTAATTTTTTAAGGCGTTGATCCAATGTCTCAACATCAGTTTGCGAATTTTTAGCCGCTAAATGAGCCGCAGTCATGTCGATCAAATCGATAGCTTTATCTGGCAAAGTGCGTTGTGGTATATATTGGATTGAATAATCCACAGCCGCCTTCAAAACATCATCTGGTAATACAACATGATGATGTTTTTCGTACAGCTCTTTAACACCTTGTAATATACGTAAAGTGTCAGCGGCCGTCGGTTCATTAATCACAACATCATTGAATCGCCGTGCCAAAGCCGCATTTTTCAAAATAGTATTGCGATATTCATCTTGAGTCGTAGCCCCGATTACACTCAGCTCGCCACGTGACAAAGCAGGTTTAATGATATCAGCCAATCCTTTGCCACCATCTTCACCACCAGTGGCACCCGTGCCGAGAATCTGATGAATTTCATCGAAGAATAGAATAATATTACCAGCTGCTTTAACTTCCTCTACCAGCTGTTTAATATTTTCTTCAAAAGAACCGCGATATTGAGTTCCCGCTTCCAAAGACGATAAATCAATCGAATAGATTTCTTTATCTTGAATCGTTTCTGGAACTTTACCAGCCACAATTGCTTGTGCCAGACCTTCGACGACTGCAGTTTTACCTACACCGGCATCACCAACTAAGATTGCATTATTTTTCGTTCTACGACTCAAAATTTCTGCAGTTTCTTGAATCTCTTTCTCACGTCCAATCACTGGATCTAGTAATCCATCACGAGCCTGTTCCGTCAAATTAGTCCCTAACTTTTCTAAAATTCCTCCTTTTTTAACAGCCTGTTTACCATCTTTAGATACTTCTATTGTTTTATTATTTTGGGGTAGCTTACCAGTTGCTCGGTATTGAGCAAACTCATCCGGTGTCAACGATTGTCCATTAACTAAATACCGTGCACGCTCCGAATTTTGATTATCCATGCGCCGAAATAATTGATTGAAAACATCATCCATATCATTGTTGAAAAAAGGATCATTTCCGTAGAAATTTGCCATATTAACACACCTCCATAAAAATTTATATGTGTAACTTAGTGACCATAATATCCTTTAAAACTACAACTGAATTGTATCACAATTTTTATGTATCGCTAAGTAAAGTGCTTATAGAATCAATTAGAAATAATTAGGATAATTTTGTTTAAACAATAGTAAAGAAGTGTTAAGCGTATCAGACTAAGACTTTGCTTTTTCGTGGGCTTCGATTGCCAGAACGTCCTTTGAAACTTCGTTCAATTCATTACCTCATTTCTTTTATTATTTATGATACGGATTAAAGCGTACTCTTTGCCCAAAAAAATATTGTTAATAGGAACTTGATACAGATTAGACAGCTCATTTAAAAGAGAAAATGGAATATCAGAACTATCTTTTTCATATTTGGACAACGTTTGAAAATGCACATCAGCAGCTTTAGCGGCTTTTTTACTAGTGAATCCAGCATTAACGCGCGCTGCCTTTAACGACATAGCAGATTATTTTGGCGTATTGAAGTCTACGATTGATCCGCGGTATGGCGAGATACCGAAAAATTTAATACCTGTTAAAAAATATATACAGATTCCTGTTTTGGGAGAAATTGCTTGTGGAGATCCTATTTTAGCTGAAGAAAATATTGAAGAATATAGAGAAGAGATAGACGAAAACTTGCCCACTGGTGAAGTCTTTTATTTAAAAATCAAAGGTAATAGCATGGTTCCTACAATCCCTTCTGATAGTTACGTGTTGATTCGAAGACAACCAGTTGTGGAAGATGGAGAAATTGCAGCAGTTATAGTAAACGGCGACTCTGAAGCGACTCTCAAAAGAGTTAAACATGTTAATGATGTTGTAATGCTAATGCCCGATAATAATGATTATCATCCTTATATCATTGATGAAAATAATCCAGCAAGAATTTTGGGTAAAGCGGTAAAAGTAAGTTTTGACCTATAAAAAATACCCCATTCGCAGTTGGAGCTGCGGCTAGGGTTCTCATTTCTGAGATTGTGTATATTATTATATCAGAGATGGGGATGAAAAATGAAAATATTGTACGAATATTATTACTTTCAATAGGCGCTTTTCTTGTATTTATAGGTTTATTTGGTGGAATCATAGCAAGTGGAGATTTTTTATCAGGTGGATTTTCTGTCGTGGTAGGAA
>NZ_BCQB01000099.1 GCF_001544215.1 Enterococcus durans NBRC 100479 = LMG 10746
CGCATAAAAAAAATCTAGTTAAATCTCTCAGTTCAAGAGTTTTAACTAGATTTCATCTATTTATTTTTTTATAAAAAGAAATAGTCTCTTAATCATAGACATTTCTTCGGTGTCCCACTTGAATAGCAATGACAACCATTTGATTATCTTCTATTTCTACCAACACTCGATATTTGCCAATCCGATAACGCCATTGCCCTGAACGATTGGCTGTCAACCCTTTCCCGAATTTTCTCGGGTCATCAACGCCATCAATATGTTGATACAGCCATCGAACAATCAATGTAGCTTGATATTTGTCCATTTTACGAAGTTGTTTCTGAATTTCAGGCGTGAATTCTAAATGATAGGTCACTTTAGTCCTCCAAATTCATTCAGTATTTCTTCCATGGATACAGTTGGCTTCCCACTTTCTATCCAATGTTTATGGGCAATTTCAGCTGTTTGTCGATCATATTCATCTTCTAATTGTTCCATCGAATAGGTTTTTAATAGTTCAGATAAAGTAATTCCATAAAATTCCGCCATATAAGAAAGCCATTCTTTTTCAGCATCACTCACACGTACAGTAATCATAGCCATGTTATCGCCTCCATTTGTATCACATTGTAATACAGATTAATCAAACTGTCAATTCTTGTGTCATTTATTTTTGGCTATTTTAACATTTCTAGGCAAAAAAATAGATCTAGTTATACTTGAGTTTTCAAGTTGATAACTAGATCTATATTCTATAATTATTACTAGACAGTAAAGTTTAATGACGGTGGCTATCCATTCAAAAGTGAGGTGGTGCTTATGCACATAATCTCAAACTTTAGAGAAAGGAGACGCCTTTTGTCTGTTGAAACAGTGTTAGGGCTAATGATTAGTTTCGGTTCGTTTACCGCAACGTTGATCTTCGGCATCCTAACCTTAGTCAACAAAAATGACAAAAAGAAATAGCCGTCACTTTAGCGAGCCGACTAGCTATTTCTTTTTAAGATATTTAGTTTAATTGCAACCGTCTTTAGCAGTGCTATCAAAAGGGAACTGTTGACGCAGTTCCTTTTTTCATGTTTATTATATCATCGCTTTCCTTACTTTTTCAATTTTTAAAACGATTTGACCTTATTTGGTGATTCTTAGATATCGATAAAGTTAAGCTTACAAATAGATAACTTCCACTAAACGCAGCATTCAATTATTATCATGACCATCATCTTCTCCAATTGATTTCATTTCTTTTTTTAAACTCCAAAAAGAAGCAATACCAACAATCATTCCAGCAATACCTAAAAATGTCCAAAAATATCTTTTTTGAAGAAGTAAAATGACCGAGAAGATAGCCATGATAATTGAGCAAAATGTACCTATATTGATCAAATGATTGATTTTTTCTTTGGTTTTTCTTCGCATCCTATCATGCTCCTATTACGCTAAAATATAATTGCCATCTTTATCCTTAGAACAATTTTTTCTAAAGAATCCTCCCAATAGTTATATTGTCTTATCGAACAATATAACTAAAAGTGTTAGATTAATTCCAATTGACTGCACCTTTTAAGATTCTATTCATTCGTCCAATATCTATCGCTGTAAATTTTCTTTCGAGTACAAGTTTTTCTGTGTATTTCCAGATACCTGAGCTTTATCTTTTGTTTTCTGAGAAGCATTGGAAGCAATAGCATGAAATGATTGTTGGTCAGATTTCGCAACTGTTTGACTTGGGGCTTTTTGTAATTTTTGGAGTGCAACTAGTTCTTCTTTATCAAAAAATATGGCATTTCTTCGTTCTAATATCTTCGCTGGCTTTCCTATGTTTGTTTCTTTATTCTGTTCATTTTTTTCCATGTTCAACGCTCCATTCCAAGCTTATTTTCAACTAAGTATACAGAAGAAAAGGTTTTTCCGATGAACTCCTTTTTCATTCTGAAGGAAAAAGCGTTTTCGTTTCAACGATTCTTGATACTCTCTGTATGTCCACAATAAGCTACACAAGCATTAAAGTATTGCCCCGTTGTCCCATTCTGGCGTGGTATCATAATTCCTTTGTTGCATTTAGGACAAATTTTTATATTTTTAGGCAATGAATTCAATACTTGATATTTCAGCATCGTTTCCGGGATCAACTGATTTAACAGCTTTAAAAGTTCATATCTGTCATACCACTCGATTTTATGTGCTTTTTCATTTTCTGTTATTTGTTTATAAGCATAACTATTAAAAAAAGACGAAGTGATAAACATCTTTTTAGTCCAGTTTTTATCAGATATTCCTGCGAAATTTTTTACATCATTATCAGAGATCAATCGTTCATTCCTTGTACTATTTAAGCGCTTTGATTTTGCTTGAACCGCTATACGCTCATTTTCTTTAGTTAAAATCAAATCCACACCACCATCGCCAGTATATACACGCTTATCCTTCATAACCCTTTTCTTAGTGATTTCGACTTCATACCCCGCCAATCTAAACACTGCGGCTAAAAATCTCTCAAAATGATCCCCTTGTCTCACTCGATCTCGAATACTACTTCCAAAATCCCTATCCATATCGCTTATGAAATCTACAACAATTCTTTCATCATTGTTTAGTAAGAAAGATACTTCTTTCAATCCCTTTTTTTCTTCTGGGATAATTTCTTGAGCATCTATTCCATCTTCTGTCTTACTAGATTTTCCATTTAACTTCTGTAAAAATTTTAGAACCAATTTATTGTCTCCCTTCACAAAGTTATATATCACTTTTTATTGTAAATTAATAACAAGAGTATTAATTTGTTTGATCAAAAAAAAATGCTCTTTTTGCGAAAGAATATGCTTTTTTTGACGAAGGAGCCAACTCTTTTATAAGCAAGTCATCTCTACAAAAAAATATCCTCTAGTACGTGGAATTTACTAGATGATACACTTCTATCGAAGCATATAGAGTATTTAAGAAACATTACTACAAAAATGAACTAGAATTACTTCTTTATTTATCATAGAACTTAGTTTTACATAGAAGGCATAGCTCTCATTAGCTTATTTGTCACATAAAAATAAATTATGATATTTTAGAAAAGCTATATTCTCTTTTTTCAACGATCTTCAGCAATTTTTCTTTATCTTCAGGTAACTCAAGTTCATGAATTCT
>NZ_BCQB01000100.1 GCF_001544215.1 Enterococcus durans NBRC 100479 = LMG 10746
AATGGAAAAAGCAATTAATGAAATTTTAGGAACAGGCATCATTATTAGTCCGATAGTCATTATATTGGTTGAAGTAATGAAGAAGCCAAATCTTATCCCCTCAAAATGGCTGGCACCATCAGCATGTTTTGTAGGGATTTTGTTTGCAGTCGTTTTGTCTTTGACCTATCCAGATTTAGGATCATGGCAGCAATTGGCTATGTCTGGAATTGTTGCGGGGGCGATTGCAAGTGGTATCTATACGCAAACTAAATTAAAAAAATAGGAGGGACCAAATGAAAAAGAATATTGCATTGTCGTTGAGCCTTTTAATGGCTCTTTTTTTGTTGCCAGTAAATGGATTTGCCTACACGATTAATAATGAGTTTAACTTAGCATCTAACCAGGGCGATTCTCGATTAGCTTATCAAAATTATATTCTCATCCATGAAACTGCGACACTTGCTCCTGCGCGTAATGTAGCAGCTAATATGAAGAATAATTATAATGGTATTAGTCCTTATACAACTGATGTTGTTGGAGACGGAGGGATTGTTTACCGAGTAGGAGAACCAGGCTATGTTTCTTGGGGTGCACTGAATGCGAATCCATATGCTCCTGCACAAATTGAATTACAGCATACTTACGATCGTAACCTGTTTGAAAAGAATTATCGTGCTTACGTAGAATTAATTCGTGATTACTGTAATCAGTTTAATATTCCTAAGACTTTAGATACGGGGTATCCGAATAAGGGAGTAAAATCTCATTTATGGGTAACAAATACCTACGGAGGAGATCATACAGATCCTTACGGTTATCTTTCTGAAATGGGCGTAAGTAAAGAAAAATTAGCATATGATTTAGCTCATGGATTTACCGACGAAAATCCAACGACTTCTGAAAACAAGCCTGTCATTGATCCAACACGAGCAGGTGCAGCAAATCCAACTTTAACAGATGGAACGAATCATTCTCACATTGATCAGTTTGGGGAAATCGAAAACGCAAACTTGCATGTTGCTGGATGGCATATTGCTAACTACCAATACGAGTACATTTTTATCATGGACTATAATACTGGCAAAGAGTTAGCACGAGTAAATGCTAATGGTGTTTCACGTCCAGATGTAAACCAACCCTACGGCACTTATGGTAATGTTGGCTATCATGTTTCTTTCAATATGCGTAATTTTCCTAATAAGAAAGTCTATGTAATGATGCGTGCGACGAATGATCCAGAAGGGAACACTAAAGGCGGAGCACAAGATTTTCATGATAAACGCTGGTATTTAAATATTCCGAAACGATAAAAAATAGCCCCTCGTTGAGGGGCGGTACATAACGATATTGACTATTATCAGTTGTCTTTTTACGCTTTGTGACAACTTGTATTGGTTATAGTAGATAAATTCTAAAGCTATCGTAAGAGAATGTTTTTAGTACCTATAAACTCTAAACTTAGAATTTTAGCTCTTTTAGATTGCTGGAAGTCTTGGGCTATAATTTTTTTCTTAACGTAAAAGGTTACCGGGACATATATAGCGGGGGATATTTCTCTTAAACCAAGGGTCAATATTTTATTTTTGTAAGGATGATTAAATGCGATATCTAATTTCATAGAAGAACCGTTTCTATCAGCTTCAGAAACATAAATAACGGATCCGTTATAATCTTCTAGGAATATATCTAAAATGAAATCAAACAGAGTAATTCTATCTTTGATAGAGCCAAACATTTTATGTCGCTGAATTTTTTCATATGTAATTGAAGAAGAAGCCAGTTTACTGCAAAGAGATTTAGGAGGTTCATTATATATTTTGTGTAGTCCAAGCAAATGTGGAAGTTGAAGAATATCAAATTTTATGTAAAAGCAATCTAGAGGGGTGAATGGGGTTGTTAAAATTGCCGTTTTGCCATCAAGATTTGTTAGATATTGATTATAAGTTTTTTTTAAATCTTTAGGCATAGAAGGCGCTCCTCTGTTTAGTTTTTAACAAAAAAAAAGAGAGTGCAAAGTATGGATACCGTCCCATACAGACCAACGCTAGGCTAACCCGCCCGCGGGGGAACGTGAGTGCACTCTTCTCACTTTGATTGATATGATAATTATCAATCTAGAGCTAACTGAAAGATGAGGTGATAGATCTATCCTCGTAATTAATATAACATTTACGTAAAATTTATGCAAGCGTAAAATATAAAAAACAATAAGATGAAAAATTAAGAAAACTTAATATATACGATTTAATATAACTATTTGTACGTGTGGCACATTATTTTGATGCAGTGTAATTACAAATTATAAGTGATAAAATAACGTTTTTTTGAATATTGTAATTCTTGCTAATAAAAAACCATTGATCTCGGAAATCAATGGCAAGGTTATAGATTCTAGACACTAGAATTCAAGACTAAGCTAGGGATTGAACAGATTGGATATCCGCGCAAGTGCTTGTAGGCCATGTTGACAGCATGGTCTTTTTTTGCTTACAATGTCATTCTATACTATGTAAAAAAAGCGTCAATAATTTTTTACTATAAAGCTAAGCAAATGAATGTTAAATATACTCTATTTTTTCTTTTAAAGTTATGCAATAATAAATATGCCATCACAACAAAGAATGAAACCCATTATTATCTAGTCTATGTCCATTCTTTTTGTTAGCAGGAGTTGTGGTGGTTTCTCGTACATTTAGCTCAGTTGGTTAGAGCAGGCGGCTCATAACCATCCGGTCGTAGGTTCGAGTCCTACAGGGTACATACTCTAAGTGATTTAAAATGCGAATAAACTATAAAAAATGACTCCCCTTTTGACTCCCCCAAGCAGTATACGGATGTCTCTAAAAGTTGTTTTTTTAGATAATAAAAAGCTGATAATAAGCGAAAAACACTTAAAATCAGCTTTAAACCCTATT
>NZ_BCQB01000101.1 GCF_001544215.1 Enterococcus durans NBRC 100479 = LMG 10746
TTCCAGTCTTTAATTTCTAACAACCCTAATATTTGGTCGGGATACATATCAATTACCTTAAATTTCAAAGAAGATGCGTATAACCAAGATATTTTAATAGAAGGAAAGACACAATTATGGTTTAAATTTGATCCTTCGAATAGATTTATCAAAGATTTTTATAAAGTATGGGATTCAGAAGTTTTCTTTTTAGCAATTGAAACTAGCCTACTAGTCAATCTCCATTATTCTAATAAGAACTACTTTAAAATTCCTGCTGCGAAAACGAGAATGAAGAAGGATGTATACTTTTTGTTTGATGTAGTGACAAATGTTCCAGATGTTAGAGCAAAACATAAACGATTTGACTATGTAAAGTATACTTTTGTTGATCCAGAAAGATACAAAGATTAAAGTAGGCTACCTAAAAAGGTAGCCCAGAACGGATTTTATCACCATACTTATAAAAGGAGAAATTTTTAAGTTAGTATTAAGATTGTGTAATATGATGATATCTATATTTTATAGTATCAGTGCTATAAAATCAAAAATAAGTCACTAATTAACTACCACTCCAATTGTAAGCCTTTTTTCTCACTTTTTTTTCAAAAATATGGTATGCTTTTTAATAGCTTCAAATATAAAAGAGTTTAAAGCGTAACACACTTATGGGGAAGTGGTTTGGGGTGCGCTTTAAACTCTTCTTTATTATTATCTCACAATTTAACCCAAATGTCTTTCTATTTAAAAATCAAAGTAAAACTTTTCAAATATACAGAAGTATAACTATGTGAAACATCCTTTCATTAATCCATAAAAGAATACATAAAAAAGCCACTCATTTGAGTGGCAATGAAGAAAAGCTTTAGCTTGTATAATACTCTTCAAAAAATTCTAACACAGAACGATTTAAATGGCTACGTTAATATACCCTGTAGGACTCGAACCTACGACCGGACGGTTATGAGCCGTCTGCTCTAACCAACTGAGCTAAGAGTACGGAAAGCCACCACAACTCCTGCTAACAAAAAGAATGGAGATAGACTAGATAATAATGGGTTTCATTCTTTGTTGTGATGGCTAATTTATTATTACACAATCACTAGAAAAAAACCAGTTTATTTTTGTTTGTAAAATATATTATTTTATGATATTATTTCCGAGTTATAAAAAGAAAAAAGCTTCAGATACTTGTCTTTTTGGGGAAAGACTCTAGGGTGAGAGAGTATCTGAAGCTTTTTTCTATGTTTATTATCTCACATAGTTATTTTTTAGTCTATTATTTGCTTAGATTTTTCAGAAAAAATGAAAAAAGACCTCATCCAAGTATGGTTGGTTGAGGTCTTTTATATGCCTCATAAGATTTAAGTTAAGCGCATATGGTTATGCGAGCATAGTTCATATTTCTTTTTAAATCGCTGTACATTATCTAAAGTTATGATATAATGTTATTGAATATGCCGATACCCTCACTCCCTTTTGGGCAGATACGTTCTGTGGTGGGGGTTTTTTATTATGTAGGAGTGTGAAATTGATGAAAATTCCAATCCCTCTTTCTTATGGTGAGCAAGTCGAGCTTTTTAAATCAAGAGGCATGACTGTCACTAATATTGAGAATGCAAAAAGAATGCTTAATCAACTAGGTTATTATAGGTTTAAAGAAGTAGCAAGACCTTTGTCCCGTGTAATAGATGGTGAAATTAATTATGAAGGAACAAACTTTGATCAAGTAGTAAGTAGATATTACCAAGATAAAAATCTTCGTGTATATTTACTTCATTGTATTGAAGAAGTAGAAGTTTCATTTAAAACTAATATAGCTTATGTTTTAGGTAGGTTAGGACCTTTTGAATATCTTAAATTTCCATCTTGGTGTAACAGAGATGAATATTGTAAATACTATTTAAGTGATAGACAAAAAGATTTCAAAAAAAGACTTAGATCTAAAATTTCAAATTCTTCAAATCCAGAAATAACAAAGCCAACAAATTTAAACCCTGAAAAGTTCCCATCAATTTGGCTTGCGGTCGACGTGTTAACCTTTGGTGATGCAATTCATCTAGTAGATTTAATGTCAAATAATAATCAAAAAAGATTAGCTGATTTTTATGGATGCACGCCTACAGAACTAATTTCATGGTTGAAATGTTTAAAATTTGTTAGAAATGTTTGTGCGCATAATTCGAATATTATCGATATTAAACTGCATACTACACCAATCATACATAATGATTGGAAACAAATATTATATAAATTTGATAAAGCCAATAGTAAATATACAAATAGAATTGCAGTAGTTTTATGTGTATTGAAACAATTGATGAAGTCTGTTAACCCTGGATATAATTATAGTAAAATTTACGCCCCTATAAATACTATTGCGTCAAGTGAGATACTTGCACTTCAACTAGGATTTAGCAGTTCAAAATCAATAGATCAATTATTTCCAAAGAAAAATATAAAAAAACACAGAAAATATAAGGATAAACACAAAAAATCTTTATAGCTGAATATAATTATGTACCGCCCCTCAACGAGGGGCTATTTTTTATCGTTTCGGAATATTTAAATACCAGCGTTTGTCATGGAAATCTTGCGCACCGCCTTTAGTGTTTCCTTCTGGATCATTAGTTGCACGCATCATAACGTATACTTTCTTGTTAGAGAAATTACGCATGTTGAACGT
>NZ_BCQB01000102.1 GCF_001544215.1 Enterococcus durans NBRC 100479 = LMG 10746
TTATTTTTTTACATTCTTTGCTTTTTTCCATTGTACCCTACTCATCCCTAGCAATATCAAAATGATCGCAGTCTGCATGATAGGCACCCCAGCACCTGTATAGACACTTAAAAAGTACTCTTTTTGTTCTGGCGAATAAGAGCAGAACCATGAAACTCCAAATAAAAACAGGAATTGCGTCAGAACTAACCCTAAAAAAATCACCAAAATTGAACAATAAAGTTTTTTATCCTTTTTCGCATGGAAAACTCCAATCGCTAAAAACAGGCTGCTTACTAGAGAAAAGATAAGAATCACACCACTGGTCTTCTGATAAAGTGTAATGAAGCTTGTAGCTATTTTTGCTGGTCTCGATAGAACCAAGACCGGTGTATGCGGGTCTTCACTATTGATCCAATTATTTAATAGAGGGACTCGCAATAATTTTTGTGCTTGCTCTACTTCATCATGTGTACCAAAGCTATAATTTCCCCCTTGATGGAAGTCTTTATAAAAAAGGTTATAAGTATATGCTGTTTTAAAAAAGTCGAGCAGTACAGGAACATCACTTGCTATCTTTCCATCTCCAGTTCCCATTAAATAGAACTCTTTCTTTTTCTTCAATTTTCCCGTCTCATATGCTTTTGCTAATTCCTCGTTCACTTTTTTCCAAAAATCATTTGTTTGTTTCGCATTATTATGATAATACCCAGATTCACTGATCACATCTCTTAATGCCCAAAAAATGATATCTCCTTTTAATTCCTTCACTTTTCCTGCTTCCGTCCAAGCATGCGTAGTATACAATTCATTGATTCGATCAGCTTCTTTTGAAAAAGTTGGCGAAGCCGCCACTGCTTTATTTAGTGCTTCATGTGATACCCAAATCCGACTATTTTTTTCATTTATATCTGTTCCATCATCTAAACGGATCAGATTTTTCATTACTTGCGCAAATTCGCCACTGGAACGGTCATTTAGTGTATTTAACCCATATACTTCCTCATTCTTATGTCCTAAGAATTGAGACGTTAACATGAAAGTCACTGCAGGAAGTACAAATAAACACAGCTTTCCTACTTTTTGTTTATTGATTTTCAACTGGGCTGTCATCAGCTTTTTCTCTTTTTTTATTTTAAAATCTGGGCCTATAATTATTTGGATAAAACTAATCAATAATGCCATTACAACAAATGGAAGCAACCAAATGGAGTCCTCACGTATAAACCAGTAAAAAGGAAAAATAATGGCTAGTATAGTGATCCACGGTAAAATACTTTTGATGGAGCGATATTTTCTAAAATAGATAGCTAATAAGCAAGCCACTATCACTGTCACTGACGGGATAACAATTGCATTTCGATAGATTCGAGTAGAATATTCAGTTGTAAAACTAATCGGTGAAAACAAGAAATAGAGATAGATAATAAGTAAGTACCCTCGATTTTTGGCAATGGGTCGTAAACTTAATGCCATCAAGAAACTCGCAAAAATATTGAAACTTCCAAATAGTATCGAGTATGGAAGATGCAGCTTATTTGCTAAAGCTAGAAACAAACTGTAAGAAATCCCTTTTGAGAGAGTTTTCGAATCATAATCTCCTAACCAATTCCCTTTTAACAAATTTTGTGCATGATGAATAAACAGCTGATCGTCATACGCCGCTGTCATATCGATACTGTATGTTGCTTTATAGTATAAGTAAAGACGAAACAATGTAAGTATAATGGCAGTTCCTAGAATAAAGTAACTTGCTTTGCCTTTGCAATAAGTAAGTGCTGCTTGCATTTTCTTCATTGATCAAATCCTTTCCTTCGGTTTACCTCACCTTTTGTTCTCCTATTGAGAAAATCATTTTTTACCTGATTCAACATCGTCACCCCTTGATTTGTTCTCGAAATAATTATATCAAAATAAACTGACAACAACGCAACTTTATGGAAATTTATGTACTTGTTCGCTAAATGAATCTCTGTGATACAGTCCATTAAATCAATCATTTCGTCTGTGATAGGCTATTATTCATGGATTTTTTTGCCCAATCTCGCTGTCTTTCTGATTCTAGGAATATTGTTCTTGCACAACTAAAATAGTTGATTGCAGTAACTCTTCGAGAGGCTGGCGTTCCACTTGAGGATATAAAAGAGTTGTTGGGACACAAAGATATTTCCACTACTCAAATTTATGCTCAAGTTTCAACGGAGGTCATTGAACGAGCATCAAATAAGTTCAATGATTACATCAATAATCAGGAACGAAAAGTTTCTGGCCAAATCATTTCGTTACCAAAAAAGGATGGCTAAAAA
>NZ_BCQB01000103.1 GCF_001544215.1 Enterococcus durans NBRC 100479 = LMG 10746
TTTTTATTAATATTTTATAACTTTACGCAAGATCATAATTTTGGGGAGCGTCAATAATTTTGTGTAAATGATTCTTCCCTACTGCAGATTGTTTCTAATTCTCAATCAGTTGGCTTAGCATTTGTTCAAGTTCGCCTTCGGCCTGTTGAAAGCCTTTATGACTGCGACCTAGGAATTTTTGGTTGTAAGTATCAAAAGACGAGACTAAGAAACGTTCCATCGACTCTTCGTTTTGGAACTGTTCCTTGCGGTGGCTGTATTTCTTGATTTGCTTATTAAAGGATTCAATCAAGTTCGTAGAATAAATACTCTTGCGTATGGCCAAGGGGAAATCATAGAAAGTGAGCAAGTGATCGTTCGAAAGAATCGATTCAACCACTTTTGGATAGCTGGTTTTCCATTTTTTCGCAAAAGCACCACGTGCTTCCAACGCCACCTCTTTAGATGAGGCTTGATACACCATTTTAAAATCATCACAGACTTCCTTACGATTATTGACACGCACTTTGTGACTGATATTACGGAAAACGTGTACACAACAATGTTGAAAACGAGCTTTGGGATAGAACCGACTAATCGCTCCTACCATCCCCTTTAAGCCATCCGTGATGAACAGGAGGACATTTTTCAAACCGCGCTCTTGAAGGTCTAATAAAATTTCCTCCCAAATCGTGATAGATTCAGTCGGTGCAATCGCATAGCTCAATACTTCCTTTGATCCGTCCGGGCGAATGCCAACTGCGATATGAATAGCTTCCTTGGCGACGGTTTTCCGCTTTAACGGAATATACGTTGCGTCCATATAAATAGCAGCATAACGGTCATGAAGCTCTCGCCCTTTAAACGCCGTTACCTCTTCTGTAAATGATTTTGTTATATTGGACATGGTTTGGGGCGTGTAGTGATGCCCATACATTTTCTCAATCAAGTCTGCGATTTCCGACATGGTAATACCTTTTCGGAAGAGGTGAATGACGGTCTCCTCTAACGTGTCATTCGTCCGTCTATAAGCAGGAACAGTCTGTTGCTTGAACTCGCCATTGCGGTCGCGCGGAATCTGGAGATGAAGTTCCCCATACTCGGTCTTGACCGTACGGTCATAGGAGCCGTTACGAGAATTACCCGTGTTAAAACCAATGCGATCATACTTTTCGTAATCTAGGAAAGCCGTTAACTCCGTTTTGAGAAGCGTATTGACTGCTTTTTCCAAATGGACACGGAATAATTCATTCAAATCGCCTTTGTTCGCTAGAGTCTTTAGAATTTCTGTAGTAAAATCGTTCATAGGGAAGTCCTCTCTTCTGTGAATGTTTTGTGGTAACTCTATTCTACAGAAGGGATTTCCTTTTTTCTATTTACACAAAATATTTTACACTCTCTAATTTTGTCTGTGTAGATATTTCGTTATATTACTAAAGATAATAAGATTTAATGACCTCATTAATATTGTTTGCTAGGTCCAAACTCTTATTAAACTTTCTTTGCTATAAAACCCAAACATAGTAATAAAAGAATAACTTATTACCTTTAAATTATACTACCAACAAATGGTAGTATATTATTAATTTATATAATATGAAACCTAAAATATAGTAGTATGTTAATTTATACTAAATTAAATAAAGTACTACCTTTAATAGGTAGTACTTTATTATCAAGCCATTATTCCTTCTTCTACTAGTTCTTTTTGTCACATAATTTTGCAATCAATAAATGTTGCGCAATAAGTATAAGAATTCCATTTTCTAAATTTGAAAGGTGATCCATAATTTCATGTTCAAGTAGTTTATTAATTGTCCACTTGTCGCTTCATCTAAAAATTTTATAGGTTTTAGGAATGCTATTCGCTTATTTTAGGAAGATTTTAACTGTTTGCTATAGATATATATCATACTAGTATCGTAATAAAAGTACTCTAAAAGAAGAATTTTCAAATACGCAAAATTAAGTACGAAAGTGGATTTGAGTCAATATCTTGGACACATTTTAGTAGAGACGGTTAAGCCATTTTTTCTTTTGCTAATTCTTCAAATTCCTGTGGGGTTAGATAGTGAATCGAGCTATGGATTCGATTTCGGTTATAAAATCCTTCAATGTAGCTAAATAGCGCTCGATTTGCTTCTTCAAAATCTGAGTAGCTAGTCGTGTAGACTTCTTCTTTTTTCAATGAGGCATGGAAAGATTCGATTCCAGCATTATCATAAG
>NZ_BCQB01000104.1 GCF_001544215.1 Enterococcus durans NBRC 100479 = LMG 10746
TAAAAAACTCACTCCTTACCTATTAGATTTAAGCAAGAATTATACGCAATACTTACTCATAGATACGGTCAAGCTCAAAAGTAAATATTCTATTTTGCTTTACAAACTTATGAGAGAAGCTGATAAGGATAAAGGAAAATCAATTGCAATCTTACAAGGGACCCCAGAAGAATTTAAAGAATGGCTTGGAGCACCAAAAAGTTATTCCTACAATTCTTTGAAAAATCAAGTCCTTACAAAAGCAATCGAGGAAATTAACTTAAAAATCGACGACATGAACTTAGAACTTTTACAAGGACGCTATGGTCGTAAAGTTGTTCAAGTTGAAATTCATAATAATTGGACGGTTCAACGAGCAACAGCAGAAAATGATGACTGCGTTACAAGTATTTCTACTCATGACTGGTTGAATGGAGATAATATTTTTACATGAGCGTAGCGAATTTTAACAAACACGCTTGACGAAAAAAGAGTACAAATTCACGTGAGTGATCTGTACTCTTTTTTAGCACAAACACAGCAATTTTTCGTAAGAAAAATTTGGTGGGTGTAAGTGCGCCCTTAGCACAACGTAGAAAAAAATCGGTAGATTTTTTTACTGCGTATAAGTGCGCACTTAGATATTGAATTTTATTTATGTGCCGAGAAAATTTATTGATTGTTAAGAAGAACCCTTAACTAAACTTGTAGACGAATGTTGGCATAGCGTTAGCTATTAAGCCGACCATTCGACAAGTTTTGGGATTGTTAAGGGTTCCGAGGCTCAACGTCAATAAAGCAATTGGAATAAAAAATAAGTATAATATTTTTTATTAGTTAGGGGGGGTTTTTTTGAAATATAAAGTTATAAATAATATTAATAGGACAGCAAAAAAATCTAAATATAAATTATTTTTTAAATCTAAAGATATTAATAATGTTAGGTTTTTTAATTCAAATTTGACTTATTTTCATTTTAAGAAAAGACTTTTTAGAAACGTTGATTTTTTAGGATGTAATTTAAAAAACAGTATTTTTTGTGGTGGTACATTTATTAATTGCGTTTTTTATAATACGAATTTATCTAAGTCTAATTTTTTAGGTGCTAATTTTGTAAATTGTCATTTTATTAATTGTAAGTTTAGTAAGACTAAAAATTTTAATATTGTTTTTGATGATTGCAATGTGATTAATAATGATTTTTCTTCGCTAAGTATTTCAAAAGAATTAGAAAATAAAATATTTATTTTAAACCGAGTTCCAGCTTTTAAGAGGTCTTATATTTTTACTACAAAGCGTTCGAAAGGTACTAAAATAAATAAAGGAATAATTTTTATTTTGAAGACTGAATTTAGTGATAAAGAATTACTTAGAATACTTTATGTTATTAACAAAAAACCAAATTCTCGTATTAAAAATTTTATTACTTATGGTCAATTTTATGAGTTTGGCTTGAAATATTTAAAAAAATGATATAATGAGATTGATCCCCCCGGCGCTAGTAATAGCTTAGGCGAATGGTATACAACGGGTCACGTTAAATTCGCCAGTTTTTGGGAAGGAGTGTTGCTTATGATGAATGAACTTAAAAGCAATCTTGATTGCATTACGGACAGCATTACATTTGTATTGGTATTCGTTAAAGTTATTTTAATCTTAGCTGGGCTCCCTACTCGATTGCTCGAGGGGATAACGAAAAAAGACATTGGAAAATTCCAATGTCTTTTTTCGTTATTTGAAACGAGTTGAAAACGAGTTTCTTCTTGTCTTGATTCTTCAAGAGATAACAGTAAAGGTGCCTATTTTTCGTTTTAAGAGATTTTATCTGATAATAAGCTATTTATACTAATAAGATAATTAAACGCCTGAAACGGGCTGCTAAGTGGCTTAAAAACAGTTTTGAATGACCTCATCAAAAAAAACATAAAGAATAGCCGATTTATCTTACCTTTTTTACCTAAGGGTTGTTAGGGCTTGCCCTGACCGCCTGTAAGGCGCCTGATTGCTTACTAAGCGTATGGATCTAGGCAAACAGTTAAAACAGGCTAGGTAAGCAATTAGAGCTATCCAAATCCATTCCTAAAAGAGGGGTTGTTTTTTTCTTTTCGCGAGTGAACGAAGTGAACGCTGCAAGTTAAATGTGAGCGTGATTTTCGCTCACTCCTTTTTGTTTGTTTTTTTGTCTTGTATTGTTTGTTTTTAGAATAGAGAAACAAAACACACGCCTTCGCGCGCCTTTTATATTTATATATATTTCTTTAATACTTTATAATACTTAGGGAAATGAGAATGGCTTTATATCAACGTTTATAAGCATAATACCATAGTAAAATACACACCACTCCATAGTAAAATACACACCACTCCATAGTAAAATACACACCACTCCATAGTAAAATACACACCACTCCATAGTAAAATTCTGTTATATATTTTTTTTTACTATTCTATACTAAATGAATATGATATAGTGAAATTATATTCGTTTTGAAAGGATAAAATTATGAAACAAAAACAGAATTATATTTGGCAAAACGACCGTAACTTCGCTTTAGACAAGTATGAACAACAACAATATTATTACGTTGTTGAATCTAACGACCTAATAGCTAAAGCAAAGCATGATTTAACAGTTAATCAGCTAAAAATAGTCGACTTTCTTATCTCTAAAATTCAACCAGAGGATAAAGAATTTGAGGAGATTGAAACTTCTATGTATGAATTAACTAATGTTTTAGAAATTAAGCGTAGTGGTCGTACTTACAATCAAATTGCTAATACATTAGATGATTTGAGAAAGAAAGAAGTGACTATCTATAATCAAGAAAGAGAAAGTATTGTGCGTACTGGGTGGGTTTCTTCTGCTGAATACTTTAAAAACGGAAAAGTCCTCTTGTCGTTTGA
>NZ_BCQB01000105.1 GCF_001544215.1 Enterococcus durans NBRC 100479 = LMG 10746
AATAAAAGAAAAATATTTGATCATCGCTGCTAGTTTATACCTTGTTGCAGGATTGATATTATTACTGGGTACGCAATTTATTGCTTTTCCATTTACCTTCTTCTATTTTATGGCTGCTGTTTTAACAGTCTATCGAATCAAGATCAAGAAAGGACAAGTGGGGAATGTGTGAAGTAAAAGTTGAAAATCCTATTTTAAGAGGATTTAATCCAGATCCTAATATTTTGAGGGTCAATGATATGTATTACATTGTTGTCTCTTCATTTGAGTGGTTGCCAGGTGCAAGAGTTTATGGATCTACAGATTTAGTCAATTGGCATTATGTAACAGATATCTTGCACCACCAAGTAGATTTAAAGGGGAATCCAACGAACGGCAGCATCTGGGCTCCGCAACTTAGTTATGCTGATGGACAATTCTACTTTGTTTTTACAGATGTAAAAAGTGTTGCTCGCCCTTTTAAAGATGCGCATAATTATTTGATGACAGCAAAAGATATCAATGGGCCATGGACTGATCCAATTTATTTAAATAGCAGTGGTTTTGATCCTTCCTTGTTTCATGACGTACACACAGGAAAAAAATGGCTCTTAAATGAACAGTGGGATTATCGCATAGAAACTCCTAATAAATCAGCAGGAATTGTTTTGCAAGAATATGATCCTAAAGAAGAGACGCTAATAGGCGAAATCTACCCAATATTTTCTGGTACTGTTCTTGCAAAAACAGAAGCACCACATTTGTATTTTGTAAATGGCTATTATTACTTATTAACGGCGGAAGGTGGAACGGGAAGAGGGCATTCGGTTACTGTCTGTCGGAGTAAAGCAATAACCGGTCCTTATGAACTAGCCCCCAACTCACCAATATTAACAGCAAGTGATAAACCGGATTCTTCTCTACAGTGCACAGGTCATGGTAGTTTAGTCCAAACGGAGAATGGACAGTGGTATATGGCCTATCTCTGTACAAGACCTCTAAAAGATGCAGCGATTTTAGGGCGGGAAACAGCTATTCAGGAGGTATATTGGACAGAGGATTACTGGTTGAGTCTAAAGAGTGAGGGAAATTCACCACAAAAAAATACGACAGTTCAGACAGTAGATAAAGTCGAACAACAGGTAAATCATCATTTTTTGGATACTTTTGAACGAGGTATCAGTCCGATATGGAATACCCGTCGCATTCTACCAGAACGTACATGGTGTGATGTAAATAGTCGTCAGGGCTACTTGAGAATCCATGCTGGAGAATCGATCCAATCTACATTTGATCATCATTTGCTTGCTATACGTCAAACAGATTTTTCTTTTGAAGTGACTACCTCATTTGAGTATGAACCAACACACTTTAACCAGATGGCTGGATTAACATTGTATCTTAATGAAGAAAATTATTACTATTGCTATGTTACTTGGGATGAAACGGTAGGGAAATGCTTGCGTATGATCCAATCAGTGAAAGGAGAAGTGTATTTAGATACTTGGGCAATTCCTTTACATGGAGAGCAAGTCTATTTAAAAGTTGATGTGAAGGATACTCAGGCTTTCTTCCAAGTGAAGGAAAAAAGAGTGAACGGTGGGAAGTGGTAGGATCTGCAAAAGACGTGACCACTTTATCTGGAGGATTTACAGGGAACTTTGTTGGAGTTGGGGTCCATGATCTCAATAAAAAGAAAGGCAGCTACGCAGATTTTTCTTTCTTTGAATACAAAGGTAGAGATTAAAAGAATAAGAAGAAAAAAATAAGGTCTAGCTAAAATTTATTTTTAACTTGACCTTTTATTTTTTTAATGGTAAAGTAAACAATGTTGTTGAAACGTGAAAAATTCAATGAAATTTATTTAGAAAAATTCATTGACAAACATAAAAACACGTGATAAGATAACTAAGTCGTTTGAAAAGAACCTATTGAAAAGCTTGATCTAATCAAGAAAAACTTCAAAAAAGTTCTTGACGAATAACAAAAGATAAGTTATGATATACGAGTTGCTGAAAGATTTCTAAAAAATGAAATCGAAAATAACTTTTAAAAAACAGTTGACATTCACTTGTTACTCTGGTAT
>NZ_BCQB01000106.1 GCF_001544215.1 Enterococcus durans NBRC 100479 = LMG 10746
GAGAGTGGGACAAAAATCAGGTTTTTTCTGATTTTTGTCCCACTTTTTTGATTTTAAGGTACACAAAAAGCACACAACCTTGTATGATTAAAGTGACTAAACAAAAATCAAAGGAGTGTGCCTTATGTTTAAAAATTATACCATCAATCAAACCACTTTACCACTAGATATGGAACAATATATTCCAGAAACGGATGTCGCCTTTGCGGTCAATGCCTTAGTCGAATCAATCCCACCATCCCTCTTTCATCAATTGGAACACGAACTTGGTCGTCCAGCCTATCATCCAAAAATGATGTTAAAAATTATTCTTTATGCGTATACCCAACGAGTATTTTCTGGAAGAAAAATTGAGTTTCTATTGGATGATAGTTATCGTATGCGTTGGTTAGCGAATCATGAACAAGTCAGCTATCGCACCATCAATCGATTCCGAAGTCATGAGACAACTGCTCATCTTTTAGCGGAAGCCTTTGTCTTATTCCGACGTCAATTGATTACCAATCAAGTCATTGAGAATGAAGCGATTTTCATTGATGGTACAAAAATTGAAGCAGACGCGAATAAATTCAGTTTTGTTTGGCGAAAAGCAACCTCTCGCTATGAACGTTCTTTGGATGAAAAATCAGAAGCCTTTTATCAAGCACTCTACCAAGAAGAAATTCTTCCTTGTTTAAAAGAAGAAAATCAATCCACTGGATTGACGAGCGACCAATTGGAAGAAGTCGCTCATCACGTAGAAGCGGAATTACAGGAAACAGCGCAACAACTACAAAATGAAAAGCGGAAAGAGGAACAGAGTCAATTAAAGAAAAAGCGAAGAACCTATAAAAAATATCTACGAAAAGTTCAAGTCGATTATCTACCAAGAAAACAAAAATATGAACGGTATCGTCAACTTTTTCAAGAGCGAAACAGTTTTTCTAAAACAGATACTGATGCCACGTTCATGAGAATGAAAGACGACTACATGGGGAACGGACAGCTAAAACCAGGCTACAATTTACAAATCGCAACAGAAAATCAATATGTCTTAGCGTATGACTTATTCTCAAATCCAAACGATACCAAAACATTCAATCCATTTTTAGATCATTTTTTAGACCAGCACAAAGAACTCCCAGAATATATTGTGGCAGATGCTGGTTATGGTAGCGAAGAGAATTACATGTATATCTATGACATCTTACATAAAACACCCTTGATCACTTATAGTGGCTATTATAAAGAAAGGAAAAAGAAGTATAGGAACCAACCATTTCATGTGGAAAATTGGTTGTATCTTGAAGAACAAGATTCATATATTTGCCCAGCAAAACGCCCTGTTCCATTTAAAAAATATAGTCGAAGAAAAGATAAAGGTGGGTTTGTACGGGATTTCAAAATCTATGAGTGTGAGGATTGTCGAGGGTGTCCCCTCCGTTCACAATGTACAAAAATGAAAAGTGAGCGAAATCGACAAATTCAAGTAAATAATAATTGGCGCTATTTTAAAGCGGACTGTAAGAAAAAGCTTTTAGAAGAAAAAACCGGTTCGATTTATCGAAAACGAAAAATCGAAGTCGAACCAGTGTTTGGCCATCTAAAGGCTCAATTAGCGTTCCATCGTTTCCATTTACGTGGAAAAGAAGGAGCGAAAATTGATATTGGGTTGGCACTCATGGTACTAAATTTGAGGAAATTAGCAAAATATATGAAGGGGAAAGTGTCTAAAATAGAAAAAATACGCCCGATTTTGATCTTGTACATCAAAATCA
>NZ_BCQB01000107.1 GCF_001544215.1 Enterococcus durans NBRC 100479 = LMG 10746
CTTTATTTTGATTCCTATCCAATACTTGATCCCCTTTTAGCCCCATACCTGTATATTGTAAAACACCATTTAACCACTTATCTTTATAAACATTACTTCCTGTTTGATCACTAAACAATACAAGAGTATTAGTTTGATGAGATCTTCTCATTCCACCCTGTCGAGAACATTTAAACTTCTCTGAAATTTCTTTGTTAGTATATACTCTACCGACTTCTATTTCACCTAATATGTTTTTAGACCAATTTTCTCGCCAGACAATAATTTTATCAAGATTAAACATTTCTCTCTCTCTTGGCATGCCATTTCTAATTAAATCAGCTAATACACCGGTAGAAATATCTAATTCTTTTAGTAATTCTTTCTTAGTAATCAATGTTGGATTCATAGCAATGCAGCTCCTAATGATATCAATATAATTGGCATCAGATAACTTGGAAATCGAAAAAAAATCATTTTATGTTCAAGTTATCTATAATATATAAAAACATCATTATTATACCTCATCTATGCTAATTTTTACTATTCTTATCTTAGCGTATTCTTCATAGGTGGTATATCAGAGCAAAATAAACTAAAAAAACGTAGTCTCCTTATGTAATATTACTTATAACAACTTAGGTAAAACAATGGATGATTCAATTATAAAATTTTACGACGGATAATTTAGTAAGTACTACATATTTAATGGTTTAGAAATTTTGATGAAGTAGCTAGTTTCTTTTATAATAGTAAAGTAGACCTACATAAAAAAAGTGGGACAAATCTAAAAATCAGTTTTGCTACAGACTCTACTTCCGAATAAACGGAGTCCAAAAGTCAGTCTTTTCGGAAATTTCAAAAAACAAGCATTACAAAAAACATATTGTTCGTTTTTCTCTCCAATTTCTCAAACCTAAACGACTTTGATCTCGACCTTTTTAAGTTACAATAATCATATATTTAATAGTCTTAGTACATTAAAATAAAAAACAACTTTTCAAGGATATGGTTTAAAAATTTATTTATCCAATCCCACTAATTTCCGCTGCTTACGATTTGCCTCATCTGCTACGTACTTCATTACTGTTTTAAATTCTTTCGCTGAGGCGTTTTCTGATAAATCAGCAATACTTTTATTATACTTTTTCACAATTTGTTTTACTTGTTCTTTCTCAGTCACATAATTCCTCCTCCAACTCTTTTGAAGTATATTGTATTGGTAGTACTAATTGAATATTATCTGCTGCATAATGTACCTCAGAAATGTTGTTTTGATAATCCTTAATCATTATGTGAAGGACTACTTCAGGGTGTCTTTCTTTAACTTTTCCAATATTTTTCCTTGATTTAAAAAAAGCATTGATAAACGTTTCTTTTGGTACATGACACCCCTCAGCTAATTCACGTTTTCGTGTGAAATTCCAGGCAACTTTAGGATCTTGGTAAACATAAAAAATCGTAACACGAAAGCCGTTTTTTAGCGCTCGAATAATATTTTTCTCTGCACTAAGGATAGCAAAAGTTGCATCCAGTATGAAAGAATAACCATGTTCCAGTACGTACTTTAATGATTGTTCAACTAACCAAGAAGAGGCTTTTTGAAAAATGCTAGAATTCTTTCCATTATATTCTGGAAATTGTGTTCTAAAATAGTCTGCATCAATCACGAAATGGTTGTCATAATTTTCAGATAAACCTAGTGCAACCTCTGTTTTACCTGCTCCTGGGCTTCCAGCCATGAATACCGCATCTTTTTCAGG
>NZ_BCQB01000108.1 GCF_001544215.1 Enterococcus durans NBRC 100479 = LMG 10746
CAATATGCTAGCAAACAAATTGAGCTTAACAATCGCAAGATTGTTCTAACTTTTATTATGAGAGTTTGATCCTGGCTCAGGACGAACGCTGGCGGCGTGCCTAATACATGCAAGTCGTACGCTTCTTTTTCCACCGGAGCTTGCTCCACCGGAAAAAGAAGAGTGGCGAACGGGTGAGTAACACGTGGGTAACCTGCCCATCAGAAGGGGATAACACTTGGAAACAGGTGCTAATACCGTATAACAATCGAAACCGCATGGTTTTGATTTGAAAGGCGCTTTCGGGTGTCGCTGATGGATGGACCCGCGGTGCATTAGCTAGTTGGTGAGGTAACGGCTCACCAAGGCCACGATGCATAGCCGACCTGAGAGGGTGATCGGCCACATTGGGACTGAGACACGGCCCAAACTCCTACGGGAGGCAGCAGTAGGGAATCTTCGGCAATGGACGAAAGTCTGACCGAGCAACGCCGCGTGAGTGAAGAAGGTTTTCGGATCGTAAAACTCTGTTGTTAGAGAAGAACAAGGATGAGAGTAACTGTTCATCCCTTGACGGTATCTAACCAGAAAGCCACGGCTAACTACGTGCCAGCAGCCGCGGTAATACGTAGGTGGCAAGCGTTGTCCGGATTTATTGGGCGTAAAGCGAGCGCAGGCGGTTTCTTAAGTCTGATGTGAAAGCCCCCGGCTCAACCGGGGAGGGTCATTGGAAACTGGGAGACTTGAGTGCAGAAGAGGAGAGTGGAATTCCATGTGTAGCGGTGAAATGCGTAGATATATGGAGGAACACCAGTGGCGAAGGCGGCTCTCTGGTCTGTAACTGACGCTGAGGCTCGAAAGCGTGGGGAGCAAACAGGATTAGATACCCTGGTAGTCCACGCCGTAAACGATGAGTGCTAAGTGTTGGAGGGTTTCCGCCCTTCAGTGCTGCAGCTAACGCATTAAGCACTCCGCCTGGGGAGTACGACCGCAAGGTTGAAACTCAAAGGAATTGACGGGGGCCCGCACAAGCGGTGGAGCATGTGGTTTAATTCGAAGCAACGCGAAGAACCTTACCAGGTCTTGACATCCTTTGACCACTCTAGAGATAGAGCTTCCCCTTCGGGGGCAAAGTGACAGGTGGTGCATGGTTGTCGTCAGCTCGTGTCGTGAGATGTTGGGTTAAGTCCCGCAACGAGCGCAACCCTTATTGTTAGTTGCCATCATTTAGTTGGGCACTCTAGCAAGACTGCCGGTGACAAACCGGAGGAAGGTGGGGATGACGTCAAATCATCATGCCCCTTATGACCTGGGCTACACACGTGCTACAATGGGAAGTACAACGAGTCGCGAAGTCGCGAGGCTAAGCTAATCTCTTAAAGCTTCTCTCAGTTCGGATTGTAGGCTGCAACTCGCCTACATGAAGCCGGAATCGCTAGTAATCGCGGATCAGCACGCCGCGGTGAATACGTTCCCGGGCCTTGTACACACCGCCCGTCACACCACGAGAGTTTGTAACACCCGAAGTCGGTGAGGTAACCTTTTGGAGCCAGCCGCCTAAGGTGGGATAGATGATTGGGGTGAAGTCGTAACAAGGTAGCCGTATCGGAAGGTGCGGCTGGATCACCTCCTTTCTAAGGAATATTACGGAGACTACACTGGTTGTTTTATACTTTGTTCAGTTTTGAGAGGTCTACTCAA
>NZ_BCQB01000109.1 GCF_001544215.1 Enterococcus durans NBRC 100479 = LMG 10746
GCTTGTCGTCGCAGTCTTTATTACGGTATTTGATGTTTTATTATTATTGTTGTTAACGAAAGTTGGTTTTAGAAAAATTGAAGCAATAGTTGTCTGTTTGATTTTTGTAATTCTTTTTGTGTTTGTTTATCAAGTAGCGTTGTCTGATCCTAATTGGGGGGATGTACTTAAAGGATTGGTTCCGACTGGTGAAACGTTCTCCTCTACACATTCAATTGGTGGTCAAACGCCTTTAACTGGTGCATTAGGAATTATTGGTGCAACCGTTATGCCTCATAATTTATATCTACATTCGGCTGTGTCTCAGACTCGAAAGATAAATCGTACGGATGAAGATGAAATCGCCAATGCTGTACGATTTTCAACATGGGATTCTAACATTCAATTGACTCTCGCTTTTTTTGTTAACTCCTTATTGCTCATAATGGGAGTTGCTGTTTTTAAAACAGGGGCAGTGAAAGATCCATCATTTTTTGGGTTGTATGAGGCTTTATCAAATCCGGATACATTGAGTAACGGAATTTTAATCACCGTTGCAAAATCAGGTCTTCTTTCTACATTATTCGCAGTCGCGTTACTAGCTTCTGGACAAAATTCAACGATTACCGGAACTTTAACTGGACAAGTAATTATGGAGGGATTCATTCATATGAGAATGCCAATTTGGCTAAGACGTTTAATTACGCGTTTGATTTCAGTTATCCCAGTGTTAATCTGTGTAATTATTACAAGCAGGCAAGGAACGATTCGGGAGCACACAGCGTTAAATACACTAATGAATAATTCACAAGTCTTCTTAGCTTTTGCGTTACCATTTTCGATGGTACCATTATTAATGATGACCAATAGTGAGGTGGAAATGGGAAGCCAGTTTAAAAATTCGATAGTTATTCGGATACTAGGATGGGGTTCAGTAATTGGATTGACATATTTAAATTTGATTGGATTGCCCGGCCAAATTGAAGGTTTTTTTGGTGAAAAGGTGACATCAAGCCAACTTGTACTAGCTGATTCTATTGCCTATGTCATTATCGTCGCAGTATTACTACTGTTAGCGTGGACAATTATTGAACTGTATAAAGGAAATAAAAAATATAATCAATTAATTAATGAAAGGTAAGATGCACTATGGAAGGATTTGATGAATTTAAAAATATTTTAGTTGGGGTAGATGAATCAGAAGGAGCTCAAAAAGCCTTTCAATATGCTGTAAAGCAAGCGAGTAAAACTGGAGCCGCATTACTGATTGCCTCAATTTTAGAAATTGAAGAGTTGAATGTTTATGAAGCGTTAGACCCT
>NZ_BCQB01000110.1 GCF_001544215.1 Enterococcus durans NBRC 100479 = LMG 10746
CCTTCGGTTGTACGGTACACTTGGCTACGAGACACCGGTTGGTTACCGTAACCAGAGATTGGCGCAGCGAATCCTTGATAATGAGCTCGGATGTGCTAACGCTAGCGAGGCAGTCTAACTTTAACTGTTAGCTCCTGCCGAAGATCGTCACATCCGAGGAGGCTCATTGTCAAGGACAATCGGAATAGCATACGGAAAGAAGTTCTGCACCTTATAAAATTTGTCAAAAAAACTGTTGCCATTCCATGCCATCTTGTTTGCCGATGCGTCTTGAGGAGTATATGCTTTGATAACACTGACTGATTCGACGCCTTCGATCCCTTCTAGTTTCTCGATATCTCCATAGTTAACATCCATGGAAAAACCGTTGATCAATAGGCCAAACTCCCTGATCACCTTCGTTTTAGCAATCTCTTCCACTTTTTCTTGGATTGTCTCTTGTTTTGTGATTACTTTTTCAGAAGCTTCTTGCACTTTTTCGATTGATTCAGGTGTATCGATCGATTTCTTCGATTTTTCGACAGCCGCTTTCTCTTTTAAGCGAATCATCACTCGTACTTTATCAGTTGCTTTGACATCTTTCTCGTTCTCGTCATAATATCCCTGCGCTTTTAGCTGAGCTAGTGCAGCTTTTTTGATCAACTCGGAATCGATCGCTTTTTTCTTAGAAATATAGTCCTTAAGATCCTGTTTATCTTCTACTAAATTCGTCGTTTCTGCGGGAATCTCAGTAGCATCCGCTACGCTAGAATAAACACTTAAAAACAAAGGCGACAATAAAATGGTTGTACCAATCGTTCCTATCCAGTAAGCTTTCCCCCTCCAATTTCTTTTTTTCATTTTTTTCCTCCCATCTTATGTGTACTTTCATTTATTTACAACCAATGTCTGAAGCAAATCAATTGGTTCGTTGAAATTAAAATAACATACAGATAAAGAACTAGCAATATATTTTTTTAATTTTCTAAAAATTCAGCGAATATTTTAAAAGGTAGACCATTTAATTATTAAAAAAATAAAACAACGCATTATATTTAATTAGCACCGTTAAAAAAGCAATTTAAATCATTATATAAATAAATTCAATTTTATATATTAAATAAAATATGTAATTTTATAAATATAAAAATCCATTTACATCTCGAAAAAATAACAAAAGTGATAAATATAAAAAAACAGTGAATACCGAACGAATCGCTCAGTATTCACTGCTCTTTTATTTATTCCTTATCATGAAGTCTTATTTTT
>NZ_BCQB01000111.1 GCF_001544215.1 Enterococcus durans NBRC 100479 = LMG 10746
AAAAAGACCACTCAAAGAGTGATCTAATATGTAATAGCAACCTACACACAGACAAGTCTAATACTTCCTGCGCCTACCCACTTCCTCAATACCTCGGTTGCTAATTGACGTGACAGGAGTCGAACCTGTACTTTCTGATTAAAAGTCAGACGTATCACCATAGATACTTCACGTCAAAGCGGCAAGGGTTCGCCGCCACAACTTTACTGGCTTAGGGTCTAACCATAGCAAAGTCTAATTTGATGACTACCCGATAGAGCGACCGACTCTATTTCTAGGTGCATCTCCCTAATTATTTTACTTAAGTGGTCAACTTAATATGCCCTCGCAGTTATCCTACCGAATCATGCCTGATTCCCACTTCTGTTCCTTTTACCTTGGATATCCACTAAAGTCACTGGCAAGGAATCGAACCTTGCATGGTCAAATCATAAAACGTTAAGGTTATCCCTCGACGTATTGACCTTATTTTTAAGTGTCTACCCTTTCCGCCACAGCGACAAATTGATATTGTGAAAATAAATACTAAGTGTATAATTTTATTTATCAGCGAGTGGTCCGCTGAAAATAATTTAAAGGTGATGAATATATGAGTAACGGGTTTGATGATTTAAGTAAAAAACTTAACAAAATGGCAAAAGCTGCCCAAGAAATGGACGGTGAACATAGCGTTCCAATGTCCGAGTTATTTACAAATGATTTTGTTTCAGCTAATACCAAATTCAACTCCATTGAGGAATTCTTTGAGGTTAGCGGATTTGACTGCAGCTCTGAAGAATCGTTTGCCGCGATTCCTGATGATCAAATGGATGCATTCGTATCTGATAATACAAATTTTGATACTTGGTCTGATTTCATGAGTGCAGCTGCTAAAAAATATACTGCTAAGAAACTTGGATTTTAAAATTAGCAATTTCATCTAAAGTTTCTTGTAACTGTTCGACTTGGTCACTAGCCTTGTTGAGCAGTTCTTTTAGTTCAGTCAAATCTAATTTGACAGTTACTTTGATTTCTTTATCCATTCGTTTTCTTCCTTTCTAATGTTCCTTATCAGGCTTTGCCGTGGAAGGACTATACTTTATA
>NZ_BCQB01000112.1 GCF_001544215.1 Enterococcus durans NBRC 100479 = LMG 10746
GAGTACTTGAGCCAGAAACGAAGTCAATTGTTACTTAATTTGGAAAAGTACAAACAATATGCAGAAAATAGCGGTGTAAAAAACATTCAGCTGTACAGTGGAGAAGGTGATCCGGCCGAGGAAATTACTAAGACGATTTTGCCAGCAACATCTGCAGATATCTTAATCATTGGATCGCGATCAATGCATGGAATTAAAGGATATTTTGGTTCGCATGCTACTTATATGGTTAAAAATTCTCCAATCTCAATTACAGTTATTAAGTAAATATTGCAGATAATATGTATTTGGGTCAATATCTTGGACAAATTTTAATAGAGATGGTTATGCTATTTCCTCTCTTGACAGGTCTTCAAACTCCTGTGGAGTTAGATAACCAATCGAACTAATGTAGCTAAATAGCGCTCGTTTGGCTTCTTCAAAATCTGAGTAAGTAGTCGTATAGACCTCTTCTTTTTTCAATGATGCATAGGAAGATTCGATTATTGTATACTGGCTGCATAAATCCGTTTGTAGAACCATTCCTCCTGGAATGTGATAATGCTTTTTAGATTAGAGTCAATAGCTGAGACACTTTTTACGAGAGATTTTTTATGTTAAGCAGCCAGTATCTTTTTCTAAAATTCAACCGGAGACAGATATGCTAAAGCACTGTGAATTCTGTGGTTGTTATAAAATCCTTGAACGTAACTGAAAATTTGTCGTCTTGCTTCTTCAAAAGTTTGATATATTGGTCGTTGGGACACATGTTCTTTCTTCAATAATGCATGGAATGATTCGATTCCTTCGTTATCGTAGGGACAGCCTTTACGGCTGTAGGAATGGTGATAGTTTTAATTTTACAGTAAAATATCCCAGATTGCGATGATTATGGATAGCGTTTGGGGATGATTTTGAATGAAATCAACATTTTCTGAAAATAGATTTGCTAATTTCTATTTTGCTCCGTATACTAATTAAGGAACGTTTGTTTTTTATTACACG
>NZ_BCQB01000113.1 GCF_001544215.1 Enterococcus durans NBRC 100479 = LMG 10746
ATAAAGAAAATAAGAAAAAATGTGGTAGAAAAGTCATTCAATTACCTGCTCATGAAGTAGATTACATTAAAGAGAAAGTCACTCTTGGTTGGACGCCTGACGTCATTATCGGGCGAAAAGGAAGGCCTGTTTCATGCGGTATGAGAACACTTTATCGTTTATTTTCTAAAGGAATATTTGATATTGACACACTACCGATGAAAGGTAAAAGAAAACCCAATGGCCATCAGGAAAAACGGGGAAAACAACAGTATCAGCGCTCAATCCATGATCGACCTGATAATTATCCTGATTTCAATTCTGAGTTTGGTCACCTTGAAGGTGATACGATCGTTGGCATTCATCATAAAAGTGCCGTCATTACTTTAGTTGAAAGATTATCTAAAGTCATTATCACGATTAAACCCAACGGCCGTAAGGCATTAGATATTGAAACTGCCCTTAATCAATGGTTTTCTCGCTTCCCTAAAAACTTCTTTAAATCTATTACGTTTGACTGTGGAAAAGAATTTTCTAACTGGAAAGCCATTAGTAACCAACATGATATTGATATATATTTTGCGGACCCTGGAACACCTTCTCAACGCCCATTAAACGAGAATTCTAACGGGATTCTGCGTCGTAATGGACTGCCGAAATCAATGGATTTTAGAGAAGTGAATCAGACATTTATTTCCAGTGTCAGCAATCAACGTAATCATATTCCAAGAAAATCATTGAATTACAGAACACCAATCGAAATATTTTTGAGCTATGTACAAGAAGCATTTTATTCTAGCTTAATTTGACAAATCAT
>NZ_BCQB01000114.1 GCF_001544215.1 Enterococcus durans NBRC 100479 = LMG 10746
GAATATGAACTAACGGCTTCAGCATTTGACAAATGGGTAAAGCAATCTAAAACGAGTGGTTCATTCAAAGAAAAAGATAATCTTACGCCTGAACAAAAAGAATTGTTAGAACTACGTAAAAGAAACCAGCAATTAGAAATGGAAAATGATATTTTAAAGCAAGCAGCGCTGATATTCGGACGAAGAGACAAGTAATCGATGCGAATAAGCATCTTTACCCTATATCAGCGATGTGCAGAATATTAGGTCTATCACGTCAGTCCTATTATTATCAATCAAAACCAAAGAAAGACGAATCAGAACTTGAAGAAGTAGTCGCTGAAGAATTTATCCGCAGCCGAAAGGCCTACGGCTCAAGAAAAATAAAAAAAGCCTTATCAAAACGAGGCATTCAGATCAGCCGACGAAAAATTAGTAGAATCATGAAAAATAGAGGATTAAAATCGAGCTATACTGTTGCTTATTTTAAAGTACATCATTCTACTTGCAATGAAGCCAAAACGACAAACGTATTGAATCGTAAATTCTTAAGAGACAACCCATTAGAAGCGATCGTAACAGACTTGACTTATGTACGAGTCGGGAAAAAATGGAATTATGTCTGTTTCATTTTGGATCTGTTCAATCGAGAAATTCTCGGCTATTCTTGTGGAGAACATAAAGATGCCGTTCTAGTAAAAAAAGCATTTAGCCGTATCAAACAACCTCTGACAGAGGTTGAGATTTTTCATACTGATCGTGGAAAAGAGTTTGATAACCAAGCTATTGAT
>NZ_BCQB01000115.1 GCF_001544215.1 Enterococcus durans NBRC 100479 = LMG 10746
AACGATTTACAAATGGAAGAATTTATATTTACCTGATCAGTCCACAGGACTGACTGGAAAAGAAGTAGCTGAACTGAGAAAAGAAAATGCTCGTTTAAATGAGGAACTTGAAATCTTAAAAAAAGCCGCAGCCATATTCTCTCGGAAAACCTAAATTCGCTTGTTCAATTTATTGAAAAATGGTGTAAGGATTACACTGTTTCTTTGTTGTGTCGGTTATTAGAAATCCCTAGAAGTGTCTATTATTTTTATAAGAATAAACCGTTGACAGCTACAGAAATCAGAAATAATAAGTTGAAAAAGAAGATTTCAACAATTTTTTTTACGAATAAACAACGCTATGGTGCCACAAAGATCCATCAAGTTTTATTAAAAGAAGGGATTTCAGTATCTCTTAAACATGTCCAAAAGCTAATGAAACAATTAAATTTAAGGTCGATTGTAGTTAAAAAATATAGACCTCAAAGGTCTAATAAACCGATCATTTCAAAAGAGAATCTCTTAAATCAGGACTTTTCTACTGAAACGATCTGTGAGAAATGGGCAGCTGACATTACGTACATTCCTACTAAGAAAAATGGTTGGTGTTACTTATCTTCAATCATGGATTTACACACGAAAAAAATTATTAGTTATACATTTTCAAAACGAATGACTGTGGATTGTGTCATTCAAACATTGAATAAAGCAAAAATACATTATCACATTCCAGAAGGAATGATTCTACACACTG
>NZ_BCQB01000116.1 GCF_001544215.1 Enterococcus durans NBRC 100479 = LMG 10746
ATTAAAAATGTGGGCACAATACCTAACAAACGTACTAAATATTTACATGGATGATCAACTTAATGAAAAACAGAATCGATTAAATAAAATAAATCAAATCGTAACAAATTGGCACAATTTATTGCCATCCAGTCATTTGGTAGAAGGTCTACACGGCGCTTTCCAACGTTTATCTGACAGAAACGGTGATCGTCCAAACAACATTCATATTCCACCTGTATACATTTTAAAGCCATAGGAAAAAGCCTAGTATCTATTGCTAGGCTCTTTTGTATACCTCTACACATTCATTTCCTTCTTCCAGCATTCATAAGACTCAACAGTTGCACTTTTTTTCATTCTCCTACAAATTCCACTAAACAACGACCACTTATAGTCATCCAAAATAGCAGTACCTACTCCCCCTAATCCTAAGAAAAACAGTAAAAGTAAATACAAAAATAGCATCATATTATATGTACGGAGGCATTTCATTTACACAAGATTCTTGACGCTACCCATATTACTCAATAGATTAATATCAAATGGTGAAAATCAACGAAAAAAGGAGATCTATCAAGCAATCTCCTTCCCAATAAATCTCCTCTTATATAAAGTTATTTATGAACACTGATTTAAGCTAAGCTGCCGATATCACAATCTCATCATCCACTAAATCAGCCTTCAAGTTTTTGACATCTAAGTGGTCAAGGTAGAAATCCGTTACCTTATCACGAATTTGTC
>NZ_BCQB01000117.1 GCF_001544215.1 Enterococcus durans NBRC 100479 = LMG 10746
GAGAAAACGAAGAGTTAAAAAAGGCGGCTGAAGAACAAACAATTCAAATGACGGATACGCAACTAGCGATAGCCGAGGTTTATGAGATGTTGGTTCCTGCAAGCAAGGAGGCTAAATAAATGGCGAATATCTATGTCAGTTTGATCCAGAAAGGTCTGAGAACTATTGAAGAAGTACCTAAAACAATCAGAAAAGAAGTTCAAGCAATCTTGGACGCAGAAATTGCGGCTTAGGATTGCTTTTTATTTGCTCAGAAAAGAGGTGAATACAATGGCAGTAGTCTACGCGACGTTGATTATCAAAGGCAAGAAGACGATCGAACAAGTACCTGGTCTGATCCGCGAACAAGTGAGAGAAATCTTACTGGATATGGATTTACCAGAATTAGCAGAGTAGCACACTTTCGAGTGTGCTTTTTATTTTTAGAAAAGTTGGTGAACTATGGAAAAATTATTGGAGTCGTTGCTTTCAAATCCCGAGCAAATCAGTTTCGCTGTTTTGTTCGTAGCTTTGTTTATTTGGGTAATGCAACAGAACAATGCAAGAGAAAAAAGATATCAAAGCACGATTGACAAGTTAACGAATGCTTTAGGAGATGTGGAAGATATCAAAAGTACTGTGGAAAAAATCCACGAAAAAATAAAATAAAAGGAGGTGATTT
>NZ_BCQB01000118.1 GCF_001544215.1 Enterococcus durans NBRC 100479 = LMG 10746
TATATATATATATTTTTAACGTGTACAATTGATTCATTCCGATACAAATGAAATGAAGGCAAATAATATTAAATTAGGCGAATGTTTATTTTTTTTTAGGTTTGTCTAATATTTTACTTTAATTTAATAAAAAAGAGGTGTACACTTAGGTATATACTTATGATGTTTTTAAAGGAAGGTGGAAATATTTTGAAAGATACAACAAGTCAGTCCGGTAAAGAGCAGAAACCTCGATTAATTCAGCATGCGAATGGTCCCTCTTTAGAGGAAATTAACGGAACTGTCGAGGTACCCAAAGGCAAAGGCTTTTGGAAAACCCTGTTCGCCTATTCTGGACCGGGAGCATTAGTTGCTGTGGGATATATGGATCCAGGCAACTGGTCTACTTCGATTACGGGTGGGCAAAACTTCCAGTATTTATTAATGTCGGTCATTTTAATGTCTAGTTTAATTGCAATGCTATTACAATATATGGCTGCTAAATTGGGAATTGTTAGTCAAATGGATCTAGCTCAAGCAATTCGAGCGAGAACGAGTAAAAAACTAGGAATCATTTTATGGATTTTAACGGAATTAGCGATTATGGCAACAGATATTGCGGAAGTAATTGGCGCATCAATTGCTCTTTATTTACTTTTTAATATTCC
>NZ_BCQB01000119.1 GCF_001544215.1 Enterococcus durans NBRC 100479 = LMG 10746
TCGAACCGATTTGAATTCATCAAAGCATAAGACCTTTGGCAAAGTCTGTTTGAAAGGATTCAATGGGCGGTAGAATCGCTTCATGACACGATAGACCGAAGAAGTGGAGATATTTTTCTGACGGGCGATTTCCGTCATGGAAGTATTCTCTTTTAAGCGAGCAATAACAGACCAACGAACTTTTTGACTAATGAAACAGTGTTTTTCAGCGACAGAGGTATCCGCTACGAATGTTCTTTGGCAAAACTTACATTTAAATCGTTGTTTCTTCAACTCCAGATAAGTGCGATACTCAGACACATCATTCAGTAACAACCGAACGGTTGTCGTCCCCCAACGAATGATCCTAGAGGGGACGACACAAAGACAATGGGGACACTCTTCTGGCTTGTACAGAAGAGTTCCTTTGTAAATCAAGCAAATTTGACCTTTGTATTTTTCTTTAGTTAAACAATTTTCCTCGAAATGGATATTTAGGTCTAGAATATTTAGGGTATCTTTGATAAGCTGAGTATGAGACATCTTGAATCCTCCTATGAATTTGTTGGGCAAATTAATTCTAAAGGATTTCAGGGTGTCTTTTCTATATTTTTTTATACAAAAAAGATGTTGGCGAAGTTCACCAACATCAAAAAGTATAGAGCC
>NZ_BCQB01000120.1 GCF_001544215.1 Enterococcus durans NBRC 100479 = LMG 10746
CGTTCTAAAAAAGCTAGAATATCGTCAGGACTTTTATCCAATATTCTAACTTTTTACCTATTATGGTCGCAGATCAACTAATTGTACATGACTATCTAATGTTCCACTTGGACTTTCAAGTTTAAATACACCTAGTCGTGGATCAAGTGTCAGTGTCATTGCTTCATCCATATACATTTTTGAATAGTCTTTGATATAGACTTCACCTATGTCACTATCTACAGTGAGCGGATAATCATTTTTTTCTTGTTTCTTATCTAAAAGGAGTAAACGGAAACTAGTATCCAATGAGCAAACACCCATCTTTGAATATTTTCCTACACCATCATCCAAATCAAGGATGATCGTGGCACCCTCATCAGTATACTTCTGTAGTCTTTCTTGTGCTTTTTCAGAAATTTTTAGATACATCTATCAATTACCTCCTTCAATGTATTACAAGTTGATGCTAGCACATTTAAATTTTTTTAGCGAAAATTCTGCTTTTGTTCCGTTTAATTACGTTTTTAGGCTCTATATTTTTTGAAGTTAGCGAATTTCACCAATATCATTTAACAGTGAGCTTTTAAAAATTATATTTTCTTGTAATACAAAAAAGCACAATAGATTACTCTATTGTGCTTTAACTA
>NZ_BCQB01000121.1 GCF_001544215.1 Enterococcus durans NBRC 100479 = LMG 10746
AACGCGCCCAAGAGGAGTCGAACCCCTAACCTTTTGATCCGTAGTCAAACACTCTATCCAGTTGAGCTATGGGCGCATATTTGTAATGCCGAGGACCGGAATCGAACCGGTACGGTGATCACTCACCGCAGGATTTTAAGTCCTGTGCGTCTGCCAGTTCCGCCACCCCGGCGTATTGCTTTGGCAAAGCGGAAAACGGGGTTCGAACCCGCGACCCCCACCTTGGCAAGGTGGTGCTCTACCACTGAGCTATTTCCGCATGGTTATGATGCCGGCTAAAGGATTTGAACCCTCGACCCTCTGATTACAAATCAGATGCTCTACCAACTGAGCTAAGCCGGCATGTGTAAATCATATAATGCGGGTGAAGGGACTTGAACCCCCACGCCGTAAGGCGCTAGATCCTAAATCTAGTGCGTCTGCCAATTCCGCCACACCCGCAAAAAATATGAGCCGTACAGGGCTCGAACCTGTGACCCTCTGATTAAAAGTCAGATGCTCTACCAACTGAGCTAACGGCTCATATGGAGGTTAACGGGATCGAACCGCTGACCCTCTGCTTGTAAGGCAGATGCTCTCCCAGCTGAGCTAAACCTCCATAAGATAATTCAA
>NZ_BCQB01000122.1 GCF_001544215.1 Enterococcus durans NBRC 100479 = LMG 10746
AGAATAACGGGAAGTAGCTCAGCTTGGTAGAGCACTTGGTTTGGGACCAAGGGGTCGCAGGTTCGAATCCTGTCTTCCCGATAATGAAATAAATCAACACGGGGCCTTAGCTCAGCTGGGAGAGCGCCTGCTTTGCACGCAGGAGGTCAGCGGTTCGATCCCGCTAGGCTCCATTTCATTTAAATAATGAATATCTTTTTCGCGGTGTAGCTCAGCTGGCTAGAGCGTCCGGTTCATACCCGGGAGGTCGGGGGTTCGATCCCCTCCGCCGCGATTTTTAAGAGCCTGGACCTTTAGCTCAGTTGGTTAGAGCAGACGGCTCATAACCGTCCGGTCGTAGGTTCGAGTCCTACAAGGTCCATAGTGGCGTTGTAAGTTTCATATTGGAGGATTACCCAAGTCCGGCTGAAGGGAACGGTCTTGAAAACCGTCAGGCGGGTAAAACCGTGCAAGGGTTCGAATCCCTTATCCTCCTTTTTACTATTATCGCGGGATGGAGCAGTCTGGTAGCTCGTCGGGCTCATAACCCGAAGGTCGTAGGTTCAAATCCTGCTCCCGCAATT